>NZ_JBYQGR010000001.1:0-683333 GCF_058200335.1 Streptococcus sp. SCPM-O-B-15277 (M60)
TTTTTAAAATCATACGGAAGGGTAGCGAAGAGGCTAAACGCGGCGGACTGTAAATCCGCTCCTTCGGGTTCGGGGGTTCGAATCCCTCCCCTTCCATCCTCTACGGGCATAGTTTAAAGGTAGAACTAAGGTCTCCAAAACCTTCAGTGTGGGTTCAATTCCTACTGCCCGTGTTTAATAGTATGGCGGGTGTGGTGAAGTGGTTAACACACCAGATTGTGGCTCTGGCATGCGTGGGTTCGATCCCCATCACTCGCCTATTTTATATTATTGGGGTATAGCCAAGCGGTAAGGCAAGGGACTTTGACTCCCTCATGCGTTGGTTCGAATCCAGCTACCCCAGTTACTATTTGCCGGCGTGGCGGAATTGGCAGACGCGCTGGACTCAAAATCCAGTGTCCGCAAGGACGTGCCGGTTCGACCCCGGCCGCCGGTATAGTTTAAAAGACAAGGTTTTCGGACCTTGTCTTTTTTTCTTTGTTGTTTGTCGAGTTACCAATTTTTTCCATTTTAAAATAAATCATCAAGTTTATTAGCCAATGTTTTCTGTTTGCTAGGGTACAAATGGGAATAAGTATCAATTGTTGTCGTAATAGATGCGTGTCCTAATCTTTCTTTAACAACAAGATAATCTTCCCCTTGATTTATAAGTAATGATGCATGAGAGTGTCTTAAATCATGAATTCTTATTCTCTTTAAATCTTTATCCCTTTCTAGTATTTGCTTAAACTTCTTATCAATCATATTTTTTGTAATAGTTATTGGTGTACTCTGTATTATTTGTAGTCCGTCAATATTTTTGGTAAATTCCTTAAGTTTTTCTTTTTGTTTTTCTTTCCAATCTTTTAGCATTTCCGTTAATTTCTGATTGATTGTAATATTTCTAGTTCCTGATCGTGTTTTTGTTGTATTAATGTAGCTTGTATTATTTACAAAGTATACCGTTTTGGTAACGAAAATTGTATTTGTTAAAAGATTTATATCATTCCAGTTCAATGCGAGTATTTCTCCCATTCTCATCCCAGTAAAGAAAGCAATTACGAAAAACAGGTCATAGCTTGTTTCATCATCTTGAATAAGTTCTCTAAATCTCGTGAATTCTTCTATACTCCAAAATTTGATATTAGGCTTCCTAATTGGTAATTTTCTCAGATTCTCAACAGGATTTTTATCAATAAGGGATTTTCTTATACCAGTGTCAAAAATTTTTTTAAGTAGAATTAGAACTTTATTAATTGTATTATAACTTAAAGTTTCATTTTCATTTTGTTTTTTAGGTTTTGTTTTTAGGTATTCACGAAATTCGAATATATGGTCATACGTTAATTTATTTAAATTTGTATTTTTAAAATATGGTTTAATATGACGCTCATAATTGTTTCTTTGTGTACTTGTATAGCTTATTTTTCTGCCATTTTTCAAATCGTCTTCTTCAAGCAACTGGAATAACATATCTGTTGTTACTACAAAGTCAAATTGTTTTTCTTTTAATTCTACAACTCGAATATGTTGTTCTAGTTCTAGTGCTTCCTTTTTAGATTTTAATCCTTTTCGAATGATACGTATTCTTTTTTGTGTGACTGGGTGGAAACCATTAGAAACATCAACAGTCCATTTACCATTTTTAGTTTTACGAATAGTCATTCATTATGCTTCTTTCTGGAGTTCAATTCCTAGTAGTTCTTCAGCGACACTGGCTGGAATTGTACCAATCCGTTTGTTATCGTAGATATTAAAACCACGATTCACTAATAGTAATTTGCCAGTATGGATAATCTTTCTTGCAGTTCCTGGAGCAAATCCAAGTTCGATAAGGTCATCTTTTGTTACTGTTTTAATCATGTGATCTCCTTTTCTAATTAGATTAAGTAAGGGGAGGATTAACTCCCCTTGTCTAATACTTATTTTTGTTTTACATCTACTAAATGGATAGCATCCGCCTTGTAATACATTGTCGAACTAATCATAGTAGCTTGTAAATTGTCAAATGTTACTGGTACTTCATCCATTGCTTGGATATAGTCATTATCAACTAATGCTTCTGGATTGTCTACAGAGACTTGGGTTGATTTCTTTTTGAATTGTCCATCCTTGATTGTTACATTGTATTTCCAACCAATGATTTTATCGGTATTAAAACGTCTTTCGCTACCATCTCGGTTTTTGATAATTTCTCCGTTTGCATCTGCTCGGACTTCCGTTTCAAATTTTGGAATAACTTCATCCAATTCAAATTTTGTTCCAATGTTATTAAAATTCCAGTCATTTTGTGAAAGCATTTTTGCCATAATTAATTTCTCCTTTTAATATTTTCTTTGATTGTAGGGATTAAATCTTCTCTTTTAAAGAGAATTGCCCTTTCTATTAATCCACTTGCTAAATCTGGTGGATATTCCATATTGTTGAGTGCGAGATAGTTAGATTTCTCATACTCATGCAGTAAGTTATTGTCGTATAGAAATTTATACGCTTTTAGAATAGCTCCAGAACCTTTATAGGTAAACCATTCTAATTTTTGTTCTAGTTCTGTTTTTGGTTTTGAAATAATGATAGAGACAGGTTTTGAGTGACCTAAAAACTTTTCCCAAGTTCTCAAAGGTTTTGAGAAGTGACTATCACTATAGAACCTCACTTTTTCTTTGAGATATCCCTTGGTAAAGTTGAGAAGATCTATTTCTGAATGCAACCATTCTTGAATGAAGTAGTGAGCTTTTTCTTTCCTAAGTTCTAACTCCGTTCTTATCCAATTTTCTATATAACGCTTGCTGATACCGAGCTTCTCAGCTCGTTCTAAACGTTTATCGTAAATTCTAAGTCTTTCATCATCATTGGGTTTTCTCAAATATAAGGTCTGGCCGATTGTTTCATCTCCGTAGGTATTGTAGTAGGTGCTTTTTCCATATATAAAGCGTTTCTTCTGACAAATCTTTAGAAGCTGATTAGGAGTGAAATAGGGTGTTTCATTAAAATCATCTATTGCAATATCAATTCGTCTTACTGAAAATTGATTGTAATTGTAGTAGAGGTTGTTCAGAAACTGTCTTTCGGACAGACTATTTGGATCTAATACCATATCTCTAAAGAACTCGAGTGCCTGTCCTGACATGACAAGCATGTAGGACGACTCTTTCGCTCCATGGTAGATACGGATATTTCCATGATGAAGCTGGCTATCATAGTTATAGTATTTAAGGCTCCCTTTATTCTCAATAAATAGGTCATAATCAAGAAATAGAATGTCTTCGATTATTTCTCTTGGCGAAAATTCAGTCTTATCAAACTGAATTTGAATCCAGTCAAATACAGAACGTAAATGTTCATTTTTTGCCATAGATTTTGATTCAACTTTTTGCCTAATTTTGCCACCCATAAAATCTCTAAAACCCTTGATAATACTGAATTCTTTCGATGATACACCTAACTTGCAGAGGGTGGTGTTACTACACACCCTATCGGTCAAAAATGGTCCGTCCGCATCTACGCTCATTTTCAGCTTTCTGCCTCATGGCTCAGCCGAAAACTCGCTATTAGCCGAACCTATTTTTTGACCTCTTCTGAACAAACCCTAGTAAGCCGGTTTGCATCGACTCTTCAATATCTTGGATTTTCTTTTTTAGACTGGCATTCTCATTTTTTATCAGTCGTATTTCTCGCTTAAATTCCTGTTTTAAGGCGCTCAGTTCATCGTAGAGCTCATCTATTACTTGGTTTAGGGATTCGTGCTCATTGTCTGCTAGGCTCCCAAATACGGCTTGTATAGCCTCTTTTAGACCTATTTCAAGTTTTAGGTTAGCTAACTTTTGAAATTGTCTAAGGTCTTCGTTTGTAAAGTCATAGGCAACTGTGTAACTTAATTGATGAGTTCTTGGATTTCTACTGATAGGAATTTTAATTTTCTTAAATTCCTTGCCACTTATCTCTTTAATCAGTTGGATCCAATTTTTAAGAGTAGAGGTAGAGTTTAGGCCAGAAATTTGATTGACTAACTCTTTATTGGTCATCTTTTTGTGAAACCTCCGAAATTTTCTTGTGCAACTGAGGAGTTTTCTGTGGTATAATTGTTACATAATATGTTTTGATCTTGGAACGAACGGCACATTTGTTTCAAGATTTTTTTATTTTGTCGAATCTTACCTCCTTTATTAAAATTTTTTAAATCGACTACTAATTACATACGCTTTTACCTCCTTTTATGCTATAATATTCTCAATGGAATATTTAATCTCAAAATAAATATTCCTTATGGAATAATTCTATTTTATACCGTTTAGAATATTTTGTCAAGCTAAAATATACAGAATCGAATATTGAAGAGGAAACAATGTTTAATAATAATTCTTTTGGAGATCGTCTTAAGGAACTGAGAAAGAGTAAGAAATTAACTCAGGTACAAGTTTCCGAGATGATTGATGTACAACAAGGCACTTATTCTCGTTGGGAAAATGGAACTTTGGAGCCTAGTTTAGAAGCCGTTGTCAAATTAGCAAAATTATTTGATACCACAACAGATTACTTATTAGGAAAAACCATTTACAGTACTCTAGATGTTGTCCCACATCCAATCACTAGAATTGATTTGAAGAAGCTAAAAGAGTTTAATAAAACTGAACTAGATGATCTGAAATTTGCAATTGTCATGAATGGAATTAAAAACCATTCTACTCTACCTAAGTATTTGGATGAGCTAGTCTCTGAAAATAATTTAGATGAAGAAGAGCAAGAAATATTGCATACCCTTTTTAAAGAGGTTCATGATTATTTTAATGCAGATTGATGATTTGTTTTTAGGATCTAAATTCATTCTAGGTGTTGGTACTATTTGTCATAATTCTTCACTCTGCTTTTAAACGGGAGCACAGTGATATTGAGGACAAGTGGTTGAAACGTTGCATAAGTTGATAACATAAATACAAACCTACGGTGAGCCTCCGTAGGTTGTTTAATGTCTAAAAATCGCTATTTTACTGATGAAGTAAAAAATATTGGTATTACAGCGAAACATAAAATATGATACAATAAAAACAATTAATAGTTCGATCATTTATCAAAGAGGAGTAAGAATGATGAAAAATATTTATATGTATATTCAAGATACTATGGCTGATTTCGAACACGGCTATTTAATGCAGGCGCTAAGCTTACAGTCAATGTTAGGAGAAGCTAAAGTAAAATTAGTAACAGTTTCTAAAGGGAAAAAGTCTATAAAAACTGCTGGAGGCATGACAATTGTTCCAGATGTTAATCTATATGATTTAGATACTGCAAATGCAGCTGCGCTAGTGCTTATTGGAGGTGATACTTGGTTGGATAATGAGCAAGATGATGTTTTAGAAGTAGCCTCTAAACTATTGCAAGAAAATATTTTAGTTGGAGCTATTTGTGGCGCTACTTTGGGATTAGCTGAAAAAGGAATTTTAGATAATCGATATCATACAAGTAATGCTTCATTCTTTTTAACCCAGATGAGCCAACATTATCGAGGGCAGGATTATTATAAAGATGAGATTGCAGTTCAAGATGGAAAGCTTATTACCGCTAGCTCAGCCGGATCTTTATCATGGACTAAGCTCATTGTCGAGGAGTTAGGCCTATATTCAAAATCTACAGTAGAAGCATGGTTTAATTATTTTTCAACGGGGGATGCTCATTATTATTTTGAAATGATGAACTCTTTAGAAAATGATGCACAAGGACATTAGTATGAAAAAGATTATTCTTCTTCGCGGAGTAACACCAACAGGTACCAATAGAATTCCCAAAATGTCTTATTTAGTAGAAATCCTAACAGAAGTTGGTTTTTTAAATGTTCAAACATATATTCAGAGTGGGAATATACTGTTAGAATCAGAGTTATCTGACGAAGAAATCAGAAAGTTAGTTCATGATACGATTTTGGATAAAATTGGAGCTGATTTATCAATAATTATCAAAGAAATTAATCAATTAGAGATTGCTATTCAAGAAAACCCATTTGATAATACTTATGATAGTTCTCGTATTCATCTAGTTTTTACTAACGAAGAGATTCCCGAAAGTACTCTAACAGAACTTAGTAGAGAGAATTTTGGAGATGAAGAGTTCTATGGTGGTCACGAGTGCTGTTACCTATATTTACCACGTGATGCTCGAAAAAAACGTTTAAACACAAATTATCTTGAAAAGAAATTTGGAATTCGGATGACTATGAGGAAGTTGAGTGTGGTAGAACGACTTACGAAATTATAATCTTTAAACAAGATAACTACATAACGTTCCATATCCTCCTTGTTAGGGGAAAGAAGCTTCTTTTTGTTTGATTTCCTAGATATAGTTCTATTTAGTTTCTATATTTTTAGTATTCTAAAAGAGATAAAGGAATTAAAGCAAATAAAAGGTAAGTAAATAGATAGACGTAATCTAATTTGTATTGTCTTTATCTGGGGCATGAGTCCGTGTCTTTAACGGGGTTACCAAAAAGTTACAAAAATTTGAAAAATGAGTCTATTTTGCAAGATTCAAAAGTCCTAAAACCCTATTAAATCAAGGTTATAAGATTTAAAAAATGTATTCATAGAACTCAAAATCCAGTGTCCGCAAGGACGTGCCGGTTCGACCCCGGCCGCCGGTATAGTATTAAAGACAAGGTTTTCGGACCTTGCCTTTTTTATTTTTCCTCCAATTTTTCTCTCAGAGTTACTTAAAATTACTATTTTTTTAAATAATTATTTTTATCTAGTAAACATTTTTTACTTTATTTTTACTAAATCTTCAATTATTTCACATTATTTTTAACTATGATAGGTCTATACCATTTACAAATTACTTATAAAGGTTTATAATGTAATTGACATAATAAATATTAGAAAATTGTATACGGAGGTTATCATTATGCCTAAATATATTAAAGCTGATCAATTTTTCTATCCTCATGGTGTTCGTCGCGGTGGTTACTTAGAACTTATTGATGGAAAATTTGGTAAGCATGTAGATCAAGTAGCTGAAGGTGCTGAAATTATTGACTATAGTGGTTATAGTATTGCACCTGGTCTTGTGGATACTCATATTCATGGTTTTGGTGGTGTCGATGTTATGGACAATAATATTGAAGGTACGCTTCATACTATGAGTGAAGGGCTTCTTAGTACTGGTGTTACAAGCTTTTTACCAACAACTTTGACCTCTTCATATGAGCAGTTATTAGCAGTAACTGAGAACATTGGGGCTCGTTACCAAGAAGCTACTGGTGCTAAGATTCGTGGTATTTATTTTGAAGGTCCTTATTTTACTGAAAAGTATAAGGGAGCTCAAAATCCAGCTTACATGAAGGATCCTCGAATGGATGAGTTTCGTGCTTGGCAGAAGGCTGCTAATGGCCTTCTTAATAAGATTGCGCTTGCTCCAGAACGTGAAGGTGTAGAAGACTTTGTTCGTACTATTACTGGAGAAGGTGTAACGGTTGCTCTTGGTCACTCTAATGCAACATTTGATGAAGCTAAAAAAGCTGTTGATGCTGGAGCAAGTGTATGGGTACATGCTTATAACGGTATGCGTGGTTTGACTCATCGTGAACTTGGGATGGTTGGTGCCATGTATGAATTGCCTCATACTTACGCAGAGTTGATTTGCGATGGTCATCATGTGGATCCTAAGGCTTGTGACATTCTTCTTAAACAAAAGGGTACTGAAAATATTGCTCTTATTACAGACTGTATGACAGCTGGTGGTTTACAAGATGGTGACTATATGTTGGGAGAATTCCCAGTTGTAGTTGCGGATGGGACTGCTCGTCTTAAATCTACAGGGAACTTAGCAGGTTCTATTCTCAAACTTAAAGATGGTTTGAAAAATGTTGTTGAATGGGGTATTGCAAATCCTCATGAAGCTGTCATGATGGCAAGTCTCAATCCTGCAAAATCTGTTCACATTGATGATGTATGTGGACAAATCCGTGAAGGTTACGAAGCTGATTTTATCGTTCTTGATAAAGATTTGGAATTGGTAGCAACTTATCTCGATGGGGAAAAACGTTATCAAGCTTAGAAACATAAAGCAGTGACTAGTTTTAGTTGCTGCTTTTTCGTTAGCTGCATTTTATTGTGTGACTTGATTAAAGAGAAAGTCCTTAAGGTAGTTACTGAAAACGAGCAAATTTCTTTCTTTGTACTTAAAATTTCGCTATAATAGACGATACAAAGGAAATGAAACTATGTATCGAGTTATAGAAATGTACGGGGATTTTGAACCTTGGTGGTTCATAGAAGGATGGGAAGAAGACGTCATTAGTAGTAAGAAATTCGAAAACTACTATGACGCTTTGAAGTATTATAAATCTTGCTGGTTTGAACTGGAAAAGAAAATTCCTCTATATAAGAGTCGAGGAGACTTAATGACCATATTTTGGAATCCGGAGGATAAGCGTTGGTGTGAGGAATGTGATGAGTTTCTGCAACAGTATCATTCGTTAGCTTTACTGGAAGATGGTCAAGTTATACCAGACGAAAAATTCAGACCGGGTTACGAAAAACAAACTGGTTTAGAAATCCACCGAACGTGTCGCATCAAAAAAGATGGAACAACTTTTTAATAAAGTTGTTCTTTTTTTTGTATTTTCTTCGAATAATTAACTGAGGAGGGAATATGGTACAAGCACTTGCACAAGAATTGATTAGTCTCGCAAAAAAGGATGGAGCTCAGGATATCTATTTTATTCCCAAGGACAAGGGTTATGAGTTGCATATGCGAATAGGTGATGAAAGGCGTTTGATTAATAGCTATGACTTTGAAAAGTTGGGCGCAGTGATTAGTCACTTTAAATTTATTGCGGGGATGAATGTTGGAGAAAAGCGTCGTAGTCAACTGGGTTCCTGTGATTATCAGCATGATGGCAAGGTTTCTTCACTACGCTTATCGACGGTAGGAGATTATCGTGGTCATGAGAGTTTAGTTATTCGCCTTTTGCACGATGAAGAACAAGAGTTGCACTTCTGGTTTCAAGACCTTAAGGAACTGGAAAAGGGCTTTAGGCAACGCGGCCTTTATCTATTTGCAGGACCTGTAGGAAGTGGTAAAACTACCTTAATGCATGAATTAGCTAAGTCATTGTTTAAGGGACAACAAGTCATGTCCATTGAGGACCCAGTCGAGATTAAGCAAGAAGAGATGCTGCAATTACAACTCAATGAAGCTATTGGACTGAGTTATGAAAACTTGATAAAACTTTCTTTGCGGCACCGCCCAGATCTTTTAATCATTGGGGAAATTCGAGATAGCGAAACAGCCCGTGCTGTTGTAAGAGCTAGCTTAACGGGAGCTACAGTGTTTTCGACCATACATGCAAAGAGTATTCGTGGGGTCTATGAGCGTCTTTTAGAACTGGGTGTCAGTGAAGATGAACTCGCAGTTGTTTTACAAGGTGTTTGCTACCAGAGACTAATCGGGGGAGGAGGAATTATTGATTTTGCAAACCAAAAATATTCAGAACACCAGGCAGAAAAGTGGAATGAGCACATTGATCAGCTTCTTAAAGACGGACATATCACTGCCCTTCAAGCTGAAACGGAGAAAATTAGCTACCAGTAAGCAGAAGAAAATTATCACTCTCTTTAACAATTTGTTTTCGAGTGGTTTTCACTTGGTAGAAATCATTTCCTTTCTTGATAGAAGTCTTTTGTTGGAGAAGGAATATGTTTCACAGATGCGCCTAGGACTATCGAAAGGAAAATCTTTCTCGGAAATGATGGGGAATTTAGGTTTTTCGAGTGCGATTGTCACTCAACTTTCATTGGCTGAAGTTCATGGAAATCTCCATTTGAGTTTGGGGAAAATTGAAGAATATTTGGATAATCTTGCTAAGGTCAAGAAGAAGTTAATTGAAGTTGCGACCTACCCACTTATTTTGCTAGCTTTCTTACTGCTAATTATGCTAGGATTGCGGAATTATCTCTTGCCCCAACTGGATAGTAGTAACATAGCTACCTTAGTGATTAGTAACCTGCCACAGATTTTTCTCGGACTTATTCTGGCACTAAGTCTTGCATCTTTAACAGGACTGATATTCTACAGGAAATCTAGGAAGATACAGGTCTTTTCTTATCTGGCTAGGATTCCCTTTCTAGGTGTGTTTGTTCAGTATTTTCTAACTGCCTATTATGCTCGAGAATGGGGCAATATGATTGGACAAGGTTTAGAGTTGGCACAGATTTTCCAGATGATGCAAGAGCAAGGGAATCCTCTTTTTAAGGAAATTGGATACGATTTAGATCAGTCTTTGCAAAATGGGCATGAATTTTCTAAGGTTGTTCAGATCTATCCCTTCTTTAGAAGGGAGTTGGGATTAATCATTGAATATGGAGAGGTTAAATCCAAGTTGGGAAGCGAATTGGAAATCTATGCGGAAAAAACGTGGGAATCCTTCTTTACCCGAGTCAATCGGACTATGAATCTAGTACAACCCATGGTATTTATTTTTGTAGCCCTACTAATCGTTTTATTGTACGCAGCTATGTTGCTGCCCATGTATCAAAATATGGAGGTGAATTTTTAGATGAAAAAAATGATGATGAAGTTCAAAGAAGCGAAGGCAAAAGCTTTTACACTGGTCGAAATGTTAGTGGTGTTGCTTATCATTAGCGTCCTACTCTTGCTTTTTGTACCAAATCTAACTAAGCAAAAGGATGCAGTCAATGACAAGGGTAAAGCAGCGGTTGTCAAGGTGGTAGAAAGTCAAGCAGAACTCTATAGTCTGGATAAAAATGAAGATGCCAGTCTAAGCAAATTACAGGCAGATGGACGTATCACTGCTGAGCAAGCCAAAGCCTACAAAGAATACCATGCAAAACAAAAGACAAGTCAAACAGTTGCGGATTAGGGCTTTTACCATGTTAGAAAGTTTATTGGTGTTAGGAATAGTCAGCCTGCTTGCCTTGGGTTTGTCCAGTTCAGTCCAGTCCACTTTTGCAGCTGTGGAAGAGCAAATTTTCTTTATGGAGTTTGAGGAACTTTATCGAGAAACCCAGAAGCGTAGTCTGGCTAGTCAACAAAAAATGAACTTAATTTTAGAAGAGAGAAGCATTGGCAATGGCTATCAGAAATTAGCTATTCCGAAAGGAATACAATTGCAGTCCACTCAGTCAATCACCTTTGATAAGGCTGGTGGGAATTCATCTCTGGCGAGCGTGAGATTTCAAACGAAGAAAGAAGTGGTTCGCTACCAACTATATCTAGGAAATGGAAAGATTAAACGTATTCAAGAAGCAAAAAATTAAGGCGGTCATTCTACTGGAGGCAGTGATTTCACTCGCTATTTTTGCCAGTATTGCAACCCTCTTGCTAGGACAGATTCAAGAAAGTAGACGACAGGAAGCAAGACTCATAGAACAGGAAGAAGTTTTGCGAGTGGCTCGAATGGCTTTGCAGACTGGGCAAAAACAGTTGACTGTCAACGGTCTTACGGTTCATGTTGTCTCGAATGAGCGAGGTTTGGAGGTATACCATGGAACGGAGAAATTACTGGCGATTCAAGACAAGTAGGGTCAGAGCTTTTACACTTTTAGAATCCTTGGTTGCCCTTATCGTTATTAGTGGTAGCTTGCTTCTTTTTCAAGCTATGAGCCGACTCTTGGTTTCAGAAGTTCACTATCAGCAGAGAAGTGAGCAGAAGGAATGGCTTTTATTTGTGGATCAGCTGGAAGCAGAGCTGAATCGAGCCCAGTTTGAAAAAGTGGAGAATGATAGACTTTATCTCAAACAGGAAGGTAAACCTATTTCCATGGGTAAATCAAGGACAAATGATTTCCGGAAAACAGATGCCAGTGGCCGAGGATACCAGCCTATAGTCTACGGTCTGAAATCAGCTCGTATTCAAGAAAAAGGTCAGGAGTTACATTTTCATTTTCAGTTCGAAAAAGGGCTAGAGAGGGAGTTTGTCTACCGTGTGGAAAAAGAAAAAAGTTAGAGCAGGAGTTCTCCTTTACGCGATTACTATTGCTGGAATTTTTAGTCTCTTGTTACAGTTTTATCTGAATCGACAAGTGGCTCTTCATCAGAATTATGCCTTAAATCAAGAAAAACTCCTTGCTTTTGCAATGGCTAAGAGAACCTATGAAAGAGCTAATTCTGAAAGTGGTCAGCAGTCGTTTGATGTAGGAAAAGCAAGTTATCATAGTGACGAAAAGAGATTTACAACGATTGTCGATACTGGAAAACATCAATTTGAATTTCACTTTCCATCTTTGAAAAAGACCGAAGAAAAGTCTAAGAAGATAGAAAACAAGACCAAAGAAGGTAGTGAGGAGAAAAAAGAAGAACAGGTTAAAAAAGAGACAGCTATGTCTTCCCAATTAGCCCCTGATAGAAATAGTACAGAATAGTTTGGACGAGGTTTTTACCTGAAATCATGCTATAATAGATACATATGGAGGACCAAAAATGGCAAGTGTAAAATTGTATCTAGTGCGTCATGGGAAAACAATGTTTAATACGATTGGGCGTGCTCAAGGATGGAGTGATACTCCTTTAACAGCTGAAGGTGAGCGAGGCATTCACGAATTGGGAATTGGTTTGCGTGAGTCTGGCTTAACCTTTGAGCGTGCTTATTCAAGTGACTCAGGGCGGACCATTCAGACAATGGGAATTATCCTTGAAGAACTTGGTTTGACAGGGCAAATTCCTTATCGCATGGATAAGCGAATTCGTGAATGGTGCTTTGGTAGTTTTGATGGTGCTTATGATGGGGACTTATTTATGGGGATTATTCCTCGTATCTTTAATGTCGATCATGTGCATCGTTTGTCCTATGCTGAGCTGGCTGAAGGTCTGGTAGAAGTGGATACAGCAGGCTGGGCTGAGGGCTGGGAAAAGCTAAGTGGTCGTATCTGGGAAGGCTTTGAAGCCATTGCCAAGGAAATGGAAGCCAATGGGGGAGGAAATGCTCTCGTTGTCAGTCATGGAATGACTATTGGTACCATTGTTTACCTCATTAACGGCATGCATCCACATGGTCTTGATAACGGAAGTGTGACGATTCTTGAGTACGAAGATGGTCAGTTTTCAGTCAAGATTGTTGGGGACTGTAGCTACCGTGAAATTGGACGAGCTCAATTAGACGAGCAAGATAGTTCAGAACAATAAAATTCAGTACTAAATTAGAAGAATTTTTAAAGGATTGATAGAATGCTAATGTCGTGTTTGCACAAGCTTGAGAGAGCTGAGTGCTTTGACAATAGCATTCTTTTTTGTTAGAATAGTATCAACATAAAAGCATAAGAAGGGACTGACAGAACTGTCGTCCCCTTTTGTCTATCTTATAAGGGGGAAATATGCTGTTTCAGAAAATAAAAGCCTATAAATGGCAGGCCCTGGCTTCCTTGGTCATGACAGGTCTAATGGTAACTAGTTCACTCTTGCAACCACGTTATTTGCAGGAGGTTTTAGAGGCACTGCTAACGGGTGATAATGAAGCTATTTATACTATCGGTTTTTGGTTGATTCTTGTTGCCTTGATTGGTTTAGTTGCAGGTGGGATCAATGTAGTGTCAGCAGCTTACATTGCTCAAGGAGTTTCGTCTGACTTACGTGAAGATGCCTTTCGTAAGATTCAAACTTTTTCATACGCCAATATTGAGAAGTTTAATGCAGGGAACCTCGTTGTGCGTATGACTAACGATATCAACCAGATTCAAAACGTCGTTATGATGACCTTCCAAATCCTCTTTCGACTACCGATTTTATTTATTGGTTCCTTTATATTAGCCGTTGTTACTCTGCCTTCGCTGTGGTGGGTGCTGGTTCTTATGGTTGTTTTGATCGTCGCCATGACAGGTCTTATGATGGGAATGATGGGGCCTCGATTTGCAAAATTCCAGACCTTATTGGAGCGTATCAATGCCATTGCCAAAGAAAATTTACGTGGTGTGCGCGTGGTTAAGTCTTTTGTTCGAGAAAAAGATCAATTTGATAAGTTTACGCAGGTATCCGATGAATTACTGAGTGAAAACCTTTATATCGGCTACGCCTTTTCTATCGTTCAACCTGTAATGATGATGATTTCATACGGGGCTGTCTTTCTCTCAATCTGGCTTGTAGCAGGTATGGCAGAGTCAGATCCGTCAGTAGTTGGTTCCATTGCTTCCTTTGTAAACTACCTGAGTCAAATTATCTTTACTATCGTTATGGTCGGATTTTTGGGGAACTCAGTTACTCGTGCCATGATTTCCCTCCGTCGTATCCGTGAAATCCTTGATACAGAACCGGCTATGACCTTTGAGAATGTGGAAGATGAAGTTTTAGAAGGAAGTCTCAGCTTTGAACATGTAACTTTCACCTATCCAAATGATGAGGAGCCTATCCTAAAAGATGTTTCCTTTGATATCGCGCCTGGCGAGATGGTTGGGGTTGTCGGTGCAACCGGTGCAGGCAAATCGACCTTGGCTCAGTTGATTCCACGACTTTTTGATCCCCAGCAAGGCTCTATCAAAATTGGTGGAAAGGATATTCGTACAGTTAGCGAAGGGACTCTTCGCAAGACAGTTTCGATCGTCTTACAAAGAGCCATTCTCTTTAGTGGTACGATCGCAGATAATCTCAGACAAGGAAAGGGAGATGCGACAGTTTCAGAACTGGAACGTGCAGCTCGTATCGCCCAGGCCAGTGAATTTATTAGTCGTATGGATTTGGCCTTTGAGAGTCCGGTTGAAGAACGGGGGACCAACTTTTCTGGTGGACAAAAGCAAAGAATGTCCATTGCGCGTGGGGTTGTAAGCAATCCTAAAATCTTGATATTTGATGACTCAACTTCGGCACTAGATGCTAAGTCAGAACGCTTGGTACAAGAAGCTCTCAACAGGGACTTGAAAGGAACAACCACCATTATTATTGCGCAAAAGATTAGCTCTGTTGTGCATGCGGATAAAATTTTAGTACTTGATCAAGGTCGACTGATTGGCCAAGGAAAACATGCTGACTTGGTCGCAACAAACCCAGTTTATCGTGAGATTTACGAAACGCAAAAAGGAAAGGAGGAGTAGGATGAAGACCTTTAAATTTTTTTGGAACTACTTTAAAATTTACAAAATATCCTTTATCGTTGTCATTGCTATGATTATCATTGCAACGGTAGCCCAAGCCCTCTTTCCAGTATTTGCAGGTCAAACAGTCACAGAACTAGCTAATTTGGTTATAGCCTATCAAGACGGAAATCCTGATATGGTTTGGCAAAGTCTATTAGGACTCTTAATCAATCTTGCCTATGTTTTGATTGTACTCGTGGTGTCGAGTCTTATCTATATGGTTTTGATGAGCCGTATTATTGCCGAATCAACAAATGAGATGCGTAAGGGACTTTTTGGCAAGCTTTCTCGCTTGACTGTTTCCTTCTTTGACCGCCATCAAGATGGTGATATCCTGTCACGTTTCACCAGTGATTTGGATAACATCCTACAGGCTTTCAACGAAAGTCTGGTGTCTGTTATGACCAATATTGCACTTTATATTGGTTTGTTGATTGTCATGTTCGCAAAAAATGTGATCTTGGCTTTGATTACGATTGCTAGCACTCCGATAGCTGTCATCATGTTGATTGTCATTTTGAAATTGGCAAGAAAATATACCAATCTCCAACAGAAAGAAGTTGGGAAGCTCAATGCTTATATGGATGAGAGTATTTCGGGTCAGAAAGCCGTTATTGTTCAAGGCATTCAAGAAGATGTGATTGCAGGTTTTGTTGAGCAAAATGAACGGGTTCGAAAAGCCACTTTTAAGGGAAGAATGTTCTCAGGAATTCTCTTTCCTGTCATGAACGGGATGAGTTTGGTCAACACAGCAGTAGTTATTTTTGTAGGTTCAGCTGTATTACTGAATGATAAGAACATCGAGACAGCAACAGCACTTGGTTTGATTGTCATGTTTACTCAGTTTTCGCAACAGTATTACCAACCCATTATCCAATTAGCGGCGAGTTGGGGAAGTTTGCAACTGGCCTTTACAGGTGCAGACCGTATCCAAGAAATGTTTGATGCAGAAGAAGAAATTCGTCCTCAAGATGCTCCAGTCTTTAGCGAATTAAAAGAGGGTGTGGAGATTCGTAACGTAGATTTCTCCTACCTGCCAGGAAAACCTATTTTGAAAGATGTCAGCATTTCAGCTCCAAAAGGAAAAATGATTGCGGTTGTTGGTCCGACAGGTTCAGGGAAAACAACCATCATGAACCTCATCAATCGTTTTTATGATGTGGATGCTGGTAGTATCAGCTTTGATGGAACAGATATCCGCGAGTTTGATTTAGATAGTTTGCGAAGTAAGGTAGGAATTGTCCTACAGGATTCTGTTTTGTTTAGCGGAACCATTCGGGACAATATTCGTTTTGGTGTACCAGATGCCAGTCAGGAGATGGTTGAAGCAGCTGCTAAGGCTACGCATATCCATGACTACATCGAAAGCCTACCAGATAAGTACGATACATTGATTGATGATGACCAGAGTGTCTTCTCGACCGGTCAAAAGCAGTTGATTTCCATCGCCCGTACCTTGATGACAGATCCACAGGTCTTAATCTTGGATGAGGCAACATCAAACGTTGATACTGTAACAGAAAGTAAGATTCAAAATGCCATGGAGGCAATTGTAGCTGGAAGAACTAGTTTTGTAATTGCTCACCGCTTAAAAACCATTCTCAATGCCGATCAAATTATTGTCCTTAAGGATGGTGAAGTTATTGAGCAAGGAAACCATCACGAATTACTCAAGCTTGGAGGCTTTTACTCCGAACTGTACCATAATCAATTTGTCTTTGAATAATACTCTTCGAAAATCAAATTCAAACCACGTCAGCGTCCCCTTGTCGTATATGTGTTACTGACTTCGTCAGTTCTATCCACAACCTCAAAACTGTGTTTTGAGCAACCTGCGGCTAGCTTCCTAGTTTGCTCTTTGATTTTCATTGAGTATAAGCAAAAAAGTTGTCCTAGTTTGGGGTAGCTTTTTCTGATAAAAAAAATTTATCACGGACTTAAAAAATACATATTAGACAGGAATGGGGAAGGATGATAAGATAAGATTATCAATAGCAAACGAAAGGAAATCAGTAATGGCAAGAACGGTTGTTGGAGTTGCAGCAAATCTATGTCCCGTAGATGCAGAAGGAAAAAATATTCATTCATCAGTCTCTTGTAAATTTGCTGAGAGTATTCGTCAGGTTGGCGGACTTCCTTTGGTCATTCCAGTTGGTGATGAGTCGGTGGTCCATGACTATGTAGAAATGATTGACAAACTTATCTTGACTGGAGGACAAAATGTTCATCCTCAGTTTTATGGTGAGGAAAAAACAATTGATAGCGACGACTATAACCTAGCTCGTGATGAGTTTGAACTAGCTCTCTTGAAAGAGGCTCTTCATCAGAATAAGCCAATTTTAGCCATTTGCCGTGGTGTTCAGCTTGTTAACGTTGCCTTTGGTGGAACGCTCAATCAGGAGATTGAAGGTCATTGGCAAGGACTACCTTTTGGAACTTCACATTCTATTGAGACGGTTGAAGGAAGCCTTGTGTCCAAATTGTTTGGTAAAACTAGTCAGGTCAATTCAGTTCACCGTCAGAGTATTAAAGACTTGGCTCCAAATTTTCGCGTAACGGCAGTAGATCCTCGCGACCAAACGATTGAGGCCATCGAATCGATCGATGAACACCGTATTATTGGACTTCAGTGGCATCCAGAGTTTCTAGTCAATGAAGAAGATGGAAATTTAGAATTATTTGAGTATTTATTAAATGAATTATAACGACTAGAATCCTAGTCGTTTTTTTATTCATTATTTACGAATCTTTATAGAATTGTATTTTTACGCAAACGTTTGAATTGTGATAAAAATTGGAAATTTTTAGTATAAAAACTTGAAAAAATTGTTAGTAAGCGTTATGATAGAAAAGAAGAAATTTTGGAGGAATACTATGTCACATATTAAATTTGATTATTCAAAAGTATTAGACAAATTTGTTGCACCACATGAAGTGGAATACATGCAAGCACAAGTTACAGCAGCAGACGAATTGATCCGTAAAGGAACTGGTGCTGGTAGCGACTTCTTGGGTTGGTTGGACCTTCCTGAAAACTATGACCGCGAAGAATTTGACCGCATCTTGAAAGCTGCTGAGCAAATCAAAGCAGACAGCGATGTTTTGGTGGTTATCGGTATCGGTGGATCTTACCTTGGAGCGAAAGCTGCCATTGACTTCTTGAACCACCACTTTGCAAACTTGCAAACAAAAGAAGAACGTAAAGCACCACAAATCCTTTACGCTGGGAACTCAATCTCATCTACTTACCTTGCTGACTTGGTAGAGTACGTTTCAGATAAAGATTTCTCAGTAAACGTGATTTCTAAATCAGGTACAACAACTGAACCAGCGATTGCTTTCCGTGTCTTCAAAGAACTTTTGGTTAAGAAATACGGACAAGAAGAAGCTAACAAACGTATCTACGCAACAACTGACCGCCAAAAAGGTGCTGTTAAGGTTGAAGCAGATGCTAACGGTTGGGAAACATTTGTAGTTCCAGATGATATCGGTGGACGTTTCTCAGTATTGACCGCAGTTGGCTTGCTTCCAATCGCGGCATCAGGTGCAGACATCAAAGCCCTTATGGAAGGTGCTAACGCTGCGCGTAAAGACTACACTTCAGATAAGATTGCAGAAAATGAAGCTTACCAATATGCAGCCGTTCGTAACATCCTTTACCGTAAAGGCTACGCAACTGAAATCTTGGTAAACTACGAGCCATCCCTTCAATACTTCTCAGAATGGTGGAAACAATTGGCTGGTGAGTCAGAAGGAAAAGACCAAAAAGGTATTTACCCAACTTCAGCTAACTTCTCAACAGACTTGCACTCATTGGGTCAGTTTATCCAAGAAGGAACTCGTATCATGTTTGAAACAGTTGTCCGTGTTGACAAACCACGTAAGAACGTGATTATCCCTACTTTGGAAGAAGACCTTGATGGACTTGGTTACCTCCAAGGAAAAGATGTTGACTTTGTAAACAAAAAAGCGACTGACGGTGTTCTTCTTGCCCACACAGACGGTGATGTACCAAACATGTACGTGACTCTTCCTGAGCAAGATGCCTTCACTCTTGGTTACACTATCTACTTCTTCGAATTGGCCATTGCCCTTTCAGGTTACTTGAATGCTATCAACCCATTTGACCAACCAGGTGTTGAAGCGTACAAACGCAATATGTTTGCCCTTCTTGGTAAACCAGGATTTGAAGAATTGAGCAAAGAGCTTAACGCTCGTCTATAATAGAATAAGAAAGAGTGGTTTTACCACTCTTTTTGCTTTTTCTCGAAAAGAGAAATTGGACTCAGGCAAGACTTGTGATATAATATAAAGAGGAAAAAGGCAGATGCCTAGAGACTTTATAGGAGAAGATATGTCAAAAGATATTCGTGTGCGTTATGCACCAAGTCCAACAGGACTATTACACATCGGTAATGCCCGTACAGCATTGTTTAACTACTTGTATGCACGCCACCATGGTGGAACTTTTATCATCCGTATCGAAGATACTGACCGCAAACGTCATGTCGAAGACGGCGAGCGTTCACAGCTTGAAAACCTTCGTTGGTTAGGCATGGACTGGGATGAAAGTCCAGAAACTCATGAAAACTACCGCCAGTCTGAGCGTTTGGAACTTTATCAAAAATACATTGATCAACTCTTAGCTGAAGGAAAAGCCTACAAATCTTACGTTACAGAAGAAGAATTGGCAGCAGAACGTGAACGTCAAGAAGCAGCAGGTGAAACACCTCGTTACATTAACGAATACCTTGGCATGAGCGAAGAAGAAAAAGCAGCTTATATCGCTGAACGTGAAGCGGCAGGCATCATCCCAACGGTTCGTTTGGCTGTCAATGAGTCTGGTATTTACAAGTGGCATGATATGGTCAAAGGTAATATCGAATTTGAAGGTGGCAATATCGGTGGGGACTGGGTTATCCAAAAGAAAGATGGTTACCCAACTTACAATTTTGCCGTTGTCATTGATGACCACGACATGCAAATTTCTCACGTTATCCGTGGAGATGACCACATTGCCAATACACCAAAACAGCTCATGGTCTATGAAGCGCTTGGATGGGAAGCACCAGAATTCGGTCACATGACCTTAATCATCAACTCTGAAACTGGTAAGAAGTTGTCTAAACGTGACACTAATACCCTTCAATTTATCGAAGATTACCGTAAGAAAGGGTACCTTCCAGAAGCAGTCTTTAACTTCATCGCCCTTCTTGGATGGAATCCTGGAGGGGAAGACGAGATTTTCTCTCGCGAAGAACTGATCCAGCTCTTTGATGAAAACCGTCTCAGCAAGTCTCCAGCAGCCTTCGACCAGAAGAAACTAGACTGGATGAGCAACGACTACATCAAGAGAGCTGATTTGGAAACTATCTTTGAAATGGCCAAACCATTCCTTGAAGAAGCAGGACGTTTGACAGACAAGGCTAAAAAATTGGTGGAACTCTACAAACCACAAATGAAGTCAGTTGACGAAATCGTTCCATTGACAGACCTTTTCTTCTCAGACTTCCCAGAATTGACAGAAGCTGAGCGAGAAGTTATGGCTGGTGAAACTGTTCCAACTGTACTTGAGGCCTTTAAGGCAAAACTTGAGTCTATGTCAGACGACGAGTTTGTGGTGGAAAACATCTTCCCACAAATCAAAGCAGTTCAAAAAGAAACAGGTATCAAAGGGAAGAACCTCTTCATGCCGATCCGTATCGCTGTTTCAGGGGAGATGCATGGTCCTGAATTGCCAGATACTATCTACTTGCTTGGACGCGAAAAATCAATCCAACACATCGAAAAAATGTTGGAAGAAATTGCAAAATAACCTATAAAAAGAACTCAAATAAAGAGTTCTTTTTATAGGTATACTTGTTTGAAAATGCAAAGATTTTAGTGTATACTATTAATTGACAGGACAAAGAAATAAGTTAGTGAGATGGTATTTTTACAACTAGACTCGGCTTAGTCTAAACATTATTCCTAATGTTGGTCAGTCTACTTATTTTTTCTTTGCGTTTTGCTGGATAGAAGCAGAAATTCTTTTGTTCATGCAGTTACCATCCCTTACAATGACTTTGTTTTCGATCACCAGAGTTTCTCTACAAAGATTTTGGTCCAATTTGTCCAGCTTTTTAGAGAACCTATCAACTCTTTCTTCTCCAAAAATAGAAAGAAATCGGATTTGTCCTGTTACCTTGCGTTAAGCAAGGTTTTTTTGTGGAATAGTACTGGGAAATTTGCGATTTCGTTTTGGAGTGGTATAATATTAACTATCCTGATGAATAGAGGAACTCAAATGAAAGAATTTAACAAATCAATAAAATTAGAGCATGTGGCTTATGATATCCGTGGTCCAGTTTTGGAAGAAGCTATGCGCATGCGCGCAAATGGAGAAAAAATTCTTCGTTTGAATACAGGGAACCCAGCTGAGTTTGGCTTTACAGCTCCGGATGAGGTGATTCATGACTTGATTATGAATGCCCGTGATAGTGAAGGTTATTCAGATTCAAAAGGAATCTTTTCAGCTCGTAAGGCAATTATGCAATATTGCCAACTGAAAAACTTTCCAAATGTAGGTATTGATGATATCTACCTTGGAAATGGGGTTAGTGAGCTAATCGTTATGTCCATGCAAGGGCTTTTGGACAATGGTGATGAAGTCTTGGTTCCTATGCCAGACTATCCTCTTTGGACTGCTGCAGTCAGCTTGGCCGGAGGAAATGCCGTACACTATATTTGTGACGAAGAAGCAGAATGGTATCCAGACCTAGATGATATTAAGTCTAAGATTAGTTCAAATACCAAGGCTATCGTTTTAATCAATCCAAATAATCCAACGGGGGCTCTCTATCCTAAAGAACTCTTGTTAGATATTATTGAAATTGCTCGCCAAAATGACTTGATTATTTTTGCGGATGAAATCTACGACCGTATGGTTATGGATGGCAATGTCCACACACCAGTAGCAAGTTTGGCTCCAGACCTTTTCTGTGTCAGCATGAATGGTCTGTCTAAATCTCACCGTATTGCTGGTTTCCGTGTTGGTTGGATGGTCTTATCTGGACCTAAACATCATGTAAAGGGCTACATTGAAGGCCTCAACATGCTCTCAAACATGCGACTTTGTTCGAATGTGCTTGCTCAACAGGTTGTTCAAACTTCACTAGGTGGTCACCAGTCAGTGGATGAGTTGCTTCTTCCTGGTGGTCGTATCTATGAACAAAGAAACTTTATTTATAATGCTATTCAAGATATCCCTGGTTTATCAGCTGTTAAGCCAAAAGCGGGTCTTTATATCTTCCCTAAAATCGACCGCAATATGTACCGTATCGACGATGATGAACAATTTGTCCTTAATTTCTTGAAACAAGAAAAGGTGCTTTTAGTACATGGGCGTGGCTTTAACTGGAAAGATCCAGACCACTTCCGTATTGTTTATCTTCCACGTGTCGATGAGTTAGCCCAAATCCAAGAGAAGATGACTCGTTTCTTGAAGCAGTATCGTAGATAAGGCTTTCATAGCAAAAAAGCTGGAAACATTTGTCAGAACTATTGACAAATAAGTAAGAATCAGATAGAATAGTAAAGTATGTTTAGTAACTGATCACTTTATAGCCGGCTAAACGAATACAAAATCTATGAGGAGGTATTCATCGTGAAACGTACTTATCAACCAAGTAAACTTCGTCGTGCGCGCAAACACGGATTCCGTAACCGTATGTCAACTAAAAACGGTCGTCGCGTATTGGCAGCTCGTCGTCGTAAAGGACGCAAAGTTTTGGCTGCATAATCCAAACAAATGAAACAAAGAAGTCAGTAGGAACTCGAGCCTACTGATTTTTCTTTTATTTAAAAAGAGAGTTTTCTAAAGTTATTGATTTAGAATAAACATTTTAGAAGACGTCTTGAAAAAATCACATATAGAAAAAGCTCAAAACCAGAGGTTAAGTTTTCTGGTTTTGAGCTTTTCTTTATTCTTTCAAATGATAAGAGTAGCTAGCAACGACGACATCTTCGTGCCATCTGAGAGCATATTTTAATTTAAGGCTCATTTGATTGTGGAGGGTATTTTGCCAAGGTTTGTTAGGGATAAATTGGGGTACAAGAACTGTAACCGTGTAGTTCTTTTTCTTGGCTTCTTGAGAAATCTTTCGAACATATCGAACTGTAGGTGTGATAATATCGCGATAGCTGGTATTAATGTTTTTAAGAGTAATATTTGGGAAGTAGTCGGCAAATTCTTGGAGGATTTCTTGGTCTTTTTCCTCAGTTTCCTTGGTGGAAATGTGCATAGCCAAAACTTCGTCTCCGATGCTTTGAGCGTAGTTAATCGCTCCGACGCTGACTCGAGTAACATTTCCTACTAAGACAAGTACGACATTGCCATCGTAAGTTTTCTTTTGAATTCCTTCATAAAGTCGAAGTTGTTTCGCCACTTTTTGGTAGTGACTGTGGATGGACAAAAAGAGGAAGGTTAAGACGAGGATAATTGGGAAGAAGGGCCAGATATCTCCAAGTCTGAAGAAGAGTAGGATAAGAACGATAACGTAACAAATGATAGCACCGAGGATGTTAGCAATGGCAGATTTTAAGAAATGAGAGCCTTTTTCTTTTTTCCAGTGGCGAATCATACCTGTTTGAGAAAGTGCAAAGGGGACGAAAACTCCGATAGTATAAAGAGGGATCAAGCGTTCTGTATTTCCGTTGAAAATAAGCAGAAGGATTATGGCGCCAAAAGCTAAGGTTAAAATACCGTTTGAGTAACCAAGGCGGTCTCCCTTTTCCATAAAGAGATGGGGCATGTACTTGTTCTTAGCCATATTGTAAGCCAACATTGGAAAGGCAGAAAAACCAGTATTTGCAGCAACGGCTAGGATTAGGGCAGTTGAGAATTGGAAGAGATAATAAACAATCTGACCGAGAGCTGAATCTCCTAAAATCCCTTTAGCCATTTGTGAGAGGATTGTTTCTCCGTGTTGAGGTGTAATCCCCATCCAGTAGTTTAAGAAGGTAATCCCTGCAAATAGAAATCCAAGAATTAGAGACATGATAGTAAGCGTCTGGGCTGCGTTTTTCTCTTTTGGAGTCTTGAAAAATGGGACAGCATTTGAGATGGCTTCAACCCCTGTTAGTGAAGCTGAACCACTGGTGAAGGCTCTTAAGATTAGGACAATTGACAGACTTGGGACAGTTTGACCAATTGCAGAAGTTGCATGATAACTGAGAGAACCTGTCAATAGTTGGAAGATACCAAACAATAAGAGGAAGACTGTACTAAAGATAAAGAGATAAACTGGGATCATCAGAGAACTGGCAGATTCCTTCAAACCTCTTAGATTTAAAAGCATGAGCAAACATACTAGAAAAATGGAGATGTGGAGGTTGTAAGGATGGAGGGCGGGAAGTGCAGCAGTGATAGCGTCAGCTCCTGCAGCCACGGATACGGCTACTGTTAACATATAGTCAACAAGCAGGCTTCCTCCAGCAATCAAACCTAGCTCAGGAGATAGATTTTCTCGAGTTACCATATAGGCGCCTCCACCTTGAGGGTAGGCATGGATGATTTGTCTATAAGAAATGGTCAGGCTAGCTAATAGTAAGAGGACAAAAATGCCAATAGGGAGACTCCACCAGATAGCAAGCGGAGAAAGGCTAGCCAATACGAGGACGACCTGCTCAGGCCCGTACGCAATAGATGATAGAGCATCGCTTGATAGCATTGCGAGTGCCTGCGTTTTTCCAAGTAGACCTCCTTCACCTTCTGTTAAGGACTTAAGGGGACGACCAATAAAGGTATATTTTAGTTTTGTAAACATTTTCTTTCCTTTTCTTAAAAATTCAACAAGAGTTATTATACTGCTATGAAAAAAAGTCGTCAAGAAAAAATGAATGATTTCAAAATATTTTTTCCTATAAGGATGAGACTAGTTTTTTTGGTATAATAGAAGGTAGAAAAAACGAGGAAATATAAATGATTTTTGATACTCATACACATTTAAATATAGAGGAATTTTTGGGACGTGAAGAAGAAGAGCTTGCCTTAGCATCGGAAATGGGTGTAACTCGGATGAATATTGTTGGTTTTGACAAACCGACTATTGAGCGTGCTCTTGAACTAGTGGACAAGTATGACCAACTCTATGCGACGATTGGCTGGCATCCAACGGAAGCAGGGACATATACAGAGGATGTTGAGTCTTACTTGCTAGAAAAACTAAAACATCCAAAAGTTGTAGCCTTGGGCGAGATTGGTTTGGACTACCACTGGATGACGGCATCTAAGGAAGTTCAAGAAAAGGTTTTCCGTCGTCAGATTCAGCTATCTAAGGAACTGGACTTACCTTTTGTGGTTCACACCCGTGACGCGCTCGAAGATACCTATGAAATTATCAAAAGTGAGGGAGTCGGTCCCCGTGGTGGCATCATGCATTCCTTCTCTGGTTCCCTGGAATGGGCTGAAAAGTTTGTGGAGCTTGGCATGACTATTTCATTTTCTGGAGTCGTGACCTTCAAGAAGGCGACAGACATTCAGGACGCTGCTAAAGAGTTACCTTTGGATAAGATTTTGGTAGAGACAGATGCGCCTTATTTAGCTCCAGTACCCAAGCGTGGCCGTGAAAACAAGACAGCTTACACGCGCTATGTAGTGGACTTTATCGCGGAATTACGTGGCATGACGACAGAAGAATTGGCTGCTGCGACAAGTACCAATGCAGAAGGCATCTTTGGATTGGAAAGTAAATCATGAAAGAGAAAATTTCCCAAGTTATCGTAGTTGAAGGACGCGATGATACGGCAAATCTAAAACGTTATTTTGATGTGGAGACCTATGAGACTCGTGGATCGGCTATCAATGAACAAGACCTTGAACGAATTCAACGTTTACATGAGCGTCATGGGGTGATTGTCTTTACAGATCCTGATTTTAACGGAGAACGCATTCGTCGCATGATTATGGTGGCCATCCCTACAGTTCAACACGCCTTTCTCAAACGTGGCGAGGCAGTTCCTAAGTCCAAAACCAAGGGACGTTCTCTAGGAATCGAGCATGCCAGTTACGAAGACTTGAAAACAGCGCTAGAACAAGTAACAGAACAGTTTGAAGTAGAAAGTGACTTTGATATTAGCCGTAGTGACTTGATTCGATTGGGATTTTTGGCTGGGGCAGATAGTCGAAAACGCAGAGAATATCTAGGAGAAAGCCTTCGTATTGGTTATTCAAATGGGAAGCAACTTCTCAAGCGTTTGGAATTATTTGGCATCCGTTTAGCTGAAGTTGAAGATGCTATGAAATCATATGAGAATTGAGAAACTCCCCCAAAATGTGGAGGGAATGTGATACAATAGAAGTAATCATATACGGTTTAATCAGGCTTGGTAGCAAGCATTAGAAAAGTGACTCCATAGGATTTGTGCTGAGTGGAGATAATGAGGAAAAGTTATGGGAATCTTTGATTTTTTAAAAAAGACAGAAGCAACAAAAACAACTGAAACAACTGAATCCAATAAGGAAGCAGAAGAGGCGGAAGGCAATGTTTGCGTGGGTGTTCTAGATTTGTTCCCGATGAAGGAAACGAATCAATTATTGATTGTTGGGAGTCTAGAAGGGACTCTCAAGGTTGGGGATCAGCTGCAGTTTTGCAATCCTGACCAAGGAATGAAGGCTCTTGGCATTGTAGAGGTTAAAAAACTCAGCAGTCAAAACAAAGATGTAGATAGTCTAACTGATGAAGTTCTTGCACATCTAGTGGTTGATATGGATTCTTCCTTGACTAAACTTAAAAAGGGAAGTGTGCTCTTTAGTTCAGGTGTTGATGAAGAACAAAAATTATCTAGCTACTCAGATGCTCTGTATCGTGCTTTCGTAGCCATCCAAGAGGGTCAGTTGACCAATGAGGATTATTTGGCAGCTAGCCTTGATGATAGCGTAGAGATTTTACGTCTCTTTTTATGGAAATGCCGTCAAAATCAGGATAACGAGAGTGAAGAAAGCTATCAAGCTAACACTCGCAAGTTGGAACGTCTAGCGGAAATCGTCAAGGACAAGTTGTTAGTAGCAGATTCGGTTTATGCAGTTTATTCGGAAAAAACAGGCGAACCCTATCTTTTCTCAACCACCTATGACAGAGGCGAGGAAGGTTATCTGTGTACGGATCCCATGATTATGCTGTTGACGCCATCTTGGTATCGCCAATTCAAGGAAACCATTGACAGTCGACCAAACTCAGTCGTAAAACTGATTGAAAATACGGAAGATAAAAAAGGGATTGAGAATTTCCTTGGGACAGCCTTTTACTTAAATGGTGCCTTGGGAGCAATCTTTAATTCCAAGGAAGTCAGCATCAGTGCCTCGGCCTTGGTTCAAAAACCAGATTATTCTAATTTGCCAGAAATACAAGTTCCTGTAATGAATCCTGATTTAGTAAGATGGATGTTGTTGATGGGACAATTGGATAGCCCGACAACAGAAGATGAAGAAGTAATTTATAAGCTCTATTATAAGTTCTTTTCGGAAGCTATGCCGAAAGCAAAGTTCCTAATTCCTTTAGATGCTACTTCGGAATTTAAGGACGATAGTCAGGAAGTAAGCTCCTTTGTCTTGGAAAAAGATTCTAGTTTCAACATTCCAGTTAAAGAAGGAAAAGATGGGCGAAACTCTGTTCCAGTATTTACAGATTGGAAACGTCTGAGAATGGTCTTTGATGAAAAATGGAATGGGATGATTGAAGAAGCTGGAGGCATGATTGAAGTTTTTGACTATGCCATTAACCCAACGGAATACTATGAAGCGGGTGCCTATGTTAGCCTAACAGCTTTTAGAGACATGCAAAAGCTTAGTGAGGAACAAGAAGGAAGAGCTCAAGATTAGAGAGTTTCTTTACATTGGGAAACTTTATAGTTTTATCCACACTTACTTGAACCAGTAACCTTTTTCAAAGATTGTGAAAGGAAATCATATGGCAAATAGAAGTTATATTTACTTGAAAAACGGAGATGAAGCTCGTATTCTAACAGCGGGAATTTACACAATACCCTATTTTTGGCAATTGTTTTGGGATGAAGAAGACTTAAAAGCTCCTATTGCTCTCTGGGAAACAGCAGAAGAACTCGAAGAAGATGAAGAGCAAGCAGAAAGATTTTACCAAGAGCAGAATGTAGATATCTTGCTTCCTATTGAAAAATTCCGGCAAAGTGCCCTCCAAAACCGCTCTTTTTTAGAAGAGAATGTCCCACAAGCCTTGAAACTATATGATGCCTTTGTTCGTTATATTCTTGCAAACGTAAAAGATGGTGATGTGTTAGGATTTGATCTTTTGGATGTAGTTTTTATGGACCAAGTCTCTGTAGTCGCTGATAAACTGTTAAAAAATATCCGAGCTATTCGGGAAAATCAACCCAAAGATTTAGACTTTTCTCTAACGGATGAGAACTTAATAGGCCTTGCTATGGGTTTTCCTGATTATTACGCTTCAGAATTATTGCCAGAAGACAATATTCTAGATTCGGTTGCATATCAGGATGAATTGAAGAAAATGAACCCCCAAGAAGATAAGCAAGGGGGCGACATGACTGGAGCCGATACAAAAGCGAACAAGCATCGTGTTCTATTTGTATTTTGGATTTTGTTGGCAGGAATTATGTGGTTTCTATATATTATTTTTAGCTAATAATTAGAAAAGAGAATAAATGAGAATTGCAGATTATAGCGTGACCAAGGCAGTGCTGGAGCGTCACGGTTTTACCTTTAAAAAATCCTTCGGGCAAAATTTCTTGACCGATACCAATATCCTTCAAAAAATTGTGGATACGGCTGAGATTGATGATCAGGTCAATGTCATTGAAATTGGTCCAGGGATTGGTGCCTTGACTGAGTTTTTAGCTGAGCGTGCAGCTGAAGTCATGGCCTTTGAGATTGACCACCGTTTGGTACCAATTCTAGCGGATACCCTGCGTGATTTTGACAATGTGACCGTAGTCAACGAGGACATTCTAAAAGTTGACCTAGCGCAACATATCCAGAATTTTAAAAAACCTGACCTACCAATTAAGGTAGTGGCCAACTTGCCTTACTATATCACAACCCCTATTCTCATGCACTTAATCGAGAGTGGCATTCCGTTCAGTGAGTTTGTCGTCATGATGCAAAAAGAAGTGGCAGATCGTATCTCTGCTCGACCAAATACCAAGGCATACGGTAGTTTGTCGATTGCTGTGCAGTATTACATGACGGCCAAGGTTGCCTTTATCGTACCTCGTACGGTCTTTGTACCAGCTCCAAATGTGGACTCAGCTATCCTGAAAATGGTACGTCGTCCAGAACCAGCTGTAGCAGTGGAAGATGAGAATTTCTTCTTTAAAGTCTCCAAGGCTAGCTTCACTCACCGTCGCAAGACTTTGTGGAACAACTTGACAGGTTACTTTGGCAAGACTGAAGAAATCAAGGACAAGCTGACCAAGGCTTTGGATCAGGCTGGACTGGCACCAAGTGTACGTGGTGAAGCTCTCAGCTTGGCAGAATTTGCTAGCCTAGCAGATGCACTTAAAGGACAAGGACTCTAGGATGCAGGGACAAATCATTAAAGCCTTGGCTGGCTTCTACTATGTGGAGAGAGATGGTCAAGTTTATCAGACACGCGCGCGTGGGAATTTTCGTAAAAAAGGCCACACACCCTACGTCGGAGATTGGGTAGATTTTTCTACGAAAGAAAACTCTGAGGGCTACATTCTTAAGATTCAGGAACGAAAAAATAGTCTAGTTCGCCCGCCCATTGTCAATATTGACCAAGCAGTTGTTATCATGTCGGTCAAGGAGCCGGATTTTAATAGCAATTTGTTGGATCGCTTCTTGGTTCTCTTGGAACATAAGGGCATCCATCCTATCGTTTATATTTCTAAAATGGACCTCTTGTCAGATCGAGGAGAACTGGATTTTTACGAGCAGACCTATCGTGCCATCGGCTATGACTTTGTAACTAGTAAGGAAGAGCTTTTGCCACTATTGACAAACAAGGTGACAGTCTTTATGGGGCAGACAGGTGTTGGTAAGTCAACCCTTCTTAATAAAATCGCACCTGACCTTAATCTAGAGACAGGAGAAATTTCTGATAGTCTAGGTCGTGGTCGTCATACCACTCGAGCTGTTAGTTTTTACAATCTCAATGGTGGGAAAATCGCAGATACACCAGGTTTTTCTTCACTAGATTATGAAGTATCAAGTGCTGAAGAGCTGAACCAGGCCTTTCCAGAGATTGCCTCTGTTAGCCGAGATTGCAAGTTCCGTACTTGTACGCATACTCATGAGCCATCTTGTGCAGTGAAACCAGCAGTAGAAGAGGGCATCATTGCAAACTTCCGTTTCGACAACTATCTGCAATTCCTCAGTGAGATTGAAAATCGCAGAGAAACCTATAAAAAAGTCAGCAAAAAAATTCCAAAATAAGGAGAAACCTATGTCTCAATACAAGATTGCCCCATCAATATTGGCGGCAGACTATGCTAATTTTGAACGTGAAATTAAACGCCTTGAAGCAACTGGGGCAGAATACGCCCATATCGATATCATGGATGGTCACTTTGTACCTCAGATCAGCTTTGGTGCAGGTGTAGTCGAAAGTCTTCGACCTCATAGTAAGATGGTCTTTGACTGCCACTTGATGGTCTCCAACCCAGAAAATCATTTAGCGGATTTTGCGCGTGCAGGAGCTGACATCATCAGCATCCATGTTGAAGCGACACCTCACATCCATGGAGCTCTTCAAAAGATTCGTTCTCTTGGTGTCAAACCTTCGGTCGTCATCAATCCTGGTACACCAGTTGAAGCGATTAAGCATGTCCTTCATCTAGTCGATCAAGTTTTGGTCATGACGGTGAATCCTGGTTTTGGTGGGCAAGCCTTTCTACCTGAGACCATGGATAAGATACGTGAGCTAGTAGCCCTTCGTGAAGAAAAAGGATTGAACTTTGAGATTGAAGTGGATGGCGGGATTGATGATCAAACTATTGCTCAAGCCAAAGAAGCTGGTGCTACAGTCTTTGTAGCAGGGTCTTATGTCTTTAAGGGAGATGTCAATGAACGAGTGCAAGCACTCCGAAAACAACTGGACTAAAGTAGCGGTTTTTGCTGGTGGAGACCGAGGACATTATCGGACAGATTTTGATTGTTTTGTCGGTGTGGACCGTGGCTCACTCTGGGTGCTGGAGGAAAAACTTCCTCTTGCTCTAGCTGTTGGGGATTTTGATTCTGTGACTATGGAAGAAGGTCAGTTGATTCAAAAGCGTGCTCAATACTTTGTCCAAGCCCAGCCAGAAAAAGATGATACGGATCTGGAACTAGCACTTTTAACGATTTTTGAAAAAAATCCTCAAGCACAAGTGACCATTTTTGGTGCCCTAGGTGGTCGTATTGACCATATGCTGGCTAATGTCTTTCTTCCGAGCAATCCCAAGTTGGCACCCTTTATGCGCCAAATAGAGATTGAGGATGGACAAAACTTGATTAGCTATTGCCCAGAAGGCACCAGTTGGTTAGAACCACGTTTGGATTATGATTACCTTGCTTTTATGCCTGTGAGGGATAGTCAGTTGACTATTCTCGGAGCCAAGTATGAATTGACTGAGGAGAATTTTTTCTTTAAGAAAGTTTACGCTTCTAACGAATATATAGATAGGGAAGTTTCGGTGACTTGCCCAGATGGCTATGTGGTTGTACTGCATAGCAAGGACAGGAGATAGGATGGAGATTATATTACTACTGTTACTAATTGCTAACCTAGCCGGCCTCTTTCTTATTTGGCAAAGGCAGGACAAGCAGGAGACATATCTGACCAAGAGTTTGGAAGACCAGGCAGATTATCTGTCAGATCAGCTGGATTATCGTTTTGAGCAAGCTCGACAAGCTAGTCAGCTCGACCAAAAAAATCTTGAAGTGGCTGTCAGTGACCGTTTGCAGGAGGTGCGAATCGAGTTGCACCAAGGCTTGACTCAGCTTAGGCAGGAGATGAATGAGAACCTTCTCCAAACTAGAGATAAGACCGACCAACGCCTCCAAGCCTTGCAGGAGTCAAATGACCAACGCTTAGAACAAATGCGCCAAACGGTCGAGGAAAAGCTAGAAAAGACCCTACAGACACGCTTGCAAGCATCCTTCGAGACAGTTTCCAAACAGCTGGAATCTGTCAATCGTGGTCTTGGAGAAATGCAGACAGTTGCGCGAGATGTCGGTGCCCTTAACAAGGTCTTATCTGGAACAAAGACTCGAGGAATTCTAGGAGAATTGCAACTGGGCCAAATCATAGAGGACATCATGACCCCTGCCCAGTACGAACGAGAATTTGCAACGGTTGAAAACTCGAGTGAACGAGTAGAATACGCTATTAAGTTGCCTGGACAAGGCGACCAAGAATATGTCTATCTGCCGATTGACTCTAAATTCCCACTGGAAGATTATTACCGCTTAGAAGAAGCCTATGAAGTGGGTGACAAGGATGAAATCGAACGTTGTCGCAAGTCACTCTTAGCCAGCGTCAAGCGCTTTGCCAAGGATATTAAGAGCAAGTACATAGCGCCACCTCGGACGACCAATTTTGGGGTCTTGTTTGTTCCGACAGAAGGCCTTTACTCAGAAATCGTTAGAAATCCGATTTTCTTTGATGGTTTGAGACGGGAGGAACAGATTATTGTTGCAGGGCCAAGTACCCTATCAGCCCTTCTCAATTCCCTATCGGTTGGTTTCAAAACTCTCAATATCCAAAAAAGTGCGGATCATATCAGCCAAACTCTTGCTAGTGTTAAAACTGAATTTGGCAAGTTTGGAGGCATTCTGGTCAAGGCACAAAAACATCTCCAACATGCCTCTGGCAACATTGATGAATTATTAAACCGTCGTACTACAGCTATCGAGCGAACGCTCCGTTACATTGAGTTATCAGAAGGTGAGCCAGCGCTTGACCTACTCCAGTTCCAAGAAGATGAGGAAGAATATGAAGATTAGTCACATGAAAAAAGATGAGCTTTTTGAAGGCTTTTACCTGATCAAGTCAGCTGACCTAAGACAGACACGTGCTGGGAAAAACTACCTAGCCTTTACCTTCCAAGATGATAGTGGGGAAATCGAAGGGAAACTCTGGGATGCCCAACCTCACAACGTTGAGGCCTTTACTGCAGGGAAGGTTGTCCACATGCAGGGACGTCGGGAAGTTTATAACAATACTCCACAGGTCAATCAAATCACCCTTCGCTTACCTCAGCCAGGTGAACCCAATGACCCAGCAGACTTCAAGGTCAAATCACCAGTGGATGTTAAGGAAATTCGCGAGTATATGGCACAGATGATTTTCAAGATTGAAAATCCCATCTGGCAACGTATCGTTCGGAGTCTTTACACCAAATATGATAAAGAATTTTATTCCTATCCAGCAGCAAAAACAAATCACCATGCCTTTGAGACAGGACTTGCTTATCATACTGCCACTATGGTTCGTTTAGCTGAAGCTATCGCAGATGTATATCCACAGCTGAATAAGAGCTTGCTCTACGCCGGAATTATGTTGCATGACCTAGCCAAGGTTATTGAGTTAACAGGTCCCGATCAGACAGAGTACACAGTAAGAGGCAATCTTATCGGCCATATCGCTTTGATTGATAGCGAAATTACCAAAGCGACAATGGAACTTGGTATTGATGATACTCGAGAAGAAGTCGTTCTTCTACGTCATGTTATCCTCAGTCACCATGGATTACTCGAGTATGGTAGTCCTGTTCGTCCTCGTGTGATGGAAGCTGAAATTATTCATATGATTGATAATTTGGATGCCAGCATGATGATGATGTCGACAGCTCTGGCTCTTATTGATGAGGGTGAAATGACCAATAAAGTCTTTGCTATGGACAATCGTTCCTTCTACAAGCCGAAATTAGACTAGAAACTAAAAAAATGAGCTTTATTTAGGCAGTAAAGTTCGTTTTTTTTGTTTTAGTGTGATATAATGAGAAAAAGACTAATAAAAAAGAATGGTGAATAACTAATGAAATTAAGAAGAAGTGATCGGATGGTTGTTATTTCCAATTACTTGATTAACAATCCATACAAATTAACCAGTCTCAATACCTTTGCGGAAAAGTATGAATCTGCTAAATCTTCTATTTCAGAAGATATTGTCATTATTAAACGTGCCTTCGAAGAGATTGAAATCGGCCATATTCAAACAGTGACAGGTGCTGGTGGCGGTGTTATTTTCACACCATCTATCTCTACCCTTGAGTCTAAAACAATCATTGAAGAGCTTCGCAGCAAACTTTCAGAGAGCGACCGCATTCTTCCAGGTGGGTACATTTATTTGTCTGACCTATTGAGTACGCCAGCTATTTTGAAAAATATCGGCCGCATTATTGCCAAGAGCTTTATGGATCAAAAGATTGATGCTGTGATGACTGTTGCAACCAAAGGGGTTCCGCTTGCAAATGCAGTAGCAAATGTTCTCAATGTACCTTTTGTCATTGTTCGTCGTGACTTGAAAATCACTGAGGGTTCAACTGTTAGTGTTAACTATGTTTCAGGTTCTAGTGACCGTATTGAAAAAATGTTCCTTTCAAAACGGAGTCTTAAAGCAGGAAGTCGTGTCTTGATCGTTGATGATTTCTTAAAAGGAGGAGGAACTATTAATGGTATGATTAGCCTTTTAACAGAGTTTGATTCTGAGTTGGCTGGTGTAGCTGTCTTTGCCGACAATGCGCAGGAAGATCGTGAGCAGCAGTTCGACTACAAATCACTCTTGAAGGTTACGGACATTGATGTGAAGAATCAACAAATTGCTGTTGAAGTTGGAAATATCTTTGACGCAGAAAAATAAAAATTGACTTGAAATACAAAGGTTGGAACTTTCGTCCCAGCCTTTCTTTGATAATGGATATGAAGGAGTCCTATGAAAACACCATTTATTAAACGTGAAGCCTTAGAAAAGATCGTTGAAGAGTTTCCAACACCTTTCCATCTCTATGACGAAAAAGGCATCCGTGAGAAAGCACGCGCAGTAAACAAAGCCTTTTCTTGGAATAAGGGTTTTAAAGAATACTTCGCAGTAAAAGCAACTCCAACTCCAGCTATCTTGAAAATTTTGCAAGAAGAAGGATGTGGAGTGGACTGTTCTAGTTATGTAGAGCTCTTGATGAGTCACAAATTAGGATTTTCTGGTTCCGATATGATGTTCTCGTCCAACAATACCCCAGACCAAGAGTACACCTATGCCAGGGAATTGGGGGCTACAATAAATTTAGATGCATTTGAAGATATTGAGCATTTAGAACGTGCAGCAGGCATCCCTGAGATTATCTCATGCCGTTACAATCCCGGTGGAGTATTTGAACTCGGAACAGACATTATGGATAATCCTGGTGAAGCTAAGTTCGGGATGACTAAGGAACAGCTTTTTGAAGCCTTTGCCATCTTGAAAGAAAAAGGAGCTAAAACCTTTGGGATTCATTCCTTCCTAGCTTCCAATACAGTAACTCACCTCTACTATCCAGAATTAGCACGTCAGCTCTTTGAGTTAGCTGTAGAAATCAAGGGGAAATTGGGTATTTCACTAGATTTTATCAATCTTTCTGGAGGTATCGGGGTCAACTATCGCCCAGACCAGGAGCCAAATGATATTGCTTTGATTGGTGAAGGAGTTCGTCAGGTTTATGAAGAAGTCCTCACACCAGCAGGTCTTGGGCAAGTTAAGATATTTACAGAACTTGGGCGCTTTATGTTGGCACCTCATGGAGTTCTGGTTACAAGAGTAACCCATAAAAAGAAAACATACCGAACTTATCTCGGAGTAGATGCGTCAGCTGTTAACCTGATGAGACCGGCTATGTATGGAGCCTATCACCACATCACCAATATGATGAATCCTGATGGTCAGACTGAAGTGGTTGATGTTGTTGGTTCTCTTTGTGAAAACAACGACAAGTTTGCAGTAAATCGTGAGCTACCTCAAACAGAAATTGGTGATTTGTTAGTGATTCATGATACAGGTGCCCATGGATTCTCTATGGGTTACCAGTACAATGCCAAACTTCGTTCAGCAGAGATTCTCTATACAGAGGATGGAGATGCTCGACAAATCCGTAGAGCAGAGCGACCTGAGGACTATTTTGCGACTCTCTATGGCTTTGACTTTGACAAGGACTAGAAGAATTTTGAAAATCATGAAAGTTGAAAGTGAAAAACAGATTGTTTTCTAAAAAATAGACAAAATCTATTGTTTTTCCTTTCAAGCGTGATATAATAAAATTATAAAACGGTTTCAAGGAAGGTGACGTGATGTCAGAAGAAACAATAGACTACGGAAAAGTGACAGGAATGGTACATTCGACAGAGAGTTTTGGGGCGGTAGATGGTCCCGGGATTCGTTTCATTGTCTTTTTGCAGGGCTGTCAGATGCGTTGCCAGTATTGTCATAACCCGGACACATGGGCGATGGAAACCAATAAATCTCGTGTACGAACAGTAGACGATGTTCTAGAAGAAGCGCTTCGTTTTCGTGGTTTCTGGGGAGATAAGGGTGGAATTACGGTCAGTGGAGGGGAAGCTCTCTTACAGATTGATTTCCTAATTGCTCTCTTTACAAAAGCAAAAGAAAAAGGAATCCACTGTACCTTGGATACTTGTGCCCTTCCATTTCGTAATAAACCACGTTATCTAGAGAAATTCAACAAACTAATGGCCGTGACAGACTTGGTTCTTCTTGATATCAAGGAAATCAACGAAGCACAGCACAAGATTGTAACCAGTCAGACCAACAAAAACATCTTGGCATGTGCGCAGTACTTGTCAGATATTGGGAAACCTGTTTGGATTCGTCATGTTCTCGTACCAGGATTGACAGACCGTGATGAAGATTTGATTGAACTCGGTAAGTTCGTAAAAACTCTTAAAAACGTTGATAAGTTTGAAATCTTGCCTTACCACACTATGGGAGAATTCAAATGGCGTGAACTTGGCATTCCGTATTCGCTTGAAGGCGTTAAACCTCCAACAGCAGATCGTGTCAAGAACGCTAAGGAATTGATGGATACAGAAAGCTATCAAGATTACATGAAACGTGTACATGGATAAAAAGAAGCCTGATGGGGACATCGGGCTTTTCTGGTATCAAAAAAGCTTAGCCAAAATGCTAAGCCTTTTATTTTTATCTAGAATGTTGTTTTCCAGAATTGCGTTTTTTATTTTTCTTCTTAGCAGAAGTTGAGATAACTGCTGTTGGTTCAGGAGTTACATCTTTACGAGCAGCTGAAGTTTTGTTTGCTTTTGGTGGGTTCTTTGCAAATTCTTCGCGTACTTTTTTACGAAGTTTTGGACGGATGATGTAGTTGACGATGAATTGTTGAAGGATCATCATGAAACCACCGACAACCCAGTAAAGTGTAACGCTGGCTGGTGAGAAGATAGAGAACATGACGATCATCATTGGACTCATGTAAATCATCTTCTTGAGTTGTTCTCTTTGAGTCTCGTCCTCAACTCCGTGTAGAGAAAGGAGTGATTGGATGTAGTAGAGAACACCTGCGCAGGCAATGAGAATCCAACTTGGAGATCCCAATGCAATTCCTAAGAAGCTAGCTTCAGAAACACCTTCTGTATGTTGAGCAGCAAAGTAGATAGCAGAGAAGAAAGGCATTTGAATGAGGATAGGGAAACATCCTACACCACCAAACATACTAATACCATGCTCTTTTTGAGCAGCAAAGAGAGCTTGTTGAGCTTCTAGTTTTTCTTCCTGAGTAGTTGCTTCTTTCAGACGAGTTTGATGTGGCTCAAGAACATGCTTGAGGGCGTTCATCTTTTCAGAGTGAAGAGTTGCCTTCCATGATTGGTAGATACCAAGTGGTAAAATAATTAAGCGGACGATAATGGTTACGATAATAATAGCGACCCCGAAGCCTAGCCCTTTATCAGTAGCAAAGTACTTGATAGCTTCAGCCATAGGTGCCCCTATAGTATTCCAAATAAATCCTGTTGGTTGTCCGGTTGCTTTATCAACCTGGACACAGCCTGTTAAGACCAATAGCATAGCCACTCCCATGATAGAGAGGGCGATTCGTTTAATTGATTTCACTGTTTTCATTCCTTCTTAAAAAATTATACCTTTCTATTCTACTGTTTTTTTGGAAAATATACAATAGTTCTAGAGACCTAATTTGCGACTTTGAAGTCTGAATAGGATGGGAAGTTGCTTAATTGGACATCAAGATAGGTTACTTTTGAGAAGGGAGTTGGACCTTTTCGGATTTCTTGGATAAACTTAGCCATGATGGCTGACGACTCTGCTTGGGCAAGAATTTCAACAGTTCCATCATCGTTGTTCCACACTCGACCAGTGATTCCACCTAGTTCGAGGGCGAGGGTATAGACACCCCAGCGGAAGCCAACTCCTTGGACACGACCTTGGGCAATCATTTTGACCTTTTGCATACCAAACCTCCTTGATTGTGTTATAATATTTCTATGACTATTATAACCTCAAAAGCCAATTCTGTGGTAAAAAATGCCAAGAAATTGCATCAAAAAAAATATCGAAAGTCTTCTTATTTAATTGAAGGATGGCATTTGTTTGAAGAGGCTGTTCAAGCAGGTGCAAAGATTGAGAGGATTTTTGCCCTTGCAGAGTATGATGAAAAACTAATTGACTATCCTCAGACTGTCTTTGTGACCGAAGAGATTTTGTTTGATTTAGCAGATTCTCAAACGCCTCAAGGCATTGTTGCTATTGTTCAAAAGGAAGAAGAGCAGTTGCCGGATTTGAGCCAAGGAAAGTATCTCTTCTTAGAAGACGTGCAGGATCCTGGAAATGTTGGCACAATGATCCGAACGGCAGATGCAGCTGGATTTTCAGGAGTCATTGTCTCAAGCAAGTCAGCAGATATTTATAGCTTGAAGACTCTCCGATCCATGCAGGGCAGTCATTTTCATTTGCCGATTTATCGGATGCCTGTTGAAACATTTGTAGAAGAGGCTAAAAAGAGCAATTTACCAATTCTAGCAACCACCTTATCACAAAACTCTAAAGACTATCGTGAGCTTACTCGGCTAGAGAATTTTGCCCTAGTTATGGGAAATGAAGGTCAAGGCATTAGCCCATTCATGACAAATCAGGCAGACCAACTGGTTCATATTACCATGAAAGGGCAAGCGGAAAGTCTCAACGTTGCCATTGCTGCAGGCATACTCATGTTTTATTTGAGTTAAATTGTTTTATTTTTGTTATAATCAGTAAAAAGATTTCATAAGGAGAAAAAGATATGAATCAAACAATTATTCAAGAACGTTCTGGTCTGAATCAATTTTATGCAAAAGTCTATGCTTTTGTCGGGATTGGGATTGCCTTATCTGCAATTGTTTCAGCCTTGATGTTAACAACCTTTCAAGATCTTCTTGTTCAGTTAATGCTTAACGCTCGCGTATGGCTAATCGTAACAGGAATTGTTGAAGTTGCTCTAGTGATTTTTGCAAGTGGTTTAGCAGCAAAGAATAGTCCAGCAACTCTTCCGATATTCCTGCTATATTCAGCGGTCAATGGTTTCTCACTAAGCTTCATTGTGTCACTTTATCTTCCAGGGACAGTTCTGACAGCCTTTATCTCCAGTGCGGCCCTCTTCTTTGTGATGGCTATCGTAGGAGTAGTCATTAAAAAGGATTTGAGTGGAATCGGTCGTGCTTTGATTGCAGCCTTATTTGGTTTGATACTAGCCATGGTTATCAATATCTTCTTAAATAGTGACCTTATGGATTATATCATTAGTATCATTATGGTTCTTGTCTTTTCAGGATTGATTGCTTGGGATAATCAAAAAATTCGTTATGTTTACGAAGAGTCAGATGGCCAGGTAGCTACTGGTTGGGCAATTTCTTTAGCACTTAGCCTCTACCTCGACTTTATCAACCTCTTCCTTAGCTTCTTACGAATTTTTGGAAGAAACGATTAATACTTTTAGAGCTCAAATGAGCTCTTTTTTAATTTTTACTTTCATTTTCACCAACAAAAAGGTATAATCTTTTTATTATTCAAAAGGAGCAACGTATGAAGAAAAGTTTTATCCATCAGCAAGAAGAGATTTCCTTTGTAAAAAATACCTTTACCCAATATTTGAAAGATAAGTTAGAAGTCGTAGAAGTACAGGGACCAATCTTGAGCAAGGTTGGGGACGGGATGCAGGATAACCTTTCAGGTATTGAACACCCAGTATCTGTTAAAGTTCTGCAAATTCCAGATGAAACCTATGAGGTGGTGCATTCCCTTGCTAAGTGGAAACGCCATACCTTAGCACGTTTTGGTTTTGGTGAAGGAGAAGGTCTCTTTGTTCATATGAAGGCTCTTCGTCCGGATGAAGATTCACTAGATGCGACTCACTCAGTTTATGTCGACCAGTGGGACTGGGAAAAAGTCATTCCAAATGGGCAACGCAATCTAGCCTATCTCAAGGAAACAGTTGAAAAGATTTACAAGGCTATTCGTTTAACAGAGTTGGCAGTCGAAGCCCGTTATGATATTGAGTCAATCTTGCCGAAGCAAATTACCTTTATCCATACTGAAGAATTGGTAGAACGCTACCCAGACTTAACTCCAAAAGAACGTGAAAATGCTATCTGTAAGGAATTCGGTGCAGTTTTCTTGATTGGTATCGGTGGCGTATTGTCAGATGGAAAACCCCATGACGGACGCGCACCAGACTATGATGACTGGACAACTGAGTCTGAAAATGGTTATCATGGCTTGAATGGAGACATCCTTGTTTGGAATGATAACTTAGGTGCGGCCTTTGAGTTGTCTTCTATGGGAATTCGTGTTGATGAAGACACCCTTCGTCGTCAGGTTGCGATTACAGGAGATGAAGACCGTTTATCCCTAGAATGGCATAGGGCTCTCTTGAACGGACTCTTCCCATTGACAATTGGTGGAGGGATTGGACAGTCACGTATGGCGATGTTCTTGCTTCGTAAGAAGCACATCGGTGAAGTCCAAACTAGTGTTTGGCCACAAGAAGTCAGAGATACTTACGAAAATATTCTTTAAAGAATCGAACCGATAGGTTCGATTTTCTTATTTCATCAGAATTTGGTATAATATACCTTATGAAAATCGTATCAGGAATCTACGGAGGCCGTCCTTTAAAGACCTTGGACGGGAAAACGACGAGACCGACATCGGACAAAGTCCGAGGAGCTATCTTCAATATGATTGGTCCCTACTTTGAAGGAGGGCGTGTGCTAGACCTCTATGCTGGTAGTGGTGGCTTATCCATTGAAGCAGTTTCAAGAGGAATGTCGAGCGCTGTTCTAGTCGAGAAGGATCGCCGAGCCCAGGAGATTGTGGCAGAAAATATCAGGATGACCAAGGAGACATCTAAGTTTCAATTATTGAAAATGGAATCCAGTCGTGCATTGGAGCAAGTGGATGGTGTCTTTGATCTCATCTTTTTGGACCCTCCCTATGCAAAGGAACAGATCGTATCTGACATTGAAAAAATGGCTGAGCGTGATCTTTTTTCAGATGATGTCATGGTGGTTTGCGAGACCGATAAATCAGTAGAACTTCCAGAAGAAATCGCCTGTTTAGGCATCTGGAAGGAAAAAATATATGGGATTAGTAAGGTGACGGTTTATGTCAGATAAAATTGGCCTATTTACAGGTTCTTTTGATCCAATGACCAATGGTCATTTGGATCTCATCGAGCGTGCAAGTAAGCTCTTTGATCAATTGTATGTGGGAATTTTTTATAATCCACACAAAAATGGATTTTTACCGATAGAAAGTCGGCTAAAGACTGTTGAAAAAGCAGTGGCACATCTAAAAAATGTTCAGGTCATATCCTCTCATGATGAATTAGTCGTTGATGTTGCTAGAAAACTAGGTGTAGAGGTTTTGGTGCGTGGCTTGCGTAATGCGACTGATCTTCAGTACGAAGCCAGTTTTGATTTTTATAACCATCAATTAGCAGGAGAAATTGAGACAGTCTATCTCCATGCTCGACCAGAGCATATTTACATCAGCTCTTCAGCTGTGAGAGAACTATTGAAATTTGGTCAAGATATCAGCGAGTATGTACCAAATGCTGTCTTGGAGGAGTTAAACAATGAAGAAAAAAACTAGATGGCCCATATATCTAATCATCGGGCTTATTGTCACTTTTATCGCTTTTACGGTGCCTCTGCCTTACTACATTGAGGTGCCAGGGACTTCAGAAGATATTCGAAAGGTTTTACAAGTCAATAACCAACCGGACCAAGAAGAGGGTTCTTATCAATTTGTAACGGTTGGAGTTAAACACGCTAGAATGGTGGACTTGGTTTATGCTTGGTTAACACCTTTTACAGATATTCGTAGTGCCAAAGAGATGACAGGGGGTTCTTCGGATGCAGAATATATGCGAATCAACCAGTTTTACATGGAAACTTCGCAAAACATGGCCAAATATCAGGGTCTGAAGTCGGCGGGTAAAGAGATAGAACTCAAATACCTGGGAGTCTATGTTTTGACCGTAACAGACAACTCAACCTTCAAGGGAATTCTCAATATTGCTGACACTGTAACAGCTGTGAATGATAAGACTTTTGAAAGTTCCAAGGAGATGGTCGACTACGTCAACTCTCAAACGCTAGGTGACAAGGTTAAGGTTACTTACCAAGAGGACGGGAAAGTCAAAACTGCTGAAGGAAAAATCATTACTCTGGAAAATGGGAAAAATGGGATTGGAATCGGTTTGATTGACCGCACAGAAGTGTCAAGTGATGTGCCAATCAAGTTTTCAACGGCTGGTATTGGTGGTCCAAGTGCAGGAATGATGTTTAGTTTATCCATCTATACTCAAATTGCAGACCCAACTCTTCGAAACGGACGCATTATTGCTGGTACAGGAAGTATCGATAGAGATGGGAATGTTGGCGATATTGGTGGGATTGACAAAAAAGTTGTTGCTGCAGCAAAAAAGGGAGCGACTGTATTCTTTGCTCCTAACAATCCAGTAACGGAAGAAGCTAAAAAGGCCAATCCCAATGCTAAAAGTAATTATGACACGGCTGTAGAAGCTGCTGAAATGATTAAAACGGACATGAAGATTGTTCCAGTTAAAACGCTTCAAGATGCAATTGACTACTTGAAAAACAACCCCTAAAATACGGTGTGAGTCCATAGACTAGCGTAGAAAAAGAGAAGATGGTATAATAGGCAGATGATTCAATTGTTTTTTACCCTCAGTAGTCATATGTTTTTTGTCTACCTGGTTTTTCAACTCTTGAAAGATTTGGTCAAATGGGATCAAATTTTGAAGGTGACTAAGGACAATGCGAGGAAGGTACGACTTTTGGTCGTATTGTGTAGTATCGGTTTAGGATATCTGATTAGCTCTTTTTTCCTAAATCTCTACCAATTATGGCAAGAAGCAGTACGGACATTATTCTAAACTCGAAAGTAAAGGAAAATAGTTATGGAAAAAATTGTAGTTCGAGGTGGCGATAATCGCCTTGTCGGAAGTGTCACCATCGAGGGTGCAAAAAATGCAGTTTTACCCCTACTTGCGGCGACGATTTTAGCAAGCGAAGGAAAAACAGTTTTAAAAAATGTTCCTATCTTATCAGATGTTTTTACCATGAACCAGGTCGTTCGTGGTTTAAATGCCAAAGTAGACTTTGATCAAGAAGCACATATTATTGAAGTAGATGCAACAGATGACATCACAGAAGAAGCACCTTATAAGTATGTCAGCAAGATGCGTGCTTCAATTGTAGTCTTGGGTCCAATCCTAGCTAGAGTTGGTCACGCTAAAGTTTCGATGCCAGGTGGCTGTACAATTGGTAGTCGTCCGATTGACCTTCACCTTAAAGGTTTGGAGGCAATGGGAGCTCAGATTACTCAAACGGCAGGTTATATCGAAGCTAAGGCAGAACGCTTGCATGGGGCCCATATCTATATGGATTTCCCAAGTGTAGGCGCAACCCAAAATTTGATGATGGCTGCAACGCTTGCTGATGGAGTCACTGTTATTGAAAATGCAGCACGTGAACCTGAAATTGTAGACTTGGCTGTCCTCTTGAATAAAATGGGAGCTAAAGTCAAAGGTGCGGGGACAGAGAGCATTACCATCACTGGTGTTGAAAACTTGCATGGTGCAACCCATAACGTTGTTCAAGACCGTATCGAAGCAGGGACATTCATGGTTGCTGCTGCAATGACAGGTGGAGATGTCCTAATTCAAGATGCTATCTGGGAACACAATCGACCATTGATAGCGAAATTACAGGAAATGGGTGTTGAAGTCATTGATGAGGATGAAGGTATCCGTATCCGTTCTCAACGAGACAAACTAAAAGCAGTTCATGTTAAGACACTTCCGCATCCAGGGTTTCCTACGGACATGCAGGCGCAGTTTACTGCTCTTATGACGGTTGCTCAAGGAGAATCGACTATGATTGAGACAGTCTTTGAGAATCGTTTCCAACATCTAGAAGAAATGCGTCGTATGGGCTTGCATTCTGAGATTATCCGTGATACAGCTCGTATTGTCGGAGGTCAACCTCTCCAAGGGGCAGAAGTGTTGTCTACAGACCTTCGTGCAAGTGCAGCCTTGATATTGACAGGCTTAGTGGCCGAGGGTGAGACAGTTGTTGGAAAACTTGTTCATTTGGATAGAGGCTATTATCGTTTCCATGAAAAATTAGCTCAGTTAGGAGCTAATATTGAACGGGTAAGTGTGGAAGCTGATGAAGATGAATAAACAAGGATCTTATGTATTACGTAGATTCCTACTAGTTATAATTGTCCTACTTCTAGGGGTCTTAGCACTTGGAATTGGCTTGATGATTGGCTACGGTATCTTAGGCAAGAGTCAAGATCCATGGGCAATTTTAGCACCAGAAAAATGGCATGAGTTAATTGCGAAATTTACAGGAAAATGAGAGTGGGACAGAAATCGGTAATTCGTTAGAATTCGATTTCGTTGTCCCACCTCCGCACAGTTGAGTAGGGCTGTAAAAGCTGATGAAATCAGCGTAGTAGATCCCACTCAGCCACTGCGTCTTGATCGACAATCCAAAGACAATTGAGAGGCTAGGACTTTTGTCCCAGCTTCTTTTCTAGGAAGTGAAATGAAGGAGAAAACATGAAAAAAAAAACCAGACAGGCCCTCATAGGTCTTCTGATTTTCCTACTTTTATCGGCAGGAAGTTACTACATAAAAGAAATGCAGGCTTCGAATGCCACACCACGAACACAGGTACAACAGAAGTCAGGGTCGCTTGATACTCCAAGTCAAGAATTGGCTGAGAGTGTATTGACAGACTCGGTTAAAAAACAAATAAAGGGGACTCTTGAGTGGAATGGAGCAGGAGCCTTTATTGTCAATGGGAATAAGACTAATCTGGATGCAAAAGTTTCAAGTAAACCTTATGCTGATAATAAAACAAAAACTGTAGGTGGAGAGACGGTCCCAACGGTAGCCAATGCCCTTATGTCAAAAGCAACAAGACAGTACAAAGACCGTGAAGAAACTGGGAATGGCTCAACCTCTTGGACGCCAGCAGGATGGCATCAAGTCAAAAACCTAAAAGGAACTTACAATCATGCAGTAGATAGAGGACATTTATTAGGTTACGCCCTGATTGGTGGTTTAGATGGCTTTGATGCATCTACTAGCAATCCCAAAAATATCGCTGTACAAACGGCCTGGGCCAATCAAGCACGCGCAGAAGATTCAACGGGACAAAACTACTATGAAAGTTTAGTTCGAAAAGCCTTGGATCAAAACAAACGCGTTCGTTACCGTGTCACATTGCTCTACGCAACAGAAGAAGATTTGGTCCCTTCTGCATCTCAGATTGAAGCCAAATCATCTGACGGGGAATTGGAGTTTAATGTTGTGATTCCTAACGTTCAAAAGGGAATTCAGTTAGACTACCGAACAGGCAAAGTAACCGTAACAAAAGACTAATGAATAGATAGTCCCTTATCTTATTTAGATAGGGGATTTGCTACTGAAATCGTAATTTAATGTGTAGAAGTTGAAAAATATGGTATAATAGTCACAATTATACTTTTTAGGAGAAGGAAAATGGAAGACCCGAGCAGTCAGGATTTGTTACTGCAATTTGTATTATTAGTTGTTTTGACCTTTTTAAATGCTTTTTTCTCAGCAACAGAGATGGCTATGGTTTCGCTTAGTCGCTCACGCGTTGAACAAAAGGCTGAAGAGGGTGATAAAGGCTATATCCGTTTGCTAAAGGTACTTGAAAATCCAAATCACTTTTTATCAACCATTCAAGTTGGTATTACTTTAATTACAATCTTGTCAGGGGCTAAACTAGCAGACTCTCTAGGACAATTGATAGCCTCTTGGATGGGGAATAGCGAGACTGCGTATGCAGTAGCTTCTTTCTTATCACTTGCTTTTTTGACCTATATTTCAATCGTTTTTGGCGAACTTTATCCTAAACGCATTGCTCTAAATCTTAAGGATGCTTTGGCAATCCGAACTGTACCATTTATTATTGCTATCGGTAAGATTGTGAGTCCCTTTGTTTGGTTGCTATCAGCATCAACCAATCTCTTGAGTCGTTTGACGCCGATGACATTTGACGATGCAGATGAAAAAATGACTCGTGATGAGATTGAGTATATGCTTACCAATAGTGAAGAAACCTTGGATGCAGATGAAATCGAAATGTTGCAAGGAATATTCTCGCTAGATGAGCTCATGGCTCGTGAAGTCATGGTTCCTCGGACCGATGCCTTTATGGTAGATATTCAAGATGACACTCAGACGATTATCGAAAGTATCTTAAAACAAAACTTTTCTCGAATCCCTGTCTATGATGATGACAAGGACAACGTGATTGGTTTGATCCACACCAAGAGTCTGCTTAAAGCAGGGTTTACCGATGGTTTTGACAATATCATATTGAGAAAGATTTTACAGGAACCCCTCTTTGTACCTGAAACTATTTTTGTGGATGATCTGTTAAAAGAATTGAGAAATTCACAAAGACAGATGGCTATTCTTCTTGATGAATACGGAGGAATGGCTGGTTTGGTAACACTTGAGGATCTCCTTGAAGAGATTGTTGGTGAGATTGATGATGAAACTGACCGTGCTGAAGTATATGTTCATACTATCGGCGAGGACACTCATATTGTCCAAGGGACAATGAATTTGAACGATTTCAATGATTATTTTGATGTCGAGCTTGAAAGTGACGATGTGGATACCATCGCTGGTTACTATTTGACTGGTGTGGGAACCATTCCAACATCAGAGAAACTCAGCTATGAGTTAGATAGTGGCAATAAGCATATCACATTGACAAATGACAAGGTAAAAAATGGTCGTGTGACCAAGCTTAAGGTTCAAATTCAAGAACTTGAATCAGAAGAAGAAACTGAATAAAATAAAAGCTTTATCAGAGAAAACTGATAAAGCTTTTTTAAGCATTAAAACAAAAAGACTCCATCAGGAGTCTTTCTTTATTATAGAGGCGGTAGACGGATTTGAACCGACGATCAAGCTTTTGCAGAGCCGTGCCTTACCACTTGGCTATACCGCCTTAACTTTTATTATTATACCTTGAAAATTCCTTTCCGTCAACAGTTTTCTTTTCTGAAAACATAAGATTCAGATGTTTAAAAAACATGCGACAAAATATTCTGAAAATTCGTTTACTTTTTAAAAAAACTGTGGTATAATCTTCAATATCCACAATTTAAAACGAGGAGTTTAAAAATATGAAAAAAAGTCGGATTCTTGCGGTAGCGGGTGTTGCGCTACTTGCTACAGGCGTTCTTGCAGCTTGCGGTTCTTCAAAATCATCAAATGCTGAAGCACCAAAGGCTTATGGCTATACTTATACTGCTGACCCAGAAACATTGGACTACCTAATTTCTGGTAAACAAAGTACAAAAGTTGCTACTTCAAATGGTATCGATGGTCTCTTTACAAATGACCAATATGGAAATCTAACTCCTGCAGTCGCTGAAGACTGGTCAGTATCTCAAGATGGATTGACATATACATACAAGATTCGTAAAGGTGTAAAATGGTTCACATCTGATGGTGAAGAATATGCAGAAGTAACTGCAAATGACTTTGTTACAGGTTTGAAACACGCAGCCGACAATAAATCAGCTGCTCTTTACCTAGCACAAAATTCTGTAAAGGGATTGGCTGACTATTTATCAGGGACTAATACAGACTTTTCTGCAGTAGGTATTAAAGCTGTTGATGATTACACTCTTCAATATACATTGAACCAACCTGAACCATACTGGAACTCTAAATTATCTTATGGAATCTTCTGGCCTTTGAATGCAGAGTTTGAAAAATCAAAAGGTAAAGACTTTGGTAAGGCGACAGATCCAACATCATTGCTTTACAATGGGCCATTCTTGCTTAAGGGATTGACAGCTAAGTCTTCTATCGAATTTGCAAAGAATGATCAGTATTGGGATAAAGACAATGTTCACATCGATACTGTAACACTTTCTTACTATGATGGTTCAGACCAAGAGTCACTTGAGCGTAACTTTACAAATGGTGCATATAGTTATGCACGTCTCTTCCCTACTAGCTCAAACTATTCTAAAGTAGCAGAAACATATAAAGATAATATCTACTATACCCCACAGGGAGCTGGTATTGCTGGTTTAGGTGTTAACATTGACCGTCAAAGTTATAAATATACATCAAAAACAACTGACGAGGAAAAGACTTCTACTAAGAAAGCTCTTCTTAACAAAGACTTCCGTCAAGCTTTGAACTTTGCTTTTGACCGTACTGCTTATTCAGCTCAGCTAAATGGTAAGGATGGAGCCGCCCTTGCTGTTCGTAACCTCTTTGTCAAACCTGACTTTGTTTCTGCTGGAGATAAGACATTTGGTGACTTGGTTACTGAGAAAGTTGTTTCTTATGGTGATGAATGGAAAGACGTAAACTTTGCGGATGCTCAAGATGGTCTTTACAATGCTGATAAGGCTAAAGCAGAACTAGCTAAAGCTAAAAAAGTCCTTGAAGCAGATGGTGTAAAATTCCCAATCCACTTGGATATTCCAGTTGACCAAACATCTAAAAACTATATCGCTCGTATCCAATCATTTAAACAATCTGTTGAGACGGCTTTGGGTACAGATAATGTAGTTATCGATATTCAACAAATCACTACAGATGAATTACAAAATGCTACATACTACGCAGCTAGTGCGGCAGCAGAAGATTGGGACCTTTCAGGTGCTGTTGGATGGAATCCAGACTATGATGATCCATCAACATACCTTGACATCTTGAAAACAACTAATAGTGAAACAACTAAGTCCTACATGGGCTATGATAATCCATCAAACCCAGCGGTTGCTCAAGTTGGTTTGAATGATTATGACAAATTAGTTGATGATGCAGCTAGTGAAACAACCGATCTTAATAAACGTTATGAGAAATATGCAGCAGCTCAAGCTTGGTTGACAGATAGCTCACTCTTCCTTCCAGCTATGTCTTCTTCAGGAGCAGCACCAATCATTTCTCGCGTAGTACCATTCTCAGCATCTTATACTCAATCTGGTGATAAAGGTTCAGATGTTTACTTCAAATATCTTAAATTGCAAGCGAACACTGTAACTGCTAAAGAGTACAAAGAAGCTCGTGAAAAATGGCTCAAAGAAAAAGCTGAATCAAACGAGAAAGCTCAAAAAGAATTAGCGAGCCACGTGAAATAAATAATGCTCATTAGAACTTTCTCTCCAAAAGGAGAAGGTTCTTTTGGGATTTTAAAGGAAATAATATGAAAAAATATGTTTTTATGCGTATCTTGCGGTCGTTAGTTTCTATCTTTTTAGTAACGACCTTGATTTACACAATCATCTATACGATGGTTCCACGGAAGTTGATCTTCAAACAAGATACTAACTACAATAAAATTGCAACTACAGCTGATAAACGCGATAACTATGAAAATACCGTTTATGAGCGTATGGGTTATATCGAATATTACGATACAAAAGAGTTGCAGGAAAAAGCTAGTAGCATTGACCCTTCTGTTACAGTAGATGCAAATGATACAAATAAAGCTATCTATGAAAAATACATCCAACAACTTGGGAACGGTTGGACTTTAGGTGAGTTTACAGAGAGCGGTCAATTCTATGCTACTCGTGAAATCCCTATTTTCGAGCGTGTGTTCAAATTCTATGCAAACTTGCTTGATATTGACCATACAAACAAGATTCAAGACCCAGAAAATCCTAACTTAGAGCGTTATTTGCGTTTTGAAAACGATCCAGCGATTGGATGGTCTTTGGTAGGTTCAGGGACTAAACATAAATACCTCTTGTACTTCAACAGTCAGTTCCCATTTGTTCATCAGAACTTTGTGAACTTGAACTTAGGAGATTCTTACCCAACTTATGCCAATACTCCTGTTCTTCAAGTTATCACACAAGGTCAAGGACAAACCAAGACTTCTGAAGTTCAATTCCCAACTGGGAAGAAAACTTCATCAGTCAATATCTACACAAGAACTTATAAATCACCAAGTCAGGCGGATGCACGTGAAGTAGCGAACTACGGTAAAGGTGATCCATATACAGCTACTGAAAGCAACTATCAGTATCCATCTATGATTACCAGTTCTGCTATTGCTGGTTTGATTGGCCTTGCAATTTCGTACGCGATTGCGGTTCCACTTGGTTCTGCAATGGCTCGTTACAAGAATACTTGGATTGATAGTTTCTCTACAGGAGCTTTAACATTCTTACTTGCTCTTCCAACTATCGCTCTTGTCTATATCATTCGTTTGATTGGTTCTTCAATTGGACTCCCTGATTCATTCCCTATCTTGGGTGCTGGAGACTGGCGTTCATATGTACTACCTGCAGTTATTCTTGGTTTACTTGGTGCTCCTGGTTTGGCTATCTGGATTCGTCGTTACATGATTGACTTACAATCACAAGACTTTGTTCGTTTTGCACGTGCAAAAGGTCTTTCTGAGAAAGAAATTTCAAACAAACACATCTTTAAAAATGCTATGGTACCGCTCGTTTCAGGTATTCCAGGTTCTATTATCGGTGTTATTGGTGGAGCTACTCTTACTGAAACAGTCTTCGCCTTCCCAGGTATGGGTAAAATGTTGATTGACTCTGTAAAAGCGTCAAATAATAACATGGTTGTTGGTCTAGTTTTCATCTTTACTTGCGTCTCAATCTTCTCTTACTTAATTGGGGATATTTGGATGACAATTATTGACCCACGTATTAAGTTGACAGAGAAAGGAGGCAAATAATGTCTACAATTAGTAATGATAAATTTCAGTTTGTAAAACGCGATGACTTTGCCTCTGAAGCAATTGATGCTCCTGCCTACTCATATTGGGGTTCTGTTTTTAGACAATTTTTGAAAAAGAAATCAACCATCATCATGCTTGGTATTTTGATTTCAATCGTTTTGATGAGTTTCATCTACCCAATGTTTTCTGATTTCGACTTCAATGATGTAAGTAAGGTAAATGATTTTAGCGCTCGCTACATTAAACCAAATGCGGAACATTGGTTCGGTACAGATAGTAATGGTAAGTCTCTTTTTGATGGTGTCTGGTTTGGAGCCCGTAACTCTATCTTGATTTCCGTTATTGCGACCTTTATCAATATTGTAATTGGTGTTATTGTCGGCGGTATCTGGGGTATTTCAAAATCAGTTGACCGCGTCATGATGGAAGTTTATAACGTTATTTCCAACATCCCACACTTATTGATTGTTATCGTCCTAACATACTCAATCGGAGCAGGTTTCTGGAATTTGATTTTTGCCATGAGTGTAACGACTTGGATTGGGATTGCCTACTCAATTCGTATCCAAATCATGCGTTACCGTGACTTAGAGTACAACCTTGCTTCACGCACACTCGGAACTCCAACATACAAAATTGTCATTAAAAATATCATGCCACAATTGGTATCTGTTATTGTTACGACTACATCACAAATGCTTCCAGCATTTATCTCATATGAAGCCTTCCTATCATTCTTTGGACTTGGATTGCCTATTACAGTACCAAGTTTAGGTCGATTGATTTCAGATTATTCACAGAACGTAACAACAAATGCATACCTCTTCTGGATTCCATTGACAACTTTGGTCTTGGTATCCTTGTCACTTTTCGTAGTTGGTCAAAACCTAGCGGATGCTAGTGATCCACGTACACATAGATAGGAGTAGACATGACAAAAGAAAAAAATGTAATTTTGACTGCTCAAGATATTGTCGTGGAATTTGATGTTCGTGACAAAATTTTGACAGCTATTCGTGGAGTATCTCTGGAGTTGATTGAGGGCGAAGTGCTTGCACTCGTTGGAGAATCTGGTTCAGGGAAATCTGTTTTAACAAAAACTTTTACAGGAATGTTGGAAGATAATGGTCGTATTGCGAACGGTAGTATTCTTTACCGTGACCAAGATTTGACTGAATTTTCTTCTCATAAAGATTGGGAGCAAATTCGTGGTGCGAAGATTGCAACGATCTTCCAGGACCCGATGACCAGTCTTGACCCAATCAAAACAATCGGAAGTCAAATCACAGAAGTTATTGTAAAACACCAAGGGAAAACAGCTCAAGAAGCCAAAGACTTGGCGATTGACTATATGAATAAGGTTGGTATTCCTGACGCTGAGAGACGTTTTAATGAATATCCATTCCAGTATTCTGGAGGAATGCGTCAACGTATTGTTATTGCGATTGCCCTTGCGTGTCGTCCAGATGTTTTGATTTGTGATGAACCAACAACAGCCCTTGATGTGACCATCCAAGCTCAGATTATTGACTTGTTGAAAACACTTCAACAAGAATACCACTTTACAACGATCTTTATCACACACGACCTTGGTGTTGTAGCAAGTATTGCTGATAAAGTTGCAGTTATGTATGCTGGTGAAATCGTTGAGTATGGTACAGTTGAAGAAATCTTCTACGATCCACGTCACCCATACACATGGAGCCTCTTATCAAGTTTGCCACAGCTGGCTGACGATAAAGGAGAATTGTATTCAATTCCGGGAACACCTCCATCACTGTATACTGAATTGAAGGGAGATGCTTTTGCTCTTCGTTCAGATTATGCGATGAAGATTGATTTCGAAGAAAAAGCTCCTCAGTTTGCAGTATCTGATACTCACTGGGCTAAAACATGGTTGCTTGATGAACAAGCTCCAAAAGTTGCAAAACCAGCAGTAATTGCAGATTTACACGATAAGATTCGTGAAAAGATGGGCTTTGCTCATCTTGAGGACTAGGAGGAAGGAAATGTCTGAAAAATTAGTAGAAGTTAAAGACTTAGAGATTTCCTTCGGTGAAGGAAGCAAAAAGTTTGTAGCCGTTAAAAATGCAAACTTCTTTATCAACAAAGGTGAAACATTCTCTCTCGTTGGAGAATCTGGTAGTGGTAAGACAACAATTGGTCGTGCCATTATCGGCCTTAATGATACCAGCAAAGGGGATATCATCTTTGATGGGCAAAAAATCAATGGTAAAAAATCACGTGAACAAGCAGCGGAATTAATCCGTCGCATTCAAATGATTTTCCAAGACCCAGCTGCAAGTTTGAATGAACGTGCAACAGTTGACTATATCATCTCTGAAGGTCTTTACAACCACCATTTATTTAAAGACGAAGAAGAAAGAAAAGAAAAAGTTCAAAACATCATTCGTGAAGTAGGACTTTTGGCTGAACACTTGACACGTTACCCTCATGAGTTCTCTGGTGGACAACGTCAACGTATCGGGATTGCTCGTGCCTTGGTTATGCAACCTGACTTCGTGATCGCGGATGAGCCAATTTCAGCCTTGGACGTTTCAGTGCGTGCCCAAGTTTTGAACTTGCTCAAGAAATTTCAAAAAGAATTGGGCTTGACCTATCTCTTTATCGCCCACGATTTGTCAGTAGTTCGTTTCATCTCTGATCGTATCGCGGTAATTTATAAGGGTGTCATTGTTGAAGTGGCTGAAACTGAAGAATTGTTTAACAATCCAGTTCATCCATACACACAAGCACTTTTATCAGCTGTGCCGATTCCAGATCCAATCTTGGAACGTAAGAAAGTTTTGAAAGTCTATGATCCTAATCAACATGACTACGAAACTGATAAACCTTCTATGGTTGAAATTCGTCCAGGTCATTACGTTTGGGCTAACCAAGCAGAATTGGAACGCTATAAAAAAGAAATGAAATAATCAATAAAGTTTTATAATCTAGCTAGAAGTTTTCTAGTAAGATTATGAAACTTTTTTATTTTACAGATAAAAGCTTGATTATCTATAAGAATTTGATATACTGAATACAATAAAAATAGAATAGTAATAGTCGGAGTAATCAAGGGAGAATCACATGGACAACCAACCAAATTTTTTTACAGGAATGGCTAGAATTATTGGGACATGCCTCTGGGTAAAAGGAATGGAAGTACTGACTGAGAAGAAGGAATCTGAATCGGAAGTGGTAAAGGTTGCTAAATTTTTGACGGCTTATAAATTGCTATCTTCCTTACCTTGGATTGCGGGACTTCCTAGAAAGGAAGATAAAAAATGAAATTTATTTGGGATATTTTATTTTATATCCTAGTCAAGCCACTGATTACGATTGTAGAATTCATTTGGTATCACATTTGTTTATTTTTTTATGAATTCCTTTTAAATTTGTTATATTCGATTTTTAACTGGATTTATAACTGGCTTTTTAGTTTATTTTAAAAGACTCTGAAAGAAATCAAAAGGATGAGTAATTTACTCATCCTTTTTCTATTTATCTAAATCTTTATAGATTTATTGGGATCACTCTTTTTTACCTTTTAGCAAGAAGGCAGAAGTTAAAGCTAGACTGAGACTTGCCATGAAGAGGAGTGGGCTAGACTCTTCTCCGGTGGCAGGAAGCTGTTTGTCATTTGTAGAATTTTCACCATTGAGCTGGTTTTTATTTGCTAATGGACTAGCTTCTTCGATTTGACTTGAGCTTGGTTGTTGGACTTCTGTTTCAGTCTTGTAGACGATAGCATAAGTAGTCAAATCAATGGTGAGAAACTCAAGCATGCCATCACGAATCTCGAAATCTTGTGCTTTCATGTCTTTTTCTGAACTGAAGCGATAGAATTCTTGGACTGTGCCAGAAATTGGTAATCGAACGAGGACAGCACCTTTTGCTTGGATAGGCTGACCATTTTCATTCTTGAGTTGAATCGCGTAGGCATCATATCTCTTGCCCAAGAGTTCTTGCTTCCCTACTTTCTGGATTTCAAGATAGCTTGCTTCAGCTAACTCATTTTCTCCGCTGATGACTTTAACTCCTGTAGCCTGGTCTTTTAAGGCTTTGAGTTTAAACTCAGGAAGAGAAATGCTTGGAGCCGCCTGGTCGCTCGCAGTACCGATAGGTCCAGTGTACTCAGGGACATCCACAATAGGAGCCGCTTGATCGCTCGCAGTACCGATAGGTTCGGTGTACTCAGGGACATCCACAATAGGAGCCGCTTGATCGCTCGCAGTACCGATAGGTTCGGTGTACTCAGGGACATCCACAATAGGAGCCGCTTGGTCGCTCGCAGTACCGATAGGTCCGGTGTATTCAGGGATATCTAAGATAGGAGCTTCCTGTTCCCCTGCAGTACCGATAGGCTCAGTGTATTCAGGAATATTCATGACAGGAGCTTCCTGGTCGCTCGCAGTACCGATAGGCTCAGTGTATTCAGGAATATCCACGATAGGAGCTTCCTGTTCCCCTGCAGTACCGATAGGCTCAGTGTATTCAGGGACATCCACGATAGGAGCTTCCTGTTCCCCTGCAGTTCCAATTGGGTCAGTATATTCAGGGATGGTCACTACTGGAGCGGGCTCGTCACCCTTACTTGTAACGACTTTTTCTTCCGCAGGTGTATTTTCACCCTTTGGAAAGACAGTTACAATCGTACTGCTTCTTGTTTCTCCTAGGATAGCATAAGCTTCTATTGCATTGCCAGCTTTGCCGTCCGTAGTTTCAGGGATGTCGATTTGCACCTTCTTATCCTTGATGGTTAGGACAGTTTGCTCACCAGAAGTGACAAGATGATCGTCATCGACTTTTCTAAGTAAGAGAGGGTCTTTGACACCAGGGAATGTCACAGCTACAGCATCCCAATTACCAGTTGGTAAAGTAAGTGTAACTGTTTTATCTTCTGCCTTAATTGGTTCGAGGATTGGTGTATCTAGTGATACTGATGGAGCTTTTAGAATATCAAATGAATCAAGAGAGATTTTCTTTCGACCTTCAGGAGAATCTGGGTCCACTTTCAAGGTTAGGACATGGTCACCATCTGCTAAATTAGTGAATTCTCCAATCAATGCTCCTTTTTCGGTAGCTCCGGCAGTGTAAAAGTCAAGGCTTGGCATTTCTTTTCCATCGAGTGTCACAAGTGCCTTGCCAAGGGCAGATGTTTTCAGTCCATAGATACGGATACCTGTACCGGAGAATGGAATTCTTGCAGTTGCTTCAGAAGCGAGACTCTCATCTGCATTAATATCTGCATATTTCTCTGTAGAAGCATAGAGTTCCGCATCAGTCCAGTCTTTAAATGCTGAGCCGTACTGGATACGAGAATCACGATCATCTATTTTCTCAACGGTTTCTCCCTGTCCTGGGAAGACCTTGAAGTAGTCTAAGGAAATTTTTGAGCGTTCACTTCCACGTCCCTTATGTTCACGCTTAACAGTGATAGTCATGAGGTGAGGGCCTGAAGATAGATTTGTATAACGACCGATTAGGACGCCCTTTTCAGTAGCACCAGCTGTATAGAAATCAAGCTCTCCAACAGATTTGCCATCGATTGTAACCTCAGCAAGTCCTAATTGAGAAGATTTGAGTCCGTAGATTTCAATTCCAGGACCATTGAAAGGAATTGTCGCGGTTGCATCCTTATCGGAATAATTCCCATTTGAGATATCGGCGTATTTTTCGGTTCCACCAAATAGTTCTGAGTCAGACCAGTCTCCAAAGGCAGCGCCATACTGAATGCGAGAGTCACGATCGTCCATGAGCTCACTAAAGGCGGAAATTGAAGCAACATCAGAAACAGGTGTTGAACGGTCTCCTAGCATAGCCTTAACGGTATAAGTATAGGCATGGCTTGAATCAATAGAACGGTCGATAAAGCGAGTTTGGTTTGTTGTAAACTCACGGACAGTAGAAGTTTGACCAGTTTCATCTTTACTTTCCCGATGGATGACATAATGAGTCGCCCCTTCAACTGTATTGAAATTGAGTTCTGCCGTCGTTGAATCTTTTCGTTGTGCGGTTAGACGGGTGATACGACCAGGGAAGTTTTCAAAGGTGATGACATCGCCCTTTTGAGTTGCAAGCTGGATGCGATTGTCTTTGATGCGGCTTGCTTGCACTTCCTTACCGTTAACCTTGACAAGGCTAGATTCGATATTTGGATAGTCTACGACTAAGTCTCCACCCACATTAGAAAGGAAGGATAGTGTTTCAAGATTCTTTTCTTTCCATTTCATGCTGACTTCAAAGTTACCACGAGCTACTAGACCTGAGACTTGACCATCTTTCCATGCATCTGGAAGGGCTGGTAATGGGGCAATGTAGCCGGTGTGAGACTGAAGGAGCATTTCTGCCATACCGCTGGTTGCACCAAAGTTCCCATCAATTTGGAAAGGCGCGTGCGTATCCCAGAGGTTTTCTAGAGTTGAGGATCTGAGTTGTTCTGCCAGCAAACGATGGGCACGATTTCCATCTAGGAGACGAGCCCAGAGGTTGATTTTATTAGCCTTAGACCAACCGGTACCACCATCTCCACGATGGTTTAGGGTTACGCGTGCTGCTTCCAGATATTCAGGCTGATCTTTGCCAAATAAGGTTCCTGGGAAGAGCCCAACTAGATGAGAAACGTGACGGTGATGGTTTTCAATTCCTTCATTAGTGAATTGAGGACTGTCTTCTTCGTACCATTCCTTGATACGGCCATCTTGGTTGATATGAAGTGGTTTGAGCTTGTCAAATTTAGCTTTCACTTCGGTAACCAAGTCTTGGTCGACATTGAGATGATTGGCTGCTTCCATATAGTCGTGGAATAGCTGCCAAACCAGAGATTGGTCGAAGGTGTTTCCAATCGTGATGGTTCCATGTTCTGGTGAGTAAGATGGAGAAGATACCCAGCGGTCACTAGATTTGTCGTAGTGCAAGAAGGAATTCCAGAACTTGGCTGTTTCCTTGAGCATTGGATAAATCTTTTCTTTGAGATAGGTCTCATCCTTGGTGAATTTGTAGTAGTCATAGACGTTCTGCATCATCCAAGCATTGGCTGCAGGAGACCAACCCCAATAATAGTTCCAACCTGGTGTTGTCCAGCCAAATGGTGTTGCCTGAGTATGGACCAGCCATCCGTTTTCTTGGCCTTCTTTGGATTCGATCCCTGCATATTCCTTAGCAGCGATACGGCCATAGTAGCGCATGTCATCAATGTAATTGATCATTGGCTTAGCCGTTTCCGCAAGATTGTTCATGTAGGCAGGCCAGTAGTTCATCTGTAGATTGACATTGAGGTGGTAATCGGAGTTCCAAGGTGGATTGTCTACAGCATTCCAGACTCCTTGTAAGTTGGCTGGCAGAGCATCTGTCCGGTCACGAGAAGAACTGATAAGGAGGTAACGTCCATATTGGAAGAAGAGCTCTTCTAGTTTTTGTCCTTTTTCTGGGTTATAGGTATGGAGAGCTTCTTTGGTAGTTTGGCTAGATTTGTTGCCCCCAAGATTTAGTTGAACACGGTTGAAAAGACTTTGATAGTCCTTGATGTGGTTATTTTTTAGGGTTTCATAATCTTTTGCCTTGGCAGCTTCGACGATAGATTTAACAGTATTTTCTAGGTCAATATCCTTGCGATAGTTGGTTTTTGGATTTTGAGCAAAATTGGTCTTGGCACTGAGTAAAAGGGTCGCATAGCTGGCTCCAGTGACGGTCAAATAGCCGTCTTGAGCAGTGACTTGTCCGTCCGTCTTGATTCCAAGATAGGAAGCAAATTTCAGACCATTGTCTTTGACAGTTCCTTTGAGCAAAATACCATGTGAATCAGTCGTAACTGCTCCTTGTTTATAATTCGAATATTCCCAAGAGTAATCTCCATTCGCAAGTAAATCTTCTGTCAAGCTATTCCAAAGGGTAAAATCAAGGGTCTTATCCCCTTTTTTACTCAAGTGGGTCACAGTAACATCGTCAGGATAGCTAGAGAAGGTTTCGCGTTTAAAGTTTGTCCCGTCCTGGGTATAAGAAGTAGTCGAGATAGCCTCAGAAATATCTAAGCCACGATGGTAGTCGGTAACATTCTCCAAGCCTTTCTTTTGGTTGTTAAAGACCATAAAGATATCACCAAAAGATAAGTAACGACCATACTGAGCATTGTTTGGTCCTACGAGGTTACGCTCAGCTAATTGTTTGGCTTTTTGGCGGTTTCCTTCTTCCAATGCTTTACGAATTTCTGCTAAGACCTTATAGCGGTCCTGATAGTTTCCTCCGTTGTAGTCGGTGCTATCCGGTTTTGGACCTCCAGACCAAAGAGTTTTTTCGTTGTATTGGATTCTTTCTTCACCGATTAATCCAAAAACCTTAGCCCCCATTTCACCGTTTCCGACAGGCAAGGCTTGTTTTTCCCAGCCGTCATAAGAAGGAGCAGTTGGTTGGTCGTAATGAAGTTGATAGTTTTCTTGCTTAGTCATAGGAAGTTCTGGCTTTTCACTCTCCTTATTTTCAGAAGGTTCAACTACAGCGTTAGTCTCTGATTGATGATGTGTTTGAGGTAATTCCTTTTCAGGTTTTACCTCTTTGTCAGCTAATTCAGTAGAAGGATGAGTGTCTGTGCTTGGCTGATTCTCCGTCTTTGCTTGACTTGGTTCCTCTACTTTGACATCTACTTTAACCGTCGTCTCACTAACATTCGTTTGATTGTCCTTCACTTCGAGGCTTTCAGCAGCTACATTCTGTGTCGCTAGAAAAACAGCTCCCAGTAAAACAGAAGCAGTACCAATGGTCAATTTTCGGATGCTATACTTACAGGATTTTTCCCAATAGCTTTTCTCCATAAAAACTCCTTTCTCAATTCTGTAAGCGCATACATTTTCTGGTAAAAAAATAAGCCTTGCAGAAAGATGTTTCCTTTGTTTTGTATAATCTTAATATAGCAAATAAATCGATCCAATGCAAGGCTTTTTAGGAAAAACGGTGTTGTTTTACCAAATTTTAGTTCTTTTTTAATTCTATTAAAATAAAAAAGATGAGAGCTGAAAAAATCTGAGCAATCACCTACCATTTATGTAAGCGTAAATCAAACTAGTCAGGCGTGGGACTTTATGGTATAATATAGAAGATTCAAAAAGAAACAGGAGAAATATTATGGACCTTATTTTAGCAATTGTATTGATTGTTTTAGCTTTTCTAGGTGGAGCACTTGGAGGAATGTACTTGGTACGTAAGCAAATCGAAAAAGAATTTGCGGATAACCCACGTTTGAATGCAGAAGCAGTTCGTACTCTTTTGAGTGCAAATGGTCAAAAACCAAGCGAAGCTAAGGTACAACAAGTTTACCACCAAATCATTCGCCAACAAAAAGCAGCCCTTGCTAACAATAAAAAGAAATAAATAGGAAAAGTCTGGGATGAAAATTCCAGACTTCTCACTATGTTCAACTGATATTTAGAGCGAAGACTTTTTCCTTGCATTCTATTGATATTTGATTATGATTAAGAGAGAGACAGTTGGGACTTCACAGACTGTCAAAAATTTCGGTAAGAAATATAATGATAATGAACTATCAATCAGAAAAATAAGACTAGAAAGAAGACTGTATGGATAATCGACCAATTGGTTTTTTGGATTCGGGCGTTGGAGGCTTGACCGTTGTACGTGAGCTCATGCGCCAGCTTCCTCATGAAGAAATCGTCTATATTGGAGATTCGGCACGGGCACCTTACGGGCCTCGTCCTGCTGAGCAAATTCGTGAATATACTTGGCAGTTGGTCAACTTTCTTTTGACTAAGGATGTCAAGATGATTGTCATCGCTTGTAATACTGCAACAGCAGTTGTTTGGGAAGAAATCAAGTCCAAGTTGGATATTCCTGTGCTGGGTGTCATCTTGCCTGGGGCTTCAGCGGCTATCAAATCTAGCCAAGGTGGGAAAATTGGTGTGATTGGAACACCGATGACAGTACAATCAGACATCTATCGTCAAAAAATCCATGATCTAGATCCGGATTTGCAAGTGGAAAGTTTGGCCTGTCCCAAATTTGCTCCTTTGGTTGAGTCTGGTGCCCTTTCAACCAGTGTGACCAAGAAAGTAGTCTATGAAACCCTACGTCCCTTGGTCGGAAAAGTGGACAGCCTGATTTTGGGCTGTACTCATTATCCGCTTCTCAGACCCATTATTCAAAATGTCATGGGGCCTAAGGTTCAACTGATTGATAGTGGAGCGGAGTGTGTGCGGGACATCTCTGTCTTGCTCAATTATTTTGAAATCAATCGTAGCCGTGATGCAGGCCCGCTGCAACACCGATTTTATACAACAGCGAATAGTCAGAGTTTTGCCCAGATTGGTGCAGAATGGTTAGAAAAAGAGATTCATGTGGAGCATGTAACATTATGACAAACAAAATTTATGAATACAAGGATGACCAGGACTGGTATGTAGGTGTCTGGGACGTCTACGGTGGAATCTATAGCCTCATAAAAGATCCTCTTGATCTTGATTTTATGGATTTGGCTCGCATTTTCCGTGATGAGGGAAATGGTTTTCCAATCACGATTACGGTAATGCGCTGGTCTTCCAACTTCCGCTTGCTATCTTTTATCGTTGAGATTTTAAATGCAGAAGCAGGTCGAAACTTGGAAGTCATTCAACGCCAAGGTACCTTGCTCTTAGTTGAAAATGGACAACTCTTGCATGTTGAATTACCTAAAGAAGGAGTCGATGTGGAAGCCTTCTTTGAGACAAACAAGGTCAGAGAAACTTTGCTGATTGCGACTCGTAACGAGGGTAAAACCAAGGAATTTCGTGCTATCTTTGACAAACTTGGCTTTGATGTGGAGAATCTCAATGATTATCCAGACCTGCCTGAAGTTGCTGAAACCGGTATGACCTTTGAAGAAAATGCTCGTCTTAAGGCAGAAACTATCTCTAAATTAACAGGCAAGATGGTTTTGGCAGACGACTCAGGTCTTAAAGTCGATGTCCTCGGTGGATTGCCAGGTGTCTGGTCAGCTCGTTTTGCAGGAGTGGGAGCCACTGACCAGGAAAACAATGCTAAGCTTTTGCATGAATTAGCCATGGTCTTTGAACTCAAGGACCGTTCGGCACAATTCCACACCACCTTGGTCGTGGCTAGCCCAGGTAAGGAAAGCTTGGTGGTCGAAGCCGATTGGCCAGGCTACATTAACTTTGAACCTAAGGGAGAAAATGGTTTTGGTTATGATCCTCTTTTCCTAGTAGGAGAAACAGGCAAGTCATCAGCTGAATTAACCCTTGAAGAAAAAAATAGTCAATCTCACCGTGCCTTAGCCGTTAAGAAACTTTTGGAGGTATTTCCATCATGGCAAAGCAAACCATCATTGTAATGAGTGACTCCCATGGAGATAGCTTGATTGTAGAAGAAATACGTGATCGCTATCTTGGGAAAGTTGATGCCATTTTTCACGATGGTGACTCGGAGCTTCGCCCTGATTCACCGCTCTGGGAAGGAATTCAGGTGGTCAGAGGCAATATGGATTTTTATTCAGATTATCCAGAACGCTTAGTGACTCAACTGGGTCCTACCAAGATTATCCAGACTCATGGACACTTATTTGACATTAACTTCAACTTCCAAAAACTAGATTTCTGGGCTCAAGAGGAAGATGCAGATATCTGCCTCTATGGGCACTTGCATGTACCAAATGCATGGATGGAAGGAAAGACCCTCTTTTTAAATCCAGGTTCTATCAGTCAGCCACGTGGAACTATCAGAGAATGCCTCTATGCCCGTGTGGAGATTGATGATAGCTACTTTAAAGTGGACTTTTTGACACGTAATCATGAGGTTTACCCAGGATTGTCCAAGGAGTTTGCTCGATGATTGCCAAAGAATTTGAACTCTTTTTGCTGGAGCAAGAGGAAACCTTTTTGACTCCTGCCGAAAATTTGGCTGTACTCATTGATACTCACAATGCAGATCATGCAATTCTCCTTCTTAGCCAGATGACCTATACCAGAGTGCCGGTAGTGACTGCTGAGAAAAAATTTGTTGGAACCATTGGTCTTAGAGATATTTTTGCATACCAAATGGAGCAAGGTTTGAGTCAGGAAGTCATGGCAGATATGGATATCGTTCACATGACAAAGAAGGATGTTGCAGTGGTGGCTCCAGATTATACACTGACAGATGTTTTACATAAGCTAGTGGATGAGTCTTTCCTGCCAGTCGTTGATAAGGATGGTATTTTCCAAGGGATTATCACACGGAAGTCAATCCTCAAGGCGGTCAATGCTCTCCTGCATGATTTTAGTAAGGAATATGAGATTCGAAGCAAATGAGAGAATGGATTTTAACATTTTTAGAAGAAAAGCAAAATCTATCTAGTAATTCTAAACAGTCTTATAAATATGACTTGGAGCAGTTTTTAGATCTTATTGGAGAACGAATTTCTGAGACAAGTTTAAAAATCTACCAAGCTCAATTATCAAATTTTAAAATGAGTGCCCAAAAGCGTAAAGTTTCTGCTTGTAATCAATTTCTTTACTTTTTATACCAGAAAGGAAAGATTGGCACCTTTTATCGTTTAGAATTGCCGAAACAGGCTGAAAAAAAACAAGTCAAGTCAGAACTTTTAGACTTGAGTTCTTTCTGGCAAGAAAGTACCTATCCAGAAGGGCGTTTAATAGCATTATTGATAGTGGAATTAGGCCTCTTGCCTAGTGAAATTCTAGCCATAAAAATAAGTGATGTGAATCTAGATTTTCAAGTGTTGAGAATCAATAAAGCTTCTCAACAAAGAATCTTGAGTCTTCCCACAAAATTACTTGCAGAGTTAGAATCCTTGATGGGACAGACCTACATCTTTGAAAAAACTGGTAAGCCATACTCTCGTCAATGGGCCTTTCGTCAGTTAGAATCCTTTCTAAAGGAAAAAGGTTTTGCAGATTTATCGGCTCAAGGATTGAGAGAACAGTTTATATTAAGACAAATCGAAGAAAAGGTTGACTTGTACGAAATCGCTAAAAAATTAGGATTAAAGACAGTCATGACCTTAGAAAAATATAGATAATGGATATTAAATTAAAAGATTTTGAAGGGCCTTTGGACTTGCTCTTACACTTGGTTTCAAAGTATCAGATGGATATCTATGATGTACCGATTACAGAAGTTATTGAGCAGTATCTAGCCTACATATCAACCTTACAAGCCATGCGTTTAGAAGTGGCAGGTGAATATATGGTGATGGCTAGCCAACTGATGCTGATCAAAAGTCGTAAGCTCTTGCCAAAGGTTGCGGAAGTGTCTGATTTAGAGGATGACCTAGAGCAGGATCTCCTTTCTCAGATTGAAGAATACCGTAAGTTTAAACTTTTGGGAGAGCAGTTGGAAGTCAAGCACCAAGAACGAGCTCAATATTACTCAAAAGCACCGACAGAGTTAATTTACGAAGATGCTGAACTTGTGCATGATAAGACCACGATCGATCTTTTCTTAGCCTTTTCAACCTTACTGACCAAGAAAAAGGAAGAATTCTCGAAAAACCATACAACCATTTTACGAGATGAGTATAAGATTGAGGATATGATGGTCATTGTTCGGGAAGCCTTGGTAGAAGGGCAACAACTATGCCTACAGGATTTGTTTAAAGAAACCAAGGATTTGCAAGAGGTTATTACCCTCTTTTTAGCAACCTTAGAGTTGATTAAAACCCAAGAAATTCTCTTGATTCAAAAAGAGAGTTTTGGAGATATTTATCTCATAAAAAAGAATGAGGAAAATCAAGTAGAGCAAAGTCAGGCTTGATTGAGAGGAAGTATGAGTACTTTAGCAAAAATAGAAGCGCTCCTGTTTGTGTCAGGTGAAGATGGGATTAGGGCTCGTCAGTTAGCAGAGCTCTTATCGTTACCACCAACAGGGGTTCAGCAGAGTCTTGAAAAATTAGCCAAAAAGTATGAAAAAGACGAGGATTCTAGTTTGGCCCTGATTGAGACAGGAGGTGCCTACAGATTGGTAACCAAGCCTCAATTTGCAGATGTTTTGAAGGAATATTCTAAGGCGCCAATCAACCAGAGTCTATCTCGGGCTGCGCTTGAAACCCTGTCCATTATTGCCTATAAGCAACCTATCACACGTATAGAAATCGATGCTATTCGTGGGGTTAATTCGAGTGGAGCTTTGGCAAAGTTACAGGCCTTTGACTTGATACGAGAAGACGGAAAAAAAGAGGTTCTTGGTCGCCCTAATCTCTATGTAACTACGGATTATTTTCTAGATTACATGGGTATTAACCATTTGGAAGAATTGCCTGTGATTGACGAGCTTGAAATTCAAGCACAAGAAAGCCAATTATTTGGTGAAAGGATAGAAGAAGATGAGAATCAATAAATATATTGCCCACGCAGGTGTGGCCAGTAGGAGAAAAGCAGAAGAGTTGATCAAGCAAGGCTTGGTGACTGTTAACGGTCAGGTAGTACGTGAATTAGCGACAACCATCAAGTCTGGTGATAAGGTTGAGGTTGAGGGCCAACCCATCTATAACGAAGAAAAGGTTTACTATCTGCTCAATAAACCACGTGGAGTGATTTCCAGTGTAACAGATGATAAGGGACGTAAGACGGTTGTCGATCTTTTGCCTAATGTGAAAGAGCGTATCTACCCTGTGGGACGTTTGGACTGGGATACATCAGGTGTCTTGATTTTGACAAATGATGGTGACTTTACCGATGAGATGATTCACCCACGTAATGAAATCGATAAGGTCTATGTTGCGCGTGTAAAAGGGATTGCCAACAAAGAAAACCTTCGCCCCTTGACTCGAGGAGTTGAGATTGATGGCAAGAAAACCAAGCCAGCTGTCTATGAAATTCTCAAAGTGGACCCAGTTAAAAACCGCTCAGTTGTTCAATTGACCATCCATGAAGGACGTAACCACCAAGTTAAAAAAATGTTTGAAGCTGTAGGTCTTCAAGTTGACAAGTTGTCACGGACCCGTTTTGGACACCTAGACTTGACAGGTCTCCGTCCAGGTGAATCCCGTCGTCTCAATAAAAAGGAAATTAGCCAACTACATACTATGGCTGTAACCAAGAAATAATGAAAAGAATGTTAATTGCGCCTGTGCGATTTTACCAACGCTTTATATCCCCGGCTTTTCCGCCTTCTTGTAGATTTGAACCAAGCTGTTCAAACTACATGATTCAGGCTATTGAAAAGCATGGATTTAAGGGGGTTCTCATGGGATTGGCACGGATTTTACGATGTCATCCTTGGTCTGAAATAGGTAAGGATCCTGTTCCGGACCACTTTTCTTTAAAGAGAAATTCAAAGTAAAAAGAGGCTAGGACAAAAGTCCTAGCCTCTCAATTGTCTTTGGATTGTCGAGCAAGACGCAGTGGTTGAGTGGGTTCTACTAGGCTGATTTCATCAGCTTTTACAGCCTTATACTCTTCGAAAATCAAATTCAAACCACGTCAGCGTCGCCTTACCGTACTCAAGTACAGCTTGCGGCTAGCTTCCTAGTTTGCTCTTTAATTTTCATTGAGTATTACTCAACTGTGCGGAGGTGGGACGACGAAATCGAATTCTAACGAATGACCGATTTCTGTCCCACTCTCTTTTTTTGTTTCAAGGAGTAATTTGCTGGGTAAAATATCGATTTCTACTACCCTTCTCCTATAAAAAGTGGTAAAATGGTGGAAAGAAAGAAGGAACTGAAATGACAACATTATTTTCTAAAATCAAAGAAGTAACAGAACTTTCTGCTATCTCAGGTCATGAAGCACCTGTTCGCGCTTATCTTCGTGAAAAACTAACACCTCACGTGGATGAAGTAGTGACAGATGGGTTGGGTGGCATTTATGGTATCAAACATTCAGAAGTTGCGAATGCTCCACGCGTCTTGGTGGCATCTCATATGGATGAAGTAGGCTTTATGGTTAGTGAAATCAAACCAGATGGAACTTTCCGAGTAGTCAGCATCGGTGGTTGGAATCCAATGGTTGTTAGTAGCCAACGTTTTAAACTCTTTACTCGCCAAGGACGTGAAATTCCAGTAATTTCAGGTTCAGTGCCTCCACATTTGACTCGTGGCACAGGTGGGCCAACCATGCCGGCTATTTCAGATATCGTTTTTGACGGTGGTTTTGCGGATAAGGCTGAGGCTGAAAGCTTTGGTATCCGTCCTGGAGATACCATCGTCCCAGATAGTAGTGCAATCCTAACAGCAAACGAAAAAAATATCATCTCAAAAGCCTGGGATAACCGTTATGGTGTTCTCATGGTTAGCGAGTTGGCTGAAAACTTATCAGGTCAAAAACTAGGAAATGAACTTTACCTTGGGGCTAACGTCCAAGAAGAAGTTGGCCTTCGTGGAGCCCACGCATCAACAACAAAATTTGACCCAGAAGTATTTCTTGCTGTGGATTGTTCACCAGCTGGTGATGTTTATGGTGGTCAAGGTAAGATTGGTGATGGAACCTTGATTCGTTTCTACGACCCAGGTCACTTGCTTCTCCCAGGCATGAAAGATTTCCTTTTGACAACTGCTGAAGAAGCTGGAATCAAATATCAATACTACTGTGGAAAAGGTGGAACTGACGCCGGGGCAGCTCATCTGAAAAATGGTGGTGTACCATCAACAACAATTGGTGTCTGTGCTCGTTATATCCACTCACACCAAACACTCTACGCTATGGATGATTTCCTTGAAGCACAAGCTTTCTTACAAGCCCTGGTTAAAAAATTGGATCGCTCTACTGTAGATTTGATTAAAAATTATTAAACAGCAAAGAGGGAGGTGATAGGGATGGAAGAACCAAACCTAGAAACCTTGATTCGGGATCTTTACAACAATGCCCGTCAGAATCTTAGTGAAGATTTAGTGGTTGCACTTGTAGAGACTGCTAAGCAATTACCAAGCATCAATGAGCGGTTGCTAGCGGTGCGTCTTTCAGGTCTGGTTACTCTTGAACTGCTCAAGAACCCTAAAACACCAGCACCAGAGTTAGTCAATCTGGCCCGCTTTATCAAAAGAGAGGAAGCCAAGTACAGGGGTTCTGCTGCCTCTGCCCTTATGATTGGGGAACTATTTAAAATGCTTTGATTCCATTGTGAATCAAAGCATTTTTCTATCCATTAGAAAAGAGACTCTCAAATAAGAGACGAAAAAACCACCTAAGTCAAGGTGGCTTCTTATCTATTAAATTTGTTCTGCTAGAACCTTTTCAGCAAGGTTCATAGCGTGGTCTGATACACGAGTGTAGTGTGAAATAATATCGATAAAGTTGACACCTGCTTGGGTAGAACATTCTCCGTTATTTAGACGTTTGATGTGAGTCTTACGAAGGACACGTTCCATGTTATTGATGGCATCATGACGTTCAATAAGAGATTCTGCTTTCTCGAGGTCGTTGTTTTCCACACTCTCAAGAGCCTCTTTGACGAATTCACTAGTTTTAAGATAAATCTCTGCTAGTTCTTCTAAGGCAGCCTCAGAGAATTGAACATTCTTGCGTTGCAAGTAATCATTAAGATTAAGCAGGGCTTCTGCGTGGTCTCCGATACGTTCCAAGTCTCGTGAAGAGTCAAGGATATTTGTTAAGACTTCACTCTCTTTTTGGCTCAAAGCTTCACCAGATAAACTAATGAGGTAACGAGTCAATTTTTCATCAATGGTATTGATAGCTTCTTCAGTCTTATGTCCCTTCTCTGCAACTTTTTCATTAGAGTTGATGATATAGTCGTAAGAGAGGTCAAAGGCTTTAGCAGCATAATTACCCAAGTGTAGAAGTTCTTTTTTAGCATTTCCAAGAGCGATAGATGGAGCTTGTTTGATCAGTTGCTCATCAAGGTAGAGAGGTTCGTATTTGACAACTTCGTCTTCTCCAGGGATAAGCTTGGTTACCAAGAAGGCAAGAGCTCCGATGAATGGGAACTGTATAATCGTGTTGGTAATGTTAAAGGTTCCGTGGGCAAAGGCAATGGTCATTTCTGGAGCTAGATTTAAGAAGCTCTCAAACCATTGGATTAAGCCTGTAAATGGAACGAGGAAGATAATACAGATAACAGTTCCGATAACGTTAAAGGCTACATGGGCTGCGGCTACACGTTTGGCTGCAATATTAGCACCCAAGGAAGCGATAATAGCAGTGATGGTTGTTCCGATGTTATCTCCAAAGAGAACTGGTAGGGCACCCTGAAGGTCAATCAGATGGCTAGCGTAGAGATTTTGTAGGATCCCGATGGTTGCGGAGGAGGCTTGAATCAGAAGGGTTAAACCTGTTCCGACAAGAACACCCAAGATTGGATTTTTACTAAGTTCTACCATGTAGTCTTTAAAGACTTGTAAATCCTTAAGGGGTTCCATAGCGCCACTCATAAGATTGAGGGCAAAGAAGATACCACCGACACCAAAGAGGATTCGTCCAACATTATTTATCGAGCGATTTTTTGTAAAGAAGAGGCAGACAGCTCCGATAAAGAGCATCGGTAAAGCGTAGTCTCCCAATTTAAAACCGATGATAAAGGATGTGACGGTTGTTCCAATATTGGCTCCCATAACAATCCCAATAGCCTGACGCAGGGTCAATAGTCCGGCACTAACCAGACCAACTGTAATAACCGTAACACCTGAACTCGATTGAATCAGGGCAGTCATCCCAATTCCAACTAAAATTCCAAAGAAAGGATTGCTAGTATATTTGTCAATGTAATATCGAAGACGATCTCCAGCTGCTTGTTGCAAACCGTCTCCCATGGTCTTGATACTATACAAAAATAGACCCAGACCACCTAAAAAGTGAAAAATAATTTCCTGCCAATTAATGGACATTTCCTTTTTCCTCCGAAAAATAATCACGGAATTTCTCCCATTCTATTTTAAAGGATTAATAGCAATCTAACAAGTAGTAAATGAAGTTTTTTAAGAAAAATGCTAGTAAAAGTAGAAAAATGCTTCTGATTGTCTAATTTATATCATTTATTCACTCCTTTATAGATATTTATGGGCAAGTGTTGACTCTACTTATAAATATCGTAAAATGAAAATGAACAGTTCTGCTACTTTAAGGGCAGTTACTTTTTTTAAATAAAAATAAAGCGCTTACTTTTGGAAGTAAAAGGAGAAAAAATGAAGAATCCATTTTTTGAGAAACGTTACCGCTATAGTATTCGAAAATTATCAGTTGGTGCCTGCTCTTTGATGATTGGTTCGGTTTTATTTGCCAACCAAGCTCTAGCAGAAGAAGTTGCAATCCCAGCGAATGAAACAACGACTACTGCCGTGGCTACAGAGCAAGCATCGCCAACCACATCAGAGCAATCAACTACAGCTTCACCTGAGGTATTAAAGCAGTTGGAAGAGACAGAAAACAAGGTTAGTGAACAACCTATTTCAGAAGAAAAACCAACCTTGGACCAATTGACTGCAGCTGATAAGGAAGTAGCTAGTCCGGTTGCTGAAGCGCCTAAGGCTGAAGAGGCACCTGTAGCTACAGAAAATAAGGCTGAAGAGAAAGCAACTGTCTCAGATGTTCCTAAGAAAGAAGAAAAAAGTCTTCGACCAAAAGAAATTAAGTTTGACACTTGGGAAGATTTGTTGAAATGGGAATCGGGTGCCCGTGAAGACGACGCTATTAATCGTTCTTCAGTTGAATTGGCTAAACGTTACCGTGGGCATGTAGTCAACGAAAAAGCCAATAAGGATGCCAAGGTTGAAGCTCTTGCCAATACCAACTCTAAGGCCAAAGACCACGCTTCTGTAGGTGGTGAAGAGTTTAAAGCCTATGCTTTTGACTACTGGCAATACTTGAATTCAATGGTCTTCTGGGAAGGGCTTGTTCCAACTCCAGACGTGATTGATGCTGGTCACCGTAATGGTGTCCCAGTATTAGGTACTCTATTCTTCAACTGGTCTAATAGTATTGCAGACCAAGAAAAATTTGCTGCAGCCCTTCAACAAGACGAAGACGGTACTTTCCCTATCGCTCGTAAGTTGGTTGATTTGGCTAAATACTATGGATTTGATGGCTACTTTATCAACCAAGAAACAACAGGAGATATCGTAACGCCTCTTGGTAAGAAAATGCGTGATTTCATGCTTTATACCAAGGAATATGCAGCTCAAGTTAATCATCCAGTCAAGTATTCTTGGTACGATGCCATGACTTATGAATATGGCCGTTACCATGAGGATGGACTTGGTGAGTACAACTATCAATTCATGGAAAAAGAAGGCGATAAAGTACCTGCTGATCACTTCTTTGCAAACTTTAACTGGACTAAAGAGAAAAATGATTACTCTGTAACAATGGCGAAATGGCTAGGACGCAGTCAGTATGATGTTTTTGCAGGTTTGGAATTGCAACAAGGTGGTTCTTATAAGACAAAAGTGAAATGGGATGCCCTTTTTGATGAAAATGGCAAACTTCGCTTATCACTTGGTCTCTTTGCCCCTGATACTATCACTAGTCTTGGGAAGACAGGAGAAGACTATCACAAGAATGAAAATATCTTCTTCACAGGCTACCAAGGAGATCCAACTGGTCAAAAACCAGATGACAAGGACTGGTACGGAATTGCTAACCTAGTAGCTGACCGTACACCAGCAGTGGGACGTACCTTTACAACATCCTTTAACACTGGACATGGTAAAAAATGGTTTGTAGACGGTAAAGTTTCTAAGGATTCGGAATGGAACTATCGTTCTGTATCAGGTATCTTGCCTACATGGCGCTGGTGGCAAACTTCATCAGGTGCTAAACTTCAAGCTGATTATGACTTTGAAGATGCCTACAATGGAGGGAATTCACTCAAATTTGCGGGTGATTTAGCTGAAAATACCAACCAAGATGTTCGCCTTTACTCTACTAAACTGGAAGTAACAGATAAAACAAAACTTCGTGTTGCCCATAAAGGTGGTAAGGGAAGCAAGGTCTATGTGGAGTTTGCGACTCAGAAAAACTATACCTATGGTGGCGAGAATACTCGTAAAGAGCTGACTTTATCTGACGATTGGACAAAAGATGAATTTGATTTGAGTGCCTTGGCAGGTCAGACTATTTACGGCATCAAGCTCACTTTTGAAAATACTGCTGCCCTTAAGGGCTATCAATTTAACTTGGGTGAGTTGACTGTAACAGATAATCAAGAGGCTCCTCAAGCACCAACAGCTCTAAAAGTAGCTAAGCAATCTCTTAAAAATGCCCAAGAAGCAGAAGCCATTGTCCAATTTACTGGAAATAAAGATGCTGATTTCTATGAAGTTTATGAGAAGGATGGCGATGCTTGGCACCTATTGACAGGCTCATCTGCCACTACTATCTACCTACCAAAAGTTAGCCGTTCAGCTAGTGCAACTGGTACTAGTCAAGAGTTGAAGGTTGTCGCAGTTGGTAAGAATGGCCTTCGTTCTGAAGCAGCAACTACAAACTTTGACTGGGGAATGACTGTCCAAGACACAAGTCTTCCAAGACCATTAGCAGAAAATATCGTTCCAGGAGCGACTGTTATCGGAAGTACCTTCCCAGACACAGAAGGCGGCGAAGGTATCGAAGGTATGTTGAATGGAACTATCACTAGCTTATCTGATAAATGGTCTTCTGCTCAGTTGAGCGGTAGTGTTGATATCCGTTTGACACAACCACGCCGTGTCGTTAGATGGGTCATGGACCATGCCGGTGCTGGTGGAGAATCTGTCAACGATGGTTTGATGAATACTAAGGACTTTGACCTCTACTATAAGGATGAAGCTGGAGAATGGAAACTAGCCAAGGCTGTTCGTGGCAATAGAGCTCACGTTTCAGACATTACCCTTGATAGCCCAATTACGGCCCAAGACTGGCGTTTGAACGTCATTACGTCTGACAATGGAACACCATGGAAAGCCATTCGTATCTACAACTGGAAGATGTATGAAACTCTTGATACGGAGAGCCCAAACATCCCAATGGCTAAAGTTGCAGCGCGTGTTCTAACGGACAATAAGATTCAACTTGGATTCTCAGAAGTTCCTGCTGGAGCAACAATTACAGTCTATGACAAGGCAGATTCACAAACTCCTATCGCTAGTTTAAACACAGTAGTTGGAGGGGATCTAGCAACAGATCCATTGAGCTTTGAAAAACGTCCAAGCCTTCTTTACTACCGAACACAATTGCCAGGGAAAGAAATCAGTAATACCCTTGCTGTAACGATTCCTCAGGATGAAAGAAAGATTAAGTCTGTCAGTCTAGAAGTAGCACCTAAAAAGACAACTTACCAAAACGGCGAGGAATTGAATCTCAAAGGTGGTCTTCTTCGCGTCAAATATGAGGGTGAAGAAGCAGACGAAGTCATCAATCTCAGTCACGCAGGTGTAGTTGTTAACGGCTACGATGCTCACCATCATGGCGAACAAGAGTTAACGGTAACCTATCTTGGTCTTCCAGTTGCAGGTAGCTTTAAGGTTCAAGTCACTGGTGAAGAAGCTGGTCCAAAAGAAGTCGCAGCCTTGTATATTAGCAAGCAACCGAAAATTGACTACTTGGTAGGCGATGCTCTGAACTTATCAGAAGGCCGCTTTAAGGTCTTGTATGATGATGAAACGGAGACTGAACATAACTTTACAGACCAAGGAGTCGAAATTACAGGTTATGATGCTCAAAAAACAGGCCGTCAAAAACTTCAGTTGCACTATCAAGGACAAACTGTCGAATTTGATGTTCTAGTATCACCTAAAGCAGCTGTCAATGACGAATATCTGAAACAAGAAATCACATCTGCTCAAGGTCGCAAAGAAACAGTAGCTTATACATTTGCGGATGCAGTAAAACAAGCAGCTCTTGTTGAGAAGATTGATGCAGCAAAAGCGATTTTAGAAAACCATGATGCTAGTCAAGAAGCAGTCAACCAAGCTTTGAATGACTTGAAACAAGCTGGTGCAGACTTGAATGGTGTACAGGTTTATCAAGCAGCTAAAGAAGAACTTGAAACTCTACTAGGAAAAGTTCGTGAGAAAAATGCAGATGATCAAATCATCGCTCAAACAGAAACTCTCATTGGCTCAACAAATCCTACTCCAGAAGCCTTTGCGGACATGAAAGAAAAGCTGAATAAGAAACTAACTCCTGCAGAAGAAAGCCACCATGTGGGTAGCTTAGAAGAAGAAGCGGCTCCAACAGTTGAAGCTCTACCTGAGCTAGTGGTTGAAACAGAAACTCAAGTCTTCGAACGCCAAGAACGTCCAGCAGGAGACCTCTTGGTGGGAGAACGTCGTATTGTTCAGGCAGGTGTAGAAGGTCAGACTCGTCGTCTGATTGAAGTTGATGCTAAAGGCAACCGCACTCTTCTTGAGACAGAAGTAGTCAAGGAAGCAGTGGCTGAGATTACTGAAGTTGGTACGAAGGTAGAAAGCCGTGTTCAACCGCTAGATGGACAAAAAGATTTGACTATCAGCAATCCAACATTAGTAGTTGAGGAAGAAAAGGTTGCATACGGCCATGAAGAACGAGTAAATCCTAGTCTTCAAGCAGGAGAACGTCGTATCGTTCAGGCCGTAGTTGAAGGGCTTCGTAGAAATCTTGTAGAAGTTGACACAGAAGGCAACCGCAGTCTTAAGGGGACAGAAGTAGTCAAAGAAACTGTAACTGAGATTGTTGAGATTGGGCCAAAAGTGGATGCCCCAGCTGACAAACCTCTTGCCCCTGCTCCAGTAGCACAAGTAGCTAAGCAGGAAGTAGCACAAGCACAAGCTGAAAGACCTGAAGGAAAACAACTTCCAAGTACAGGTGAAGGAGTAGATGCAAATCTCCTTGCACTTGGATTGGTTGGAGTTCTAGGTGGCTTTGGACTTCTCGCTCAAAAGAAAAAAGAGGATTAAGCTAGATTTTTAATCTAAAATTGACTTCATAACAATAAAAAGATTTGACTTTTAAAAGTCAAATCTTTTTTTGTCTTGCTGAGGTTAAAAATGGGAGTACCTATTGTTACTTGAGGGATTCTCTAAATTTACCTGTGAGAAATGGTTCAGAGTAAAAGTTTAAGGTTTTGCTATCTCTTTTATTGATTTTGTGATATAATTAACACGTAAAAAAAAAGAAGGAGTCATATCTAATGGCAAAATTGACTGTTAAAGACGTTGACTTGAAAGGGAAAAAAGTTCTCGTTCGTGTTGACTTCAACGTACCTGTAAAAGATGGCGTGATCACTAACGATAACCGTATCACTGCAGCTCTTCCAACTATCAAGTACATCCTTGAACAAGGTGGACGTGCAATCCTCTTCTCTCACCTTGGACGTGTAAAAGAAGAAGCAGATAAAGAAGGTAAATCACTTGCTCCTGTAGCTGCTGACTTGGCTGCTAAATTGGGTCAAGAAGTTAAATTTATCCCAGGTGTTACTCGTGGTGCTGAATTGGAAGCAGCTGTTAACGCTCTTGAAGATGGACAAGTTCTCTTGGTTGAAAACACTCGTTACGAAGATGTTGACGGCAAGAAAGAATCTAAAAACGATCCTGAACTTGGTAAATACTGGGCATCACTTGGAGATGGTATCTTCGTAAACGATGCATTCGGTACAGCTCACCGTGCACACGCATCGAACGTTGGTATCTCAGCAAACGTTGATAAAGCTGTTGCTGGTTTCCTTCTTGAAAACGAAATTGCTTACATCAAAGAAGCAGTTGAAGCTCCAGAACGTCCATTCGTAGCTATCCTTGGTGGATCTAAAGTATCTGACAAGATCGGTGTTATCGAAAACTTGCTTGAAAAAGCTGATAAAGTTCTTATCGGTGGTGGTATGACTTACACATTCTACAAAGCACAAGGTATCGAAATCGGGAACTCACTTGTAGAAGAAGACAAATTGGATGTTGCTAAATCTCTTCTTGAAAAATCAAATGGTAAATTGATCTTGCCAGTTGACTCAAAAGAAGCGAACGCATTTGCTGACTACACTGAAGTGAAAGATACTGAAGGTGAAGCAGTAGACCCAGGATTCCTTGGTCTTGATATCGGTCCTAAATCAATCGCTAAATTCGACCAAGAATTGACTGGTGCGAAAACAGTTGTATGGAACGGACCAATGGGTGTATTTGAAAACCCTGACTTCCAAGCTGGTACAATCGGTGTGATGGACGCTATCGTGAAACAACCAGGCGTTAAATCAATCATCGGTGGTGGTGACTCAGCTGCTGCAGCGATCAACCTTGGACGTGCAGACAAATTCTCATGGATCTCTACTGGTGGTGGTGCATCTATGGAACTCCTTGAAGGTAAAGAACTTCCAGGTCTTGCAGCTTTGACTGAAAAATAAGAATATAAAAAAGAGGCTGGGACAAAAGTCCTAGCCTCTCAATTGTCTTTGAATTGTCAAGCAAGACGCAGTGGTTGAGTAGGCTCTACTAGGCTTTTTACAGCCCTACTTAACTGTGCGGAGGTGGGACGACGAAATCGAATTCTAACGAATGACCGATTTCTGTCCCACTCTCTTTTTTTACGCTCTTTTAAAGTTTGAGACTACCGAGGGATAATTGGACAGAATCCAAAAAAAACAGTAAAATAGAGGAATACCAATCTAAATGAAATTTGAGTGATGATCGTGGAAAAAATAGAGAATCTTACAAAAACAGCTATTTGTGGTATTATCAATGTCACCCCTGATTCTTTTTCAGATGGGGGCCAGTTTTTTGCTGTTGAGGAGGCCTTGAAACAGGCTAAAAAATTGATTGCTGAAGGTGCCACTATTTTAGATATCGGTGGGGAATCCACTCGACCTGGAAGTAGCTATGTTGAGATTGAAGAGGAAATCCAACGTGTGGTTCCAGTCATTAAAGCTATCCGTGCAGAAAGTGATGTTTTAATTTCGGTCGACACTTGGAAGAGTCAGGTAGCAGAAGCAGCTCTAAAAGCGGGTGCCAATATAGTCAATGACATTACAGGTCTCATGGGTGATGAGAAGATGGCGGAGGTGGTTGCGAAAGCAGAAGCTCAAGTCGTCATCATGTTTAATCCGGTCATGGCACGCCCTCAGCACCCTAGTTCGCTCATATTCCCTCATTTTGGATTTGGAGAGCCATTTACTGATAAAGAATTGACTGACTTTGAACAACTAGCAGTAGAAGAGTTGATGGCAGCTTTCTTCAACCGTGCTCTAAGGAGAGCAGAGAAAGCAGGGATTTCGAAAGACAAGATCATGCTAGATCCAGGGATTGGATTTGGTTTGACCAAGAAGGAAAACTTGCTCCTCCTACGTGATATCGATAAGTTGCATGAGATGGGCTATCCTATCTTTTTAGGAGTCTCTCGCAAGCGCTTTGTTATCAATATCCTTGAAGAGAATGGTTTTGAAGTCAATCCGGAAACTGAAGAAGGCTTCCGCAATCGGGATACTGCTTCGGCTCATGTGACTAGCATTGCTGCAAGACAAGGTGTAGAAGTGGTGCGCGTGCACGATGTAGTTAGTCATAAGATGGCAATCGAGATTGCAACAGCCATCCGTCTGGCTGATGATGCGGAAAATTTAGATTTGAAACAGTATAAATAAGATGAACAATAACGAAACGAATCAGTGGATAGCTAACTATCGGACAGACCAACCGCATTTTAGTTTGGAGAGGATGGTGGAGCTATTAGCCCTACGTGACAATCCCCACCTTAAGCTTAAGGTTATTCACATCGGAGGCACCAATGGCAAGGGTTCTACCATAGCTTTCTTGAAAACCATGTTAGAAAAGATGGGGCTTAGAGTTGGCGTCTTTAGCTCACCCTATCTGATTCATTACACGGACCAGATTGCTATTAACGGGGAATCCATCCCAGAAGCGAGATTAGAGACCTTGATGGCGGACTATCGCTCACTACTGGAAAGAGAGCATGCTCCGGCCTTACAAGGAACGACAGAGTTCGAGATTATCACTGCTATCGCTTATGACTATTTTGCTTCTGAGCAAGTTGATGTGGCCATTATGGAAGTAGGTATGGGTGGACTTTTGGATAGCACCAATGTTTGTCAGCCTATCTTAACAGGTATTACGACCATTGGGTTGGACCACGTAGCTTTACTAGGGGATAGCTTGGAAGCTATCGCGGAGCAAAAGGCTGGCATTATCAAACAAGGAATTCCCCTGGTAACAGGGAACATTGTCCCAGAAGCCTTGGCGGTAATCGACCAGATTGCGAAAGCGAAACAAGCTCCTAGGCTTGCTTATAGGGATGATTATCAGGTCAGCCATCATGAGAGTATTGAAACTGGAGAGGTCTTTGACTATACAAGTTCGTTTAGACAGGGTCGTTTTCAGACAGGTCTACTTGGCATTCATCAGGTAGAGAATGCTGGGATGGCCATAACCCTGTTGGATACCTATTGCCAAGAGACTGGACGAGAATTGGCAAGTAATGACTTGATTGCTCAAGCTTTAGAAGAAACAAGTTGGCCAGGACGCTTGGAAATTGTTTCTAAAGGTCCCTTGGTGATTTTGGATGGAGCCCACAATCCCCATGCAATCAAGGCTTTGGTAGCAACCTTGCAAGAACGCTTTGCCGACTACCAGAAGGAAATCCTCTTTACTTGTATTAAAACTAAGGCTTTAGAGGATATGTTAGATTTATTAGAGAACTTACCAGGTACTAATCTTACACTAACACATTTTGAGGATGGTCGGGCGACCGACGAAGAGGTGCTAAAAGAAGCAGCCCGTTCTAGAAAACTTAACTATCAAAGTTGGCAGGCATTTCTAGATCAAAAAATGAAAGACAATGAAGAGAAAAAAACAGTTCGGATAGTGACGGGCTCCTTGTATTTCTTGAGCCAGGTGAGAGCCTATCTGATGGAGAGGAAAAACTAGAGAATGGATACACAAAAGATTGAGACAGCTGTTAAAATGATTATCGAAGCTGTTGGTGAGGATATAAACCGCGAAGGCTTGCAGGAAACTCCTGCACGTGTAGCCCGCATGTATCAGGAGATTTTTTCAGGACTTGGTCAAACGGCGGAGGAGCATTTGTCAAAATCCTTTGAAATTATCGACGATAATATGGTAATAGAAAAGGATATCTTTTTCCATACCATGTGTGAACATCACTTCTTGCCCTTTTATGGAAAAGCTCATATCGCCTACATTCCAGATGGACGGGTGGCAGGTTTGTCAAAGCTGGCACGTACAGTTGAAGTTTATGCTAAAAAGCCACAGATTCAAGAACGCTTGAATATCGAAGTGGCAGATGCTTTGATGGAATATCTAGGTGCCAAAGGTGCTTTCGTTGTGATTGAAGCTGAGCATATGTGTATGAGTATGCGAGGTGTTCGAAAACCAGGAACTGCAACTTTGACAACAGTAGCTCGCGGTGTATTTGAGACGGATAAGGATCTTCGAGACCAAGCATATCGTCTGATGGGACTATAAAACATTCGCTTCAAGCGGATGTTTCTAGAAAGGATAGTTATGGATCAACTGCGAATTAAAGATCTAGAAATTTTTGCCTTCCACGGACTCTTTCCTAGTGAGAAAGAACTGGGGCAAAAGTTTGTCATTTCAGCTAGCTTATCTTATGATATGACCAAGGCTGCGACAGAATTGGACTTGAAGTCTTCTATCCACTATGGAGAGCTATGTCAACAATGGACAACATGGTTTCAGGAAAATACTGAGGATTTGATTGAAACAGTCGCCTACAAACTTGTCGAGCGTACACTTGAGACTTACCCTATCGTTCAAGAAATTGAGTTAGAACTTAAAAAACCTTGGGCGCCAGTTCATCTACCCTTGGAGACCTGTTCAGTAACCATCCATCGCCGTAAGCAGCGAGCCTTTATTGCCTTGGGAAGTAATATGGGAGATAAAAAGGCTAATCTCAAACGCGCGATTGCTAACATGAGTGCTCGCGGGATTCGTATTCTCAAAGAGTCCAGTGTGATTACAACTGAGCCGTGGGGTGGTGTAGAGCAAGATAGTTTTGCCAATCAGGTCATTGAAGTGGAAACCTGGTTGCCGGCTCCAATCTTGCTAGAAACCTTGTTGGCCATTGAGTCAGAGATGGGACGAGTCAGGGAAGTGCATTGGGGACCTCGTTTGATTGATTTAGATTTGCTCTTTGTCGAGGACCAAGTCATCTACACAGATGAGCTTATCTTGCCACATCCTTATATCGCTGAGCGTTTATTTGTCCTAGAGTCACTTCAAGAGATAGCCCCACATTTTATCCATCCAGTCTTGGGACAACCAATTCGTCACTTGCTTAATCAGTTGGAGCAAGGAAATGCCTAAACTTTCCGAGACCTATAGCAAGTGGAAGAGTATTGGGGAGGGACTGCTTGCTATTACTTTAGGGATTCTCTTGATTCGTTTTGGACAAGTTGTTCCACGGATGGGGTACCAGTTGCTGATTGGCTACTTTTCCTTGTCAGCGGTTTGGCAATTATTGACTCGCTGGTTTCAGGATAAAAAACGTAGAGAAAATATCCTTGTAACCTTGGCTAAGCTGATAGTTGCGGCTCTCGTGTTTGACTCCATCATCTGGCAAGACATCGCCCTTTATCTCCTAGTTTTTGTCATTGCGAGCTATCAGTTGTTTACGGGTGGCATTAGTCTTGTTACCTGGTTTCTCTATCGAAAAAATGCCATTCACCCTCGACTCCATCATTTCTTCGATGCTGTATGGATGATAGGATTTGGTCTTTATAGCATTTCTCCTTTTCACGATGCGGCGAATTTTGAATTGCTCTTGCTTGGATGTTACTTGCTCATGCTAGGAGCAAGCAGTCTTCGGGATGGTTTCTTTTTTGAGAGGATTGAAAACAATCCCAAGCTGAAGCGTCGAATGCGAATGACTTTGCCAATCTTTGTGACAGCTCTAATCCCTATCAGCACCTTGCGTAAACTGAATAAGTGGCTGTCAAATCATGAAGGCCAAGAAGGAGAAGTGCATTCAGAAAGAAAAAACGACCAGACGGTTGATCTGGAGATTTTTGTCCATACTTCAGAAACCTCATTTTTCCTCGCAATGGGACATGTGGATATTTGTTATCAAGGGAAGGTTATTTCCTATGGTTCGTATGATCCCCAATCGGAGCGTCTATTTGGCATGGTCGGAGATGGTGTCTTGTTTAAGGCCAATCGAGAAAAATATATTGAACTTTGTAAGAGGGAAAGTCAAAAGACCTTGTTTGCTTATGGTCTGAGTTTGACAGACCAACAGAAAGCTGCTATCCAGGATCGTTTAGCAGAGATAGAAGGCCTGTTAATTCCTTGGGAGCCAAGCTCGCAGTTGATGAAAAGAAGAGAGGGCGAGGTCAAGCATACCTACTCCTACCAGCTGAAACAGGAAGCAGATGCGACGCTTTATAAATTCAGCTCATCTGAATTCAAGACCTACTTTGTTCTCAGTACCAATTGTGTTTTACTGGCAGACTCTATCGTGGGAAAAGCTGGGACTGATATATTGAGTCCCCAAGGTTTCATTGTGCCAGGGACTTACCAGGATTACCTTGACTTAGAGTATACAAAACCCAATGGTCTGGTTGTTAGTCGCTCCATTTATTAGAAAAAGAAAACTCTAGTCAGGAGACTAGAGTTTTTAAAATAGGTCATTTTCTTCAGGGAGAAGGATCGTTTCCTTGCCGTCCATATCCATGACAAGTACTTTTGGTGGATATAATGGATCAAAGGGGTGACTAAAATCGAAGTCAATCGTTGTAGATAGATGTTGACTTGAAAAACGGAAGGTGATGGAGCCGTCACGGTTTAAGAGCTGAAATTCCAACTCATCTTCTAATTCAAAAACATGCTTTAAAAAATGATCGATAATGTACCAGATTGAGTCAATCACATCGTCTGGAAGATTTGTTACCACACCAAAGCTGGCACAACGTCTATGTGAATCCGTAAAAGCCATCCATGCCTCCTACTTAATTTTTTATTATCATACTCCAAACTGCTCTAAAAATCAAGAAAAGTAAACTGATTTACAAAAATATGATGACGGATGCAATTTTTTTAAAGAAAGTTCAGTTAGCTCTTGAAAATGCTTACAATTAGTGGTAAACTAGTAGTAGTGTAAACATGAAAACAAAATTTTCAAGATTAGAAAGGAAACGGTATGAACACAGATGATACAGTAACCATTTATGACGTTGCCCGAGAAGCAGGAGTTTCAATGGCAACTGTCAGTCGTGTAGTCAATGGCAACAAGAATGTCAAGGAAAACACTCGTAAGAAAGTTCTAGAGGTGATTGATCGCCTAGACTATCGTCCAAATGCAGTAGCTCGTGGCTTAGCAAGCAAACGAACAACAACTGTTGGGGTTGTCATCCCAGATATCACGAACACTTATTTTGCTGCGCTAGCAAAAGGGATTGATGATATTGCAGAGATGTACAAGTATAACATCGTCCTTGCCAATAGTGATGAGGATGATGAAAAAGAAGTGGCAGTAGTGAATACACTCTTTTCAAAACAAGTTGATGGTATTATCTTTATGGGCTATCACTTAACAGAGAAAATTCGCTCAGAGTTTTCACGTTCACGTACTCCTGTAGTTCTTGCAGGAACAGTGGATGTAGAACACCAGCTTCCAAGTGTTAATATTGATTATAAGAATGCTACTGCGGATGCTGTTCGCCATTTGTTGAAGCGTAACAAGAAAATTGCCTTTGTGAGTGGACCATTGGTAGATGATATTAACGGTAAGATTCGCTTGGTTGGCTACAAAGATGCTTTGAAAGAAGCAGGAGTTAACTACAGTGAAGGACTTGTATTTGAGTCTAAATATCGCTATGATGATGGTTATGCTTTGGCGGAACGCTTAGTTTCTTCAAAAGCGACTGCAGCGATTGTGACTGGTGATGAATTGGCAGCAGGGCTCTTGAATGGTTTGGCTGATCACGGAATTTCTGTACCAGAGGACTTTGAGATTATTACTAGTGATGATTCTCAAATCGCACGCTATACTCGTCCAAACCTTACAACTATCGCACAACCCTTGTATGATTTAGGTGCGATTAGTATGCGTATGTTGACGAAGATTATGCATAAAGAGGAGTTAGAAGAACGCGAAGTCCTCCTACCTCATGGTTTGACAGAGCGCAAGTCAACTCGTAAAGACTAATAAAAAGCCTAGGAAGTCAGATGATTTCCTAGGTCTTTTCTTATCCTTCCATATATAATCGGAGTTGTTGGTCTTTAAGTCCAGCATTGATTGCGATAAGAAGCTTCAGTCGTGCCTTTTGCGCGTTTAGTTCTTTTACAAAATAAACACCATCATTCTGAAGACAAACACCACCGCCTTCGTAGGCGTAAACAGGTTCTGCAATCCCATTGAAACAACGAGAGACTAGTGCAATCGGAAGCCCTGCTTGACTGAGAGATTTTAATTTTTCAGCTGTTTCTTTTGGTACATTTCCAGCACCAAAAGCCTGAATAACCAATCCATCTAGTTGGTCAACAGGCAGTAAATCGAGAAGTTCATCGGTCATGCCTGCATAAACTGGGATGATAGGAACCAACCCTTGAATGCTCTCAAGGTCAAAACGAACACGAGGTTCCGCAGTCTTGAAGTAGAGAATCTCATGCTTCATGATAAGTCCAAGTGGACCATGAGTTGGTGTTTGAAAAGTGCTAACATTTGTAGTGTGGGTTTTTGTGACGTATTTGGCAGCGTGAATTTCATCGTTCATCACTACGAGTACGCCCTTATCAGCAGCTTTGTCATCGCTAGCAACACGTAGGGCGCTAAGATAGTTATAGACGCCATCACTTCCTAGCTCATTGGAAGATCTCATAGCACCTGTCAGAACGATAGGTATATGAGGCACCTCCATTGTGTCGAGGAAATAAGCCGTTTCTTCTAGTGTATCTGTCCCATGTGTAATGACAACACCATCATAGGACGATGCCTCTTGTTTAATCTTTTTGTAGAGAGCCAACATATGCTTAGGCTTGATGTATGGGCTGGGCAAATTTAAAAAATCCAAGGAATGGACTTCGATACCTTCGAGAGGATTAGAGATATGATTCATAGGGTTATCAGCACTAGTCCTTACAGCTCCAGATTCATCTGCCTGCATGGAAATAGTGCCACCGGTATGTAAAACAAGGATTTTCTTAGTCATGATTCACTCACTTTTTCTGAAATGTGGTATAATCATTGTATCATAAAAGAAAGGAATGAGATAGAATGGAAGTCAAAGCTGTGTTTTTTGATATTGATGGAACGCTTGTAAATGACAGTAAGAGTGTTTTGAAGTCCACAAAGGAAGCTATCAAGATTGTGAAAGAACAAGGGGTGCTTGTTGGGGTAGCAACAGGGCGAGGACCTTTTTTTGTTAAGGATTTGATGGATGATTTGGATCTGGATTTTGCAGTGACCTACAATGGCCAATATATCTTTAACAAAGATCGCGTTCTTTTTGCTAGCCCTATTGATAAGAGAAGTCTTAGACAAATCATCTCTTATGCTAAGAAAAATCGAAAAGAGATTGCCATGGGAACGCGACAAGACGTTGTCGGTTCTCGGATTATGTCCTTTGGGCTCAGTCCTCTTTCACAACTCGTCAGTCGTTTTGTACCTAAATTTTTGACTCGTACAGTTAGTCATTCCTTTAATCGTATGGTCAGTAAGGCCCTTCCTCAGAAGGAAGATGATTTGTTGAACTTAATCAATCAACCAATCTATCAGGTGCTTATGTTGATGACACCTGAGGAGACAAACAAGGCTGCTGAAGCATTAAATCATTTGAAATTTACCAGAAGTAATCCATTCGCGGCCGATATTATCAATCAAGGAAATTCTAAGTTAGAGGGTATCCGTCGTGTCGGGAAAGAGTATGGTTTTGATCTCAATCAAGTCATGGCTTTTGGAGACTCGGATAATGATTTGGAAATGTTGGCTGGTGTTGGGATGTCTGTTGCCATGGGAAATGGTAGTAGCAGCGTAAAAGAAGTTGCCAAGCATATTACTGCCAGCAACCAAAACGATGGGATTCACAAGGCTTTGGAATATTTTGGAGTTTTGTCTTCTGAAAAAGTCTTTGTCAGTCGTGACTATCATTTTAATAAGGTTAAGACCTTCCATCGTATGATGGATGAGCGAACTCAAGAAGAACCTATAGCTTGGGATTTAGAAGGGGCGACCCACCGTGCTGGCTTTAAGATTGAAGAATTAGTTGAATTTGTCCGTGCTGCAAGCAATTCTGAAGAGGAATTTCAACAAGCTGTGCAGGATTTACACCAAGCACTTGATATAGCTGCCGAAAAAGTATCTCAGTCAACACCAGCTGAGAAAACCCTCGTTGGTCAAGTAGATGCTTTGATTGATACGCTCTACTTTACCTATGGAAGTTTTGTTCTAATGGGGGTAGACCCAGAGCGAATCTTTGAAATTGTCCATCAAGCAAACATGGGTAAAATCTTCCCAGATGGTAAAGCTCATTTTGATCCAGTGACCCACAAAATCTTGAAACCAGATAACTGGAAAGAAAAATACGCCCCAGAACCTGCGATCAAAAAGGAGATAGAGCGCCAAATTAAGGCTTATGAACGCCATAAAGAAAGAGAAAACCAAAAATAAAAGGAGCATCTGCTCCTTTTATTTTTGGTTTATAAAGTTTTATCCTTGTCTCGAACGACGAGAAGGTCAACGCTTGTATGGCGAAGGATATATTCAGATGAAGATCCGACAAGCAGACGTTCGAAGGCGTTCAGTCCTGTTGCTCCAACCAAAATCAAATCAACGTGTTCTTGGTCAGGGATTGTTTTAGCTAAAAGAGTTTTAGGATTTCCCATTTCGATGACAACTTGAATATCATTCAGACCAGCGTCTCTTGCACGCTTTTCATATTCTGCCATCAAGTCTTGTGCCTCGACTTGTAACTCTTCGTAAACTTCTGCATCGAATGTTGAAATGCTTTGAAGAGCACGAGTATCAATTACATGGGCGATGGTTAGTTTAGCCTGGTTACGCACTGCTGACTGAACTCCCTTAACAAAAGCCAAATCAGCTTCTTTAGAACCGTCGACTGCTACCATGATGTTTTCGTAACGTTGAGTCATAGCAAAAACCTCCTCATTTCTTATCACCCTCATTGTAATCCTTTTCACTAAAAAAGTAAAGTAAAACATGATAGTAAAAAGAGGCTTTTTGACTTTAGTTTTGAGAGTGATATAATTAAATGTGAGAAAACAAGAGGGATTGATATGACAAAAATTGCGGTACTTTCAGATATTCATGGCAACACAGGAGCACTGGAAGCAGTTCTCGCAGACGCTGAGAAGGCAGGAGTAGAAGAATATTGGCTCTTGGGCGATATTCTCATGCCAGGGACAGGACGAAAAAGTATCCTCAGACGATTGGAGGAATTGCCGATTACGGTTCGGGTTCTGGGGAATTGGGAAGAAAGTTTGTGGCGGGCTGCTCACCGAAAATTGGATACAAGTAGGCCCAGTCATCGCTACCTTTTGCGTCAATGTCAGTATATCATGGAAGAAATTAGTCTAGATGAGATTGAAGAACTTCAGGATTTTCCTATGCACACCCATCGCCAGTTTGGAAATCTAAAGGTGGGGATTAGTCATCATTTACCGGATAAAAATTGGGGAAGAGAACTGATTCATCTTGGAAAACAGGAAGATTTTGATCGTTTGGTGACTAATCCTGACTGCGATATTGCCATCTATGGTCATATCCACCAACAATTTTTACGTTATGGAAGTGGTGGACAACTCATTTTGAATCCAGGTTCGATTGGGCAGCCTTTCTTTTTATCAACAAGTCTGCGTGAGGACTTGCGAGCCCAGTATATGATTTTGGAATTTGATGACAAAGGATTGAGAGATATCGACTTTCGTCGTGTTGATTATGATGTTGAGGAAGAACTACAGCTGGCTAGGGAGTTACAATTACCCTATTATCAGGTGTATTATGAAAGTTTAGTCAATGGAATTCACCATACTCACAATCAGGACTTGCTACATGAAATTGCACAAAATCAAGGGCATGATGCAGAATTGGATGACTGGCTCAGTCGTAACTCTTGACATTACAACTATAGGAGCTATAATAAATATAAGATAAGAATGAGCTTAGTTAACGAAAAAGGAGGACTGCATGCAAATTTCAAGTCGCTTTACCATCTCAACCCATATGCTAGTTATTATCGCCCTAAAAGGGAAGGAAAGTAAAGTAACTAGTGATTTTCTAGCTAGTAGCGTAGGAGTCAATCCTGTTATTATCCGCAAAACCTTGTCCCAACTGAAAAAAGCGGACTTGATTTCTGTTGCGCGTGGTACTGGAGGGGCAGAAATTATCAAAAATCTTGAAGATATTAGTCTCTTGGATATCTATCAAGCAGTTGAATGTCTCGGGAAGACGGGTCAACTCTTTAGCTTTCATGATAATCCGAATCCAAATTGTCCAGTTGGAGCCAATATTCATGTAGTTTTAGATGAGAAATTACTTCAAATCCAGCAAGCTATGGAAGAAGAATTGAGTCGGACTAGTCTTGCTCAACTGGTTGCAGATACAGAAGCAAGAATTCAACATTAACCTTAAAAATAAAGAACACCTGAATGACTAAGCTGAAAAGTCTAGTTGTTGAGGTGTTTTTATTTGTTAAATATGCTGGCAATTACTTTCATTAACTTGACCATTTTAGCTAGAAATGCGGTTGGAATAACAGGAGAAAAACTAAAAATCGTGTTATAATAAATGAATAGAATCGTAAGAAAGAGTGGATGATTGTGTGATAATTCCTACTTATAATTGGCAATTTTCTCCGCAGGTTGAGGATGCGGATTTTACAAAGATAGCCAAGAGTGTAGGCTTGAGTTCTGAAGTCGCTTGTTTGTTGTTTCAACGTGGAATCAAGGACGAAAGTAGCCTGAAGAAATTTTTAGAACCTTCTTTGGAAGATTTACATGACCCTTATCTATTACATGATATGGATAAGGCAATTGAGCGGATTCGCCTTGCCATCGAACGAGGAGAATTGATTCTCGTCTATGGTGACTACGATGCAGATGGGATGACTTCAGCTTCGATTGTCAAGGAGAGTTTGGAACAATTAGGGGCAGAGTGTCTGGTCTATCTCCCAAATCGTTTTACAGATGGTTATGGTCCAAATGCCAGTGTTTACAAATATTTCATCGAGCAACAGGGTGTGTCTTTGATTGTGACAGTGGATAATGGAGTTGCTGGGCATGAAGCCATTGACTTGGCTCAGTCTATGGGAGTGGATGTCATTGTGACAGACCACCACTCCATGCCAGAAGTTTTACCAGATGCTTATGCAATCGTCCATCCTGAGCACCCAAAAGCAGATTATCCTTTTAAACATTTAGCAGGTTGTGGCGTTGCTTTTAAACTAGCTTGTGCCCTCTTGGAGGAAGTGCAGGTTGAGTTGCTTGACTTGGTTGCCATTGGAACGATTGCGGATATGGTCAGCTTGACGGATGAAAATCGTATCATGGTTCAATATGGTCTAGAAGTTTTGCGAAATACCCAAAGACTAGGTCTCCAAGAACTCTTTGAAGTTGCTGGAATTTCTAGCAGTGATCTTACAGAAGAGACGGTTGGTTTCCAATTAGCTCCTCGTTTGAATGCCCTAGGACGCTTGGACGATTCCAATCCAGCTATTGACTTACTGACTGGATTTGATGATGAAGAGGTGCATGAGATTGCCCTCATGATTCAAGAAAAAAATGAAGAACGCAAGGAAATCGTTCAGGCTATCTATGAAGAAGCTAAAAGCTTGGTAGACCCTAACAAAAGTGTTCAAGTTTTGGCCAAAGAAGGTTGGAATCCAGGAGTGCTTGGGATTGTAGCTGGACGCTTACTGGAAGAATTGGGACAAACGGTGATTGTTCTCAATATTGAAGATGGTCGTGCCAAGGGTAGTGCGCGGAGTATTGAAGCCGTCGATATCTTTGAAGCCTTGGACCCGCATCGGGAACTTTTTATCGCCTTTGGTGGGCATGCAGGCGCTGCAGGTATGACACTTGAAGCTGAACAGCTAGACGCCTTATCGGAAATTTTAGAGACCTATGTAACAGACAAAGGGATAGATGCCAAAGGGAAGAGTACCTTATATCTAGATGAAGAATTAGATTTGGAAAATCTAAGTTTAGAAACGGTTAAAAGTTTTGAACGCTTAGCTCCTTTTGGAATGGACAACCAAAAACCTGTTTTTTATATTCGAGATTTTAAAGTTGAAAATGCTCGTTCTATGGGAGCAGGAGATAGTCATCTGAAATTGAAGATATCCAAAGGGACCGCAAGCTTTGAGGTAGTAGCATTTGGTCAAGGGCCAAAGGCTACAGAATTTTCTCAGGTAAAACAACTGGAATTGGCAGTTACCCTTTCTGTTAACCAATGGAATGGGCAAACAACCCTTCAGTTGATGATGGTAGACGCTCGTGTAGACGGTGTTCAACTCTTTAATATTCGTGGGAAGAACGCATCTTTACCAGACAGTGTACCGGTACTGGATTTTACAGGAAAATTGCCTGATATTTCCTTGAGTCCAGCAATCGTTGTCAAGAATCTCCCAGAAGATATCACTATTCTTAAAAACATTTTCCAGCAGTATGATTTCTCAGCTATTTATTTTAAAAATGATATCGACAAACCCTACTATTTGACTGGCTATGGCACAAGAGAGCAATTCGCCAAGCTCTATAAGACGATCTATCAGTTCCCAGAATTCGATATTCGTTATAAACTCAAGGACTTATCAACCTATCTCAAAATTGAGCAAATCTTACTCGTCAAGATGATTCAAATTTTTGAAGAGCTTGGTTTTGTCACGATTGATAATGGTGTGATGAAGGTGAATAAAGAAGCTCCAAAGAGGGGCATTGCTGAAAGTCAGATTTATCAAAATCTCAAGAAAACTGTTAAAGACCAAGAAATGATGGCACTAGGTACAGTACAGGAAATCTATGATTTCTTGATGAAAGAATAAATACAAAGAGGCTGAAGTAACCTATTTCAGTCTCTTTTTGTAAGTGATTTTTAACTTTATGTAGTAAAAGTATACAGATTTGTAACATGACTACAACATAAATCTAAAACAACTGACATGTAAATCAGGTATGATTCTCTTATCAACATAAAAACTAAAAATTATCAATAAAATTTTAGGAGAAAATTGTTATGAAAAAAACAGTTGCTAAACTGACTCTTGGTTTAACATCTACAGCTATTTTGGCTACAGTTGGTGCTCAAACTGTTAGCGCAGACTCTTACGTTGTTCAAGACGGTGATTCATTTTTTGGTATTGCTGCTGCAAGTGGTATGGATCCTTATGAGTTGGCAGCTAATAATGGGAAAACCATTTTTGATACTATCCACCCAGGTGATGTGCTAGAAGTTAGCGGTCCAGCTCAACTTAGCTATTCATACCAAGCTCCTGCTTATGAAGTAACTAGCACTGTTAATGCAGTGGCAGGTGAGGATGTTGTTGTAAATACTCCTACAAACTATGGAAATTCTTATCCTGTTGGTCAGTGTACATGGGGCGTGAAAGAATTGGCTCCATGGGCTAGCAACTGGTGGGGAAATGCTAACACTTGGGCAATCTATGCTAGTGCACAAGGCTTTAAGATAGGAAATGTTCCTGTAGTAGGAGCAATCGCTGTTTGGGATGGCGGTGAATATGGCCACGTTGCTTATGTGACAGATGTTCAAAGTGAGAATTCTATTCAAGTGCTTGAATGTAACTATGATGGTAGTGGAACTCAACCAATTGGAAACTATCGTGGCTTCTTTAATCCTCATAGATCATTAGGTAAAGTTACTTACATTTATCCAAACTAACAATACTTAAAAAGATTTAGAATTTCTAAATCTTTTTTTATGTACTCCGGCCTAGTTTTTAGGATTTTGGTCAGCTAGAAATTTCGGAGCTTCATTCGATTTAATCGTTTAATGATTTTAGACGAAATCTCAAAAAACCTATTTGATGATGAGTAGTGAATGATCTCTAGTTGAAATCCTATCTTCATTTTGAAAATTAGTAAAAAAATGGTATAATGAGAGGAAAAGATTCGGATAAAAGTATATTGGACTTTTAAAAAAAGAGAGTTATGAAGGCTCTACAAACACGTTATAGTAAAACTTCGGAGGGAAAATGACCAATATTAAATTAACAACTTTGGGCGGTGTTCGAGAAAACGGGAAAAACATGTACATTGCAGAAATTAACGACTCTATCTTCGTTTTAGATGCAGGTTTGAAATATCCTGAAAATGAACAGTTGGGTGTCGATGTCGTTATTCCAAATATGGAATATCTGTTTGAAAATAGTGACCGTATTGCGGGTGTCTTTTTAACGCACGGGCATGCGGATGCGATTGGAGCTCTTCCTTATCTCCTATCAGAAGCTAAGGTCCCTGTCTTTGGTTCAGAGTTGACCATCGAACTTGCCAAGCTTTTTGTAAAGGGAAATGATAGCGTCAAGAAATTTGATGATTTCCATGTGATCGATGAAAATACAGAAATCGACTTTGGAGGTACGGAAGTTTCCTTCTTCCGCACAACCCACTCCATCCCAGAAAGTCTGGGTGTCGTTTTAAAAACATCTAAGGGAAGCATCGTCTATACTGGAGATTTCAAATTTGACCAAACGGCTAGCGAATCATATGCAACTGACTTTGGTCGTTTAGCAGAAATTGGTCGCGAAGGAGTTTTAGCTCTTCTAAGCGACTCAGCAAACGCAGACAGTAATATTCAAGTAGCCAGCGAAAGTGAAGTTGGCGATGAAATTACGCAAACCATTTCTGATTGGGATGGACGTATCATCGTAGCTGCCGTTGCAAGTAACCTTTCTCGTATTCAGCAGGTCTTTGACGCTGCTGCAGATACAGGTCGTCGCGTTGTTTTGACGGGATTTGATATTGAAAATATCGTTCGTACAGCTATTCGCTTGAAAAAATTGTCATTGGCTAACGAAAGTCTCTTGATTAAACCTAAAGATATGTCTCGTTTTGAAGACCACGAGTTAATCATCCTTGAAACTGGTCGTATGGGTGAACCGATTAATGGACTCCGTAAAATGTCAATCGGTCGTCACCGCTATGTTGAAATCAAAGATGGGGACTTGGTTTATATCGTTACAACACCATCAATCGCTAAAGAAGCTGTCATGGCACGGGTAGAAAACATGGTCTACCAAGCGGGTGGTATCGTAAAACCGATTACTCAAAGCTTGCGTGTATCAGGACATGGAAATGCGCGTGATTTGCAATTGATGATCAACCTCTTGCAACCTAAGTATCTTTTCCCAATCCAAGGGGAATACCGTGAATTGGATGCTCATGCCAAGGCCGCTATGGCTGTTGGTATGTTGCCAGAACGTATTTTTATCCCGAAAAAAGGAACAACCATGTCTTATGAGCATGGGGATTTCGTTCCATCTGGTGCAGTTACTGCAGGAGATGTCTTGATTGACGGAAATGCCATTGGGGATGTTGGTAATGTCGTTCTTCGTGACCGTAAGGTCTTGTCAGAAGATGGTATTTTCATTGTGGCTATCACTGTTAACCGTCGCGAGAAGAAAATCATTGCCAAGGCTCGAGTGCATACACGTGGATTTGTCTACCTCAAGAAGAGTCGAGATATTCTGCGCGAAAGTACAGAATTGGTGAACCAAACAGTTGAGGACTATCTCCAAGGTGAGGACTTTGACTGGGCTGACCTTAAAGGTAAGGTACGTGATCATTTGGCCAAGTTCCTCTTTGATCAAACCAAACGTCGTCCAGCCATTTTACCAGTAGTCATGGAAGCAAAATAAGGATTCAATAGCAAGAGAGAAAGTCGAGTTTCGGCTTTTTCTTATCTCAAACGAATAAGGAGCAAGTTATGGCAGTAATGAAGATTGAGTATTACTCAGAAGTTTTAGATATGGAGTGGGGAGTAAATGTTCTCTACCCTGATGCATCTCGGGTGACAGAGCCAAACAGTACAGATATTCCAGTCCTCTATCTCCTTCATGGGATGTCAGGGAACCACAACAGTTGGCTCAAACGAACCAATGTAGAGCGCTTGTTGCGAGGGACTAATCTGATTGTTGTCATGCCTAATACAAGTAACGGCTGGTATACAGATACTCAGTATGGCTATAACTACTACACAGCTCTAGCAGAAGAATTACCTCAGGTGCTCAAACGCTTCTTTCCCAATATGACCAACAAACGAGAAAAGACCTTTATCGCTGGTTTATCAATGGGAGGCTACGGTTCCTTTAAGTTAGCACTGTCAACTGACCGTTTCTCACATGCAGCTAGTTTTTCTGGAGCACTTAGCTTTGAGGAGTTTTCTCCTGAGAGTCAAGATTTAGGAACGCGTGCCTACTGGAGAGGTGTGTTTGGCAAAGTTAATGATTGGGTGAATAGCCCTTACTCACTTGAAACACTCGCTAAAAAATCTGATAAGAAAACCAAACTATGGGTATGGTGTGGCGAGCAAGATTATCTCTATGCTGCCAATAATCTAGCAGTGAAGAACCTCAAGAAATTAGGTTTTGATGTAACCTACACCCATAGTGCAGGAACCCACGAGTGGTATTATTGGGAAAAACAATTGGAACGGTTTTTGGCTACACTGCCGATTGATTTTGTTTTGGAAGAACGCTTGTCTTAATTTTAGCTTTCTTTCAGTTTGTTTTAGTAGAATAATAAACCTATCTTTAGAATGGAAATCCATGACTTAAAGATGGGTTCTTATTTTTTTGAGAAAGGTGGGCAAATTATGGGCTGGATTATTCGTGTTTTATATCGATTGTTACTAGGAATTTTGCGGATGTTTTGGCGCCTTGTATGGACGCTTATCTTCTTCATTCTCATCACTTTTGGGATTCTCTGGTATGTGACAGGTGATTTACCTGGGGCCTTCAATCAAATCAGTAAAATGGCTCAAGTCGGCCAAGCAGGCTGGGATCAATGGCAAGAAACTGGTAAATTGCAAGGCTTGTCTCAGACAGATCATCATCAAGATTCAGGCGCAAAATGGGCAAAAGCGCAAGCAAGGATCTATATTGATCCTCAAATGGATGCAACCTTTCAAAAGGCCTACGCAGAAGCTATTACTAACTGGAATCAGACTGGTGCTTTTAAATTTGTACTTGTAACAGATCCTGACCAGGCCAATATTTTCGCTACTGAAATGAATGATGGTTCGACAGCTGTAGCAGGTGAGGCGGAGAGTCAAACCAATCTCCTAACCAAACAATTCACTTCTGTGACTGTTCGCTTAAATCATTATTATCTATCCAATCTAAACTATGGCTATACCTATGAACGCATCTTGCATACGGCAGAACATGAGTTAGGACATGCTATTGGCTTGCAGCATACCAATGAGGTTTCAGTCATGCAACCAGCAGGGTCTTATTATGGTATCCAAGCTCAAGATGTAAAAGAAGTCCAAGAACTCTATGAGTCAGGAGATTAGGAAAACAGAGCTTCTTGATATGAGCAATGAGAGGTGCTTTTTGCTATAATGGAACTATGAATAACTTGATTAAATCCAAGCTCGAGCTCTTGCCGACGAGTCCGGGCTGTTACATTCACAAAGATAAGAACGGTACCATCATCTATGTGGGGAAGGCCAAGAATCTTCGCAATCGGGTGCGGTCGTACTTCAGAGGGAGTCACGATACCAAGACGGAAGCCCTGGTATCTGAGATTGTGGATTTTGAGTTTATCGTCACCGAGTCCAATATTGAGGCCTTGCTTCTTGAGATCAACCTAATCAAGGAAAACAAGCCTAAGTACAATATTATGCTCAAGGATGATAAGTCCTATCCTTTTATCAAAATCACAAATGAGCGCTATCCTCGCTTGATTATCACCCGTCAGGTCAAGAAGGACGGAGGACTCTACTTTGGTCCCTATCCGGATGTGGGCGCGGCCAATGAAATCAAGCGACTTTTAGACCGGATTTTCCCTTTTCGCAAGTGTACCAATCCACCATCAAAGGTTTGTTTTTATTACCATATCGGCCAGTGTATGGCTCATACGGTTTGTCGCAAGGATGAAGCTTATTTTAAAGCTAAGTCCCAAGAAGTCTCTGATTTTCTCAAGGGACAAGACGATAAAATCATTGATGACCTCAAGGAGAAGATGGCTGTGGCAGCCCAAAGTATGGAGTTTGAACGTGCCGCGGAATACCGTGATCTTATCCAGGCTATTGGGACTCTTCGCACCAAACAAAGAGTCATGGCTAAGGATCTCCAAAACCGTGATGTCTTTGGTTATTATGTGGATAAGGGCTGGATGTGTGTACAGGTTTTCTTTGTCCGTCAGGGTAAGCTGATTGAACGCGATGTCAATCTCTTTCCTTACTACAATGATCCAGATGAGGATTTTTTGACCTATGTGGGACAGTTTTATCAAGAAAAATCTCACCTGGTTCCCAATGAAATTTTGATTCCTCAAGATATTGACGAAGAAGCTATCAAGGCTTTGGTGGATACCAAGGTTCTCAAGCCTCAACGTGGGGAGAAGAAGCAGCTTGTTAATCTAGCCATTAAAAATGCGCGTGTTAGTTTAGAGCAGAAATTTAACCTGCTAGAAAAATCAGTTGAGAAGACTCAAGGAGCCATTGAAAACTTGGGACGACTCTTACAAATTCCAACCCCAGTCCGTATCGAGTCTTTTGATAACTCTAATATTATGGGGACTAGTCCTGTCTCTGCTATGGTTGTTTTTGTCAACGGAAAACCGAGCAAGAAGGATTACCGTAAGTATAAAATCAAGACTGTGGTCGGACCAGATGACTATGCAAGTATGCGAGAGGTTATTCGCAGACGCTATGGACGCGTCCAACGTGACGGTTTGACACCGCCAGATTTGATTGTCATTGATGGGGGACAAGGTCAGGTCAATATCGCTAAACAGGTCATTCAAGAAGAGTTGGGGTTAGATATTCCGATCGCAGGCCTGCAAAAGAATGACAAGCACCAAACCCATGAATTGCTCTTTGGAGACCCACTTGAGGTGGTAGAGTTGTCCCGCAATTCTCAAGAATTTTTCCTCCTGCAACGCATTCAGGATGAAGTTCACCGTTTTGCCATTACCTTCCACCGACAACTACGTTCTAAAAATTCCTTCTCTTCTCAATTAGATGGAATTGAAGGTTTGGGTCCAAAACGCAAGCAGAATTTAATGAAATATTTTAAATCTCTGACAAAAATCAAGGAAGCCAGCGTGGATGAGATTGTCGCCGTTGGTATACCAAGAGCTGTGGCAGAAGCAGTTCATCATCACCTGAATCCAGAAGTAGACTCCGCGTTAACTCAAGTAGCTGAGAAGCCAGTTGAATATAAGGAATAAACTAGCAGAGGAATGTTTTAGCTTTAGTGGATGCAAGCTAGTCGGATTTGTGGTAAAATAGATAAGATATGACAAAAGAATTTCATCATGTAACGGTCATGCTCCATGAGACCATTGATATGCTAGATGTGAAACCTGATGGTATTTACGTTGATGCGACCTTGGGAGGAGCAGGACACAGCGAGTATTTATTAAGTAAGTTAAGCGAGAAAGGGCATCTTTATGCCTTTGACCAGGACCAGAATGCCATTGATAATGCGCAAAAACGTCTGGCTCCCTATATCGAAAAGGGCATGGTCACCTTCATCAAGGATAATTTCCGTCATTTGAAGGACCGCTTACATGACTTAGGTGTGACTGAAATTGATGGAATTTGTTATGACTTAGGTGTGTCAAGCCCGCAGTTAGATCAACGTGAACGTGGTTTTTCTTATAAAAAAGATGCCCCGCTTGATATGCGAATGAATCAAGAAGCTAGCTTGACTGCTTATGAGGTGGTCAATCAATATGACTACCATGATTTGGTACGAATCTTTTTCAAATATGGAGAAGATAAGTTTTCCAAACAGATTGCTCGAAAAATTGAACAGGCGCGTGAGCTTAAACCGATCGAGACAACGACTGAGTTGGCAGAGATTATCAAATCTGCCAAACCGGCTAAGGAGCTCAAGAAAAAAGGTCACCCAGCCAAACAAATTTTCCAAGCTATCCGTATCGAAGTCAATGATGAGTTGGGTGCTGCAGATGAATCAATCCAGCAGGCGATTGAACTTCTAGCTCTAGACGGAAGAATTTCAGTCATCACCTTCCATTCGCTTGAAGACCGTTTGACTAAACAGTTATTTAAGGAAGCTTCCACAGTTGAAGTGCCTAAAGGTTTGCCTTTTATTCCAGACGATCTCAAGCCAAAGATGAAATTAGTATCTCGTAAACCAATCTTGCCAAGCAAGGAAGAGTTGGAAGCCAATAATCGTTCCCACTCAGCCAAGCTTCGAGTGGCAAGAAAAATTCACAAGTAAGAGGAAACAATGGCAGAAACAAGAGGAACAACGAGCCAATTGCTACAAGCTCGTATTAAACAATTTTCACGTGTTGAAAAGGCCTTTTACCTTTCAATTGCCATCACAGCTCTTGTCTTAGCAATTAGTGTAGTCTATATGCAGACAAAACTTTTTCAGGTCCAGAGTGATTTGACAAGAGTCAATGCACAAATTGAAGAAAAAAAGACAGAGCTAGATGATGCCAAACAAGAAGTTAACGAATTAATCCGATCAGAACGTTTGACCGGAATTGCAAATTCACAAGACTTGCAATTGAATAATGAAAATATTCGATCGGCGGAGTAGTATATGAAATCCTGGAAAGAAAGAATCATACGCTTTGCCATTAAGAATCGTAAATCTCCAATGGAAAACCGCAGATTAGTAGGAAAGAATTTGAGCTTATTGGCTGTCTTTCTATTTGCTGTTTTTTTGGTTAATTTTGCGGTGATTATTGGTACAGGCACAAAATTTGGGGTCAATCTGGTTAAAGAAGCAAATAAAGTTCATCAAACGACTCTGACTGTTCCTGCTAAAAGAGGAACCATTTATGATCGTAATGGAACTCCCATAGCAGAAGATGCGACCTCTTATAATGTTTATGCTGTAATAGATAAAGAATATAAGTCCGCTAATGGTGATGTTCTTTATGTAGAAGAATCTCAGTACAATAAAGTGGCAGAAATTTTTCATAAATACTTAGATATGGAGGAGACTTACGTCAAAAATCAACTCTCTCAACCAAATCTCAAACAGGTTTCTTTTGGTGCTAAAGGGAATGGGATTACCTATGCTAATATGATGTCCATTAAACAGGACTTAGAATCTGCTAAGGTTGAGGGTATTAATTTTACGACTAGTCCAAATCGAAGTTATCCAAATGGGAAATTTGCCTCATCCTTTATTGGTTTAGCACAGTTACATGAAAATGAAGATGGCACGAAAAGTCTAATTGGGACATCGGGTATCGAGAGTTCCTTAAATAGTTTATTGGCAGGGACAGATGGTATTATTACTTATGAAAAAGACCGTCTAGGTAATATTGTTCCTGGTACAGAACAAGTCACCCAACAGACCGTAAACGGGAAAGACGTCTATACGACCCTATCTAGTCCTTTGCAGTCCTTTATGGAAAGTCAAATGGATGCCTTCCAAGAAAAACTAAAAGGCAAGTATATGAATGCGACCTTGGTTAGTGCCAAAACCGGAGAAATTCTTGCCACAACTCAAAGACCGACTTTTGATGCGAATACAAAAGAAGGCTTAACGGATGACTTTGTCTGGCGTGATATCCTTTACCAAAGTAACTATGAACCAGGTTCAACCATGAAGGTCATGACCTTAGCAGCAGCTATAGATAACAACACCTTCCCTGGTGGAGAATACTTTAATAGTAGCGAATTAAAAATAGCAGATGCGACTATCAGGGACTGGGATGTTAATGATGGCTTATCAGCAGGGAGTATAATGACTTACTTGCAAGGTTTTGCTCACTCAAGTAATGTGGGTATGACTTTGCTCCAACAAAAGATGGGGGATGCTACTTGGTTAGAATACCTCAATCGATTTAAGTTTGGAGTTCCAACCCGTTTTGGTATGCCTGATGAGTATGCTGGACAACTACCTGCAGATAACGTTGTTGATATTGCCATGAGTGCTTTTGGTCAAGGTATCTCTGTTACCCAAACCCAAATGCTCCGCGCTTTTACTGCCATTGCTAATGATGGGGTTATGCTAGAACCGAAGTTTATTAGTGCCCTCTATGATCCAAATGATCAGACTGTTCGTAAATCACAAAGAGAGGTTGTAGGGAATCCTGTTTCTAAAGAAACGGCTAGTTTGACTAGGGAAAACATGATTTTGGTTGGTACAGACCCTATTTATGGGACCATGTATAATCGTAATGATCATAAGCCAGTAATTACTGTTCCTGGTCAGAATGTTTCTGTCAAATCTGGAACAGCTCAAATTGCCGATGAGCAAAACGGAGGATATTTAGTTGGGAAAACCAATTATATCTTTTCTGTAGTAACCATGCATCCTTCTGAAAATCCAGACTTTATTCTTTACGTGACAGTTCAACAGCCAGAACACTTTTCTAACCCTTGGTTTGGAGAATTTGCTAATCCTATTCTTGAACGAGCTTCTGCCATGAAAGATATATTAAATCTCCAATCAACTGCTAAGAATTTAGACCAAATAACTACTACAACTAGTTATGCCATGCCTAGCATTAAGGACTCTAGCCCAGGAGATTTAGCTGAAGAACTCCGTCGTAACCTTGTACAACCAATTGTTATCGGTTCAGGAACAAAAATCAAGGACAGTTCAGTGGCAGAAGGAACAAATCTAGACGCTAATGAGCAAATCTTACTCCTTTCAGATAAGGTAGAAGAGATGCCTGACTTATATGGATGGTCTAAGAAAAATGTTGAAACCTTTGCCAAATGGCTGAATCTTGAAGTTGAATTTGAAGGTACAGGAGAAATTGTTAAAAAACAAAGTGTTCGTTCTAATACAGCTTTAAAAGATTTACAGAAAATAAAAATAACATTAGGAGATTAGAATGCTAGTTTCTATCTTTCCTGGAATCCTTACTTTTATTCTTACAGTGGTTGGAATTCCAGCTTTTATCCGTTTTTACCGTAAAGCACAAATTACTGGTCAACAGATGCATGAGGATGTGAAACAACACCAAGCAAAAGCTGGGACACCAACAATGGGAGGACTCGTCTTTCTTATAACAGGCGTTTTAGTTAGTTTAGTTCTTGCTCTTTTGACCAATCAACTAACGAATAATGTAGGAATGATCCTCTTTATCCTAGTCTTATATGGTTTGGTTGGTTTCTTAGATGATTTCCTCAAAGTTTTCCGTAAAATCAACGAAGGGCTCAATCCTAAACAAAAACTCTTGCTTCAGTTAGTAGGAGGAGTTATCTTCTATTTCTTTTATGAAAGAGGAGGAGATATCTTAAATATGTTTGGGTATCCATTGCACTTAGGATTTCTTTATATATTCTTTGCTCTCTTCTGGTTGGTTGGTTTTTCGAATGCGGTTAACTTGACTGACGGGATTGATGGCTTGGCAAGTATTTCAGTAGTGATTAGCTTATCTGCTTATGGAGTCATTGCTTATGTCCAAAACCAGTTGGATATCTTGCTAGTCATTACAGCTATGATTGGTGGTCTTCTCGGTTTCTTTGTCTTTAACCGTAAACCAGCAAGAGTATTCATGGGAGATGTGGGAAGCCTTGCTCTTGGAGGGATGTTGGCTGCAATTTCTATGGCGCTGCACCAAGAATGGACACTTCTCTTTATCGGTCTTGTTTATGTCTTTGAAACCACATCGGTTATGATGCAAGTTAGCTACTTTAAGTTGAGTGGTGGCAAACGTATCTTCCGAATGACACCAGTTCATCACCATTTTGAGTTGGGTGGCTTTTCTGGTAAAGGTCAATCCTGGAGTGAGTGGAAAGTCGATTTCTTCTTTTGGGGAGTTGGTTTACTTGCAAGTCTCCTAACTTTAGCTTTCATGTATTTGTTCTAAAAGAGAATATTGCAATAAAAAGAGAAGGACTTAGATCCTTCTCTTTTTATTTCCTGTTATTTTCAATTGATGAATCCTTTTCTCAAAAAAGTAAAATTATGGTAAAATGGAGAAAAGAAAGATGAGATTATGAGTTACTTTAAAAAATATACATTTGACAAATCTAAGTTTAAATTAGGAATGCGAACCTTTAAAACAGGAATTGCTGTTTTTTTGGTTCTCATGATTTTTGGCTTTTTTGGATGGAAGGGACTTCAAATCGGAGCATTAACAGCTGTTTTTAGCTTGAGAGAGGACTTTGATAAGAGTGTCCACTTTGGTACATCTCGTATTCTGGGAAATAGTATTGGTGGCTTTTTTGCTTTGATTTTCTTTCTCTTAAATAATCTTTTTCACGGCGCCTTCTGGGTAACCCTTCTTGTTGTTCCGATTTGCACCATGTTAACCATTATGACAAATGTTGCTATGAACAACAAGTCAGGGGTCATTGGAGGAGTTGCAGCTATGTTGATTATTACCCTATCAATCCCAACTGGTGAGACCGTTTTGTACGTATTTGCCCGAGTTTTTGAAACATTTATGGGTGTTTTCGTGGCAATTCTAGTCAATTACGATATCGATCGTTTACGGAGCCTTTTGCAGAAAAAATAAAAATTATGTCATAAGATATGACATAAACAATTGACGATTGAATTTTTTTAGACTATAATAGACAGAAAGAAGAGGAAGTGCACATGAAGGAAAAAGAATTTCGTCGCAATATGGCAGTTTTCCCCATTGGCAGTGTTATGAAGTTGACCGATCTTTCAGCGCGTCAAATTCGTTATTATGAAGATCAAGAGTTGATAAAACCTGATCGAAACGAAGGTAATCGCCGGATGTATTCTTTAAATGATATGGATCGGTTGCTTGAGATTAAGGACTATATCTCTGAAGGCCTCAACATTGCTGCTATCAAGAAAAAATATGCCGAACGTGAGGCGAAAGCTAAAAAACCTGTCAGTCAAACTGAGGTGCGCCGAGCACTTCGGAATGAAGTTCTTCAACAAAGTCGCTTTGCTTCTCAACAATCACCTTTTGGTCGCGGTTAGGCAACCGCAAGTCGTCATATATAAGGAGAAAAACCATGCCAATCACAGCTGCAGATATTCGTCGTGAAGTTAAGGAAAAAAATGTAACCTTTATCCGTCTCATGTTTTCAGATATTTTGGGAACCATGAAAAACGTCGAAATTCCTGCTACAGATGAACAACTAGACAAGGTCTTGTCAAACAAGGCTATGTTTGATGGATCTTCTATTGAAGGGTTTGTTCGTATCAATGAATCAGATATGTACTTGTACCCTGACCTGGACACATGGACTGTCTTCCCTTGGGGAGATGAGAACGGTAGTGTCGCAGGATTGATCTGTGATGTCTATACAACAGAAGGAGAACCGTTTGCAGGGGACCCTCGTGGCAATCTTAAACGAGCACTTCGCCACATGGAAGAACTTGGATTCAAGTCTTTCAACCTTGGACCAGAGCCAGAATTCTTCCTATTTAAATTAGATGAAAATGGAGATCCAACTCTCGAGGTAAATGACAAGGGTGGTTACTTTGACTTGGCACCTACAGACCTTGCGGACAATACACGTCGTGAAATTGTGAATGTCTTGACCAAGATGGGATTTGAAGTAGAAGCCAGTCACCACGAAGTTGCCGTAGGGCAACATGAGATTGACTTTAAGTACGATGAAGTTCTTCGTGCTTGTGACAAGATTCAAATCTTTAAACTCGTTGTAAAAACAATTGCACGTAAACATGGTTTGTATGCAACCTTTATGGCTAAACCAAAATTCGGTATCGCTGGTTCAGGGATGCACTGCAATATGTCCTTGTTTGATGCGGAAGGCAACAATGCCTTCTTTGATCCAAATGATCCAAAAGGGATGCAGTTATCAGAAACAGCCTATCATTTCCTTGGTGGTTTGATCAAGCATGCCTACAACTACACAGCTATCATGAACCCGACCGTTAACTCATACAAACGTTTGGTTCCAGGGTATGAAGCACCTGTTTACATCGCTTGGGCTGGTCGTAACCGTTCACCGTTGGTGCGCGTTCCTGCTACTCGTGGAATGGGAACACGTTTGGAATTGCGCTCAGTAGACCCAATGGCAAACCCATATATCGCAATGGCTGTTCTTTTGGAAGTTGGTTTGCACGGTATTGAAAACAAAATCGAAGCACCAGCGCCAATCGAAGAAAACATCTATATCATGACTGCAGAAGAGCGTAAAGAGGCTGGTATCACAGACCTTCCATCAACTCTTCACAACGCTTTGAAGGCCATGACAGAAGACGAAGTGGTTAAAGCAGCTCTAGGTGAACACATCTACACTAGCTTCCTTGAAGCCAAACGAATTGAGTGGGCAAGCTATGCAACCTTCGTTTCACAATGGGAAATTGATAACTACCTAGATCTATACTAATGATAAATCAGAAAGATTGTCCGTGAGGACAATCTTTTTTTCTTGCATTTTATATCGAGGTGTGATATATTTTATATAACGAGGTGCGATATATCGAACTGAATAGGAGGTCTGATTAAATGGAATTAACAGATAAGATTAGGCGGGTTTACCTTCCCATGACTGAAACGGGTTTTTATATTCTGTTCTGTCTGCAAAAGGAGAACCATGGTTATGGTATTACACAAAAGGTCAAAGAGATGACAGATTCGCAAGTATCCATTAGTCCTGGAACTATGTATGGAACCCTATCGAAGATGGAAAAGGATGGTTTGGTTTCCTTTGTCCGAGAAGAGGAGAAACGTAAAATCTATCAGATAACAGACTTGGGCCGAAAAGTTTTAGAGATTGAGTTGAAACGTATTGAGCGGCTCTATAGAAACAGTCGGGAGGAGCTTTGATGGAAAAGAAAGTTGTTTATAGAATTGCTACCATTGCGGATTATGATAGAGAAGCTCTCTATCTCGGAGAAATGCATGCTCAGGGCTGGAAACTTAAGGAAGTAAGTTATTCTAACTTAGTAGTTGCGGTTAAGTATACTTTTGAAAAGTGCCAACCGGAGCAGGTGGTTTATCAGTTGGACTTTTATCCTATGAAAAAGTCAGAGAGAGCTTCCTATTTACAACTATTTAAAGATTGTGGCTGGGAGCATATTACAGACTTTAATGGTTTTTCCTACTTTAGAAAGCTTTATTCTGGAGTTGAGTCGGATGCCGAGTTTGAAATTTATAATGACGCGACAGGGAAGTTAGCAATGGTCAAGAAGATTTTAACAATGCGGATGCTTCCTATTTTGCTTCTCTTTTCAGCTCTACTACCGATTTTCTCAAAGTTTGTCAGTGGAGGTAGTTCTTTCAGTTGGGGAATGTTTTTGATTGTTATCATAGACTGTACTTTATTGATAGTTTTCGCGATTCAGATTTCTTATATTTTTTGGAGATTGTTTCAAAAGTGGAGAGAATTATCTGATAAATAAAACCATTTTGGAGGTTAGACAATGAAAAGCAAAGTACAATTTCGAATGTTTACCATTTTTGATTTGGATAAGGTAGAAGATTATTTGCATGAGATGCATTTGAAAGGTTGGAAATTTAAAGCCAATCGTTTTGGCTTTTTCTATTTTGAACCATGCCGATCAGATGATGTAATTTACCGTGTGTGGAATACTAGCTACCTTAGAAAAAATGAGATAGATTTACAAAGTATTAAGGATAGAGGATGGGAATTTGTGGAAAATTGTTCTTATACTGTTTTTCGAAAAGCAACTTGTGATGTAGATTCAAATGATCAATCATTCATGGACGATCGTCTTCGATGGGCTGATGTGAAATCTAGACTTCGTATATCTACAGTTTCTATCTCTGGCGGTCTAGTTGTTTGTATGAGCCTGTTTCGCGAAAGTCTCTCTCAGTCTTTCTTCCTTATTTTTGCCCTTTATGCCCTCATGATTTCTTACCTAATCTATAGTTTTTACAGACTTAAAAAGAAATATCTTGAGAATGTAAGATGATTTTCTAGGACCTCAGACTGATTTTTAGCACTCTTGGCAAAAGAGTGCTAATTTTTTGAGTTTTTGTCTTGACATTCTTTTCTAAGGGTGTATAATAGAATCATAAGTTAGCACTTGGATACGTCGAGTGCTAAAAAGATCTATCAGAGAGGAGTGACGAGATGGTTACAGAACGTCAGCAGAATATTTTAAATCTGATTATTGACATCTTTACCAAAACGCACGAACCTGTTGGATCTAAGGCCTTGCAAGAGACTATCAACTCAAGTAGTGCTACCATTCGAAATGATATGGCAGCTCTAGAAAAGCAAGGTTTGCTTGAAAAGGCTCATACTTCCAGTGGTCGGATGCCGAGTGTGGCTGGTTTTCAATATTATGTCAAACACTCCTTATCCTTCGACCGTTTAGCTGAGAATCAAGTTTATGAGATTGTAAAAGCCTTTGATCAGGAATTCTTCAAACTTGAGGATATTCTTCAAGAGGCAACTAGAATCTTGACAGACTTGAGTGGTTGTACGGTTGTTGCACTGGATGTAGAACCAAGTAGACAGAAGCTAACAGCTTTTGATATTGTTGTCCTCGGGCAACATACAGCTCTTGCTGTTTTTACGCTTGATGAGTCTAGAACAGTTACCAGTCAGTTTTTGATTCCGAGAAATTTCTTGCAGGAGGATTTAAATCGCCTCAAGACCATGATTCAAGAACGTTTCCTGGATCAGACTGTTTTGGATATTCACTACAAGATTCGGACAGAGATTCCGCAAATTATCCAACGTTACTTCACAACAACGGATAATGTTATGGATCTTATTGAGCATATCTTCAAAGAAATGTTCAATGAAAATATCGTGGTTTCTGGCAAAGTCAATCTTTTGAATTTCGCTAATTTAGCGGCCTATCAATTCTTTGATCAGCCACAAAAGGTAGCTTTGGAAATTCGAGAAAATCTGATTGGTGACCAGATGCAAAGTGTCCGAGTTGCGGATAGCCAAGAATCCTGTTTAGCTGACTTAGCAGTGATTAGCAGTAAGTTCCTGATTCCCTATCGTGGATTTGGAATCCTTGCGATTATAGGTCCGGTCAATCTGGATTATCAACAATTGGTCAATCAACTCAATGTAGTTAATCGAGTTTTGACTATGAAGTTGACGGATTTTTACCGCTACCTCAGCAGTAATCACTATGAAGTGAATTGAGATTGAAATCATTAAAGGAGGCGAAAATGGCCCAAGATATAAATAATAAAGAAGTAAAAGAAGAGGAAGTTGTTGAATCAGTAGAAGAAACAACTCCTGAGAAGTCTGAATTGGACTTGGCAAATGAACGTGCCGAAGAGTTTGAAAACAAATACCTTCGTGCTCATGCAGAAATGCAAAACATTCAGCGACGTGCCAACGAAGAACGCCAACTCTTGCAACGCTATCGCAGTCAAGATTTGGCAAAAGCAATCTTGCCATCATTGGACAACCTAGAACGTGCCCTTGCTGTTGAAGGGCTGACAGATGATGTGAAGAAGGGCTTGGAAATGGTCCAAGAAAGTTTGGTACATGCTCTGAAAGAAGAAGGAATTGAAGAAATTCCAGCGGACGGTGAATTTGACCATAACTACCATATGGCTATTCAAACAGTTCCAGCTGATGATGAGCATCCAGCAGACACCATCGCACAAGTCTTCCAAAAAGGCTACAAACTCCATGACCGCATCCTAAGACCGGCTATGGTAGTAGTTTATAACTAGGCAATAGAGCTTAAAAAAACCTTGTCCGAAACGACATTAAACTATGAAAGAAAGATAAACAATGGTTCAGCTTTACCAATAGTGAGCGAAGCGAACCAAAGGCGGTACTCTTCGCCGTGGCGTTATTTGCGCAAATTTTGAGACCTTAGGCTCAAAGTTTAGTCAAAGAGATTAACGAAGTTAAGCTCTGACGGCGCCGCCACCTAAGAAGAGTATCAAAAAGAAAAATCAAAAATAGAATATAAAATTTAAGGAGAAAAACACATGTCTAAAATTATCGGTATTGACTTAGGTACAACAAACTCAGCAGTTGCAGTTCTTGAAGGAACTGAATCAAAAATCATCGCAAACCCAGAAGGAAACCGCACAACTCCATCTGTAGTTTCTTTCAAAAACGGTGAAATCATCGTTGGTGACGCTGCAAAACGTCAAGCAGTAACAAATCCAGATACAGTTATCTCTATCAAATCTAAGATGGGTACTTCTGAAAAAGTTTCTGCAAACGGTAAAGAATACACACCACAAGAAATCTCAGCTATGATTCTTCAATACTTGAAAGGTTACGCTGAAGAATACCTTGGTGAAAAAGTAACCAAGACTGTTATCACAGTTCCAGCTTACTTTAACGATGCTCAACGTCAAGCGACTAAAGACGCTGGTAAAATCGCTGGTCTTGAAGTAGAACGTATCGTCAACGAACCAACTGCAGCAGCTCTTGCTTACGGTTTGGATAAGACTGACAAAGAAGAAAAAATCTTGGTATTCGACCTTGGTGGTGGTACATTCGACGTATCTATCCTTGAATTGGGTGATGGTGTCTTTGATGTATTGGCAACTGCAGGGGATAACAAACTCGGTGGTGACGACTTTGACCAAAAAATCATCGACTACTTAGTAGCAGAATTCAAGAAAGAAAATGGTATCGACTTGTCAAACGACAAGATGGCTCTTCAACGTTTGAAAGACGCAGCTGAAAAAGCTAAGAAAGACCTTTCTGGAGTGACTTCAACTCAAATCAGCTTGCCATTTATCACTGCTGGTGAGGCTGGACCTCTTCACTTGGAAATGACTTTGACTCGTGCTAAATTCGACGATTTGACTCGTGACCTTGTAGAACGTACAAAAGTTCCAGTTCGTCAAGCCCTTTCAGATGCAGGTTTGAGCTTGTCAGATATTGACGAAGTCATCCTTGTCGGTGGTTCAACTCGTATCCCTGCCGTTGTTGAAGCTGTTAAAGCTGAAACTGGTAAAGAACCAAACAAATCAGTAAACCCTGATGAAGTTGTTGCTATGGGTGCTGCCATCCAAGGTGGTGTTATCACTGGTGATGTCAAAGACGTTGTCCTTCTTGACGTAACACCATTGTCACTTGGTATCGAAACAATGGGTGGTGTCTTTACAAAACTCATCGACCGCAACACTACAATTCCAACATCTAAATCACAAGTCTTCTCAACTGCAGCAGACAACCAACCAGCCGTTGATATCCACGTTCTTCAAGGGGAACGCCCAATGGCAGCAGATAACAAGACTCTCGGACGTTTCCAATTGACAGATATCCCAGCTGCACCTCGTGGTATCCCACAAATCGAAGTAACATTCGACATCGATAAGAACGGTATCGTATCTGTTAAAGCCAAAGATCTAGGAACTCAAAAAGAACAAACAATTGTTATCCAATCTAACTCAGGTTTGACAGACGAAGAAATCGACCGCATGATGAAAGATGCAGAAGCAAACGCTGAAGCAGATAAGAAACGTAAAGAAGAAGTTGACCTTCGTAACGAAGTAGACCAAGCTATCTTTGCGACTGAAAAGACAATCAAGGAAACTGAAGGCAAAGGCTTTGATGCAGAACGTGATGCTGCCCAAGCTGCACTTGATGAGCTTAAGAAAGCCCAAGAAGACAACAACTTGGACGAAATGAAAGCAAAACTTGAAGCCTTGAACGAAAAAGCTCAAGGACTTGCTGTGAAACTTTACGAACAAGCTGCAGCAGCGCAACAAGCTCAAGCAGGAGCAGAAGGCGCACAAGCAACAGGAAACGCAGGCGATGACGTCGTAGACGGAGAGTTTACGGAAAAATAAGATGTTGAGGCGTTTAAAAAACGAAAGAAAAATAGGAAGCCATCGCCTTGTGCGATGCACAAAAGATGGCTTATCTTTTTTCCGAAGTTTTTAGCCGAAACTCAGTTAAGCCTAACTCGTTAAGAATGACTAATCACTAAAGTGGTTGTTATTCTACGGCAATTGCTATGACGACTTGCCTGAGCGTCGTAATGATAAGAAGAAATCCAGAGGTTGCAACCCAGCCTCTGTTTTTCGGTAAAATAGAGGATGTTGCGTATGAAAAAAGTACTTTGTATCATTTATCCTAATTTTTCTCTTTATGAGATAACCACTTTAACGAGTACTTTAGCTCTGTCTTTTGATATCACGATTGATTATGTAGCTTCTGAGCATTCAATGGTGGTTTCTGAGGATGGCTTGCCTTGTCAACCGACGAAAACATTGGATCAAATCCGTATAGAAGAGTATTCTTGTGTGATTTTGCCAGGAATGGTAAATATAGGTCCTGCTCTACAAGATGAGAAATTGATCTCGTTTTTGAGGGATCTTGGTGAGCAAGATATCCTAATTACAGCCATTTCTTCAGCGCCTCTTTTATTAGCGAAGGCAGGTCTGTTGAAGGACACGAAATTTACAGGTGGAATTTGGCAAAACTTCTTTGATTATTTTGAATTTCTTCCACGTGAAAATTTCCAACCGAAAGTTCTTGTCCAAGATAAACAAATCATTACGGCTATCGGTTTTGCACATCAAGAGTTTGCAAGGAAAGTGATACTAAGTCTAGGGTTGGCAGAGAATACGGACAACTATTTTAAAGAACAAAACGAGTATGCTGAAGAGGATTTGATATTTACTCTATCAGATGAAGAGTTTGATCAAGTGAAGCAGAGTATAGAAAACAGCCTCTAAAGATTTACATAAAAATTATAGAAAGGGACAAAGAGTGTTCGCAACTGAACACGGATTCCAAAATTTCTAATTTAATATAAAAGAAAGGAACAAAGAGCATTCGGGGAATTGAACTCGAGCGGAAAGCTTGGAAATTAGATAAACCTCCTAAGAAATCAGGATTTCTTGTCGGTTTCCTAAATTTCAGTCGCTTTCTGTTCGCTCTTAGTATCTTGTATGAACAATACTGAATTTTATGACCGTTTGGGCGTTTCGAAGAATGCATCTCAAGATGAGATCAAGAAAGCCTATCGGAAATTATCGAAGAAATATCACCCAGATATCAACAAAGAACCTGGTGCTGAGGAAAAGTACAAGGAAGTTCAAGAAGCCTATGAGACTTTGAGCGATGAACAGAAACGGGCTGCCTATGACCAATACGGTGCGGCTGGAGCCAACGGTGGCTTTGGTGGTGCAGGTGGTTTCGGTGGCTTCGATGGTGCAGGTGGTTTTGGTGGATTTGAAGATATCTTCTCAAGTTTTTTCGGCGGAGGCGGTTCTTCTCGCAATCCAAACGCTCCTCGTCAAGGTGATGACCTCCAGTATCGCGTCAATTTGACTTTTGAAGAAGCCATCTTTGGTACTGAAAAAGAAGTCAAATACAATCGTGAATCAAGCTGTCGTACTTGTAACGGATCAGGTGCTAAGCCTGGAACAAGTCCAGTTACTTGTGGACGCTGTCACGGTTCTGGTGTTATCAATGTCGATACTCAAACACCGCTTGGTATGATGCGTCGCCAAGTAACCTGTGATGTCTGTCATGGTCGCGGAAAAGAAATCAAAGATCCATGTACAACCTGTCATGGAACAGGTCATGAAAAACAAGCCCACAGTGTCCACGTAAAAATTCCAGCAGGTGTCGAAACTGGTCAACAAATTCGTCTAGCTGGTCAAGGTGAGGCAGGCTTTAACGGCGGTCCTTATGGAGACTTGTATGTAGTAGTTTCTGTAGAAGCCAGCGATAAATTTGAACGTGAAGGAACAACTATTTTCTACAAGTTAAACCTCAACATCGTCCAAGCAGCTCTCGGTGATACTGTCGATATCCCAACCGTTCACGGTGATGTTGAATTGGTGATTCCAGAGGGAACTCAAACCGGTAAACGATTCCGTTTGCGTGGCAAGGGAGCTCCTAGTCTTCGTGGTGGTGTTGTTGGTGACCAATACGTGACTGTTAATGTCGTGACTCCAACAGGCTTAAACGAACGACAAAAAGCAGCTTTGAAAGAATTCGCAGCTGCAGGTGATTTGAAAGTAAATCCAAAGAAAAAAGGCTTCTTTGACCATATAAAAGATGCCTTTGAGGGTGAATAAAAAAAAGAGCCATAAGGCTCTTTTTTTGTTTGTAGTTAGTAACGGAACAAAGATTCTCTGACTGATCTGCTATTCAGAACTTTGGCTGAACAAGCCAGCTTCATCCATTTTCTGGATGAGTTGCTTGAGTTCCGCTTCTTTACCAGGTTTCACGGTGACAGTATCAATATGCTTAATCGCCGAATTATCCTGAATATCTACCAAGGTCAAAGCTTTTTCATAGAATGCGACACCCTTTTTTAGGCTCTCCTGATCCTTCCAATATAGAATTGAGTAATTAGGATTTGGTTTCTTTCCGATTTCCTGTAAATAATTCCTACTTTCCTTCTCTAAAAATTGCAATAAACCGTGATTGAACAAGTTATCCCCTACTTTATAGTAAGAAATATCTCCTGTCTGTAGGACATAGACTTTGAGTCGGTTTTTAGTGAGGTTTGGACTTTCTTTCAGGACAGGGTGGCTATTGATGACCTCATCTGAGAAAGTCACATAAAAATTTAAGCCTCCACCCTCGAATTCATAGTGTCCATCTGATTCTACTTTTTCAGGAGGTAGGTCAAGGGAGATAAAGATTTGTTTTAAGTCTTCATTCCCTTTTCGGATGTCACTTGATGAAGCCTTGAAAAGATTGGCCACTAGTAGAAATGCTAGGGTTGCAAGAAGGCAGAGGCCACCAGAAATAATCAAGATGACTTTTAAAAACAGTTTCATTTTTAGTCCCTCCCTTTTCTGTTAGGATCTGGTAATCCAAGATGAATTTAAGGGGATATAAGTAAAGTTGGATGCTTTCTTTTTTAGTTTTCTTCAGTTTCTCGTAGTTCTTTTATCACAGCAAGTCTTGCTTGGAGGTCTTTTTCTAAGACTTTAAATTTGTAAGTGAGGTCTTCTTGGTATTCTTTGATGACTTCTTTTTGTTGATTGATAATTTGTAAGCTATTTTGGATAACATCTAAATCACCTTTGATTGCTTCAACGCGATCAGTTGTATCTAAAACTTCTTCAGTGATAACTTCACGATTTTTAACGAGGAGGTAAGATCCAACTGCAGAGCCTGCAAAAAGTAGTAAATTTGATAGTTTCATAGGAACTCCTTAAGCGTTTTTGATAGTTTCAGCGACTTTGGCAAGTTTGTCAAAGTCAGGTTCATGGGCGACAAAGTCAATCTTGAGGTCATCCTCGGCACCATAGCGAGGGACGAGGTGGACATGGGTATGAAAGACTGTTTGTCCAGCGACTTCTTCGCAGTTAGCGATGATATTCATACCATCAGCTTGGGTAGCCTTCATGACTTTTTGAGCAATGACTGGAATCTTAGCAAAGAGTTGACTAGCACTCGCAGCATCCATCTCTAAAAGGTTGCGATAGTGTTCTTTAGGTACGACCAAGGTATGACCTGGGGTAACTTGGGAAATATCGAGGAAGGCAAGGACTTGTTCATCTTCATAAACCTTTGATGCAGGGATTTCTCCTGCTAAAATCTTACAAAAAATACAATCTGACATAAAAACCACCTCTAGTGTATTGAATTTTGATATAATATAGCTACATTATACCAGATTCGGAGAAAATATGTTAGAAATTAAAAACCTGACAGGAGGCTATGTTCACGTACCTGTCTTGAAGGATGTATCTTTTTCAGTTGAGAGTGGACAGTTGGTCGGTTTGATTGGCTTAAATGGTGCTGGTAAATCAACTACTATCAATGAAATTATTGGCCTCTTGACACCCTATAGTGGAGAGATAAAGATTGACGGATTGACTCTAGGAGAGGATGCTACGAGCTATCGCAAGAAAATTGGTTATATCCCTGAAACTCCTAGCTTGTATGAAGAATTGACTCTCAGAGAGCATATTGAGATAGTTGCTATGGCCTATGGTATCGAGCAAAATCTAGCTTTTGAACGTGTAGAGCCGCTTTTAAAAATGTTCCGTTTGGATCAAAAATTGGATTGGTTTCCAGTTCATTTTTCCAAAGGGATGAAGCAAAAGGTTATGATTATCTGTGCCTTTGTCGTGGATCCTAGTCTCTTTATCGTAGACGAACCTTTCCTTGGCCTCGACCCCTTGGCGATTTCAGATTTGATTCAACTTTTAGAAGCGGAAAAGAAAAAAGGAAAGTCTATCCTTATGAGTACCCACGTTCTTGATTCTGCTGAAAAGATGTGTGACTCTTTTGTCATTCTTCACAAAGGTCAAGTAAGAGCCAAAGGAAATCTCCAACAGCTCCGAGAAGCCTTTGATATGCCAGAAGCAAGCCTCAATGATATCTATTTGGCTCTGACCAAAGAGGAGGAGTTATGAAGGACTTGTTTTTAAAACGAAAGCAGGAATTTCGCAAGGAATGCTTGGGCTATCTCCGTTATGTGCTCAATGACCATTTTGTCTTATTTTTGTTGGTGTTGTTAGGATTTTTGGCCTACCAGTACAACCAGTTGCTCCAACACTTTCCTGAGAATCATTTCCCAATCCTAATTTTGATTGGGATGATATCTATTTTACTTTTGCTTTGGGGTGGTATTGCGACCTATCTAGAAGTGCCTGACAAACTATTTCTTTTAGTTGCTGAAGAAGAAGTGAGAGAACACATCCAGAAGCAGAGTCTGATTTCTTTCATCTTTTGGGTCAGTGTACAGACTCTCTTTTTGCTCCTGTTTGCGCCTTTATTCTTAGCCATGGGTCTTGGTTTGCCGTTTTTTGGAGTCTATCTCCTTGTCTTGGGGATAGTAAAATATGTGATTTTTCGCCAAAAGTCTAGCAACTTTTTCCTTGGAAATGGACTTGACTGGGATTATGTAATTGCACAAGAAAGTAAACGTAAGCAGTTTTTGCTTCGATTCTTTGCCCTCTTTACACAGGTCAAGGGGATTTCAAATAGTGTTAAGCGCCGAGCTTATCTGGACTTTATTCTCAAGGGAGTTCAGAAAGTACCAGGGAAAATCTGGCAGAACCTCTATCTTCGTTCCTATCTGAGAAATGGAGATTTATTCGCCCTTAGTCTGCGGCTCATAATCCTATCTTTGGCCGCTCTCATCTTCATTGAGCAATCTTGGATTGCAGTCGCAATTGTAATTTTATTCAATTATCTTTTGTTATTCCAACTTCTAGCCCTCTATCATGTCTTTGACTATCAATATTTGACGCAATTATTCCCAGTAGGTAAGGGGCAAAAAGAGAAAGGCTTGAAGGAAATTTTGAGAGCGATTGGGGTCTTTGTATTAATCTTGGAAAGTCTCATAGGATTGCTTGTTTTTAAGGACAAAATTCTTGTTCTAGCACTTGTGGGAGCAAGTCTTGTCTTGCAATTTCTTTATTTGCCGTATCAACTGAGAAGATTGGTTGACGAATAGCATAAAAATTAGTAGAATAATAAGGAAACTTTATTCGGAGGAAAGAAATGGACTTGGGTGATATTGAGCTAACGCTAACCCCGATATCTGGGAAGAGCGGAAAAGCTTATATGGGAAGTTATCCTGATGGAAAACGTGTTTTTATAAAAATGAATACTTCTCCAATCCTGCCTGGTTTAGCTAGAGAGCAAATTGCACCACAATTGCTCTGGAACCGTCGTTTACCAGACGGCCGTGATATGTCCGCTCAGGAATGGTTGACAGGAAAAATTTTGACGCCAAGTGATATGAACCGTAAACAAATTATCGATATTTTGACACGTTTACACTGTTCACGTCCCTTGATGACCCAGTTGACACGATTGGGATATGCAATGGAAACACCTTCGGATTTACTTCAGTCATGGGTAAACAAGGCTCCGGATGCTTTAAAAAACAACCAGTATCTACGTATGGTTCTAGGTGATTTACGTGAGAATCTTCCTGGTTTTAGGGAAGACTATGCAACCATAGTCCATGGGGATGTCCGTCATAGCAACTGGTTTGAGACAGAGAGTGGCTTGATTTATTTAGTAGATTGGGATTCCGTTCGCTTGACTGATCGTATGTTTGATGTGGCCTATCTGCTCTGTCACTATATTCCAGAGTATCAATGGCAAGAGTGGCTAACTAATTATGGCTATAAGTATAATCAAACTGTCTTGAATAAGTTATATTGGTATGCTCAACTGTCATTTTTGAGCCTCATTACCAAATACTATGAAAATCAAGATTTGGATAATGTAAATCGGGAAATCTATGCTTTGCGTAGCTTCCGAGATAAGTATGGAAAGAAGAAATGAGAGTTAGAAATCGTAAAGGTGCAACAGAACTGTTAGAGGCTAATCCGCAGTATGTTGTTTTAAATCCCGCAGAGGCTAAAGGGAAGTGGCGAGATTTGTTTGGCAATGACAATCCAATCCATGTAGAGGTTGGTAGCGGTAAAGGTGCTTTCGTAACAGGAATGGCCAAACAAAATCCTGGCATCAACTATATCGGGATTGATATTCAGAAGTCTGTATTAAGCTATGCTTTAGACAAGGTCTTAGAAGTTGGAGTTCCCAACATCAAACTTCTATGGGTTGATGGTTCAGAATTGACCAATTATTTTGAAGATGGTGAAATTGATCGCTTGTATTTGAATTTCTCGGATCCATGGCCTAAAAAACGCCATGAGAAGCGTCGTTTGACTTATAAGAGCTTCTTGGATACTTTCAAACGAATCTTGCCTGAACACGGTGAAATTCATTTCAAGACAGATAATCGTGGCTTGTTTGAATATAGCTTAGTGAGCTTTTCACAATATGGCATGAAACTCAATGGCGTTTGGTTAGATTTACATGCCAGCGACTTTGAAGGAAATGTTATGACGGAGTATGAGCAAAAGTTCTCAAGCAAGGGCCAAGTCATCTATCGAGTTGAGGCAGAATTTTAAGAAAAAGCTTGAATCCAAGCTATTTGGGTGCTTATGCTTTACATTAGTACATAAAAGTGCTATACTATTAGCAAGAATATAAGAAAGAGAGGCGGGGAGATATCTTCGCCTCTTGCTTATGAGGAGGTGGACGCAATCGCAACTATCGTTGAATTAGTCAGAGAAGTCGTAGAACCTGTTATTGAAGCTCCTTTTGAACTCGTAGATATCGAGTACGGAAAGATTGGCAGTGACATGATTCTTAGTATTTTTGTAGACAAGCCTGAAGGAATCACCTTGAATGATACGGCAGACTTGACTGAAATTATCAGTCCTGTCCTGGATACTATCAAGCCGGATCCCTTCCCAGAACAATATTTCCTAGAAATTACAAGTCCAGGATTGGAGCGTCCTTTGAAAACCAAGGAAGCAGTCGCTGGAGCGGTTGGGAAATACATCCATGTCGGGCTCTATCAAGCCATCGATAAGCAAAAGGTTTTTGAAGGAACCTTGTTGTCCTTTGAAGAGGATGAGTTGACCATGGAATATATGGATAAAACTCGCAAGAAAACAGTCCAAATTCCATATAACTTGGTATCAAAAGCACGTTTAGCAGTAAAATTATAGAAAGAAAGGATAGCTTTTGAGAATTCAAAAGTAAAAAGAACATGAGTAAAGAAATGCTAGAGGCCTTCCGCATTTTGGAAGAAGACAAGGGAATCAAGAAAGAAGATATCATCGACGCAGTGGTAGAATCACTTCGTTCTGCATACCGTAGACGCTATGGCCAATCAGATAGCGTAGCTATCGACTTCAACGAAAAAACAGGTGACTTTACTGTCTATACTGTCCGTGAAGTTGTTGATGAAGTATTTGATAGCCGTTTGGAAATCAGTTTAAAAGATGCCCTTGCCATTAATTCAGCCTATGAGCTTGGTGATAAAATCAAATTTGAAGAAGCACCAGGAGAGTTTGGTCGTGTAGCAGCCCAATCTGCAAAACAAACCATCATGGAGAAAATGCGTAAGCAAACACGTGCCATTACCTACAATACTTACAAAGAGCATGAACAAGAAATCATGTCAGGTACAGTTGAACGTTTTGACAACCGCTTCATTTACGTCAACCTTGGAAGCATCGAAGCTCAATTGTCAAAACAAGACCAAATTCCTGGAGAAGTTTTTGCTTCTCATGATCGTATCGAAGTTTATGTCTACAAGGTTGAAGATAATCCTCGTGGAGTAAACGTCTTTGTTAGCCGTAGCCATCCAGAAATGATCAAACGTTTGATGGAGCAAGAAATTCCTGAAGTATATGATGGAACTGTTGAAATCATGAGCGTAGCCCGTGAAGCAGGTGACCGTACTAAAGTTGCTGTTCGCAGCCACAATCCAAACGTGGATGCTATCGGAACAATCGTTGGACGTGGTGGTGCAAACATCAAGAAAATCACTAGTAAATTCCACCCAGCTCGCTACGATGCTAAGAGCGACCGCATGGTACCTGTAGAAGAAAATATCGATGTTATCGAGTGGGTAGCAGATCCAGCTGAATTTATCTACAATGCCATTGCTCCTGCCGAAGTTGACCAAGTTATCTTTGATGAAAATGATAGCAAGCGTGCTTTGGTCGTCGTGCCAGATAACAAACTATCTCTTGCAATCGGTCGTCGTGGACAAAACGTTCGCTTGGCGGCTCACTTGACTGGATACCGTATCGATATCAAGTCTGCAAGTGAATTTGAAGCTATGGAAGAAGCGGGTCAAGTTGATTTCGCTGACACAGACGAATTGATAGAAGAATAAAAGCTGCAAGAGGAGGGAAAGATGAAAACAAGAAAAATCCCTTTGCGCAAGTCTGTTGTTTCTAACGAAGTAATTGATAAGCGAGATTTACTCCGTATTGTCAAGAACAAAGAAGGCGAAGTCTTTATCGACCCGACAGGCAAGGCTAATGGCCGTGGCGCTTATATCAAGCTAGACAATGCAGAGGCCCTAGAGGCTAAAAAGAAAAAAGTCTTTAACCGTAGCTTCAACATGGAAGTTGAAGAAAGTTTTTATGACGAGTTGATCGCTTATGTTGATCACAAAGTAAAAAGAAGAGAGTTAGGACTTGAATAAGCAAAAAGTAAGTAATCTCTTGGGATTGGCTCAGCGAGCGGGGAAAATCATCTCGGGTGAAGAAATGGTTGTCAAAGCCATTCAAGACCGGAAAGTTAAATTGGTATTTCTAGCTCATGATGCTAGCCCAAATCTAACCAAGAAGATTCAAGATAAAAGTCACTATTATCAAGTAGAAGTTGTAACCGTGTTTTCAACACTGGAATTAAGCATAGCAGTTGGGAAATCAAGAAAGGTTTTAGCTGTGACAGATGCTGGATTTACAAAGAAAATGAGGTCTCTTATGGAATAGAAGAGGAGGACATGATTTGTCTAAGAAAAGATTGTACGAAATCGCAAAAGAACTTGGAAAAGAAAGTAAGGAAGTTGTAGCGCGTGCAAAAGAGTTGGGCTTGGAAGTAAAAAGCCATGCATCAAGCGTAGAGGCTGCTGCTGCTGAAAAAATCGTAGCCAGCTTTAAGCCTGCTGCTCCTAAATCAGAAGCAAAACCTGTAGCGCCAAAAGCAAGTGAAGCGAAGGTGGAAAGTAAACCAGCTACGCCAGCAACTCCTAAGGAAGAAAAAGTTGTAGCTGCAAGACCGCAGAGTCGAAACTTTAAGGCGGAACGTGAAGCGCGTGCCAAAGAGCAAGCAGAACGACGCAAGCAAAACAAGGGTAACAACCGCGATCAACAACAAAACGGTAACCGTCAAAAGAACGATAACCGTAATGGTGGGAAACCTGGTCAAGGGAACCGTGACAATCGTCGTTTTAACGACCAAGGGAAGAAACCACAAGGCCAAGGAAATCGTGGCAATGATTATCGCCAACAAGCTGATAATCGTTCTAACCAAGCTGGTCCTCGTATTGACTTTAAAGCCCGAGCAGCAGCTCTGAAGGCTGAGCAAAATGCAGAATACGCACGCTCAAGTGAGGAACGCTTCAAACAGTCTCAAGTTGCCAAAGAAGCCTTGGCTCAAGCTAATAAACGCAAGGAGCCAGAAGAATTCTTTGAGGAAGCTGCTAAACTAGCTGAACAAACTCAGCCTGTAGTTGAAGTAGCTCCTGTAGTCAAAGAGGCTGTAGTGGATACACGTCGTAAAAAGCAAGCTCGACCAGACAAAGAACGTGATGATTATGATCACGAGGAAGATGGTCCTAGAAAACAACAAAAGAATCGAAGTAGTCAGAATCAAGTGAGAAATCAAAGAAATAGTAACTGGAATAACAATAAGAAAAATAAAAAAGGCAATAAACAAAATAACCGTAATCAGGCTCCAAAACCTATTACAGAGCGTAAATTCCATGAATTGCCAACAGAATTTGAATATACAGATGGTATGACCGTTGCGGAAATCGCAAAACGTATCAAACGTGAACCAGCTGAGATTGTTAAGAAACTATTTATGATGGGCGTTATGGCCACTCAAAACCAATCTTTGGATGGAGAAACAATCGAACTCCTCATGGTTGATTATGGAATTGAAGCTAAACAAAAGGTAGAAGTGGACAATGCGGATATCGAACGTTTCTTCGTAGAAGATGGATATCTAAATGAAGACAAGTTGGTTGAACGTCCACCAGTTGTAACTATCATGGGACACGTTGACCATGGTAAAACAACCCTTTTGGATACCCTTCGTAATTCACGTGTTGCAACAGGAGAAGCCGGTGGGATCACTCAGCATATCGGTGCCTACCAAATCGAAGAAAATGGTAAGAAGATTACCTTCCTCGACACACCAGGACACGCGGCCTTTACTTCTATGCGTGCACGTGGTGCCTCTGTTACCGATATTACCATCTTGGTCGTAGCGGCAGATGACGGGGTTATGCCTCAAACTATCGAAGCTATCAACCACTCAAAAGCAGCTAATGTTCCAATCATCGTTGCCATTAACAAGATTGATAAACCAGGTGCCAACCCAGAACGTGTGATCGGTGAATTGGCTGAACACGGTGTTATGTCAACTGCTTGGGGTGGAGATTCTGAGTTTGTAGAGATCTCAGCTAAGTTCAACCAAAATATCGATGAGCTCTTGGAAACTGTCCTTCTTGTAGCTGAAATCCAAGAACTTAAAGCAGATCCGACAGTTCGTGCCATCGGTACTGTTATCGAAGCGCGCTTGGATAAAGGAAAAGGTGCGGTTGCAACTCTTCTTGTTCAACAAGGTACTTTGAACGTTCAAGACCCAATCGTTGTCGGAAATACTTTCGGACGTGTCCGTGCCATGACCAATGACCTTGGACGTCGTGTTAAGGTTGCAGGACCATCAACACCAGTATCTATTACAGGTTTGAACGAAGCACCTATGGCGGGTGATCACTTTGCTGTATACGAAGATGAAAAATCTGCTCGTGCAGCTGGTGAAGAACGTGCTAAACGTGCTCTTATGAAGCAACGTCAAGCTACTCAACGTGTCAGCCTAGAAAATCTATTTGACACTCTTAAAGCTGGTGAACTTAAATCTGTTAACGTCATCATCAAAGCTGACGTACAAGGTTCTGTTGAAGCTCTTGCTGCTTCCCTTCAAAAGATTGATGTGGAAGGTGTAAAAGTTACCATCGTTCACTCAGCAGTTGGTGCTATTAATGAATCTGACGTCACCCTTGCCGAAGCTTCAAATGCCTTTATCGTAGGTTTCAACGTACGCCCTACACCACAAGCTCGTCAACAAGCAGAAGCAGACGATGTAGAAATCCGTCTCCACAGCATTATCTACAAGGTTATCGAAGAGATGGAAGAAGCCATGAAAGGGATGCTCGATCCAGAATTTGAAGAAAAAGTTATCGGTGAAGCAATCATCCGTGAAACCTTCAAAGTATCTAAAGTCGGAACGATCGGTGGATTTATGGTTACTAGCGGTAAAATTACCCGTGACTCTAAAGTCCGTGTTATTCGTGATGGAGTCGTTATCTACGACGGTGAACTTGCAAGCTTGAAACACTATAAAGATGACGTCAAAGAAGTTACAAATGGCCGTGAAGGTGGTCTCATGATTGATGGCTACAATGATATCAAGATGGATGATGTGATTGAAGCTTATGTTATGGAAGAAATCAAGAGATAAGATTTTTGCTCCTTTCTTAGGTGGTGAGGGACGCAAGCAAACCGATGGTTTCATTGCTTATTTTTGAGCCTAGAGTCTCAAAAATCCCCAGTGATTGAACTGAATTATCAGCCCAATCACTTTCACCACGGCGAAAGAAGCCGATGAGTTCAAATTGAACTTCGTTCCAATTTGAATTGAAAATCAATAAGTTTAGAAAAAGCTAGGTCTGCTGGCCTAGCTTTTGGTTCAATAGAGAGGAAGGAATAGCATGGCAAATCATTTCCGTACGGATCGTGTGGGCATGGAAATCAAGCGTGAAGTCAATGAGATTTTACAAAAGAAAGTCCGTGATCCGCGTGTCCAAGGCGTGACTATCACAGATGTTCAGATGTTAGGCGACTTGTCTGTAGCTAAGGTTTACTACACTATTTTGAGTAACCTTGCCTCAGATAATCAAAAGGCCCAAATCGGGCTTGAAAAAGCAACTGGAACTATCAAACGTGAACTTGGTCGCAATTTGAAATTGTATAAAATTCCAGACTTAACTTTCGTTAAAGACGAATCCATCGAGTATGGAAACAAGATTGACGAGATGCTACGCAATCTGGATAAGAACTAAGAAAGAGGGGCAACCCTCTTTTTTTGTTTTAAAAACGAGGACTCTGCTTTACTAAAATCTTATCAAGAAAAAATAAGTTCAGAAAATTTCTTTTCAAGAATAAATGTGATATGATATAGTTCAAAATTGAAAGAAGAAGAGAAAACAACAATATGTCTAAACAAGATATAGCTTTGCAAGTATTGCAACAAGTCGTGAAGCTCCCTATTGTCAAAGTTGATCGGTCAAAATTTTTAGTAGATAAATTTTCCAAAGTATTGGATCCCAAGGATATTCCTAGATTATTAGAAGAGGGCCCAACAGCTTTATTGTCTCAAGATGTTTTAGATAAAGTTGCCGATTCTTGTATTAAGGATAATGTTCTATTGGCGAGTGGAACTTCTGTTCTTGCAGGTATTCCTGGTGGTCTAGCCCTTGCAATCACCATTCCAACTGATGTGGCTCAGTTTTATGCCTTTTCCTTAAAACTAGCGCAAGAATTGGGATATATTTATGGTTATGATGATCTTTGGGCTTCACGAAATGAATTGAGTGAAGAAGCTAAAAATACACTCTTACTCTATCTCGGAGTTATGCTTGGAGTCAATAGTGCTGGAGCCCTTCTTCGATCTGGTGGAATTTCAGTTGCTAAACATGTCATGAAGACAGTTCCTCAGAAGGCTTTGGCTAAGACTTTGTGGTATCCTATTTTAGAAAAAATCCTGAAAATTTTTGGTGTTACCCTTACAAAGGGAGGCTTAGCAAAAGGGGTGGGAAAAGTGATTCCTATTCTAGGTGGAGTAATTTCAGGTGGTTTAACCTATACGACCATGAAACCTATGGGTAAAAGTTTGCAAAGGGAATTATCCAAACTAGTCAATTACAGTGAAGTTCAGTATCAAAGAGATGTGGAAACGATTCGAAAAGAAGCAGAAATCATCGAAGCAGAGTAATAAGAAGAAACTAGCAGGCTTGTACTGCTAGTTTTTTTATCCTAGTCCTTGTGGTATAATAAAAAAAGAAAATCCAGTGTGAGAACAGAATGGAGGTTGTGATGGATAATATTATTGACGTATCTATTCCCGTTGCAGAAGTGGTGGATAAACATCCAGAAGTTTTAGATATTTTAGTTGAGCTTGGTTTTAAACCTCTTGCAAATCCCTTGATGCGAAATACGGTTGGGCGTAAAGTATCGCTTAAGCAGGGTTCTAAACTCGAGGGAACACCTATGGATAAGATTGTGCGTACGCTTGAAGCAAATGGTTACGAAGTGATCGGGTTAGACTAATGACAGATGAACGTATTCATATCCTGCGGGATATTTTATTAGAATTGCATAATGGAGCCTCTCCAGAGTCCGTTCAGGAACGCTTTGATGAGACCTTTACAGGTGTATCTGCTATTGAGATTTCCCTTATGGAGCACGAGTTGATGAACTCGGACTCAGGTGTAACCTTTGAGGATGTCATGGAGCTCTGTGATGTGCATGCCAATCTTTTTAAAAATGCTGTTAAGGGCGTAGAAGTTGAGGATACCGAGCATCCTGGTCACCCTGTGCGAGTCTTTAAGGATGAAAATCTAGCTCTCCGTGCTGCCTTGATTCGGGTCCGTAGATTGCTCTCAACTTATGAATCTGTGGACGACGAGGAAATGCTGGCGGAGATGCGTAAGGGTTTGGTGCGTCAGATGGGGCTTGTAGGTCAGTTTGACCGTCACTATCAGCGCAAGGAAGAACTCTTCTTTCCTGTCATGGAGCGTTACGGACATGACTCGCCTCCAAAGGTCATGTGGGGAGTGGATGACCAAATCAGGGAACTCTATCAAAAAGCAATGGCGACAGTCAAATCCTTACCAGAAGTGTCTATTAGTACTGTAAAGGAAGCTTTTGAAGCTTTTGCGACAGAATTTGAGAGTATGATTTTCAAGGAAGAGTCCATCCTTCTCATGATTCTGCTCGAATCCTTTACCCAAGATGACTGGATTCAGATTGCTGAGGAAAGTGATGCCTATGGCTATGCTATCATCCGTCCGTCTGAAAAATGGATTCCAGAACGTCAAAGTTTTGTTGAGGAGAAAAGTGTAGAAGAACCAATTCAGCCAGAAACTGTAGATGGCCAAGTTCAGCAAGTCATTGATACGCCAGAAGGGCAGTTTACTATTACCTTTACACCTAAGGAAAAGGAAGCGGTGCTAGACCGTCATAGTCAACAGGCTTTTGGCAACGGTTATCTCTCGGTTGAACAAGCAAATCTTATCCTCAATCACTTGCCTATGGAGATTACCTTTGTTAATAAGGATGATATCTTCCAGTATTACAATGACAATACGCCAGCAGATGAGATGATTTTCAAACGGATACCATCCCAAGTCGGGCGAAATGTTGAGCTTTGTCACCCACCCAAGTACCTTGACAAGGTAAAGGCCATTATGAAAGGTCTTCGTGAGGGGGAAAAAGACAAGTATGAGATGTGGTTCAAGTCGGAGTCACGGGGCAAGTTTGTCCATATCACCTATGCTGCGGTACACGATGAAGACGGAGAGTTTCAAGGAGTCTTGGAGTATGTTCAGGATATCCAGCCTTACCGTGAGATTGATACAGACTACTATCGAGGAATAGAATAAGGAGAGACGATGAGTTACGAACAAGAATTTATGAAAGAATTTGAAGCCTGGGTCAATACTCAAATCATGATTAATGAAATGGCCCTCAAAGAAAGCCAAAAAGTCTATGAAGAAGATCAAGATGAGCGTGCTAAAGATGCCATGATTCGCTATGAAAGCCGCTTGGATGCCTACCAGTTTTTGCTAGGCAAGTTTGAAAATTTCAAGGCAGGTAAGGATTTCCATGATTTGCCAGAAGATTTGTTTGGTGAGAGACATTATTAAAATTTAGGAATTAGAAAAGGGAGTTCAACTCCCTTTTTCATTGTTCCTAGAACCTTTTTGTGTTACAATGTTAGCATGAAAACGAAAAATATCATTAAAACAGGTTTGGCATTAGTAGGTCTTGGAGCACTTGCTTTTGGAGCAAAGAAAGTAGCTGATGAGCACAAGCTCATGAAGACGCAAGAAGAGTTGACTGCGATTGTGCGTGACTACTTTTCAGAGATGGGTGAAATTGCGACTCTCTATGTCCAAGTATATGAAAGCAGCCTAGAGCGTCTCGTTGGCGGTGTCATTTTTGAAGATGGTCGTCACTATACCTTTGTCTTTGAAGATGAAGATCTCATCTACGAGGAGGAGGGCTTATGATTTCTCCTAACGGTTTAGAAGAATTAGCGAATTTAGTAGAGCAGGATGGCAAGAAGGTCTTCCTTTTTGTTGCGGATTGGTGTGGCGATTGCCGTTATATTTATCCCGCCTTGCCAGAGATTGAAGCGGCAAATCCAGAGTTTACTTTTATACGAGTAGACCGTGATGAGTACATGGAACTTGCTAAACTTTGGGATGTTTACGGGATTCCGAGTCTTGTTGTTTTAGACAAGGACAAGGAAATTGGACGCTTTGTCGATCGTGACCGTAAAACCAAGGGGCAAATCAATGACTTTTTAGCAAGTTTGAAATAGGAGAAAAGAATGATTTTTACATACAATAAAGAATATGTAGGCGATGTCCTTATGGTTATCGTGAAAAACAGTGGTGACGCCAAGCTAGATGCTGAGCGTAAAGGCAATATTGCGCGTGTTTTCCTAAAAGAAATTGGTCAAACTGTCGCATGGAACATTTTTGAAGTTTCTAGCATGTTTGAAATCGCTGAGCGCGGGCAAGTATTTTTAACTGACGAGCAAGTAGCACGTTTGAACCAAGAATTGCAGGCAGAAGGATTTACAGAAGAGATTATCAATGACAAGGAACCGAAATTTGTCGTTGGAGAGATTGTAGAGATGGTTGCGCATCCAGATAGTGACCACCTCAATATCTGCCAAGTTGCTGTTGGGAATGACAAGACAGTACAAATCGTTGCTGGTGCTCCCAATGCACGTGTTGGTTTGAAAACCATTGTTGCTCTTCCTGGAGCTATGATGCCAAAAGGCAATCTCATTTTTCCAGGCGAACTTCGTGGGGAAAAGAGTTTTGGGATGATGTGTAGTCCTCGTGAACTTGCCTTGCCAAATGCTCCCCAAAAACGTGGTGTCATTGAATTGTCAGACGACCAGGTAGTTGGAACACCCTTTGACCCAGCTACACACTGGACTGCTTAATCACTAAAAGTGATTTATAATCTTTGCTTGAGGGAAATAAGATGGCAAAAAATGTTGTGATTACAGGTGCAACATCAGGTATTGGTGAAGCAATTGCGCGTGCCTATCTAGAAAAAGGTGAAAATATTGTTCTCACAGGACGTCGAATAGAAAGACTTGAAGCTCTAAAAGCAGAGTTTGCAGAAGCCTTTCCGAATCAAAATGTTTGGACCTTTCAGCTAGATGTAACCGATATGACAATGGTTAAAACGGTTTGTTCAGATATTCTTGAAGCAGTAGGTTCGATTGATGTTTTAGTTAATAACGCTGGACTTGCTTTAGGCTTAGCTCCATATCAGGACTATGAGGAGTTGGATATGTTGACCATGCTAGATACCAATGTCAAGGGATTGATGGCGGTTACGCGGTGTTTCTTGCCTTCCATGGTAGCTGCCAATCAAGGTCATATCATTAACATGGGTTCAACCGCAGGTATTTATGCCTATGCGGGTGCAGCAGTCTATTCAGCAACCAAGGCTGCAGTAAAAACCTTTTCGGATGGCTTAAGGATTGATACCATTGCTACAGATATCAAGGTGACCACTATTCAACCTGGAATTGTAGAGACGGATTTTTCTAAGGTACGTTTTCATGGAGATGAAGCACGGGCTGCGACTGTTTACCAGGGGCTTGAAGCCTTACAGGCACAAGATATCGCTGATGCAGTGGTTTATGTTACCAGTCAACCACGACGAGTACAAATCACAGATATGACAATCATGGCTAATCAACAAGCTACTGGGTTTACGATTCATAGAGATTAATACTATTTAAAAAAGTTACAAATCTTGTAACTTTTTTTGTATTCTTCCGAATTATTAAGTAGGAGGATGAAAAATGTATAATAAAGTTATCATGATTGGACGCTTGACGTCTACACCAGAATTGCACAAAACCAACAATGACAAGTCAGTTGCTCGTGCGACCATTGCCATTAACCGTCGTTTCAAGGATCAAAACGGGGAACGTGAAGCTGACTTCATCAATATTGTTGTCTGGGGGAAATTGGCTGAAACCTTAGCTAGCTACGCGACTAAAGGCAGTCTCATTTCTGTAGATGGGGAGCTCCGTACCCGTAAGTTTGAGAAGAATGGTCAGAGCAACTACGTGACAGAGGTTCTCTGTACTGGATTTCAACTTTTGGAAAGTCGTGCTCAACGTGCTATGCGTGAAAATAATGCAGGTCAAGACTTAGCAGATTTGGTCTTGGAAGAGGAGGAACTTCCTTTCTAGGATTGATTATAGAAAAAGCTGGTTCGTTTATAGACCGGATTTTTCTATTATTTCTAGTTATATTGTTCGGAAATTACTTCTTAAGATACGTCAAATAAATGTACTTGTACAATAAAATCAAGCACTTTTTTTGAAAAAGTAGTAGAATAAAGTAATATATATTCAAAATTTTCAGAAAAGGAATAAAATTTGAAGGAAAATAAAGAGAAAAAAGAATTGTTGAAATGGCTGATAAAGCGTATATTACTGATGATTCCAGTGGTCTGTATTCTCTTTTGGATTTTTGGCCGTTGTCAAACAAGTGGCATCAAGGATCAGACTAAAATTGGTGTAACCTATATGACCATGAACAATGAGTTCTATAAAAGTATTCATTCGGAAATTAGTCGAATTTCCGATGAAAGAGGAGCTCTTGTTTGCGTCCGAGATCCAGAATTGGATGAAGAAAGGCAGAGCCAGCAGATTGATGATTTTTGTGCTCAAAAAGTTGATGTGATTGTGATCAATCCGGTCAAGGGGGATAGCCAGTCCATTTTAACTGCTCTTGAAAAAGCTAGAAAACAAGGAATTAAAATCATTGCAGTCGATACCCAACTGAAAAATTTTAAGCCCGATGCAAGTATTGTATCTGATAACTACCAAGCGGGAGTATTGATTGCTAAAGAGCTGATGAAACGTTCCTCTAGCGCTCGGGTCCTCCTTTTGGAGCATAAGGGGACTGTTTCAGCAGATACGCGGATTCAGGGGTTTAAAGACACTATAGAGGGGCACAGTTCTTATCAGATTGTATCGGAACTAGAAACCAAGGGGCAAACGGAGATCGCCATGCCGGCTGTCCAGAATTTTTTACAATCAGGGGTTGAAATTGATACCTTGGTTGCCTTAAATGACCGCTCGGCTATAGGAGCTTTAGCTGCAATTAAGGAGCAAGGAAATAGCCAGTCCATTGCAATTTATGGAATCGATGGCTCACCAGATATGAAATCCTTGTTGCACTCGACGGATGATGTAGTGGGAACCGTTGCTCAATCTCCCTTGAAGATGGGAGACCGTGTTATGGAAGTTATCCAAGATATTTCTGAAGGGAAGAGCTATACCAAAGAGGTGACCATTCCAGTTGAAATGATGACAAAGGAAAACATTGATCAGTTTGATGTGAATGGGTGGCAGTAATGAGAAAGTTTAGAGGTGTTCGATACAGTTTGGCCATTCTTATGGTCGTGAATTTTATTGCTGTTATGCTCAACAGCATCATCTATCTTCAAGCAACCAACTATATCATCGCTCAACGCCAAGCCTCTCTATTATTGGAGCGCCTAGAGCGTATTCCTTTTGCTCCATCTACGACTTTTTGCTTGTCAGCAATCTTATTTGCTGGGATTGCCTTAATATCAATGAGTCGTTATCGTCCTCAAACGAGCCGATGGTCTATCTTTGATAAACGAAATATTCTAGAGATTCTCCTGATGTTGCTCTTGATGTGGGTTCAAAATATAGCTTATAATGGGATTATTCTCTTGGTTTTTGCGGATATTTTCTATGGTTCTAAAGAGTTGAATACTAAACGAGACCGCAAGTATTGGTTTGCGTTTATACTAGTGAGTTTCCTGATGCTTCTTGTGACCAACTCAGACGTCTTTTCACTTTTCTTTCCGATTCCGTCCTTGGATACGTATATTCAGTTTTATCCGTCCTCCCTCCGAATTTTGGCCTTTTTTCTGAAGAATTCTCTCTATGCCTCAAATTTGGTGTTCTTCATTATTTCGCTTTTGTTTTATATTATGAATGTCCTTGCGGAGAACCACGAAGTGGAAGAGGAATTGGCCATGGTATCCAAAGTTAATACGGAGTTGAACAACTATATGGCCTTATCTGAGAAAATTGCAGAGGATCGGGAGCGTAAGCGGATTGCTCGTGAGATTCACGATACCTTGGGGCATGTATTAACAGGAATCTCAGCTGGTTTAGATGCAGTTGGAGTCTTGATTGATATCGATCCTAATCGGGCAAAAGAACAGGTGAAAAATGTGTCAGAAGTCGTCCGCGAAGGGATTCAAGATGTGAGAGGCTCTCTCAATCGCCTTCGGCCAGGAGCTCTTGAGGGACGAACTCTCAAAGATGCTTTAGAAAAGATGATTCATGAGTATCAGAATCTTTCAAATTTACAGGTTGATTTAATCTATGAATGGGTTGATGTCGATATGGACGTCATGATTGAAGATACGATTTTTCGTGTGATTCAAGAATCTATGACCAATGCGGTTCGTCACGGCCATGCTAGTCTAATGGAACTTCATTTTTTTGAGGATGAAGCAGATTACATAATAGAATTGCAGGACAATGGAGTTGGGTTTGAAACCTTGACCTATGGATATGGGCTCAAGCAGATGATGGAGCGTATTTCTATCCTAGGAGGACAGCTCCAATTTGAAAGTCGCGATGGATTTTTCACACGAGTCAGTTTACCGAAATAAAAAGAAGGGAGATAAGAGATGGTGATAAAAGTAATGGTGGCAGATGACCAGTCTTTGATTCGAGAATCTCTGAAAATTATTTTGTCAGCTCACTCCGATATCGAAGTGGTAGCAACAGTAGAAGATGGGAATCATGTCTTGTCGAGCATCCCACAAACTCATCCTGATTTAATTTTGATGGATATTCGGATGCCAGGTATGGATGGAGTTTTGGCTACAAAAGAAGTAAAAGAGCATTATCCGGATATCAAAATTATTATTTTAACGACCTTTGATGATGATGAATTTATCTATAGTGCGCTCAAATATGGTGCTTCAGGATATCTCTTAAAAGGGACCTCGACAGACGAGCTCTACGAAGCTATTAAGGTGGTGTATCAGGGTGGAGCTATGATTAACCCTAATATCGCTAGCAAAGTCTTTCAAATTTTTTCACAGATGGCTAAATCCAACTTTTCTATTACTGTGGATGAAGATAATGTCAAAGATTTAAGCACTACGGAATGGCGAATTATTCAAGAAATTGGTTATGGCGAGTCAAACAAAGAAATTGCCGCCAAACTTTTCTTGTCAGAAGGAACCGTGCGCAATTACTTATCAACGATTTTGGCAAAATTAAACCTACGGGATCGAACACAATTAGCGATTTGGTCAGTCCAAACAGGAGTGACCAGACGCGATTTTTCAAAAGGAAATACGGAATGAAATTAAAGCGAAAGCATCTTTATTTTGGGGTTGGACTCCTTATTATGCTCTGTGTAAGTGCGGGGGTTTATTGGTGGAAACAGCAACCAACCGTACTTCATATAGGAGTTTATGCAGGTTCTAGTTGGGATGTACCAACCAGTCAACGTTCGCATGCTTTAGATCGAGCAATTGAAAAATTTGAAAAGTCCCATCCCAATGTCCGTGTGGAATATGAAAATGGAATTCCACAGTCTGAATATTCAAACTGGCTCTCAGAAAAAATTGTTTCAGGAAAGACACCGGATGTCTTTATGGTCTCTGAACAAGATATTTCTTTATTGGCAGCGCGAGGCGTTTTAGAAAATTTGAATGGTTATATGAGTCAAAAAGATCAGGCTACTTTTTATACTGCTGCATTTGAATCCTGTGTCTATCAGGGACAACCCTATGCTTTACCTTACGAAAGCAATCCTATTTTAATGTGTGTCAATAATGATTTGCTGGATAAGGAAGGTATTGAGGTTCCCAAAGAAGGTTGGAGTCTTGAAGAATTTTATGAGATTTGTAAGGAACTAACCAAAGATACCAATGGAGATGGGCAATTGGACCAATTTGGGAGTACAGAATACACCTGGAAAGAAGCTTTGGCAGCAAATGGAGGCAGTCTCTTTCAAGGAGGGATGCTCAAGCTCACAGCTCCAGAAGTCAAAGAATCTTTGACTTTTCTGCAAAAATTGGAAGAGTTAAATAAAAATTATAAGGTGAGTTCCAAAGATTTTGACCAGGGGAAAGTAGCATTTTACCCCATGACTTTGGCTCAATATAGGACTTATAAACCTTATCCCTATCATGTTTCCAAATATTCAAACTTCACCTGGACCTGTATTCCTATGCCTGCTAAGTCAAAAACCACCAAGGCGACCTTGGTTACGACGACTTCTTTTGCCATGTCTGCTCGGACTCCTCATTCAAAGTTGGCTTGGGAGTTGATGCAAGTGTTGACAGAGGATCCAGAAATCCAACAAACTCTTTTTGCTGAATCTCAAGGGATTTCTGTCATGCCTGATGTAGTCAAGAGTCGTTCTAGTAAAGATCTTCTGCAAGTGGATGATTTTGGGGTAGATTCCTTAACCAATCAGACCTTGAACCGGATTATGGAACAAGCTGTTGAAAGTAGTCCAAAAAATGTCTCAAAAGAGGTGTTAGAAAAGCTAGACTACTTGATTGGCAATGCCTTGCGCGATCAAGATGTTGAGAACCGCTTGCCGCAAATTCAAAGGGAGATTGAAAGTAGTCTTCAGGTAGAATTTTAAGAAAAAAAGATGACATTGTATCAAGTGACAGATGTCATTTTTTTATTGCTAAATGTCATGTTTATAATGTGACATTTGACAATGTAAAAACGTTTTCAAATAATCTACAATAGAGTCAAATAAAGGAGGCGTAGTAAAATGAAATACCTCATTTTAGTCAGTCATGGAGGATTGGCAGAAGGGCTAAAAACATCGCTAGCTATGTTTGCTGGTGACAAGATGAATCAGGTCATCGCAGTTGGACTTAAAGAAGGAAAATCCGTTGATGACTTTGCAGTTGATTTTAGAGAGAGCATTTCAGAATTGACAGCAGATGATTCTGTGCTGGTCTTGGCAGATATTGTAGGTGGTAGTCCATTAACCACGGCAGCCACTGTCCTAGAAGAAGCTGGAAAGCTAGATGGAGCTTTAATCCTTGGTGGGATGAACCTCACCATGGCCTTGACAGCAGTTGTGATGAAGGATGTGTTGGATGGAGACGATTTGTCAGCAACTATCTTATCAGAAGCACAATCTGCACTACAACCTTTTGAAGTTTCAGCCACTAGTGCTGAAGAAGATGATGACGATATTTAATAGGGAGGTACCTTATGGTAGTAACATTTGTACGGATTGATGACCGCATGATTCACGGTCAAACAGTCACACGCTGGGCAAAAGAAAAACCATGTGATGGTTTGATTGCCGTAAACGATGCAGCAGCATCAAACAAGGTTTTGATCCAAGCTTACAAAGGAGCATCAGACAAGAAAACCTTTGTATGGACAAAAGAAGCCTTTAAAGAAAAGTCAGCAAAAGTAACGGAATCTGACAGTCGGTATTTCTTGATTACCAAAAACCCAATCGATATGAAGGAAATTTTGGTGGATCAAGGTTTTGTCCCAGGAGATGTTAAAGAAATCATCGTTGGCCCTGCAAATGATCGACCTGGTGCAGTGAAATTGGGTAATAACCAATCCATCACACAGGAAGAAGCAGAAGCCTTCCAAGCCATTCAAGCAGCAGGCTATAAGGTGAAATTCCAGTTGTTGCCTGATGTTTCGATTGGTTACTGGGATGATTTCAAATCTAAATTTGGTTTTTAAACCTAACAATTTTATTAATTAGGTAAATAAATTTACAAACAAAAAGGAGCGTTTGTTATGACAATTTCATGGATTCAAGCAATCTTGCTTGCAGTTTTCGCCAGCTTGTCTTCAATGCCTGGTATGGGAGGTTCCAGTATCGGGAACTATACACTCGGTCGTCCCTTGATCGGTGGGTTGATTTCAGGTTTAATTCTTGGAGATGTGACAACCGGTATTATGGTCGGGGTTGCCCTTCAAGTCGTTTATATCGCCTTGGTAACACCTGGTGGAACCGTATCTGCCGACGTTCGTGCTATTTCTTATATTGGTGTTCCTCTTGCTATCTTGTTTGTGCATGCAAATCACATCACAGACGAAGCTGGAATTGCGGCAGCTGCAGCCCCAATCGGTGCAGCCGTTGGGACAATCGGTACTGTTCTTTTCTACGGTACAGCTACAATGAACTTACTTTGGCAACACATTGGTTGGAAGGCTGTTGAAGAAGGAAACTTCAAAAAACTCTACGCAGTTGACTGGGTTTACCCATGGATCTCTCACTTCCTCTTCTCTTTCCTTCCAACTATGATTATCACCAAATATGGTGAAAACATGGTTGATTTGATGAAACTTTACCTTCCTATGGATGGTTTCTGGATGAAAGCTCTCTTTACAGTCGGAGCCCTTCTCCCATGTGTCGGTATTGCTATCTTGTTGAAACAAATTGTTACAAAAGCAACTGACTTCATTCCATTCTTTGTTGGATTTACCTTGGCTAAATCTCTCGGCTTGAACTTGGTAGCGAGTGCGGTTGTTTCATTAATCTTTGCAGTAATCTACTATGAACTTGAAGTAATCAAATCTATGAAAGCTGTTCCAGCTGGGGCTGTTTACGTAGACGATGATGAGGAGGATATTTAAAATGGCTGATAGAAAGAAAATTTCAAAGAAAACATTAGCAAAAGCATTTCATCATTGGTATTATGGTCATTTGACTTGTTTCTCTCAAGAACACATGCAAACCTTTGGGTACTTGACTTCTATGCTTCCAATCGTAGAAGAAATGTATGATACAAAAGAAGAACAAAAAGATGCTATGCAAACCTATACTGCTTTCTTCAATACTGAACCGCAACTTGGATCTCTTGTTGTAGGGATTACAGCTGGTTTGGAAGAAGCACGTGCAAATGGAGATGCAGTAGATGGTGAAACCATCAATGGGATGCGTGCCGGTTTGATGGGACCAATCGCTGGTATTGGTGACTCTTTGATCGTTGGTACCTTGATTCCAGTTCTTTTGGGGATTGCACTTGGTCTTTCTAAAGGTGGTAACGTCGCTGGTGCTATCTTCTACATCGTCGTATGGAACTTCCTAGTCTACTTTGGTATGCGCTTTGCCTTCTTCAAAGGATATCAATTAGGGGATAAAGCCGTTGAATTCCTAGTAGGACCAAAAGGACAAGCTCTTCGTAAAGCAATCAGCGTTGTCGGTGGTATGGTTATTGGTGCCGTAGCAGCGACTTGGGTCTCTGTTACAACAGCACTCGAATTCAAAAATGCTAACGGAGAAGCCTTCCTTAAAATTCAAGAAAAGATTGATGGTGTTTATCCAGGTCTCTTGACAGCAACCTTCATCACTATTTGCTGGTGGTTGATGTCTAAGAAAAAAGTTTCACCAAACAAAGTCATGTTAATTCTAGTTGTTGTTGCCTTAATTGGTGTTGCTCTAGGTATCTTTGACCCACATCTTAATTACTAAGGTCAAGAGAACCCAATATTTACTAGTAAAAATTTTGAGAATGAAGTAGACTAATCTCCTTCTCTTACACTTCATTCTCAATTTTTATCAGGAGGATTTTCATGGTTACAAAACAAGAACTTGTTAATGGATATGAAACAGAAATTAAGTATCAACGCCACATGCTTGAAAATTTGGGTCGTTGGTTCAGTTTGCTCTTTATCACTGCTAGTATTGGTGTGGTATTGATTTATCTTTTTCATAAAACCTTCCTCCCACTCTTAATTTTCGGAATTTTACTTGCCTTGATTGGAATATTAGGAATGGTGGTTTTTGGATATGGTATCTACCGCGGGCGGATCAATCTCCAAAAGGTTATCGATGATTTCAATCAAAAGTTGACGATTCTCAATTAATATTAAAGGAACATCTCTTTCATTTTTGAGGTGTTTTTTTCTTGACTATTTCTGACTAAGTGATACAATAGAACTATGGTTTAGCACTCGTATACAAAGAGTGCTAATAATATGATTATCTTATGGAGGAAAGCAGATGTTGAAACCATTAGGAGACCGCGTGGTCTTGAAAATTGAAGAAAAAGAACAAACAGTTGGTGGCTTTGTCCTTGCAGGATCAGCCCAAGAAAAAACAAAAACAGCTAAAGTAGTAGCTATTGGACAAGGTGTTCGCACCTTGAGTGGTGAACTTGTTGCTCCAAGTGTAAAAGTTGGAGATCAAGTTTTAGTTGAAGCTCATGTAGGTATTGATGTCAAAGATGGTGATGAAAAATATATCATCGTTGGTGAGGCTAACATCTTAGCAATTGTGGAAGAATAATAGGAGGAAATAAGTATGTCAAAAGAGATTAAATTTTCATCTGATGCACGCTCAGCAATGGTCCGTGGCGTTGATATCCTAGCTGATACTGTTAAAGTGACCTTGGGACCTAAAGGCCGTAACGTTGTTCTTGAAAAATCATTTGGTTCACCATTGATTACCAATGATGGGGTGACAATCGCTAAAGAAATTGAACTAGAAGACCATTTTGAAAATATGGGTGCCAAATTGGTATCAGAAGTAGCTTCTAAAACCAACGATATTGCGGGTGACGGGACAACCACTGCAACTGTCTTGACCCAAGCCATCGTTCGTGAAGGAATCAAGAACGTTACAGCAGGAGCAAATCCAATCGGTATCCGTCGTGGGATTGAAGCAGCAGTTGCAACTGCTGTAGAAGCCTTGAAGAACAATGCCATTCCAGTATCAAGCAAGGAAGCAATCGCACAAGTCGCTGCCGTATCCTCTCGCTCTGAAAAAGTGGGTGAATACATCTCTGAAGCCATGGAAAAAGTTGGTAAAGATGGAGTTATCACTATTGAAGAATCACGTGGTATGGAAACAGAGCTTGAAGTTGTAGAAGGAATGCAATTCGATCGTGGTTATCTATCACAGTACATGGTCACTGACAATGAAAAAATGGTTGCAGACCTTGAAAATCCATACATTTTAATCACTGATAAGAAAATCTCAAACATCCAAGAAATTTTGCCACTTCTAGAAAGTATTCTTCAAAGTAGCCGTCCGCTCTTGATTATTGCAGATGACGTTGACGGTGAAGCTCTTCCAACTCTTGTCTTGAACAAGATTCGTGGAACTTTTAACGTCGTTGCTGTTAAGGCCCCTGGATTCGGTGACCGTCGTAAGGCTATGTTAGAAGACATCGCGATTTTGACAGGCGGAACTGTTATCACAGAAGATCTTGGTCTTGAGTTGAAAGATGCTACCATCGAAGCGCTTGGTCAAGCAGCGAGAGTGACTGTAGATAAGGATAGCACTGTTATTGTAGAAGGCGCAGGTAATCCTGAAGCAATTGCTAACCGTGTCGCTGTCATCAAGTCTCAAATTGAAACAACAACATCAGAATTTGACCGTGAAAAACTTCAAGAGCGCTTAGCTAAATTGTCAGGTGGTGTCGCAGTTATCAAGGTTGGTGCTGCAACTGAAACTGAGTTGAAAGAAATGAAACTCCGTATCGAAGATGCTCTTAACGCGACTCGTGCAGCTGTTGAAGAAGGTATCGTTGCAGGTGGTGGTACTGCCCTTGTTAATGTCATCTCAGCTGTCGCTGCCTTGGAATTAGAAGGCGATGAAGCAACAGGTCGCAATATTGTTCTTCGTGCCTTAGAAGAGCCTGTACGTCAAATTGCCCACAACGCAGGTTATGAAGGTTCAATTGTTATTGATCGTTTGAAAAATGCAGAGCTTGGAACAGGCTTCAACGCTGCGACAGGTGAATGGGTTAACATGATTGAAGCGGGAATCATCGATCCTGTTAAGGTTAGCCGTTCAGCCCTTCAAAACGCAGCATCAGTAGCAAGTCTTATCTTGACAACAGAAGCAGTTGTGGCTAATAAACCAGAACCTGTAGCAACAGCTCCAGCTATGGATCCATCAATGATGGGTGGTTACTAGAGAATATAAAAATAACAGGTAGAGATGAAAGATTTTCTACCTGTTTTTTTACATGAAATGCAAAAGAGGAAGTTATGCTTCCTCTTGTTTATTTTATGGTTTGATAACTTCAGCTCCACCCATATATGGACGAAGGACTTCAGGAATAGTAACAGAACCATCTTCGTTTTGATAGTTTTCAAGAATAGCAGCGACGGTACGTCCAACAGCAAGTCCAGAACCATTCAAGGTGTGGAGAAGTTTAACCTTACCATCGGCTTCATCACGGTAACGGATTTGGGCACGACGAGCTTGGAAATCTTCTGTGTTTGAACAGCTTGAGATTTCACGGTAAGTATTTTGTGCTGGAATCCAAACTTCCAAGTCGTAAGTCTTAGCAGCTGAGAAGCCCATGTCTCCAGTAGAGAGAGCAACTACGCGGTATGGAAGGTTGAGTTTTTGAAGGATGTTTTCAGCGTTGGCTGTCATCTTTTCCAATTCTTCGTATGATTCTTCAGGTTTAGCAAATTTCACCATTTCAACCTTGTGGAATTGGTGCAAACGGATCAATCCACGAGTATCGCGACCAGCTGAACCAGCTTCAGAACGGAATGATGGACTCATAGCAGTAAAGTAGATTGGCAAGTCTTTTCCGTCAAGAATTTCATCACGATAGTAGTTAGTCAAAGGTACTTCAGCTGTAGGAATGAGGACGTAGTTCGTATCTTTTAATTCAAAAGTATCTTCCTTGAATTTTGGATATTGACCAGTACCAAACATAGAATCATGGTTAACCATGTAAGGTGTGATGACTTCTGTATAGCCTTCCTTACCATGCTCATCTAGCATAAAGTTGTAAATAGCACGTTCCAAACGAGCTCCAAGGCCTTTATAGAAGAGGAAGCGCGCTCCAGTTACTTTTCCACCACGTTCCCAGTCAAGAATACCGAGGTCTTCACCTAGATCCCAGTGAGCTTTTGGTTCAAAGTCGAACTCGCGAGGAGTTCCCCAACGGCGAACTTCTACGTTATCATCTTCGTCTGCACCGATAGGCACGCTGTCAGCGGGGATGTTTGGAAGAGTAGTGGTAAATTCTGTTAATTTAGCGTCAATTTCTGCCAACTCAGCATCGAGTGCTTTGACCTCTGCAGAGAGAGTTTGCATGGCAGCAATCTTGTCATCGGCATTTTCCTTGTTGCGCTTAGCTTGAGCAATCTCAGCAGAAACTGTGTTACGCTCTGCCTTGAGGGTTTCAACCTTAACCAAGATGTCACGACGTTTAGCATCGATTTCTTTCATCTCGTTCAAGATAGCAGCATCTACACCACGTGTAGCCACTTTTTCTGCGACAGCATCAAAGTCTGTACGAATACGTTTGATATCTAACATATAAACTCCTTTATGAAAAAAGCACACCTGACAAAGCGTTGGAGTGGCAGAGCCACGGTTCCATCCAACTTCACAGGTGTGCACTTGATTCTGTATTTGATTTAAAACAACGGTAGAATTTCACCTATCTCTCCTATCTGCTCGCAGCACCCGCAGACTTTCTGGAAGAAGAGGATAACCTACTTATCCGTTTCTATGATTATACTAAACTTTCTATTTTTTTGCAAATAGATTTTTGATTTTACGACCGATGATTTGGAGTAAGGTTGGAAGCTTCACAACCTTTTCATTTCCGATTTTTTCCCGAGCAATTTTAAGAATTTTTCCGGAGTCTTTTGAGGCAAAGAGAAATTTTCCTTGGTCTGTAAAAACTTCAAAATGACGACTAACCTTACGACCCGAAACATTGGCTCCGATTTGATTAACGCTAGACCATGGGATTTGAATATAATCCTCGACATTTCGGTCTGCGTAAAATTCTAGTGCTTGATCTCCAACAAGGAACTTTCCAACCTTTCCTGAAATGGAAAGATAGGAAGTTCCGGTAGTTTGTAGGTCAATGACTTTGTTGAGGGATTGTGCCATGTTTAGTCTTCCTTACTTTCACCGAAAAATGCTTGGTAGAGAGCCTTAAGAGCCGCTTTTTCTTGGTCTTTGTGGACAACGAACATGATAGAAACTTCACTAGAACCTTGTGACATCATTTGAATGTTGATCTTGTTTTCAGATAGGGCGCGAGTGGCTGTAGCAGTTACCCCGATATGGCGCTTCATTTTTTCGCCAACAATCATTATGATAGACAGGTCATGTTCGATTTCAGCATGGTCAACTTCAGCTTTTTGAACTAATTGACGAAGGATTTCTTCTTCTTTAATAGGAGTTAATTCTCGTGAACGTAAAATGATAGATAGGTCATCGATACCAGTTGGCATATGTTCCCAACCAATATTCAGGTCTTCTAGAATTTGAAGCACTTTACGACCAAAACCAACTTCGCGGTTCATCAGGTACTTAGACATATTGATGCTGACAAAACCAGAGTCACCAGCAATTCCCACTACTGGGAATTCATCGCTGCTATGTTGTAGCACGATGCGAGTACCTGGATGGTCAGGATTATTAGTATTTTTGATAACGAGAGGGATTTTTCCACGGTAGGCTGGTAGAAGTGCTTCATCGTGTAGTACAGAGAATCCTGCATAGGCCAATTCACGCATTTCACGGTAGGTCAATTCTGGGATAGAGTGTGGCTTATGGATAATACCAGGGTGAGCTGCAAAGATTCCATCTACATCAGTAAAGTTTTCATAGAGGTCAGCCTTGACACCAGCAGCGATGATGGAACCAGTAATATCTGATCCCCCACGTGAGAAGGTACAAATTTGATCTTCTTTCGTAACACCGAAGAAACCAGGGATAACAAGAACTTCAGTTGAATTTGTCAATTCCTCGATTTTATCATAACTAGATGGGATGATTCGCGCATTTCCAGGTTCGCTCGTAACGACGATACCAGCTTCTCGCGGATGAACATAGCGAGCCTCTAATCCATTTTGGTTAAAGTAGGCTGCAATGAGTTTGGCATTATTGTTTTCTCCTGCAGCGAGAAATGTATCATATAGAAATTCGTTATTTTCAATTGGAAGGGTAGCAAGAGTTCGGATACTTTTAGAGATTCGTTCTAAAATAGCTGGTTTAAGTCCTAGTTCGCTAACCATTGCCGCATATCGATCGATAATCCAATTTTGACTAGCACTGATATCATTTCCTGCTACATAATCACGATAATATTTAATCAAAGCATCAGTAACCTTGGTATCCTCAGCATCACGCTTTCCTGGTGCAGATACAACAACAAAACGACGTTCAGGGTCACTTTTTACAATGTTTAGAACCTTTTTCAACTGGCTTGCAGAGGCGAGTGAACTTCCTCCAAATTTTACAACCTTCATAAGAACTCCTCAGTTAGTATTTTATACGATTATAGCAGAAAGAAGGGCTTTTTTCAATCTGCAATAGGAAAGGCTACATCTTATTAGAGGTCTGGACATGATTAGCTTAACTTAGTTATTTTTAGTATAGAAAATACCCTTTAAAAATCGGCTGATACACTTTTATACAATTTTTGCTTGTATAAATAAAAAGAAAAAGATATACTTTGAAGATAAAATAATTTAATCAGCTTTTTAAATTAAAGGAGTGGCTATGAATCATATTATCTTTCAAATTCAAGACGATTTAGCGGTGATTACTTTAAATCGTCCCGAGGTGGCAAATGGTTTCCATATTCCTATGTGTGAAGAAATTTTAGAAGCACTGGAATTAGCTGAAAAAGACGATTCTGTTTCATTTATTCTCATCAATGCTGCTGGTAAGGTGTTTTCTGTCGGTGGCGATTTGGTCGAGATGAAGCGTGCTGTTGATGAAGATGATATTGACTCCCTCGCTCGAATTGCTGAATTGGTGAATACGATTTCATATAAAATCAAGCAAATTCCTAAGCCAGTTATTATGGAAGTGGATGGAGCAGTTGCTGGAGCAGCCGCAAACATGGCCTTGGCAGTTGATTTTTGTATTGCAACTGACAAAGCTAAGTTTATACAAGCTTTTGTAGGTGTAGGATTGGCTCCTGATGCGGGTGGATTATTCTTGCTGACGCGATCTCTAGGTGCAACTAGAGCAACTCAATTAGCTATGACTGGAGAAGCTTTCACCGCTGAAAAGGCAATGGAGGCAGGAGCTCTATATCGTCTATGTACAAGTGAACAGTTAGAAAAAACAAGAGAACAATTGTTGAAGAAGTTGAGACGTGGTTCTTCAAATTCCTATGCTGCGATTAAGAAACTTGTTTGGGAAAGTGAATTCAAGCAGTGGCATGAATATGCTCAACTTGAATTGGAACTACAAAAATCACTATCCTATACGGAAGATTTCAAGGAAGGTGTTCGTGCACATTCTGAAAGAAGACGTCCAAAATTTGTCGGGAAATAAAAAATACTTGCACTATTCTTTGAAGTTTGATATACTTTTCTTGTCAAATGTTTTGATTATTAAACTTTTTTTGATAAAGGAGGGAAGAGAAATGGACTACCAACAAGTCAATGACTATTTAACATCAATTTTTAACAACGTCCTAGTGATCGAGGAAGTAAGTTTGCGAGGTAGTCGTTTCAAAGACATCTCTATCAAAGAAATGCACACGATTGATGTTATCGGTAAGTATCCAGAAGTGACTCCAAGTCAAGTGTCCAAAGAGTTGATGGTAACTCTAGGGACTGTGACAACGAGTTTAAATAATTTGGAGAGAAAAGGATACATCGAACGTATCCGCTCAGATCAAGATCGTCGTGTAGTACATCTGCATTTGACAAAGAAAGGTCGTCTCGTTCACCGTCTTCATAAACGTTTCCATAAGGCCATGGTCGAAAGAATTATCGAGGGCATGAGTCCTGAAGAGATTGTAGTTATGGGAAAAGGCTTGACTAATCTTTATCACTTTTTGGAGGATTTGAAGTAATGGCTTTTGCAAAAATAAGCCAGGTCGCTCATTATGCTCCAGAGCAGATTATCACTAACGAAGACTTGGCTCAGGTCATGGATACGAGTGATGAATGGATCTCAAGTCGGACAGGGATTAAAGAACGCCATATTTCTAAGACGAAATCAACAGGAGATTTGGCTACAGAGGTTGCAAGACAACTTATAGAGAAGGCAGGGATTTCTGCTGAAGAGCTAGACTTCATCATTATAGCGACGATGACACCTGACTCGATGATGCCTTCAACCGCAGCTCGTGTTCAGGCAAAGATTGGCGCTCATAAGGCTTTTGCCTATGATTTAACAGCTGCTTGTAGTGGATTTGTTTTTGCCCTATCGACTGCAGAAAAGTTCATTTCTTCAGGAACATATCGAAAGGGTCTTGTTATCGGTAGTGAGACCATGTCAAAATCTTTGGATTGGTCTGACCGTTCAACAGCTGTCTTGTTCGGAGATGGAGCTGGTGGTGTACTACTTGAGGCAAGTGACCAAAAACATTTCTTAGCTGAAAGTCTCAATAGCGATGGTTCTCGTGGTGAGTGTCTCACTTATGGACAGACAGGATTGATTTCACCATTTTCGATTCAAGAAGAACCAGATATTTTCTTGAAAATGGATGGGAGAGCAGTTTTTGACTTTGCAATTCGAGACGTGGCTAAATCTATTAAACAGACCATCGAAAAAAGTCCAATATCAGCAGATGAACTCGATTATCTCTTGCTTCATCAAGCTAATATTCGAATTTTAGATAAGATGGCTAGAAAAATCGGTGTCGATCGTGACAAGCTTCCTGCTAATATGATGAAGTATGGAAATACTAGTGCGGCAAGTATCCCGATTTTACTTTCTGAGTGTGTAGAAGAAGGGCTCATCCATTTGGATGGTAGCCAAAAAATTCTCTTGTCAGGTTTCGGTGGAGGTTTGACATGGGGCACACTTATTGTTACAATTTAGGTAATCATGTGGTGATCACATTGTTATAAAAAAACTATTTATTTTAAAGGAGTCTATCATGGCAGTATTTGAAAAAGTACAAGAAATTATCGTTGAAGAACTTGGAAAAGATGCATCAGAAGTAACACTTGAATCTACTTTTGATGATTTGGATGCAGATTCATTGGACTTGTTCCAAGTAATCTCAGAAATCGAAGACGCTTTTGATATCCAAATCGAAGCTGAAGACAACTTGAAAACAGTTGGCGACTTGGTTGCTTACGTTGAAGAGCAAACTAAATAATTAGAATAAATAAAGAAGGAGTAGGGGAGACCCGCTCCCTCTTGTTTAGGTAATAGTTTGACCGTCAAATTATAATAAAGTCGAACTATTACGTAAGCAAGACTTATGGAGGCAATATGAAAACACGTATCACTGAACTATTAAATATTAAATATCCTATCTTCCAAGGTGGAATGGCCTGGGTAGCAGATGGCGATTTGGCTGGAGCTGTTTCAAAAGCTGGTGGTCTCGGTATCATTGGTGGAGGAAACGCACCTAAAGAAGTGGTTAAAGCCAACATCGATAAGATTAAATCTTTAACAGACAAGCCTTTTGGTGTCAATATCATGCTCTTGTCTCCATTTGTTGATGATATTGTTGACCTTGTGATTGAAGAAGGGGTTAAGGTAGTCACAACTGGTGCAGGAAACCCAAGTAAATATATGGAGCGATTTCATGAAGCAGGAATCACTGTTATTCCTGTAGTTCCTAGCGTAGCTTTGGCTAAACGTATGGAAAAAATCGGTGCAGATGCTGTCATTTGTGAAGGTATGGAAGCTGGTGGACACATTGGTAAATTAACAACCATGACCTTGGTTCGTCAAGTTGCGGCGGCTGTTTCAATTCCTGTTATCGCTGCAGGTGGTATCGCAGACGGTGAGGGAGCTGCTGCTGGATTTATGCTTGGTGCGGAAGCTGTGCAAGTAGGAACTCGTTTTGTAGTTGCTAAAGAATCAAATGCTCATCCAAACTACAAAGCTAAGATTTTGAAAGCTCGTGATATTGACACAACTATCTCAGCACAACATTTTGGTCATGCAGTTCGTGCTATCAAAAATCAATTGACTCGTGATTTCGAGCAAGCTGAAAAAGATGCCTTTAAACAAGAAAATCCAGACCTAGAAATCTTTGAACAAATGGGCGCTGGAGCCTTAGCTAAGGCTGTTGTCCATGGTGATGTAGATGGCGGTTCAGTAATGGCCGGCCAGATTGCAGGTTTGGTATCTAAAGAAGAAACAGTTGAAGAAATCTTAAAAGATATCTACTATGGTGCAGCTGAGAAAATTCAAAAAGAAGCCGCTCGTTGGGCAGGAGTTACAAGAAATGACTAAAACAGCCTTTCTATTTGCAGGTCAAGGAGCCCAGTACCTTGGAATGGGACGTGAACTATATGACCAATATGCTATCGTCAAGGAAACAATCGACCAAGCTAGCCAGGTCTTGGGTTATGATCTTCGTGACTTGATTGATAACGATGAAACGAAGCTAAATCAGACTCGTTACACACAACCAGCTATTTTGGCTACATCCGTTTCCATTTACCGACTACTAAAGGAGAAGGGTTACCAACCAGATATGGTGGCAGGTCTGTCTCTTGGTGAATATTCTGCCCTCGTAGCTAGTGGTGCTTTGGATTTTGAGGATGCGGTGGCTCTAGTTGCTAAGCGTGGATCTTATATGGAAGAAGCGGCACCTGCTGAGTCTGGTAAAATGGTAGCCGTTCTCAATACTCCAGTTGAAGTTATTGAACAAGCTTGTCAAGAAGCTTCTCAACTTGGTGTTGTGACTCCAGCTAACTACAATACCCCAAGTCAAATTGTTATTGGTGGTGAGGTGGTTGCTGTTGATCGTGCAGTTGAACTCTTGCAAGAAGCAGGAGCAAAACGCTTAATTCCGCTAAATGTTTCTGGACCTTTCCATACAGCTTTATTGGAATCTGCTAGTCAAAAATTAGCTCAAGTCCTAGAAGATGTTGAGTTTAATGACTTTGCTTGTCCACTTGTTGGTAATACAGAAGCAAAGGTCATGGAAAAAGAACGAATTGCAGAACTCTTGACTCGTCAAGTTAAGGAACCTGTTCGTTTTTATGAAAGCATTGCAGTCATGCAAGAAGCTGGTGCAACTCGTTTTATCGAGATTGGCCCTGGAAAAGTCTTGTCAGGATTCGTCAAAAAGATTGATAAAACTGCTCAACTTGCAAATGTTGAAGATCAAGCAAGTCTACAAGCACTCTTAGAAAATTAGACCAAAATGGTAGAAGTTCTGAAAGGAGAAAAATGAAACTAGAACAGAAAAATGTCTTTATTACAGGCTCAAGTCGAGGAATTGGTCTTGCCATTGCTCATAAATTTGCTAGCTTGGGAGCCAACGTTGTCTTGAATAGTCGTGGTGAAATCTCCGAGGAGCTTCTAGACGAGTTTAAACCATATGGTGTGAAGGTACTTGCTATTTCTGGTGATGTTTCAGACTTTGCGGATGCAAAACGCATGGTAGACCAAGCCATTGAAGAGCTAGGTTCAGTTGATGTCCTAGTGAATAACGCTGGGATTACTCAAGACACTCTCATGCTGAAGATGACAGAAGAAGATTTTGAGAAGGTCTTGAAAGTCAATCTAACGGGAGCCTTCAACATGACGCAAGCAGTCTTGAAGCAGATGATAAAAGCTCGTGAAGGGGCCATTATCAATATGTCCAGTGTCGTTGGTTTGATGGGAAATATCGGTCAAGCGAACTACGCTGCTTCTAAGGCTGGTCTAATTGGATTTACCAAATCAGTAGCACGTGAGGTAGCCAATCGTAATGTGCGTGTCAATGCCATTGCACCAGGAATGATCGAATCAGATATGACTGCAGTCCTATCTGATAAGGTAAAAGATGCCATGTTAGCACAAATTCCGATGAAACAATTTGGCCAAGCTGAGCAGGTCGCAGAGGTGACAGCCTTTCTTGCAAGCCAAGATTATCTAACGGGACAAGTCATTGCAATTGATGGTGGACTTACCATGCAATAAGAGTTAAAATAGAGGTATGAAAATGAAACTAAATCGTGTAGTAGTAACAGGTTATGGATTAACATCTCCAATTGGGAATACACCAGAAGAATTTTGGAACAGTTTAAAGAATGGAAAGATTGGGATTGGTGAAATCACCAAGTTTGATCACAGTGCTTTTGACGTCCATAATGCAGCAGAGATTAATGATTTTCCTTTTGACAAATATTTTGTAAAAAAAGATACTAATCGTTTCGATGATTATTCTTTGTATGCCTTGTATGCTGCTCAAGAAGCAGTTGACCATGCTAATCTTGACGTAGAAGCACTTGATAAAGACCGCTTTGGTGTCATCGTTGCATCAGGTATCGGTGGAATCAGAGAAATCGAAGACCAAGTCCTTCGACTTCACGAAAAAGGACCAAAACGTGTTAAACCATTAACACTTCCAAAAGCCTTGCCAAATATGGCTGCAGGAAATGTAGCTATGCGCTTTGGTGCCAATGGTATCTGTAAATCTATCAACACAGCTTGCGCTTCATCAAATGATGCTATCGGAGATGCCTTCCGTTCTATCAAATTTGGTTTCCAAGACATCATGCTCGTTGGTGGATCAGAATCTTCAATTACTCCATTTGCGATTGCCGGATTCCAAGCCTTGACAGCTCTTTCAACAACAGAGGATCCAACTCGCGCTTCTATTCCATTTGATAAAGACCGTAATGGATTTGTCATGGGTGAAGGTTCAGGGATGTTGGTTCTTGAGAGCTTAGAACATGCTGAAAAACGCGGAGCAACTATCCTAGCGGAAGTTGTTGGTTACGGGAACACTTGTGATGCCTACCATATGACTTCACCACATCCAGAAGGCCAAGGTGCTATTAAAGCTATCAAACTTGCCTTAGATGAAGCTGAGATTACACCAGACCAAGTAGCTTATGTCAATGCTCACGGTACATCAACTCCTGCTAATGAAAAGGGAGAAAGTGGTGCTATCGTAGCGGTTCTTGGTAAGGAAGTACCTGTATCTTCAACCAAGTCATTTACAGGACACTTACTTGGTGCAGCTGGTGCAGTTGAAGCCATTGCAACAATTGAAGCAATCCGTAACAACTATGTACCAATGACAGCTGGAACTACAGAGTTGTCAGACTACATCGAAGCAAACGTTATTTATGGACAAGGCGTGGAACGTGAAATTCCTTATGCTATCTCAAACACCTTTGGATTTGGTGGGCATAATGCAGTTCTTGCTTTCAAACGTTGGGAGAATAAGTAAAGATGAATTTAAATGAAATCAAAGACTTGATGGCACAATTTGACCAGTCAAGCTTGAGAGAATTTTCTTATAAAAATGGAACGGATGAGTTGCTCTTCAGTAAGAATGAAGCAAAACTTATTTCAGAAACAAGTCCAGCACCTCAACCAGTGGTTTCAGCAACTGAATCTACTGTTGCACCACAAACCCAAACTGTAGCTCCAGTTGTAGAAGCAGTTTCAGAATCAGGTGCTGGTGAATCTGTAGCCGAAGGAGACCTTGTAGAAAGTCCGCTTGTCGGAGTTGCTTACTTGGCTGCCGGACCAGACAAACCTAATTTTGTTTCAGTCGGTGATGCTGTTAAAAAAGGTCAAACCCTGGTCATCATCGAAGCTATGAAGGTCATGAATGAAATTCCAGCACCTAAAGATGGTGTTGTAACAGAAATTCTTGTTGAAAATGAAGAAATGGTTGAGTTCGGGAAAGGCTTGGTACGTATCAAATGATTGATATTCAAGGAATTAAAGAAGCTTTACCCCACCGCTATCCTATGCTTTTAGTGGATCGTGTTTTAGAAGTCAATGAAGATACAATCGTTGCCATTAAAAATGTAACGATTAATGAACCTTTCTTTAACGGACACTTCCCAGCTTATCCTGTGATGCCAGGCGTACTAATCATGGAAGCCTTAGCACAGACAGCAGGTGTTTTGGAACTTTCAAAACCTGAGAATAAAGGGAAGCTTGTCTTCTATGCTGGTATGGACAAAGTCAAATTTAAAAAGCAAGTTGTTCCTGGTGATCAGCTTGTCATGACAGCAACTTTTGTCAAACGTCGTGGCACAATCGCCGTTGTAGAAGCGAAGGCAGAAGTAGATGGTAAGCTTGCAGCAAGCGGTACACTAACCTTTGCTATTGGAAACTAGGGAGGTTTTCCATGTTTCGTAAGATTTTAATTGCAAATCGTGGTGAAATCGCTGTTCGTATTATTCGTGCGGCACGAGAATTAGGAATTGCAACAGTTGCTGTTTATTCAACTGCTGACAAGGAAGCTCTCCACACGCTTTTGGCTGATGAGGCTATCTGTATCGGCCCTGGGAAGGCTACAGAATCTTATCTGAACATCAATGCCATCCTATCAGCTGCGGTATTGACTGAAGCTGAAGCTATTCACCCTGGATTTGGTTTTTTAAGTGAAAATTCCAAATTTGCAACCATGTGTGAAGAAGTCGGTATCAAATTTATCGGACCATCAGCTCGTGTCATGGATGTCATGGGAGATAAAATTAACGCCCGTGCTCAAATGATTAAAGCTAATGTACCTGTCATTCCAGGATCAGATGGCGAAGTCCATACTGCAGAAGAGGCCCTCGCTATTGCTGAAAAAATTGGTTATCCAGTTATGCTGAAAGCTTCAGCTGGAGGTGGTGGTAAAGGGATTCGTAAGGTTGAAAAAGCAGAAGATCTTGTGTCAGCCTTTGAAACAGCCTCAAGTGAAGCCAAAGCCAACTTTGGTAATGGAGCGATGTACCTTGAGCGTGTGATCTATCCTGCTCGCCATATTGAAGTACAGATTCTTGCCGACCAAATGGGACATGTTATTCACCTAGGTGAGCGTGACTGTTCACTTCAACGGAATAACCAAAAGGTTTTAGAAGAAAGTCCTTCGATTGCTATTGGAAAAACCCTTCGTAATGAAATTGGTGCTGCGGCAGTTCGTGCAGCGGAGTCTGTAGGCTACGAAAATGCTGGTACGATTGAATTCCTACTAGATGAAGCGACTGGCAAATTCTACTTTATGGAGATGAATACGCGTGTCCAAGTGGAACACCCGGTAACTGAATTTGTTTCAGGTGTAGATATTGTTAAGGAACAAATCCGTATCGCAGCGGGTCAACCATTGACCTTGAAGCAAGAAGACATTGTTCTAAAAGGACATGCTATTGAGTGCCGTATCAACGCAGAAAACCCAGCCTTTAATTTTGCACCAAGTCCAGGGAAAATTACCAATCTTTATCTACCAAGTGGTGGTGTGGGCTTGCGAGTGGACTCTGCAGTTTATCCTGGTTATACCATTCCGCCATACTATGATAGTATGATTGCTAAAATTATTGTTCATGGTGAAAATCGTTTTGATGCACTCATGAAAATGCAACGAGCTCTTTATGAGCTCGAAATTGAAGGGGTTGTCACTAATGCTGATTTCCAACTCGATTTGATTTCAGATCGTCGCGTGATAGCAGGAGACTACGATACTTCATTCTTGATGGAAACTTTCTTACCACACTATCAAGAAAAAGAATAATGTAAAAATAGTATAAGACTGAAAAGGGGGATGTATGGCTCTATTTAGTAAAAAAGATAAATATATTCGAATCAATCCCAATCGTTCGACTGTAAATCAACCTCAGACCAAGCCAGAGGTTCCAGATGAGCTCTTCTCCCAATGTCCAGGTTGCAAATATACGATTTACCAAAAGGACTTGGGGAGTGAACGTATTTGTCCTCACTGTGGCTATACCTTCCGTATTTCAGCACAAGAGCGCCTTGCTTTAACCATTGATATGGGAAGCTTCCTAGAGATGTTCACAGGAATTGAGACGCAAGATCCATTGGAATTTCCAGGTTACCAGAAAAAATTAGCCTCTATGCGTGAAAAAACAGGTCTTGATGAGGCTGTTGTCACAGGAACTGCTTTGATTAAGGGTGAAAAAGTTGCTCTCGGAATCATGGATTCTAATTTTATCATGGCATCTATGGGAACAGTAGTTGGTGAAAAAATCACTCGTTTGTTTGAATACGCGACAGCTGAAAAATTACCAGTCGTCTTGTTTACAGCATCTGGTGGAGCACGTATGCAGGAAGGAATCATGAGTTTGATGCAGATGGCTAAGATTTCTGCTGCAGTTAAACGTCATTCCAATGCAGGTCTCTTTTATCTGACGATCCTTACGGATCCAACAACTGGGGGAGTGACAGCTTCCTTTGCTATGGAGGGTGATATCATCTTGGCAGAGCCTCAAAGTTTAGTAGGATTTGCTGGACGCCGTGTCATTGAAAATACCGTAAGGGAAGATTTGCCAGAGGATTTCCAGAAGGCAGAGTTTTTGTTAGAACATGGCTTTGTGGATGCGATTGTTAAACGGAGAGAATTGCCAGATATGATTGCTCGATTAGTAAGGTTACATAAGGGGGATTGTTGATGAATATTGCAAAAATCGTCAGAGAAGCACGTGAACAAACCCGCTTAACTGCCTTGGACTTCGCAACAGGAATATTTGATGACTTTGTAGAGCTACATGGTGATCGCTCTTTCCGAGATGATGGTGCCATTATTGGTGGTATCGGTTGGTTGGGAGACCAAGCGGTAACTGTTGTTGGGATCCAAAAAGGTAAAAGCTTACAAGATAATCTTAATCGTAACTTTGGACAACCTCATCCTGAAGGTTATCGAAAAGCCCTTCGCTTGATGAAGCAGGCTGAAAAATTTGGCCGCCCTGTTGTAACCTTTATCAACACGGCAGGTGCCTATCCTGGTGTTGGAGCAGAGGAACGTGGTCAAGGTGAAGCTATTGCTCGTAACCTCATGGAGATGAGCGATCTTAAGGTGCCGATAATCGCTATTATTATTGGTGAAGGTGGTTCTGGTGGAGCCCTCGCTCTTGCCGTAGCAGACCGTGTTTGGATGTTAGAAAACTCAATCTATGCAGTTCTCAGTCCTGAAGGATTTGCGTCTATTCTTTGGAAAGATGGCAGTCGTGCCATGGAAGCTGCAGAGTTGATGAAAATTACTTCTTTCGAATTGCTAGATATGAAGATTGTAGATAAGGTTATTTCTGAGGTGGGCCTATCAAGCAAAGATTTAATCAAGCAAGTCAAAGAACAACTCCGAGCAGAACTTGATGAACTTGGTAAACTGCCACTAGATCAACTCATTGAAGATCGTTACCAACGCTTTAGAAAATATTAAAAACATAAAAAAGCTAGAACTATTATAAGTTCTAGCTTTTTTGTTAACCTGGACTCCAAGTTTCGATGGAAGTGTAGTAAAAAAGTGTTTGATAATAGTCAAACACTTTTTTCTATATTTAGTTTTCTTCAGTTACAAACTGGCTGAGCAGTCCGTTGATGAAACGGGCTGATTTTTGATCTGAAAAGCTTTTTGCAAGTTCAATAGCTTCATTCACAGCTACGAGTTGAGGAGTATCAAATGAAGTGATTTCGAAAACTCCCAAACGCAATAAATTCTTTTCAACTAAGGTTAAACGTTCAATCGTCCAACCAGCCTTTAAATGCTGAGTGATTTGTTTGTCTAGTTCCTCTTTTTGAGCTTGAACACCAGATACAAGATCGATTAGGAAGCTAGGGAGTTTTACCTCGTCGTCTTCTCGATCATGAGTATAAGCGAAGCGACAAGCTGTTTCAATATCAGAACCATATTCAAGACTCATCAGTGCTTGGAAGGCACATTTTCGTAGTTCGCGTCTAGATTCTAATAATGGACTAGTCATTGAGGAAGTCCTCATCAAACAAATCTTTTAATGCTGGTTTTGGTGTCTTATCTGGTGCAATACCAGCAACGTGAATATTCACAGCATTGAGTTCAACATCAGCCATATTACGAACGGCATCTTTTACAGCTTTTTGAATAGCCATTGCAACCTTAGGAACCTTGACACCATACTCAAGATAGAGATAGATATCAGCTGTTAGCTCTTCTTCAGATTCTTTTAGATAGACACCACGGCCGAGTGAAAGTTTTGAAAGGGTGTCAGATACTGATTTGTTTGAAAAAGAGTGGACACCATCAACTTTAGCTGTAGCGATTGCAATGATTTTTTCAAGTACACGTGGGGCGATAACGATTTCGCCTAATTGTTCTTCAATTCCCATAGAATGACCTCTTTCTAGAGATTAGGCACGAGAAACGTAAGTTCCTTCTGCAGTGTTGATAACGAGTTTTTGTCCTGCTTCGATGAAGTCTGGAACGTTAACGACAAGTCCAGTTTCCATTGTAGCTGGTTTACCAGAACCGGTAACAGTAGCACCTTTAATAGAAGGTTGAGTTTCAGCAACTGTCAATTCAACAGTTGTAGGTACTGTTACACCGATTACTTCAGTTCCATAAAATTGAATTTTAACTTCAGAATTTTCAAGGATGTAAAGCAATTCATTTTCAACATTTACAACAGGAATTTCGTATTGGTCGTAAGTTTCAGTGTTCATGAAATAAGCTGTATCATCCATTTTGTACAAGTATTGTGCTGGCACAGTTTCGATAATCGCTTGTTCAAATTTTTCCTCTGGGCGGTAGCTAGTTTCAAATGTTGAACCAGTACGGACATCACGCAATTTCATACGCATGATAGTGTTTCCTTTACCTGGTTTGTGGTGGCTAGCTTCCAAAACGCGGATCAATTTTCCGTCAGCTGTTTCAAAGGTCATACCAGCCTTTAATTTACTTGCTTCAATCATGTTTTTACCTCTTTAATAAAATAATTTACTCTTTATTGTATCATAAGTCGTAAGATTTCTCAAATATCAGGGAAGTGAAATTAGTTGACAGGAACGATGTTTCCTTCTTCATCTTTGGTTACCAATACGTACTTGCCATCGACTTCGATGTAGAAGTTTTTATTAGTTGGTTTTTCTTGACTAGTAGTTTCTTCTGCAGGAGTTGTTACTTCTGGATTAGTAGTTTCTACTGAGTTAGCGGGTTGTTCAGGGATAACAGTTTCTACTGGGCTAGCAACTTGCTCAGGACTTGCAGTTTGGACCGGAGTAAATGCTTGGTTTGGATCAGCGGGTTGAACTGGGGGAACGGTTTGATTTGGGCTAACAGGCTGAGCTTGTTGGGTTAGTTGACCACCGAGAGTTTGACCGAGATTCATACCCATAAACATGTTCATACCATTGCCATTACCTTCGTTATTAGCTGCAGCAATGAGAGCTTCGTTACGAGCACGACGTTCTTCAATTTCGATGGTATTGTATTTCATAGCAACGAGTTCGCTATCAAGTTTACGTACAAGTTCCAAGCTTTCTTGGTCGTAGCTCAAATCCTCAAGAAGGATATTGGTTGCTTCAATACCGTAAAGACCAGTCCATACCTTATTGACTTCTTGTTTAGCAATCTCATTAAAAGTATCTTGATTAGCATTTAGGCTATAGATATCAACTCGGTACTCATTAGTAAATTTGGCAATTGCAATCGCAATTTTAGGAGAGATATTTTGTCGAAGAGTTCCTTGAGCAATATTTTGGAGTGTAAATGGTTTATGTTCGTCAATCTGTTGACTGATAGAGCTAACGTAGAAAAGTACTGGGTCAGAAATCTTGATATCAAACAAACCATAGAAACGGATATTGAGTAATTGTTGGTAACGTTCACTGAAGTATTCTACAGCGTTTTGTGTACCAAATTTATTACCCGCAATCGGTTGGACACGGACAAAGATGATTTCTTGTTGAGTAACGACTTGACCAGCGAATGAAAAGCGGTGCTTGAAGTTTTCCCAAGTTCCTCTTATTCCGCCTTTTTCTAGAAGCCAAGCGTTGTCGCCAGAGCGCCATTCATGGCTACCAGCTTCTAAGACATCACCAAGGAAAGTACCATTATTTACAAGGATAGCAACATAACCTTGAGGAACAATGACAACTGAACCATCTGTTAAAAGTCCGGTATGTTGATTACCTTGTCTAGAAACTCCGTCAGGGTCTTTTGTAAGAAGAATTCCTTTAACAGCTAATGCTTCTGATGATACGTGTTCGGGAAGTACAACGGCTTCCTTAAATTTACTGTCATTAATACTATTAATACCAGCAGTTTTGGCAACATCAACAACTCCCTTAATTTGCTCTTTGGCCATACGAATAAATCCCATAATTTCCTCCTAATTATATAGTTCGTCTTCATCCACAACTTCATAGGTATCAAGAACCCATTGGTTTGGACTACGGGTGATATCAGATCCGCAATAGTCACATTTGCTGATAGCTGATATTTTCAGTGGAGCGCCACAGTTTGGACAGCGGTCGCTAACGGCTTCATCTTGGACAGAGCTTTCGGTTTGACTGCCATGTTTGCGGATGAAGTTCATTTGATAAACTGTAAATAAATCTTTTTGAGGGTCTCCCTCAATAACCTTACGAGTCTTATCTTCGATGACATAGTCTCTCAAAGTAGATGAAAGGATAACAACTAGAGTATCATTTCCATCTGGATTTTCGTAGAAATCTTTGATTCGAACATTCTCGACATAAACTCGTTCCAAAATATTCGTTGTTTGAGATTGGATATAGTCTTCCAGTTGGGCACTATGTTGAGAGTAGAGGCTGGCACTTTCAAGAGAACGCACCAAATTCCAATCTTTTTTAGTCCAGGCTGCCTGTAATTGGATATAGACTTCTTTAACCCATGAAGTGAAAGTGTCTGCATCAAAGTTTGGGTCCCCAGAACGGACACGATCGATAGCCAAGGTGTTGTTTATCACTCGACGGTGAAGTGTTGGTTCAGCATTGTAGCTAGGCGAGCTGCCATAAGATTTACCAGATGATGAATTCTGGTCACTCAAATATTTGATGAGCATGAAGAGTAAGAAAGCTCCGACACCAAACATGATAAGAATGCTCATTCCTGTCCCTAGAGAACCATCTAAACTTGAGTAACTATCGCCAGAACGATAGCTGCTTCTAGAAGAAGAACTACCACTTGAACGACTTCGGCTAGAACTACTACTTCGAGAACTGCTACTGCTTCGTGAGCTACTGTGGCTAGAGCTACCACTTCGAGAATGTCCAACACCTGCATCGATTGATTGCAGGGGTGTCACAAAGAGAAGAAGCAAGAAAGTAGCGATAAGAGTATATAACTTTTTCATATGTCTCCTAACTATGTGAGTTATTTTTCCTAGTATGGTTTTCAATTACCCAACCAAGAATCCATCCAAATACCAAGAGGTAATTTTCGATTGCGCCGATGGCATTTACGGGCGAATGAGAATCTATAAAATTGAAGAGGTGGTTGGTTCCTATTCCGGCACCACCAATGATGAGAGATAGGAGAATCATTCGCAAGTAAAACCAGTCGTATTTTAGATTAGCAGCAGCAATCATGATTAAAACGGCTAGATTCCAAATTCCGATCTCTCTCTGCCATCCGACTGAGAAACCGTAACCTGAGTGATTAGCCATATAGGATGGGAAAAAGAGTTGTAATACAGAGGCTCCTACCATTGCAAGGGCGACAAAAGCAAATAAAAATTTTAAAAACTTATTCATAGATTCTCCTTATCCAAGTTTATTTTCCAGTAGAAAAGGCTATTTATCTAAGTATAGTTTATTCGTTATTTTTCAACTTAGCTAATTCCTGGGCAAGTAACTTGAGGGCGACTTGTGGATTCGCTTGTCCTTTAGTAGCTTTCATGAGGAAACCAGTAAAGGCCTTGTCTGCATTACGTTTTCCTGACTTGAAGTCAGCAACTGCGGCTTCGTTATCCGCAAAGACTTGGTGGATAATTGGAATCAAGACTTCAGGGTCTGAAATCTGTACCAAACCAGCTTTTTCGACGTATTCACGAGCACCGCCACCATTTTTGGCTAGGTGAACAAAAACTTTTTTGGCAATCTTAGATGAGATAGTACCGTCTTCGATGATGGCAATCATTTCAACTAAGTTTTCTGGAGTTAACTCGATTTGTTCTAGTGTCTTGCCTTCTGCATTCAAGAACTGAGCAACCTCGCCTTGGAGCCAGTTAGAGACTTGTTTGGCATCACCACCGAGGGCAACAGCTTTCTCAAAGAAGTCAGAAGTGACTTTATTTGCAGTTAACTGGCTAGCATCGTAGTCTGACAAACCAAGGGCAGATACGTAGCGAGCACGTCTTTCTTTTGGAAACTCTGGCAACTCTGTGCGCATTTCTTCAATCCACTCGTCTGAGATTTCAAAGAGTGGTAGGTCAGGTTCTGGGAAGTAACGATAGTCTGCAGCGCCTTCCTTAACACGCATGAGGATAGTAGCTTTATTAGCTTCATCGTAACGACGCGTTTCTTGGCGGATTTGACCACCTGAGCGAAGTATTTCAGCCTGGCGTTGGACTTCGTATTCAAGACCTTTGCGAACGTTTGAGAAGGAGTTGAGGTTTTTTAACTCAGTCTTGGTACCGAATTTCTCTTGACCATAAGGACGAAGGGAGATGTTAGCATCCACACGCATAGAGCCTTCTTCCATCTTAACGTCTGAAATACCTGCGTATTGGATAACTTCCTTGAGGGCTGTTAGATAAGCATAAGCTTCTTCTGGCGAACGCATATCTGCTTCAGATACAATCTCAATCAATGGGACCCCTTGGCGGTTGAGGTCGACATAAGAGTAACCATCTGCACCATGCGTGTTTTTACCGGCATCTTCTTCCAAGTGAGCACGTTCAATACCGATTTTCTTGGTCGTACCATCTTCTAGTTCAACTTCAATCCAGCCCTTGTAACCGATTGGTTCATCAAACTGAGAGATTTGGTAGGCTTTTGGATTATCAGGATAGAAGTAGTTCTTGCGGTCAAAGTGCATCTTTTTATGAATGTCCATATTGAGGGCAAGAGCTGCCTTGATACCAGCGTCGACAACACCCTTATTGAGAACTGGCAGAACTCCTGGGAAAGACCAGTCAATCACGTTTGTATTGGCATTTTGGTCGTTTCCAAAGTGGGCAGAAGTAGGTGAGAAGATTTTTGAATTGGTGTTAAGCTCTACGTGGACTTCAAGTCCAATGACTATTTCAAAGTTCATTAATTATCACCTCCAAAAATCACGGGTTGTTGTTTGTGGTAGTCTGTTGTTGCTTCAAAGGCAGCAGCAACTTGGTAGATAGTCTCTTCTGAATACTTAGGACCAATCAATTGGAGTCCTACTGGTAGACCTTGGACAAATCCAGCAGGAATAGAAATACCTGGGAGACCCACCAAGTTGACAGGGATGGTCAAGAGGTCAGCTAAGTACATAGCAACTGGATCATGGTTGAGTGAATCCAAGTCGTAGGCAACGCTAGGAGCAGTTGGTCCCAAAATCAAGTCGTAATCCGCAAAGACGTTTTCGAAATCTTGGATGATAAGGGTGCGAACTTGTCCAGCCTTCTTGTAGTAGGCATCATAGTAACCTGATGAAAGGCTGAAAGTACCTAGCATGATACGACGTTTAACTTCTTCACCGAAACCTTGGCTGCGGCTGTTTACATAGATTTCATCAAGATTAGTTGCATCTTCTGCACGGTAGCCATAACGGATACCATCAAAGCGTTGCAAGTTTGATGAAGCTTCTGATGAAGCGATGATGTAGTAAACCGCTACACCGTATTTAGAGTGAGGAAGGCTAACTTCTTCAACGATAGCACCGAGTTTTTCAAAGTGTTTAGCAGCACTCAGAATCGTTTCTTTAACCTCTGGGTCAATCCCTTCGCCAAGATATTCTTTAGGCAAAGCAATTTTCATGCCCTTGATGTCTTGACCGATTTTTGAAGTAAAGTCAGCAATGCGAACAGGGGAAGAAGTAGAGTCTTTAGCATCTTCGCTGGCAATAGCATTGAGCAAGAGCGCATTTTCTTTAACGGTTGGAGCAAAAGGACCAATCTGGTCTAATGAGCTACCAAAGGCAATGAGACCAAATCGTGAAACAGTTCCGTAAGTTGGCTTGAGACCAACAATCCCGTTAAAGGCAGCAGGTTGGCGGATAGACCCACCAGTATCAGAACCAAGTGACAAGCGGACTTGTCCCGAAGCTACAGCTGCAGCAGAACCACTTGATGACCCACCAGGAACCTTGGTCTGGTCCCATGCATTTTTAGTAGCACCGTAGTGGGAAGTCTCACCTGATCCACCCATGGCAAACTCGTCCATGTTTGTTTTTCCAACAACGATCATGCCTTTAGCTTTTACATTGGCAACAGCAGTTGCATCAAAGATAGGCTCGTAGTTGTAGAGCATTTTTGAGGCAGCAGTTGTGAGGATACCATCTGTGGAGATATTATCTTTGACAGCCAGGGGAATTCCTGAAAGGACATTGTCAGCATCAATACCAGCTTCATCAATAGCTTTAGCTTGAGCAAGAGCTTGATCTTCAGCGATTGTCACAAAAGCGTTGATAGCTTCCTCACGAGATTTGATATCTTCAAGCGTTGCTTGGGTTAGTTCAGTTGCTGAAATTTCCTTAGAGACTAGGAGATTGTGCAACTCTTCAATAGTTTTGTTATTAAAAGTCATTAGGCATCTCCTCCATCATCTAGGATAGCTGGTACCTTGATATAGTAGTTTTCTTTTTCAGGTACGTTTTTAAACAGGCGGTCACGGTCTGTTCCTTCTTCAGCCACATCAGGTCGGAGAACAGTTTTACGGTCTGCCATAGTTGTAGTAGGTGCGGCACCAGTTGTGTCGACTTCGCCTAGCAATTCGACCATATCAACAATTTTTGAGAGTGTTGTCGCAAATGCAGCAGTTTCTTCTTCTGAGAATTTTAATTTTGAAAGATTGGCAACGTGAGTCACCTCTTCTTGCGTAATTTTCATCTGATATCCTTTCGTGAAATGATGATTCTTTATCTGTTCTATTTTACCATATTTTCCCCTAAATAAGGCAAGTCAAGCTGAAAAGAAGTAGAAATTGAAAAATACTTTTTATTTCGATATAATAGTTGAAATTAGAAAATACAATTGCATGGGATTTTGGTATTCCAAAAAGGTAGAATTCTTTATGAATTACTGGAAGTTAAGGATGACACATGACAATTTGGGAATTGTTTTTTACCAGTAAAAAGACTGTCCCTCCTCATTTGGGAGTATGGTACTTTTTATTGCCAACATCATTGGTGCTTGTAGCGGCTTTATCGATTCGTTATGCAAGCTCTAAACGTTATCGAGATTTTTGGTATTGGGGACAATTGCTTCAACTGCTGATTATCAACGCATGGTATATTTCAGCGCGCCTACCGCTGTCTGAGGCCCTCCCTTTTTACCATAGTCGGATGGCTATGTGGATGATTCTTTTTGCCCCTAATAAGACATTTTTAAAGCAATATTTTGCCTTAGTGGGAGTCTTTGGTTCTATCATGGCTTTAGTTTATCCAGTCTTTTATCCCTTTCCTTTCCCTCATGTCTCCTCGCTGAACAATGTTTTCGGACACTGGGCACTCTCAGCCAACTGTTTGATTTATCTTGTTAGATATTATGAGGTTGAAAAAGGGGATATTTGGAAAATATGCCAGATGACTTTTGGAGTCAATGCCATTATCTGTCTAGCCAACCTCTTGACAGGAGGGAATTACGGCTTTATGAGCAAACCCCCTGTGATTGGGGATCATGGCGTTTTGCTTAACTATTTGATAGTGACTAGTTTGATGACAGGTATTCTCATCCTTATCAATCAACTCGTTAAATATAAACATAAGAATAGGTAATATACAACTGAATTCGTTACCTTAAGGAGATTTTATGCATCATTTTATTACAAGAACCCAAACCACACCACCTCCCATTCCCATTTTTTGGTATGGAGTCATGATAGGTCTTCTTGCCTTGTCTATATATGGGTCCCTTACTTACTATAAAAATCCTAAATTTGTTCGATTATTTAAGTGGATTCAAATAGCGCAACTGCTGGCTCTTTACACTTGGAATATTGGTTTTAGCATTCCATTTTCGAACAGCCTACCTCTTTACCATTGTCGTTTGGCCATGTTTGCGGTTGTTTTCTTACCAGATAAATGTAAAACCAAGCAGTATTTTGCCCTAATGGGAGCCAGTGGCGCAGTATTTGCTTTGGGCTATCCCGTTTTTGATCCATATGATTTCCCTCATATCACTAGCTTTTCATTCTTGATAGGGCATTACGCTCTTTTAGTTAATTCTCTGGTTTATCTGATGAATCATTACGATAAAACCTTACTTAAAAAATATCAGATTATCGCCTACACGTTTATTCTCAATCTATTCTTGGTTGGGGTCAATCAAGTAACGGGTGGGAATTACGGGCTTTTGAATACGACGCCGTTTATTCCGGATGCTCCTATTTGGATAAAGTATCTGCTGGTTTCAATCATTCTATCTTCAGCCCTAGTACTCTTTGATATCTTGTTTAAGAAACGCTGGCAAAAACAATTAAATTTTAACAAAAGACAAATCAACTCATAATTTACACTCCTGTCAAGATAATTTGACAGGATTTTTGGTTATTTTTTGCCGATGTAAAAAAATTTTGCTAGATTTTAGACAGGAAAAGAGTAAAATGTAGATATAAAAACAAGGAGAAAAGCGATGGAAATTGGAAAAAAATTAAAAGAAGCTCGACAAATGTGTAGTATGACACAGGAAAGTGTTGCAGAGAAATTAAATGTATCGAGACAGACTATTTCAAATTGGGAAACAGAAAAATTTTATCCAGATATTTTATATGTTTTACAACTAAGCGACTTGTACCAAGTTAGCTTGGATGAATTGCTGAAAGGAGATGAGAGCATGATTCAGCATTTGGAAGAATCAACTAATACTGTTAAGAGTAATCGCAAGATTATGTTAGCTTTTTTATGTAATATTTGCTTGCTATTTCTCTTCTTTATTTTTATTATTCCAATTTCGAAAAGTTACCTGCTAACCTTATTAGCTGTAACACTCGTCATCAGTACGACGGGCTATATCTTAGTGCAGATTATTCGTAAAATATAGGAGGTTTATCATGACTTGGTATGTATTGACTTTGATTTGTTTACTTGTTGTGACAAATGGGATATTTGTTTATCAATTGTTTAAATTGGTTGAATTAGATGCTTCGATTCGTGGAATGAAACACCCTAAATTTTGGGGAATCTTAACAGCGGGTGGTCAAAGAGGTGAAGGACTGTTGTTCTATCTATTGATGCGGGATAAAGCTGTTTATCCAATGGAAATTGAAGAACAAGAAGAACTGGAAAATAGAAAAAAGCGCCTGCTTTATTTATTAATTTTGAACATCATATTCGCAATTTTTCTTTTCAGTAGCTTTATTGTTAATATCTAATAAAACACATTCAAATAAAAAGATAGAATCGCTCTAATAGAGCGATTTTTTTATTCTTTAGATAATTGAAAAAAAAGGCCAAATCCGATATAATGGAGTGTTGAAAGGAATGTTAGGGTCCGATGTAATAAAGAGTGATTATAAATTGAAATCATTAAAAAAGTAGAAAGAAAGAGAAATATGACTATTCAAGAAGAAATTAAGAAACGCCGTACCTTTGCCATCATCTCTCACCCGGACGCGGGGAAAACAACCATCACTGAGCAATTGCTCTATTTTGGAGGAGAGATTCGTGAGGCAGGTACTGTAAAAGGGAAGAAAACAGGAAACTTTGCTAAGTCAGACTGGATGGATATCGAGAAACAACGTGGGATTTCGGTAACCTCATCTGTTATGCAGTTTGACTACGATGGGAAACGAGTCAATATCCTAGACACTCCAGGACACGAGGACTTTTCAGAAGATACCTATCGTACCTTGATGGCGGTGGATGCTGCGGTCATGGTAGTGGACTCTGCCAAGGGTATCGAAGCCCAAACCAAAAAATTATTTGAGGTTGTCAAACACCGCGGAATTCCAGTCTTTACCTTTATGAACAAGCTGGACCGTGACGGTCGTGAACCACTAGATCTCTTGCAAGAATTGGAAGAAGTCTTGGGAATTGCGAGTTACCCAATGAACTGGCCGATTGGGATGGGGAAAGCCTTTGAAGGACTTTATGACCTTTATAACCAACGTCTAGAACTTTATAAAGGGGATGAACGTTTTGCCAGCCTAGAAGATGGCGATAAACTCTTTGCTAGCAATCCTTTCTATGAACAAGTGAAAGACGATATTGAGCTTTTGAATGAAGCAGGAAATGAATTCTCAGAGGAAGCCATTCTTGCGGGTGATTTGACACCAGTATTCTTTGGTTCAGCTTTGACGAACTTTGGTGTACAGACCTTCCTTGAAACCTTCCTCAAGTTTGCTCCAGAACCACACGGTCATAAGAAGACAGATGGAGAAATTGTTGATCCTTATGATAAAGACTTCTCAGGATTTGTCTTTAAAATCCAAGCCAACATGGACCCTCGTCACCGTGACCGCATTGCCTTTGTCCGTATCGTATCGGGTGAATTCGAGCGTGGTATGAGTGTCAATTTGCCTCGAACTGGTAAGGGAGCTAAACTTTCTAATGTCACCCAATTTATGGCGGAAAGTCGTGAAAATGTGACCAATGCCGTAGCTGGAGATATCATCGGGGTTTATGATACAGGGACCTACCAGGTTGGAGATACGCTAACTGTTGGGAAGAACAAGTTTGAGTTTGAACCACTGCCAACCTTTACTCCAGAGATTTTCATGAAGGTTTCACCTAAGAACGTTATGAAACAAAAATCCTTCCACAAGGGAATGGAACAGTTGGTACAAGAAGGAGCCATCCAGCTTTATAAGAATTACCAAACAGGTGAGTATATGCTAGGTGCTGTTGGGCAACTCCAGTTCGAAGTCTTTAAGCACCGTATGGAAGGCGAGTATAACGCTGAAGTGGTCATGACTCCAATGGGTAAAAAGACCGTTCGTTGGATTAAACCAGAAGACTTAGATGAGCGCATGTCTTCAAGTCGAAACATCTTGGCTAAAGACCGCTTTGATCAACCAGTATTTCTTTTCGAAAATGACTTTGCCCTCCGCTGGTTTGCGGACAAGTATCCAGATGTGGAGTTGGAAGAAAAAATGTAACTCAGTACCAACAATTGGAACTAAAGTTCCTAATTGTTGGACGCTAGTCGCTATTCGGCGAACTAGCTAACTGCCCTACTAACTACGTTTGGCAAATATAATCGATTTGCCAAACTCCGTGTCGTAATCTAATAAACGGTAACAGTTATGGCAGTTCACCTAAACGTTTCACTAGGAAAAGTCCACGGATGGTATCGATTCGTGGACTTTTTCGTCGTAACAGTTAAAAAGTGGATTAGCTACCTGCCTCATTAACTTAGTTTGGAATCACTCAAAGAATAAACAAAAAGACTAGAAATTAAATAGATTTCTAGTCTTTTTATTTTAAATTATACTAGTAGTGGAACCTTCATTTATTGAATGGCATCTATACCAACAACCTTGATAAGGAATGTAAGGAGGATAAGCAATAGAATGCTGACTCCATTAATTACTAAATGGAGGAAGATAGACATCTCTAGTCGTTTGGTGCGATAAGCAGTCCAAGTTAGTACTGCAGACATCCAGCCATAGATCAAGAAAGAAGGGAGATTATTTGGTATATGGGCTATAGTGAAGAGAAACCAACCTAAAATATATCCAATTTTCTCGTATCCTTCGAAGAGTTTAGTAGGGATGATACCCCGACAGATAACTTCCTCACAAATAGGTGCCACTATTGCAACCACGAAAATGCTGGAAATTAGAGAGCTTTCTGACATGATGCTATTGATAGCCTCTTGATTCGAAGTAGTTGTTTGCTTCAGAAGTTGTAACCAAATCGCACCAATCAGATTTCCTGTGACAATGGCTACATAACTAAGAGCAATTCGAGGGGCGTCATTAATAGCAAAGAGTTTCGATTTTAAATTTAATAACTTACTTTTGTGAGCACCGTATAAAAAGAGTGTCACAATAGCGGTAGAGACAAGCCCCACTATTAGAGATGACCAGATAGATCCAAGTTGAGTTTTCTGAAGTAACATTAAAGTCACGATAGGAACTTGCGATAGGCACATTGCTACAAGAAAGATTCCTAGCCAAATCAATCGTTTACGATAATCTTTAAAAAAATTCATTCATATATCTCCTAAAAAATTTATTTCATTATAGCACACTTCTCACAGGAATTCTATTAACTACCAGAACATAAGTGTTGATAATACAAGTAAGATATTTCGGATGATATGACTATAAAAAGATAAATCTTGTCTTAAGGTTTTAGGGAATATAAAGTTTAGAAAGCTGGCTCCCAAAAGGATATAAAAGCCAACAGAAAGTATGGTTAAGGGATTATGCAGAAAAAACAAACTAAAAAAGATAAGGGTCGTGAGCTTGCCTGTCTTTTTATGAGTTGGTAATTTTTTCCATTTGTTTAACGGCAGAAAAGTAGCAAGATCAAGTCCGAAAAGGAAAAAGAAAGAGATTAGTAACAAGTCCACTATTTCTTTTTGTAGTAGACTGTCAGTGTTTATGCTTTCAAATAAAATAAAACTTGCGCCAGCAACGTTAATGATCACCATGCTGCCATACAATAAAAAGAAGGATCGACTACGATTGTGTAGCTGACTTCTCACATGATCATGTCCTGAGAGATAGTGGATAAATGTACAGATGGCTGCTAATAACAGTAAGAGAAGTAAAAAGTAAAAGCAGGATTGTTTGAGAGTTAAAACAATGCCAGGCCAAAATAAGCAACTACAGAATCCTAAGTATACCAAGGAAATCAATAAAAGAAGTTGGATTGATTTGTTCATTTTTTCCATATAATACCCCTACGTTTTTTTTAAAATTATAACTAAAATGATTCACGAAAAATCAACTTTATCCCAAGTGTTATTTTTTGATTCTCAACTGTCTTTTAAAAAATCTTATCCAACAGAAAAAGCACATCTCTCATTTGTTGAGGGATGTGCTTTTGATAATACAATTTCTAACGTTTAGACCAGGTTCGCTTCATAAAGAGTAGTATGATTGGATAAATTTCAAGACGTCCTGCAATCATTGCAAAGGATAGGAGGAGTTTTGAAAATGGACTAAAAATTGAGAAACTTGCAGTTGTTCCGAGAATTGGGCCGATGTTGTTAAAGCAACTGAAAACGGCACTCGTAACAATCATTAAATTGTCAGCATCTAAACTGATAATGAACATTAAGCTGAGTAGAATCATGACGTAAACTACAAAGTACTTCAGAATCTTATGCTGGGTATCCTTATCAATTACTGTTTGGTTAACATGGAGAGTTAAAACACGGTGAGGTGATATGGTAGACAAAAATTGATTTTTAGCAATTTTAGCTAGAATAACTCCACGCATCACTTTGAGACCACCAGCAGTAGATCCAGCAGAACCACCAATGGCCATCAGCATCAGTAGGATATACTGAGAAAATAAAGGCCAATTTGTAATGTTTCCGTAACCGAAACCAGTTGTCGTAATGATATTAGAAACTTGGAAGAAGGCCATCTCAAAACTTTGTGAAACGCCACTATAAAGGTGGAGTGTATTGAGAGTAATTAAGCCGGTAGAAACAACGACAATCAAGAGATAAGCCCGAAGCTCCTCATCGAAAAAGAATTCCTTGACTCGACGAAGCATGAGATAGTAGTAGAGGTTGAAATTGACACCAAACATCAAGACCCCAACACTGGTTAGATAGGTAATGAGAGAACTATTATAGTGGGCGATTCCATCATTGTAAACAGTGAAGCCACCAGTCCCAGCAGTTCCCATAGCGATGACAAAACTATCGTAGAGTGGCATACCAGCAAGATAATAAATCACTACAAAGAGGGCGAACATTGCCAGATACAGGATGTAGAGGATTTGTGCTGTATTTTTTAGCTTAGATACCACCTTACCAAATACTGGTCCAGGGACCTCGGCCTTCATAACCTCTAAGTGGCTGTTTTTTGCATTGTCCATAATAGCTAGGGCAAAAACTAGCACCCCCATCCCTCCAATGAGGTGGGTGAAACTTCTCCAAAATAGAAGAGAACGGCTTAAGACAGAAACATCATTTAAGATAGTTGCTCCCGTAGTAGTGAAGCCGGAACTAGTTTCGAAGAAGGCATCGATAAAATTGGGGATTTGACCTGAAAAGACAAAGGGAAGGGAGCCAAAGAAAGACCAGAGGATCCAACATAGGGCAACAATTAAGACTCCTTCTTTAGCATAGATACGTTGTTTTTTAGGTTTACTGATGATTCCGAGTAGACCTAGGACAACAAGAATCCCGATGGTAGAGAAAAGAGCTGTAAAAACTTGACTAGATTCTCGATAGTAAAGAGCGATACCAACTGGAACTAATAGCAGTCCGGCTTCAATCAAGAGTAGTTTTGCAAGAAGAAAGCGTACCATACTTCTATTCATAGCTTACCTCTCTAACAAGTCATAAATCTTGGTGATATTTGAAAGCAAAGTGATAACCACTAACTTATCACCGACCTGGAGTATATCTTCTCCCGTTGGGAAGATCGTTTTTCCATTGCGGATAATAGCCGCAATCAAGACATCTTTTTTGAGCTTCAATTGAGATAAAGGCTTGCCAGTCATTTTATTGGCTTCCTTGATTAGGAATTGAAGAGTTTCTACTTGTCCGTTTGCAAGGTGGTGCATAGCTTGAAGGTCAGAATATTGCGCATTTACACGACCATGGATAAAGTGCATGATGGTATCAACAGCGATTGTTTTAGGGGTGATGATACTTGAGAAATCTGTTGCGTGGATTATTTCTAACAAGCTAGTGCGGTTTACTTTGGTGATGTTTTTCTGAACACCTACGCTATCCAAGAACATAGAGGTAATAATATTCTCTTCATCAACGCCTGTAAGAGTTGCAACGGCATCGTAGTTTTGGGCACTTTCTTCTAAAAGCGTATCCTTAGTTGTTCCATCTCCTTGTACGATGTAGAGTTTAGGGAATTTCTCACTGAAAAAGGCAGCTCTTTCAGGATTGACCTCAATAACCTTGGTATCGATACGACTGTCTTTTAACATACCTAAGAGATAGTAAGCAATTTTCCCAGCTCCTATGATGAGTAAACTCTTAACAACTCTGGACTTAATATAGTTGTGGAAGAGCATCATATCGACACGACTTCCTGTCACAAAGATACGGTCTTTATCTTCTAAAATCATATCTCCACTAGGAATCATGAGTTTATGGTCGCGTTCGATAGCACAGACAATAACATTACCAAACTTTTTACGAAAATCTGCAATAGACATCTGACAAATATTGCTATTATTTCGAACTTTAAATTCCATCAAACTGACCAATCCGCCTGCAAAACGCTCAACAGAAAGAGCATTGGGGAAGTCTATAATATTAGCGATAGCACGAGCTGCTAGGAGTTCTGGGTTTACAATGACTGAAAATCCAAGAATATTTTTTTCTTTAAAGTAAGGGTTGGAATATTCAGGATTGCGCACACGAACAATAGTTTCTTTTGCTCCCATTTTTTTAGCGAGAACAGCCGAAACCATGTTGACCTCGTCGTATTGAGTCATGGCAATGAAAATATCACAATCTTGGACGTTGGCTGCCTCTAACATAGCAAAGTCAGCTCCGTTACCTGAGATTCCCATAATGTCAAAACGGCTGGTCAAGTATTTTAGAACAGTTTCGTTCTGTTCAATTAAGACAACATCATGGTTGTCAGCAACGAGTGAACGACAGAGGGCAGAACCTACTTTTCCCCCTCCGACAAGAATAATCTTCATAGTTAGTTAACCTACTTTTTCAATATGTCTCTATCATACCTTTTTTTAGAAAAAAAAGCACTCAACAACCGACTGTTTCCTTCTTTAATAAAGGGATTCGGTGGATTTGAAGGAATATTTTGCTTTATACAAAATCTATTTATGAAAAAAACTTGTTCCGAAAATTCTCAATCTAGGTAAATTCAAGGATATAGCTGCCTTAAAGTTAAATTTTTAACTTTTGTAAATATGCTTGTAAAAAAAATGAAAAAAATCAAGTCATTTCTATTGACAATCAGGCTGAAAGTGATATACTAAAACAGTAGTTTCGCTGATTTACTTCAAACCTGTTGTGAGGTAAGTTAACGATGCCTTAACCACGCTGTTTGCTGAGCTTGACTCCGGGCAGTGTGGCTATTTTTTTGCACCAGTGAGAGGAAGCAAGACATGGTAAATCATATTGTATTGTTTGAACCACAAATTCCACAAAATACGGGGAATATTGCACGTACCTGTGCAGCGACGAATGCACCCCTTCATATTATTAGACCTATGGGATTCCCAATTGATGATCGTAAAATGAAGCGTGCTGGGCTCGACTATTGGGACAAGCTTGAGATTTATTTCTATGATAGTTTAGATGAATTTATTGAAAAAATGAATGGTCAACTTTACCTGATTTCCAAATTTGCAGAAAAGGTCTATTCCGATGCAGACTTTACGACAGAAGGGGATCACTATTTTCTCTTTGGACGCGAAGATAAGGGCTTGCCTGAAGATTTTATGCGTGAACATCCAGAAAAAGCTCTCAGAATTCCTATGAATGATGAACATGTTCGTAGTCTGAATGTATCTAATACAGTATGTATGATTGTCTACGAGGCTCTCCGTCAGCAAAACTTTGCAGGTCTTGAATTGGTTCACACCTATGAAACAGATAAGTTGAAATAAAATAGTTATAAGATATCAAAAGCTTGCGCTTGCATGCTTTTTTTGTTATCATAAAAGGGTCTTCAGGGCAGGGTGTGATTCCCGACCGGCGGTAAATTTGACTAGCTATTTTAGCTTTCTCTTCGTTGTCTTGTCTCGATATACTTTAAGTATTATCTTCGACTGAGACATCTAGATAAATCTAAAATATCTTAGCCAAATAAGTCCGCGAGCGCAAGCTGATGTGGTGAGATTCCACAACCGACAGTATAGTCTGGATGGGAGAAGACGAAAGGATAGCTTTGTCTATTCTGCTTCAACATATAATAGAAACAAAACCGGTTTTGTTAGAAATCTAGGTTATTTTTTGAGATAGTTAAGAGAGTAGATAGAGAGAAACTTTCCAACTTCTTCTGATTTTATAGAAAATTGGAGGAACCTGTTATGACAAACACACGTCGACTTTCGACCATTGCAATTTTATCAGCACTTTCATTTGTGTTGATGTACTTTGACTTTCCGCTCTTGCCTGCGGCGTCCTTTTTGAGGATTGAATTCAGTATCTTACCTGTCCTTGTGGGCTTGGTGGTCTTGGATTTACCAGCAGCTTTAGGAGTGCTATTCCTTCGGTCCTTGCTGAAAATCCTTCTGAACAACCAAGGAGTTAGTACCTACATTGGTTTGCCGATGAATATCGTAGCCTTAGGAGTCTTTGTTCTTGCTTTTGGTCTGATTTGGAAAAAAGAGCGTACAACCATGCGTTTTGTCCTAGCTTCATTAGCCGGAACGATTGGTCTTACTATAGCGATGCTCGTTCTAAACTACGTTTATGCTGTACCTTTGTATGCAAAATTTGCTAACTTCGATATTGAGAATATTTTAGGACTTAGTAATTACTTGTTGACAATGGTCTTGCCATTTAATTTGATTGAAGGTCTTATTTTTGCCATCTCATTCTGGTTATTATTTGTCCTTCTAAAACCAACTTTGAAACGCTATGAAAAATAAACAAACATTTTTAACAAAGGGCTCTTTTGCCCTTTTACTATTTGTGATTCTGGGTTATGTAGTTAAGTTTTATCCAGAACAATTGATACCATTTGATTCGTCTATTCAGACAGCAATCCGTGGAGATTTACCAGCTATATTAACAACTATCTTTCGTGGAATTACTCGTCTGATTGACTTACCAATCGTTATTTCTTGGGCAATTCTATTGACTGTTATTTTTTATCTGAAAAAGTGGAAGTCAGAAAGCCTTTTAGTAGCTGGCAATCTTAGTTTGGCTGGAATTTTAATTGTGTCCTTAAAACACCTCTATCAACGTCCGCGACCTGAAATTTTACACTTGGTCGAAGAAGAGGGCTTTTCTTTCCCTAGTGGTCACTCGCTAGCAGTAACCCTCTTAATCGGTTCTCTAATTATCATTGTGGGACAGAGAGTGAAAGATAGGACTGTAAAGCTCATTTTCCAGATTTTACTTGGAGTCTATCTAGTAAGTGTAATCATTTCTAGAGTCTATCTGGGAGTTCATTACCCATCAGATGTTCTTGCCAGTCTCTGTCTGGGTCTTGGAATTCTATTCATTGAATTTCCGTTTTATGACAAACTTCGCTTTCAATGGCGCTTTACAGGCAAACAAAAGTAGGGTTTAGCCCTTCTTGAGGAGATAAAAATGGAAGTCAACATAAAAGATCTTCATCCGACTCAACTATACTTATCAGAAAAGAAGTTGCATTATATTCAGATGCTTTATCAGTCGGCTGAAATCATCAATATGGATCCAATTAGTATTCTTGTGTTTGGAGATCGCTTGTTGATTACAGACGGGCATCACAGAGCTTACCAAGCTTTGTTAGCAGGTCAAAATACGATTTCTGCTGAGTGGGATAAAGATGGTGGTGATGAACTATATCATCTCTATGCGCAAGTTTGCGAGGAAAGAAAGGTATACTCTGTTCTGGATTTAAAAAATCATATCTTACCTGAAGATGAGTATGAAGCAAAATGGTACAATTGGTGTGATGGTTTTAATCAAGCAGCGAAGCAGTTGTTAGGAGCAAAAAAAGATGCCAAAGATTATTCAGATAGATGATTCCCTACGTCTAGTTCCCTATTTTTTAGCAGATCATCGTGATGCAGCTTTATCCTGGTATCAAGATGTGGATTTGGTGGAACTGGTAGATGGCATTAGAATTCCCTATAGTTTGGAAAAATTAAATGCCATGTATTCCTATTTAGAGGAACACGGGGATTTGTTCTGGATTGAGTTTCGCGAAAAGGGAGAGTGGCTTCCGATTGGGGATGTCACCTTATCTCTGGAGAATATTCCTATTGTGATTGGTAATCCAACTTACCAGCATCAAGGACTTGGATGTAAGGTTTTGAAGACTTTGATTGATCTAGCTCGACAAAGAGGATGGAAAGAATTAAAAGTTCAGGAAATCTATGATTTCAATTATGCCTCCAGACGATGTTTTGAGTCCCTTGGATTTGTAGAAAGTGGAAGTACTGAAAAAGGGACAAGCCTGCTCTTAAAGCTGGACTCCTACAAAATTTAGTATCCCTTATAATCGCTCAAAACAGAGCGGTTTTTTGTTTGTAGTACAGAACTCTTTCACGAAAGAAATAATAGCCAAATTCAGTAATAAAATTTCTCTAAAAATAGGATTTTTCTCTTGCATTTGAGATAGATTAGTGTATAATAGTAGGGTATGTGTAAAACATACTTGTGGGAGGTAAAAATCTCTAAATTACCGCCAAAACCACAAAGGAGGATTTAAAAATGGCTAAAAAAGTCGAAAAACTTGTAAAATTGCAAATCCCTGCTGGTAAAGCTACACCAGCTCCACCGGTTGGACCTGCTCTTGGTCAAGCTGGTATCAACATCATGGGATTCACAAAAGAGTTCAACGCTCGTACAGCTGATCAAGCTGGTATGATCATTCCAGTTGTTATCTCAGTATACGAAGATAAATCATTTACTTTCGTTACTAAAACACCACCAGCTGCTGTTCTTTTGAAAAAAGCTGCAGGTGTTGAAAAAGGATCAGGTACACCTAACAAAACTAAAGTTGCTACAGTTACTCGTGCACAAGTACAAGAAATTGCAGAAACTAAGATGCCAGATTTGAACGCTGCAAACATTGAGTCTGCAATGCGTATGATCGAAGGTACTGCTCGTTCTATGGGATTCACTGTTGTTGACTAATCAATAACTTCCCTATATAACCCGCAAGACTTCATCATTTCGAGAAGTGACGTGGGAGATGAAAATCGATTGAACCACTTACAAGGAGAATAGAAAATGGCTAAAAAAAGCAAACAACTTCGTGCTGCTCTTGAGAAAATCGACAGCACAAAAGCATACAGCGTAGAAGAAGCTGTAGCTCTTGCAAAAGAAACTAACTTTGCAAAATTTGACGCAACTGTAGAAGTTGCATACAACTTGAACATCGACGTGAAAAAAGCTGATCAACAAATCCGTGGAGCAATGGTATTGCCAAACGGTACTGGTAAAACAGCTCGCGTTCTTGTATTTGCACGTGGTGCAAAAGCTGAAGAAGCTAAAGCTGCTGGTGCAGACTTCGTTGGTGAAGACGACCTTGTTGCTAAAATCAACGACGGTTGGTTGGACTTCGACGTAGTTATCGCTACACCTGATATGATGGCTCTTGTTGGACGCCTTGGACGTGTCCTTGGACCACGTAACTTGATGCCAAACCCTAAAACTGGTACTGTAACAATGGATGTTGCTAAAGCAGTTGAAGAGTCTAAAGGTGGTAAAATCACTTACCGTGCTGACCGTGCAGGTATCGTACAAGCTATCATCGGTAAAGTTTCATTTGAAGCTGACAAGTTGGTTGAAAACTTCAAAGCATTCAACGAAACAATCCAAAAAGCTAAACCAGCTACTGCTAAAGGAACTTACGTAACAAGCTTGACAATCACAACTACTCAAGGTGTGGGTATCAAGGTTGACGTTAACTCACTTTAATTAGTACAAAATTTAAAACAAAAAAGGTTGAGACAGACTTGTCTTCAACCTTTTTATTGTTCTCAAAATAAAGAAATCGAGTTTATAGATAAAAAAGTAGAAGTGTGTGAAAAAACATCTAGATAGAAAATTCAGAAAATTGTTTCTTTTGTCTTGAAAATTTTTGAAAAAATGGTATTATAGAAACAAGTCATTTTATTGAGAAGAGAAAGGGGAACGATGGAGAAAATCATTTTAGACTCACCAAAGTCAGGTTCGGAACTCGTTTTGGAAACGCTCCGTGACCTAGGAATCGATACGATTTTTGGTTATCCAGGCGGGGCTGTATTGCCTTTATATGATGCTATTTATAATTTTAAAGGTATCCGCCATATTCTAGGTCGCCATGAACAAGGTTGTCTTCATGAAGCAGAAGGTTATGCTAAGTCAACAGGGAAACTTGGTGTCGCAGTCGTCACAAGTGGACCAGGAGCTACCAATGCCATTACTGGTATTGCAGATGCTATGAGTGACAGTGTTCCCCTTTTGGTCTTCACGGGTCAAGTGGCAAGAGCGGGAATCGGTAAGGATGCTTTCCAGGAAGCAGATATTGTCGGAATTACCATGCCGATTACCAAGTACAACTACCAGGTTCGAGAGACGGCGGATATTCCACGTGTGATTACAGAGGCTGTGCACATTGCGACTACCGGTCGTCCAGGACCAGTTGTTATTGACTTGCCAAAAGATGTTTCAGCTCTTGAAACGGACTTTGTCTATTCTTCAGAGATAGATTTACCAAGTTATCAACCAACTCTAGAGCCTAATGAGATGCAAATCAAGAAGATCTTGAAGCAACTCTCTAAGGCTAAGAAGCCAGTTTTGTTAGCTGGTGGTGGGATTAGTTATGCTGAAGCTGCAGCGGAGTTAAATGAATTTGCAGAGCGTTATCAAATTCCTGTTGTTACCAGTCTTTTGGGACAGGGAACAATTGCAACTAGCCATCCACTGTTTTTGGGAATGGGTGGAATGCATGGTTCCTTTGCAGCCAATATCGCAATGACTGAAGCTGATTTTATGATTTCGATTGGTTGTCGTTTTGATGACCGTTTGACTGGTAATCCTAAGACATTTGCGAAGAATGCCAAAGTAGCGCATATTGATATCGATCCAGCAGAGATTGGTAAGATTATCGCTGTTGATATCCCAGTTGTTGGTGATGCGAAAAAGGCCTTGCAGCAGTTGCTAGCGGAGCCAATCGTTCGTAACAATACTGAAAAATGGATTGAAAAAGTTACAAAAGATAAGAATCGTGTTCGTTCTTATGATAAGAAGGAACGTGTCGTCCAACCACAAGCAGTTATTGAACGAATTGGTGAATTGACTAAGGGTGATGCCATTGTCGTAACTGACGTCGGACAACACCAAATGTGGACAGCTCAATACTATCCATACCAAAACGAGCGTCAACTCGTAACATCAGGTGGACTAGGAACCATGGGATTTGGAGTTCCTGCAGCCATTGGGGCAAAAATTGCTAATCCAGATAAGGAGGTCGTGCTCTTTGTCGGTGATGGTGGTTTCCAAATGACCAATCAGGAATTGGCAATCTTGAACATCTACAAGATTCCAATCAAGGTCATCATGCTTAATAACCATTCACTTGGGATGGTTCGTCAATGGCAAGAAGCCTTCTACGATGGTCGAACATCAGAGTCAGTCTTTGACAGCCTTCCTGACTTCCAATTGATGGCTCAAGCCTATGGAATTAAGAATTATAAATTTGATAATCCTGAAACCTTAGAAAAGGATTTGGAAGTCATCTTGGAAGATGTACCAATGTTTATCGAGGTAGATATTTCTCGTAAAGAGCATGTTTTACCGATGGTACCGGCTGGTAAGAGTAATCATGAGATGTTGGGGGTGAAGTTTAATGCGTAGAATGTTAACAGCCAAACTTCAAAACCGGTCAGGAGTTCTCAATCGTTTTACCGGTGTCTTGTCTAGACGCCAAGTCAATATTGAGAGTATCTCGGTAGGGGCGACAGAAAATCCTAATGTGTCACGGATTACCATTATCATTGATGTTGCATCTCACGATGAAGTGGAGCAAATCATCAAACAACTCAACCGTCAGGTCGACGTGATTCGTGTCCGTGATATCACAGATAAACCACACTTGGAGCGCGAAGTAATCTTGATAAAGGTTGCAGCACCAGCTGAAAAGCGAGCAGAAATTTTAGCTATTATCCAGCCTTTCCGTGCAACTGTTGTTGATGTGGCTCCAAGTTCCATTACAGTTCAGATGACTGGGAATGCTGAAAAGAGTGAAGCTTTGATTCGAGTTATTCGACCATACGGTATCAAGAATATCGCTCGTACGGGTGCAACTGGATTTACCCGTGATTAAAAATCCAACCTAAATTTGTTAATCTAGCCTAACAGGCAATAAAAATAGAAAAGAGAGAAAAACTATGGCAGTTCAAATGGAATATGAAAAAGATGTAAAAGTAGCAGCGCTTGACGGTAAAAGAATCGCCGTTATTGGCTATGGTTCACAAGGACATGCACACGCTCAAAACTTGCGTGATTCAGGTCACGATGTGATCATCGGTGTACGTCCAGGTAAATCTTTTGACAAAGCAAAAGAAGATGGTTTTGATACATACACAGTAGCAGAAGCAACTAAATTGGCAGATGTTATCATGATCTTGGCTCCAGATGAAATCCAACAAGAATTGTACGAAGCAGAAATTGCGCCAAACTTGGAAGCTGGTAATGCGGTTGGATTTGCACATGGTTTCAACATTCACTTTGAATTCATCAAAGTTCCTGCAGATGTAGATGTCTTCATGTGTGCTCCTAAAGGACCGGGACACTTGGTACGTCGTACTTACGAAGAAGGATTTGGTGTTCCAGCACTTTACGCTGTCTACCAAGATGCAACAGGAAACGCGAAAGACATCGCTATGGACTGGTGTAAAGGTGTTGGTGCAGCACGTGTAGGTCTTCTTGAGACAACATACAAAGAAGAAACTGAAGAAGACTTGTTTGGTGAACAAGCAGTTCTTTGTGGTGGCTTGACTGCCCTTATCGAAGCTGGTTTCGAAGTCTTGACTGAAGCTGGATACGCTCCAGAATTGGCTTACTTTGAAGTGCTTCACGAAATGAAATTGATTGTTGACTTGATCTACGAGGGTGGATTCAAGAAAATGCGTCAATCAATTTCAAATACTGCTGAATATGGTGACTACGTTTCAGGTCCACGTGTGATCACTGAACAAGTGAAAGAAAACATGAAAGCAGTTCTTGCGGATATCCAAAATGGTAAATTTGCCAATGACTTTGTGAACGACTACAAAGCTGGACGTCCAAAATTAACTGCTTACCGTGAACAAGCAGCGAACCTTGAAATTGAAAAGGTTGGTGCTGAATTACGTAAAGCAATGCCATTTGTCGGTAAAAACGACGATGACGCATTCAAAATCTACAACTAATTTTTGAGAATAAAAATAGAAGGCGAGTTGGGGGGTACCTAACCCGCTTTTTATCTTGAAAAAGAATCAAGGAGAAGATTATGCTTAGTGCAAAAGATGTGGTGAAGGCCCACAAGGTTCTGAGTGGTGTCGTAGCCAATACACCACTTGACTACGATCATTATTTATCCGAAAAATACGGAGCTAAAATTTATCTCAAAAAAGAAAATGCTCAACGAGTCCGCTCTTTTAAAATTCGTGGAGCTTATTATGCCATCTCACAATTGACTAAGGAAGAACGTGAACGTGGAGTAGTGTGCGCATCAGCGGGAAATCACGCTCAAGGTGTTGCTTACACTTGTAACGAGATGAAGATTCCTGCAACAATCTTTATGCCAATTACAACACCTCAACAGAAGATTGGGCAAGTTCGTTTCTTTGGTGGAGATTTTGTAACCATCAAATTAGTTGGTGATACCTTTGATGCTTCAGCTAAGGCGGCTCAGGACTATACAGTTGCTGAAAATCGTACTTTTATTGATCCCTTTGATGACCCCTATGTTCAAGCAGGTCAAGGAACAGTAGCTTATGAAATTTTAGAAGAAGCGCGAAAAGAATCCATTGATTTTGATACTGTCTTGGTGCCTGTAGGAGGTGGAGGACTCATTGCAGGAGTTTCTACTTATATAAAGGAAACGAATCCGGCTATTGAAGTTCTGGGGGTAGAAGCCAACGGAGCTCGTTCCATGAAGGCAGCATTTGAGGCTGGAGGTCCGGTCAAACTCAAAGAAATTGATAAGTTTGCAGACGGAATTGCTGTGCAGAAGGTTGGACAATTGACCTATGAAGCAACCCGTAAAAATGTTGAAACGCTTATCGGAGTGGATGAAGGTTTAATCTCTGAGACCTTGATAGATCTATACTCTAAACAAGGGATTGTAGCGGAGCCTGCAGGAGCTGCTAGTGTGGCTGCCTTGGAAGTACTGTCAGATTATATAAAAGGTAAGACCATTTGTTGTATCATCTCTGGAGGGAATAACGATATCAACCGTATGCCAGAGATGGAAGAACGTGCCTTGATTTATGATGGCATCAAGCATTACTTTGTGGTCAACTTCCCGCAACGTCCAGGGGCTCTTCGAGAATTTGTAAATGATATTTTAGGACCGAATGACGACATCACTCGTTTTGAGTATATTAAACGTGCTAGCAAGGGAACAGGACCAGTCTTAATCGGGATTGCTCTTGCCAACAAGCATGATTATGCGGCCTTGATTCACCGAATGGAGAAATTTGACCCGTCTTATATTAACTTGAATGGGAACGAAACCCTATATAATATGCTTGTTTAATATCCTATAAAATTTTTATCATATCATTTGCCTAACCTATATACGAGTGCTATAATGTAAGTGAAGAAAGGGGGAGATTCCCATGGTTTTACAAGTTTTACTTGTTCTAGTTATTCTAATGCTTATTGTGGGAGCTGTGTTAGTGAGCTCTGTTTATGTCGTTCGTCAACAGTCTGTTGCAATTATCGAACGATTTGGTAAGTATCAAAAGTTAAGTAATAGTGGTATTCATCTACGGGCACCATTTGGCATTGATAAAATTGCGGCTCGTGTGCAGCTACGCCTTTTACAGAGTGAGATCGTGGTTGAAACCAAAACCCAAGATAACGTTTTTGTGACGATGAATGTCGCAACTCAGTACCGTGTAAATGAGTTAAACGTTACAGACGCTTACTATAAATTGATGAGACCTGAAGCTCAAATTAAATCTTATATTGAAGATGCATTGCGCTCATCTGTTCCTAAGTTAACTTTGGATGAATTGTTTGAGAAAAAAGATGAAATTGCATTAGAAGTTCAAAAGCAAGTAGCAGAAGAAATGTCGACGTATGGGTATATTATCGTTAAGACGCTCATTACCAAAGTTGAGCCGGATGCAGAAGTCAAACAATCCATGAACGAGATTAATGCTGCCCAACGTAAGAGAGTGGCAGCTCAAGAATTGGCTGAAGCAGATAAGATTAAGATCGTTACAGCGGCAGAAGCTGAGGCAGAAAAAGATCGTCTCCATGGTGTGGGGATCGCAGAGCAGCGAAAAGCAATTGTTGATGGACTTGCTGATTCTATTAAAGAGTTAAAAGGAGCCAATGTCGAATTAACTGAAGAACAAATTATGTCAATCCTATTAACCAATCAGTATTTGGATACATTGAATAATTTTGCAGATAAACAAGGAAATAATACAATATTCTTGCCAGCAAATCCTAATGGAGTTGAAGATATTCGAACCCATATATTATCAGCTTTGAAAGCTAAATAATTACAATCTTAACGCAATAATGTTATTAATATATGTGTTTTAATTGACAAACACTATAAAAACATATAGAATGAGATTGCGTAAAGAAAAAAATAGGAGAATAACATGGCTAAGTCTAACTTTGAAAAAGTAGAAGCAGTTGTTAGCTGGGTTCGTGATAAGAAGATCACAGGGTATCGTATTTCTAAGGAAACGAATGCGCGTGAGATGTCTATCATTGCTTTGGCTCAAGGACGTGCAAAAGTTAAAAACATTTCCTTTGAAACAGCCCTCGGCTTAATTGATTTCTACAATAAAAATCATGAAAAATTTGAAGATTAGTCTTTGGATATAGGCAGGTTCGAAAAGAATCTGCCTTTTCATTTGTAAGAATAGAAAAAAGACTGCATTTGCAGTCTTTTTTTATCGAAGATAACGTTGTAAAAATTCTTTTGTACGGTCTTCTTTAGGATTTGTAAATAGTTCTTCTGGTTTGCCTTCTTCAGCAATGACACCCTTATCCATAAAGATAACACGGTGTGATACATCGCGAGCAAATTCCATTTCGTGGGTTACGACGATCATGGTCAAACCTTCTTGGGCTAAATCTTGCATAATTTTAAGAACTTCACCGACCATTTCAGGGTCAAGGGCTGAAGTAGGTTCGTCAAAGAGAATGGCATCAGGATTCATTGAAAGTGCGCGAGCAATCGCAACACGTTGCTTTTGACCACCGGAAAGTTGTTTTGGTTTAGCTTGCCAGTAACGTTCTCCCATGCCAACTTTTTCAAGATTTTCTTTTGCAATTTTCTCTGCTTCTGAGCGATCACGTTTGAGTACAGTTGTTTGGGCAACGATTGTATTTTCAAGCACGTTGAGATTTTCAAAGAGGTTGAAGGACTGAAAGACCATTCCTAGTTTTTCACGATAGTGAGTGAGGTTATACCCTTTTTCAAGGACGTTTTCACCGTGATAAAGGATTTCACCTTCAGTTGGTGTTTCAAGTAAGTTGATTGAACGTAGGAAGGTTGATTTACCACTACCGGAACTTCCGATGATAGAAATAACTTCTCCTTTATGAATAGTGAGAGAGATATCTTTTAGGACCTCGTTTTGTCCATAGGATTTTTTGAGGTGTTTGATTTCAAGAATGGGTTGATTCATTATTTCAAATCCTCCGTTTGCATTTGGTTAGCTCCTGTTGTGTAGGTATCCATATCCATCCGTTTTTCGATATAGCGTAGGATACGTGTTACTGTAAAGGTGAGGACAAAGTAGATAACTGCGATAATAGTAAAGGTTTGGAAGTATTGGTAGGTTTGTGTTGCTACCGTATTTCCTGAGAAGTAAAGTTCTACAACAGAGATAACATTCAATACAGAAGTATCCTTGATGTTGATGACGAACTCATTACCAGTAGCAGGTAGGATATTTCGAACTACCTGAGGTAGAACAATCTTACGCATGGTTTGATTATGAGTCATACCAAGTGCAGTAGCTGCTTCAAATTGTCCTTTGTCAACAGCTAGGATACCACCACGAACGATTTCGGTCATGTAGGCACCGGTATTGATAGAAACGATAAAGATAGCAGCGAGAGTACGGTCTAGGTTGATTCCGAAAGCCTGGGCAGTTCCATAGTAGATAACCATAGATTGTACAATCATAGGAGTTCCACGGAAAATTTCAATATAGATATTGAGAATCCAACCGATTAGTTTTTGAATACCGAAAATAAATTGATTTTCAGATAGAGGTGCCGTACGGAAGATACCGATAGCCAGACCAATAACGAGACCAACGATGGTACCGATAATTGAAATGAGAAGGGTAATACCAGCACCACGCAAGAGTTGTTGCCAGTTTTCAGTTAGAATTTTAGCAACTTGGCTAAAGAAATTACTACTGTTTTCTTCTGTCGTTGTAGATTCGGCAGGTTGCTCCTTTATCATACGGTCCATGAGCGCAACTTGCTCATCTTTAGAAATGGTTTCAATGCTAGCGTTGATTTGACTGATACGGTCGTCATCTTTACGTAGACCGATAGCGATAGATGTATCTTCTTCTCCAGTTTTAAAACCAGGTTCAGGTTGAATCATTTTGAACTTAGCATTTGCTGATTCAGCAGTTAAGGCTTCTGGACGTTCAGAAACATAGGCATCAATGACACCAGCTTCAAGGGCTTGACGCATTTGAGCGAAATCTCCCATGGCAGTTTCCTTCTGAGCGCCTGGAATTTGAGAAATCAAATCATAAAGGTAAACACCTTGTTGAGAAGTGATTTTAGCACCTTCAAAGTCATTTAAGCTAGTAGCATTAGCGTAGCTCGAGTCTTTCTTCACTACGAGAACAGGCTCACTAGTGTAGTAACTACTTGAGAAGGCAATTTCTTGCTTGCGTTCAGCGGTTGGGCTCATACCAGCGATAATCATATCGATTTTACCGGAAGTCAGAGCTGGAACAAGTCCTTCCCATTTTGTCTTAACAATGAGGGGTTCTTTACCGAGGTCTTTAGCGATTTTTTTTGCAATTTGAACATCATAACCATTGGCGTACTGGTTGGTCCCGTCAATCTTGACAGCACCGTTGCTATCGTCGTCTTGAGTCCAGTTGAAGGGTGCATAAGCTGCTTCCATCCCGATGCGTAAATATTCATCGGCTTGGACCTGGCTAACTAGTCCTAGGGTCAGGGCTAGGCTAGCAAGGATAGTTAAGCATAATTTTTTCATGTTTTCTCCTATTTCTAGTCTAAAAATGGCTCCCTCTATTGTATCTAAAAATGATGAGATTTTCAATACAAGCAAACCTTAAGTTCTAAAAAATGATATAATAGTGAAAAAACGTGAAAGGGAATGTAAGATGAAAAAGAGATGGTTACTTGCCCTGGTATTTACTTTTTTACTATTTATCCCGAGCCTTGTTTTTGCAGTAGACTTCGACATTCTATCCTATAAGGGGGATTTGAATATTCATGCAGATAATACAGCAGTTTTCCAAGAAACAATTACCTACCATTTTAAAGATGATTTTAATGGTCAATTGATTGGGCTCGGTAAAGCAGGGAAGATGCCAAAGGGATTTGAGATTGATGATGACCCAACTGTCCTTGTATCTAAAAATGGGCAAATCGTTCAGGATGTCCTCTCATATACTAAGGAAGAAGAGGAAGGCTACAAGGTCACCATTTTTAATCCGGGAAATGCAGGAGATACTGTTCGGGTAACTGTTACTTGGCAATTGAAAAATCTTCTTTTCTTATATCAGGATATTGCTGAGCTGAATTGGCAACCACTGACAGATAGTTCAGGGGATATTAAAGATTTAGAATTTCGAGTAACATCGGACAAACCAGCCGAGAAACTCTTTTTCCATACTGGTAAACTCCTCAATGAGGGTAGTGTCGAAAAAGTAAACGATATTTATCGAGTGAAGATGAAAAATCTTCCTAGAAACCATCAAGTTGAGCTATATGCCTATTGGCCGAGAGAAGCTTTCTCAAGTGCTCCAAGCCAAGGACTGGACGAAGATAATCTAAGTAACTTTAAAAGAGTTGAGGTAGAAATAAAGGCTGAAAAAGTCCAGGCCAATGTCATGATAAAATGGATTTTTCCAATCTTCTTTACGGCTCTGTTGCTAGTAACAATCCACTATTATAGAGAATTTCGTCAGCATACGACTCTTAAAAAGGTATATCCAAAGAATCATCGTCTCTACGAACCCCCAATGGACCTGCCTCCAATGGTTTTGGCAGAAGCAATCTATTCAACATCCTTAGAGGAAGTTAGCCCTCTAAATAAGCAGAAGTTTGGTAAATTCACCTTTGAACAACTAATCCAAGCAACCTTGTTAGATTTAGTCGATCGAGGGCATTTATCCATTTTTCAAGGTGAAGAAGAGCCTTGGATCAAAATTAACAGTGAAAAAGGTTTGTCTAATTTTGAGAAGGAGTGCCTGCGGATGACTCTTTCTACAAATAAAGAATTGGCTCTTTCAGACCTTTTCCCTGAATATCAAGTTTCTTCTGGTTTATTCCATGGAGCTAAGGAAGCTGATGAGAAGCATATTCGAGAATTCGGCATGCACCTCAAGCGTTCCTTTGAGAGACGACTTGAACGCATGCAAAGTTGTGTTCGAGACAAGGTGAACATTTTACGAATTCCAAGTTATTATCGACCTTTAATGGAAAAAGAAAATAATCTTGTGAAAAAAATGAAAGTCTGTTCGGCTGTAACAGGTGTTGTCGGACTTATCATTTTCTACTATAGTTTTCGAACACATGGCTATTTCTCGCTTCCTTTACTTTCCTTAGGTTTAATTGGTTTACTAGCGAGTGGTTTGATTCATTTAGTAACTCGAGGACCTTCTCGTGATGGAGTCTTAAATGAAGAAGGGGCAGAAGTTGTTTATCACTGGACAAGTTTTGAAAATATGCTTCGGGATATTGCTCATCTTGATAAGGCTGAACTAGAGAGTATTGTTGTTTGGAATCGTCTTTTGGTCTATGCAACTCTCTATGGATACGCTAAGAAGGTAAATAAAATCATGAAGCTTCACAATATTCAACTTGAAAATGCTGCTATGAATCTTTATGTATCTTGTGGGTGGGATAAACAATTTCACACATCTGCTACTCAAATCAATCTATACACATCGGTCGCAAATACAGCAAGTACCTTTTCTGTATCATCCGGAAGCGGTAGCTCTGGTGGTGGTTTCTCAGGCGGTGGCGGTGGTGGAAGTGTTGGTGCTTTCTAAAGAAAACTCAACACGGCCTTTAAAAGTATGATATAATGGATAATAGAAAAAGGAGTAATCTATGTATTTTTTTGAAATTTTAAAATCAATCTTTTTTGGTATTGTTGAAGGAATTACGGAATGGTTGCCGATTTCAAGTACTGGTCACTTGATTTTAGCAGAAGAGTTTATCCAGTATAAAGATCAAAATGAAGCCTTCATGTCTATGTTTAACGTAGTCATTCAGCTGGGTGCAATCTTAGCCGTTATGGTTATCTACTTTAACAAGCTTAATCCCTTCAAACCAGGTAAGGATAAGGTACAAGTTCGTAAAACTTGGCAGTTATGGTCCAAAGTTTTTGTTGCGACTTTACCTCTGCTTCTAGTCTTTAAGTTTGATGATTGGTTTGACACTCACTTTCACAATATGGTATCAGTAGCCATTATGTTGATTGTTTATGGGGTTGCCTTTATCTTTCTTGAAAAACGCAACAAAGCGCAAGCAATTGAGCCAACAGTCACTGAGTTAGACAAATTACCGTATAAAACAGCCCTCTATATTGGACTTTTCCAAGTCTTGGCCCTTTTGCCAGGTACTAGTCGTTCAGGTGCCACTATCGTAGGTGGTTTGTTGAACGGTACTAGTCGTTCAGTGGTGACTGAATTTACCTTCTATCTAGGAATTCCAGTTATGTTTGGAGCCAGCGCTTTGAAGATTTTTAAATTTATCAAAGCGGGAGAAGTGTTGAGCTTTGGTCAATTCTTCTTGCTCTTGGTAGCTATGGTAGTTGCTTTTGCAGTCAGCATGGTTGCTATTCGTTTCTTAACCAGCTATGTCAAAAAACACGACTTTACAGTGTTTGGTAAATACCGTATTGTTCTTGGTAGTGTCTTACTACTTTATAGCTTTGTTCGATTATTTGTATAAGAAAGAAACCTTGAAGGAATTTTCCTTCAAGGTTTTTAGAATCCAGTCACAGTGACACCCAATAAGCGAACACCCTTGTCTTTATCACTCAGTGTTTCGTAGAGTTGGATAATGCTTTGAGCAATTTGTTCAGGGTCTTGCGTTTGCTGTTCTAAAGTTTTTCGTTTCGTCAAGGTGGAAAAATCAGAGTAGCGAATTTTTAAAATGACAATCTTTCCAGATTTCTCGTGTTTTTGAAGATTAAGGGCGACTTTTTCCGAAAGGAGACTTAGCTCTTTTTTGATATCTTCTTCTATGTTGAGAATTTTGCTGTAGGTTTTTTCTTTACCGATGGACTTACGGATACGATTTGATTTGACTGGAGAATTATCTATGCCACGAGCTTTACGGTATAGGTCAAATCCGAGGCGACCAAAACGATCAATGAGAGTAATTTCAGAGATTTCTAGAAGATCAGCTCCCGTAACTACACCCATATGATGCAATTTTTCGACTGTTTTCTTGCCTACACCGTGGAACTTAGCAATATCCATTTGTTTGAGAAAATCTTCAGCTTCATCAGGTAAAATGACAGTCAAACCTTTAGGTTTTTGATAGTCACTTGCCATTTTAGCTAAAAATTTATTGTATGATACACCAGCTGATGCTGTTAATTGTAATTCTTGCCAAATATCCTGCTGGATTAAACGAGCGATTTTAACAGCGGATTTGATACCAAGCTTGTTTTCGGTCACATCTAGATAGGCTTCATCGATACTCATTGGTTCAATCTTATCCGTATATCGTTTAAAAATAGCCCGAATCTGTTGACCAACTTCCCTATATTTTTCGTAGTTTCCAGAAATGAAAACGGCTTGAGGACAACGATCATAAGCCTCTTTAGAACTCATAGCTGAGTGGATGCCGAATGCTCTCGCTTCATAACTACAGGTTGAAACAACGCCTCGACCACCTGTTTTTCTTGGATCGTTACCGATAATAACTGGTTTCCCTTTTAGTTTGGGATTGTCACGAATTTCAACAGCAGCAAAAAAGGCATCCATGTCAATATGGATGATTTTACGAGATAAATCATTCATCAGTGGAAATATCAGCATGAAATGGCCTTTCTTTGATAGATTTGCTAGCTTTATTATACCCCTTTTCTGAAAAAATAGGAAATAGTCAACCTTTTTTCAAAACTATACTACAGTTTATAAGAAAAACGCAACTGTATTATAAAAGAAAGTGGTTAAAAAGTGTGATTTTACTTGTTGAAATCGTTTACTGTGTGTTATACTGAATACATGAATGTAACAGATGACTGTTACTAGAAAGATAAAAGAGGACATTAACATGGTTGTTAAGACAGTTGTTGAAGCACAGGACATTTTTGACAAAGCCTGGGAAGGCTTTAAAGGTGTTGACTGGAAAGAAAAAGCAAGTGTATCACGCTTTGTACAAGCTAACTACACACCTTATGATGGAGATGAAAGCTTCCTTGCAGGACCAACAGAGCGTTCACTTCACATCAAAAAAATCGTAGAAGAAACTAAAGCACACTACGAAGAAACTCGTTTCCCAATGGACACTCGTCCAACTTCTATCGCTGACATCCCTGCAGGATTCATCGACAAAGAAAACGAAGTTATTTATGGTATCCAAAACGATGAACTCTTCAAATTGAACTTCATGCCAAAAGGTGGTATCCGTATGGCTGAAACTACTTTGAAAGAAAATGGATACGAGCCAGACCCAGCTGTTCACGAAATTTTCACAAAATATGTAACAACTGTTAACGACGGTATCTTCCGTGCTTACACTTCAAACATCCGTCGTGCTCGCCACGCTCACACTGTAACTGGTCTTCCAGATGCATATTCACGTGGACGTATCATCGGTGTTTATGCGCGTCTTGCTCTTTACGGTGCAGACTACTTGATGCAAGAAAAAGTGAACGATTGGAACTCAATCGAAGAAATCGATGAAGAAACAATCCGTCTTCGTGAAGAAATCAACCTTCAATATCAAGCATTGCAACAAGTTGTACGCTTGGGTGATCTTTACGGAGTTGACGTTCGCAAACCAGCGATGAACGTTAAAGAAGCTATCCAATGGGTAAACATTGCCTTCATGTCTGTCTGCCGTGTTATCAACGGTGCAGCTACATCTCTAGGACGTGTGCCAATCGTATTGGATATCTACGCAGAACGTGACCTTGCTCGTGGTACATTTACTGAATCAGAAATCCAAGAATTTGTTGATGATTTCGTTATGAAACTTCGTACAGTTAAATTTGCTCGTACAAAAGCTTATGACCAATTGTACTCAGGTGACCCAACCTTCATCACAACTTCTATGGCTGGTATGGGTAACGACGGTCGTCACCGTGTTACTAAGATGGACTACCGTTTCTTGAACACTCTTGATAACATCGGTAACTCTCCAGAACCAAACTTGACAGTTCTTTGGACTGACAAATTGCCATACAACTTCCGCCACTACTGTATGCACATGAGCCACAAACACTCTTCAATCCAATACGAAGGTGTTACAACAATGGCTAAAGACGGATACGGTGAAATGAGCTGTATCTCATGTTGTGTATCTCCACTTGACCCAGAAAACGAAGAACAACGTCACAACATCCAGTACTTCGGTGCTCGCGTTAACGTTCTTAAAGCTCTTCTTACTGGTTTGAACGGTGGTTACGACGATGTTCATAAAGACTATAAAGTATTTGACATCGAACCAATCCGCGACGAAGTTCTTGAATTCGAATCAGTTAAAGCAAACTTTGAAAAATCTCTTGACTGGTTGACTGACACTTACGTAGATGCTTTGAACATCATCCACTACATGACTGATAAGTACAACTACGAAGCTGTTCAAATGGCCTTCTTGCCAACTAAACAACGTGCTAACATGGGATTCGGTATCTGTGGATTTGCTAACACTGTTGATACATTGTCAGCTATCAAGTACGCTACAGTTAAACCAATCCGTGACGAAAATGGCTACATCTACGATTACGAAACAATCGGTGAATACCCACGTTGGGGTGAAGATGACCCACGTTCAAACGAATTGGCAGAATGGTTGATCGAAGCTTACACAACTCGTCTACGTAGCCACAAACTTTACAAAGACGCAGAAGCTACTGTATCACTTTTGACAATCACATCTAACGTTGCTTACTCTAAACAAACTGGTAACTCACCAGTCCACAAAGGTGTATACCTCAACGAAGATGGTTCTGTGAACTTGTCTAAACTTGAATTCTTCTCACCAGGTGCTAACCCATCTAACAAAGCTAAAGGTGGATGGTTGCAAAACTTGAACTCACTTGCTAGCCTTGACTTTGGTTACGCAGCTGATGGTATCTCATTGACAACTCAAGTTTCACCACGTGCTCTTGGTAAAACTCGTGACGAACAAGTTGATAACTTAGTAACAATCCTTGATGGTTACTTCGAAAACGGTGGACAACACGTTAACTTGAACGTTATGGACTTGAACGATGTTTACGAAAAGATCATGTCAGGTGAAGACGTAATCGTACGTATCTCTGGATACTGTGTAAACACTAAATACCTCACTCCAGAACAAAAAACTGAATTAACACAACGTGTCTTCCACGAAGTTCTTTCAATGGATGATGCATTGAGCTAAGATTTATAAATAGTAAATCAAAAACCAGTCACTCTGACTGGTTTTTTGTTATAAAAATTTTTTAAAAAAAATTAGTCAAATTTGGTCAAATATGTTGACTAAAACTGACCAAAGTGATATACTAAGAACATAAGGATAAGAAAGTCCTTAGAAAACATTGATTTTAAGATGATTGTATATACTATCTTAAGATCAAAGTATGGGTAAAACCTAGAAAAGAGGTACAACCTATGGTTAACATTAGTATTTTTAGAAGTCCAATTGCAAAACCTGTATTGGATAAAGAAAAACCTGAAATTATACGTAGAGTAGCAAATAGCTAATCTAAATTTTTTAAAACAAAGGTCAGAGAAAGTCAAATTATTTTGACTAAGTAAATTTGAAAACAAACGAGGTATGAAATATGAATAACAACTTTAATAACTTTAACAACATGGATGATCTATTTAACCAATTGATGGGTGGTATGCGTGGATACAGTTCAGAAAATCGTCGTTACTTGATTAACGGCCGTGAAGTAACGCCTGAAGAATTCGCTATTTACCGTCAAACTGGTCAACTTCCAAGCGAAGGAAGTGAACAAGCTCAGTACGTTCAAGGTAAAGCTATGAAACAAGATGGGATTCTTGCAAAACTTGGACGTAACTTAACAGCAGAAGCACGTGAAGGTAAGTTAGATCCGGTTATTGGACGTAATAAAGAAATCCAAGAAACTTCTGAAATTCTTTCTCGTCGCACAAAGAATAATCCAGTTCTCGTCGGTGATGCTGGTGTTGGTAAAACTGCAGTAGTAGAAGGATTGGCCCAAGCTATCGTGAACGGTGACGTTCCTGCAGCTATCAAGAACAAAGAGATCATTTCTATTGATATTTCTGGACTTGAAGCTGGTACTCAATACCGTGGTAGCTTTGAAGAAAACATTCAAAACTTGGTAAACGAAGTCAAAGAAGCTGGAAATATTATCCTTTTCTTCGACGAAATTCACCAAATTCTTGGTGCTGGTAGCACAGGTGATGGTCAAGGGTCTAAAGGTCTTGCTGATATCTTGAAACCAGCTCTTTCACGTGGGGAATTGACAGTGATTGGTGCAACTACTCAGGATGAATACCGTAATACCATCTTGAAAAATGCTGCCCTTGCTCGTCGTTTCAACGAAGTCAAGGTGAATGCTCCATCTGCTGAAGATACCTTCAAGATTCTCCAAGGGATCCGTGATCTTTATCAACAACACCACAATGTTGTCTTGCCAGATGAAGTCTTGAAAGCTGCAGTTGACTATTCTGTTCAATACATTCCACAACGTAGCTTGCCAGATAAGGCGATTGACTTGGTCGATGTGACAGCGGCTCACTTGGCGGCTCAACACCCTGTGACAGATGTACATGCGGTTGAGCACGAAATTCAAGCGGAAAAAACCAAACAAGAAGAAGCTGCCGCTAAAGAAGACTATGAAGCAGCCCTTAATGCTAAGGTTCGTATTGAAGAACTTGAAAAGAAAATTGCCAACCATACGGAAGACCATAAAGTAACAGCAACAATCAACGATGTGGCTGAATCAGTAGAACGGATGACGGGTATTCCAGTTTCTCAAATGGGTGCAACTGATATCGAACGTTTGAAAGATATGGGTCACCGTTTGCAAACCAAGGTTATCGGTCAAGATAAGGCCGTTGAAGCCGTTGCAAAAGCGATTCGTCGGAACCGTGCAGGCTTTGACGAAGGCAACCGTCCAATCGGTAGCTTCCTCTTCGTCGGACCTACCGGTGTCGGTAAGACTGAGTTGGCTAAACAATTGGCCCTTGATATGTTCGGTACCAAAGATGCCATCATCCGTTTGGACATGTCAGAATACAGCGATCGTACAGCTGTATCTAAATTGATTGGTACCACTGCCGGCTACGTTGGTTACGATGACAACAACAATACCTTGACAGAACGTGTACGTCGCAATCCTTACTCAATCATCCTTCTTGACGAAATTGAAAAGGCAGATCCTCAAGTGATTACACTTCTCCTTCAAGTTTTGGATGATGGTCGTTTGACAGATGGTCAAGGTAACACTGTAAACTTCAAGAATACCGTGATTATCGCAACTTCAAACGCAGGATTTGGCTATGAAGCGAACTTGACAGAAGATGCTGATAAACCGGAACTCATGGATCGTTTGAAACCTTACTTCCGTCCAGAATTCCTCAACCGTTTCAATGCTGTTATCGAATTCTCACATTTGAGCAAGGAAGATCTTTCTAAGATTGTAGATTTGATGTTGATTGATGTTAATAAGACACTTGCTAAGAAAGAAATCGACTTGGCAGTGAGCGAAGCTGCCAAAGAATACATGACTGAAGAAGGTTATGATGAAGTCATGGGTGTTCGTCCTCTCCGTCGTGTGGTTGAACAACAAATCCGTGATAAAGTGACAGATTTCCACTTGGATAATCTTGATGCTAAACACCTAGAAGCTGACATGGAAGATGGTGTTTTGGTCATTCGTGAAAAAGCCTAAATCAAGATTTTGAAAATTAAAAAGGAACCAGTTCAACAGCTGGTTTCTTTTTTTATTATTAGATGACGTGACGTTCAAAGGCATCATCTGAAATTCCTTGTTCAAGAATCAATTTTGCCCATTCCTTAGCAGAAAAGAGGCTGTGATCCTTGTAGTTTCCGCAAGATTCAATAGTTGTTCCTGGGACATCTTCCCAAGTTGTTGTTTCAGCGATTTCCTTTAGAGAATCCTTGATGACAGCTGCGATTTCAGCGCTAGAATGACGTCCCCACATAATCATATGGAACCCTGTTCGACAACCAAATGGTGAACAATCGATCATACCGTCGATGCGAGTACGGATTAGCTTAGCCAAGAGGTGCTCAATAGTATGAAGTCCAGCAGTAGGGATAGAGTCCTCATTTGGTTGAACCAAGCGGATATCAAAGTTAGAAATGATATCTCCTTTCGGTCCAGTCTCTTCTCCAATCAAGCGGACATAAGGAGCTTTTACAATCGTATGATCTAGTTCAAAACTTTCAACAATAACTTCTTTTGACATGGCATTTCCTTTCAACTTTCTTATTTCATTATATCATAAAGATATAGTTGATAAACGGCTATAATAGAAATTTTCCTAAAAATATTTTCATATTAGAAATAGAGGAAGAAAAAATTTTCAAATTAATTTGAAAAATTCTGAAAATTGTATTAACACTTGGCTGAAAAGGGACTATAATGTATAAAAAGTCAAAAAGGAGTTTATTATGAAATTTTCAAAAGTAATGGCCCTAGCAGGAGTGACTCTGTTAGCGTCAGGTGTTTTGGCAGCTTGTTCGGGTTCGGGCTCTAGTGCAAAAGGTGAGAAAACTTTTTCTTACGTTTATGAAACTGACCCAGACAACCTCAACTATTTGACAACTGGTAAAGCTGCAACTGCTAATATCACTAGTAACGTCATTGATGGTTTGATGGAAAATGACCGCTATGGGAACTTTGTGCCATCAATGGCAGAAGACTGGTCTGTATCTCAAGACGGTTTGACATACACTTACAAAATCCGTAAAGATGCTAAGTGGTACACTTCTGAGGGTGAAGAATACGCGGCTGTGAAAGCTCAAGACTTTGTAACAGGTCTTAAATATGCAGCTGATAATAAGTCAGAAGCCCTTTATCTTGTTCAAGAATCCATTAAAGGTCTTGACGCTTATGTCAAAGGTGAAGTAAAAGACTTCTCAGAAGTTGGAATCAAGGCAGTTGATGATCAAACTGTTCAATATACTTTGAATAAACCAGAAAGCTTCTGGAACTCTAAGACAACCATGGGTATTCTTGCACCAGTCAATGAAGAATTCCTTACTTCTAAAGGAAGTGACTTTGCCAAAGCAACTGATCCAAGCAGTATTCTTTACAACGGTCCTTTCTTGTTGAAATCATTGGTAGCTAAATCTTCAGTAGAATTTGAAAAGAATCCAAACTACTGGGATAAGGACAATGTTCATATTGATAAAGTAAAACTATCATTCTGGGATGGTCAAGATACAGGCAAACTTGCAGACACCTTTAAGGATGGTGGCTTCTCAATGGCTCGTCTCTTCCCAACAAGTGCAGGATATCCTGAACTTGAAAAAGAGTTTAAGGATAACATCGTTTATACACCACAGGATTCTGCTACTTTCTTAGTTGGGACAAATATTGACCGTCAGTCTTACAAGTACACTTCTAAGACTACAGATGAGCAAAAGACATCAACTAAAAAAGCTCTCCTAAATAAAGACTTCCGTCAAGCCATTGCTTTTGGTTTTGATAGAACAGCCTATGCTTCTCAAGTCAATGGAGAAAGTGGAGCAAGCAAACTTCTTCGCAACTTGTTCGTACCACCAACATTTGTTCAAGCAGATGGTAAAAACTTTGGTGAATTAGTTAAAGAAAAATTGGTAACCTATGGTGATGAGTGGAAAGATGTCAATCTAGATGACGCTCAAGATGGTCTTTACAATCCTGAAAAAGCGAAAGCAGAATTTGCTAAAGCTAAGACAGCTCTCCAAGCAGAAGGCGTTCAATTCCCAATTCATTTGGATATGCCAGTTGACCAGACTAATACTACAAAAGTTCAACGTGTTCAGTCATTGAAACAATCACTTGAAGCAACATTAGGAACTGACAATGTTATTATTGATATTCAACAACTTCAAAAAGATGAAGTTCTTAATGTTACCTACTTTGCTGAAACAGCTGCTGGAGAAGATTGGGATCTCTCAGATAACGTTGGTTGGTCACCAGACTATATTGACCCATCTACTTACCTTGATATCATCAAACCGTCTGTAGGTGAAAATACTAAGACTTATCTAGGATTTGATTCTGGTACAAACAACGCCGCTGCCAAACAAGTTGGTTTGGAAGATTACGAAAAGATGGTTGTTGAAGCTGACAATGAAGACACAGATGTTTCAAAACGTTATGATAAATATGCTGCTGCCCAAGCTTGGTTGACAGATAGCGCTTTGATTATTCCAACAACTTCTCAAACTGGACGTCCAATGTTGTCTAAGATGGTGCCATATACTCTTCCGTTTGCATACTCAGGCAACAAGGGAACAAGTGAAGCCCTCTTATACAAATACCTTGAACTTCAAGATAAACCAGTAACTACTGATGAATATCAAAAAGCTCAAGATAAATGGAAGAAAGAAAAAGAAGAATCTAATAAAAAAGCGCAAGAAGATCTTGCAAACCATGTTAAATAAAAGAAGGTGGAGTTAGAGATTAACTCCACTTTTTTTGATAGAAAAAGACCTAGGAAAAATCTTCCTAGGTCTTTTATGATTATTGTTGTCCTTGCGGATTTTGATTTTGTTGAGGGTTTTGATTTGTATTTGGAGTAGATGGGTTCTGTGCAGTATTTGGGTTAGTAGTTTCAACAACTGAGGTTTGATTTTCAGTCGTTGAGCTAGAAGATGTTGTTGAAGATTGTTGAGTTGTTTGTTGAACCCAGTTGCTACGTGCACCATTCTTGAAGATGTAATCACCACTTCTATAAAGTCCCTCAGGCATCGTCCAATCTCCCGGATGGTCATCTTCAGAGAGATATTCCATCATTGAGCGGTAAATATTGGCTGCTACTCTAAATCCATCTCCTATAACTGGAGTAAGGCGATTAGAGTATCCTGTCCAAACAGCCATTGAATACTTACGGGTATATCCAACAAACATTTCATCTGGAGCGACTAATTGACTCGTTTTAATATAATTTTCAATCTCCTCATCCGTGTAGTTTGATGTACCAGTTTTACCCGCTTGAGGTAACCAAGAAATGTAAGCACCAGTACCGTTTCCATAATATAGTACTGTTTTCATCATCTCGGTCATCATATAAGCTGTTGTTTCTTTCATAGCACGAGTTCCAGGGGCGGAGAATTCCTTAGAACTTCCGTCACTGAATACTACTTTGTTGATGTACATTGGCTTATAATAAGTACCACCATTCGCAAATGCGGCATAAGCTGCAGCCATTTTTTCACTACTTGCACCGTACTGTTTACCTGATTCGGTCGTATTACTTGAAATTGCATTTGCGTATACCATAGTTGGATAATCAATGCCTAATCCATTTAGGAAACCTTTTGCTTTATCGAGTCCAACTCTATCGAGAGTTTCAACGGCTGGGACATTACGCGATTGTTGGATAGCAGTTTGAAGGGTAATATTACCATAATAACTTCTATCCCAGTTGTAGACTGGAGTGCTAGTACCTGGGAAGTTATATGGTACATCCTTGAGCATGTAGGCAGTAGAGTCATAAATGTCATACTCTAATGCAGGGGCATAGTCTGTGATTGGTTTCATGGTAGAACCCCAGTCACGGTTAGTTTCAACAGCTTGGTTAATACCGAAAGATACGTTACTAGCTTGGTGACGAGAACCAAGTTGAGCAATAACTTTACCATTTGATATATCAATAATGGTAGAAGCTGCTTGGATTTCATCATCTGGATAGTTTACATATTCATCCGTGTTGTATACATCCCAAAGTCGTTTTTGAACGTCTTGGTCGACGTTGGTATAGACTTCCATACCTGTTGTTAATAGATTATAACCTGTCTCTTGCTGAACTTGGTCAATAACCTCTTTAAGATAGTTATCCATGTACTGTGGATAGCTATTAACGGATTTTAGACTTTGAAGACCATCTGTGATTGGAGTATTGATGGCTGTTTCATATTGCTCGGCTGTAAGGTAACCTTGTTTTTGCATTTCTGACAAAACGAGGTTTCGTCTTTCAAGAGCTGCTTCAGGGTGAGAATAAGGATCGTATTGGTTTGGAGCCTGTGGCATACCTGCTAAGAGTGCTAGCTGAGGGATGGATAAGTCTTTTAGATCTTTACCATAATAGTTTTCCGCAGCTGTCTGCATACCATAATTACCATTAGACATGTAGACCTTATTAATGTAATATGTCAAAATTTCCTGTTTGGTTGCAGTTCTTTCTAACTGAATCGCTAACCAAGCTTCCTGAGCCTTACGAGAGATAGTTTGGTCTGACGAAGAAGTTGAAAAATAAGTTAGCTTAATCAACTGTTGCGTCAAGGTTGAACCACCTTGAAGACCACCTCTACTACTTAAGTTTCGTAAGAAAGCACCCAAGATACGGATACTATCAATCCCTCTATGGTTAAAAAAGCGGTGATCCTCGATAGAGACAATTGCATTGACCAATTCAATAGGAATATCACTGCTTTGAGCATTGACACGACGCTCGGCCCCTAAGTCAGCAATCAATTCGTTTTTACTATCGTAAATTTTACTTGAAGTTGTTGCGACAAGTTTGCTTTCGGAAAGTTCTGGTGCTTTAGATACATAGTAGAAGAAGACACTACCGCCAATCAATATTGAAGCAATAAAGGCTGCTAAGAATCCAATTCCTAGATATTTAGCGATGCGCCAGATAAGTTGTTTATTCATATTGTTTTACCACCTAGTAAATGTAGTTTGACGATATCGAGATAAGGTATTTGAGGAAAAGCTTGTTGTTCAATGACATAACCATGCTCTCGAATATAATCAAGCGGCATTGATTTTTTTCCCATATCCTTTTGATAAAAACGGATGAGGTCAATCGCCGGTAATAAATATGTTTCTTGATAAGAAGAAAAATGGATGAGGACGAAGCAAATCCCCTGTTGTTCAAGAACCTGTTCCATATGCTGAATCTGATGAGAATGGAAGTTCTTCATCGGGAAGGCATTTTTTTGTCGGGTTTCCTTTGCTTCAAAATCAATGTAGAATCCTTCATAAACCCCCGAGTAGTCAGTGGTTGAGGCCTGTCTAAAATAGGCTTCAACAATTTTAGCGCGACTCCGTTGAGGGTAGTCGACCCGAACAATCTGAACTGGGGTTGGCTTTTTGTGAATGACTGCTATTCCATGTGATAGATAGTAGTCATTGGTAGCATTAATCATCTTTTCAAAACTCATACCTCGATTTGCGAAATTTTTAGTTTGAGGTAGAGAAGTTTTGCTTGGTTTAGATGAAAGTTTATGTGGATAGTTGACCATAGTCCTCCTTATTGGTACAATAACATCACTCTATTATACCACAAAGGTTTTCAGAAAGGGTGAAAAAATGCATACAGCCTTGGTTTTGGGATACTCAGCTTTTGATTTAGGAGTGTTTAATGAAAAGGACATTCGCTTAAAAATCATAAAAAAAGCTATTCGTAGAGATTTGGAAAGAATGGTTGAGGAAGGGTTGCAATGGCTAGTATTTACGGGTTCTCTGGGTTTTGAACACTGGGTCTTAGAAGTGGCTAGAGACATGAAAGAAGACTATGGATTTCAACTAGCGACCATTTTTGACTTTGAGACCCATGGATCGAATTGGAATGAAGCTAACCAGGTCAAACTGAGTGATTTTAAACAGGTTGATTTTATTAAGTATGCCTATCCGACGTATGAGCATAAAGGTCAACTGAGAGATTATCAAATATTTTTGCTAGAAAACACAGATGGAGCCTATCTTTTTTACGATGAAGAAAACGAAACAAAACTGAAATTTTTTTACGAACTGATGAAAAAGAAAGACAACTATATTACAAAAAGATTAACATTTGAGGATTTAAACGAAATGTCCGAAAATTTTTCCGAAAATTGAGGCTTTGACCTTGCTTTTTGTTTGCCTTTTTTTATATAATAATACTAGTAACTGAGAATGGAGAGAGACATGGCAAGTATTATTTTTACAGCAAAGGATATTTTTGAGCAGGATTTTGGAAGAGAGGTACGTGGATACAGTAAAGCAGAGGTAGATGAATTCTTAGATGACGTTATCAAGGATTATGAAACCTATGCAGCGTTGGTTAAATCATTGCGATTGGAAGTCGCAGAATTGAAAGAACAATTGGCGAACAAACCTCAAGTGGAACCTGTATCTGTAACGTCTGAGCCTACTGAGCTTGGAAGTACGACTTCTATGACTAACTTTGATATCTTGAAACGCTTGAATCGTCTTGAAAAAGAAGTATTTGGAAAACAAATCGTAGAAAATTCTGATTTCTAAGAATCATACAGTTGTGCAATTTTTGGATAATCGCGTGGAGAGTTTATCTTTTCATGAGGAAAGTCCATGCTAGCACAGGCTGTGATGCCTGTAGTGTTTGTGCTAGGCGAAACCATAAGCCTAGGGACGAGAAATCGTTACGGCGAGTGAATAGACTAAGTTTTCGGATATGTTTTAGTAGCTCTGAAAGTGCCACAGTGACGAAGTCTCTCTGGAAACAGAGAGAGTGGAACGCGGTAAACCCCTCAAGCTAGCAACCCAAATTTTGGTCGGGGCATGGAGTGCGCGGAAACGAACGTAGTACTCTGACTGCTAGCAGCTTCTAGCTGTTAGTGGTAGACAGATGATTATCGAAAGAAGTGGTCCTAGTCACTTCTGGAACAAAACATGGCTTATAGAAAATTGCATATAGGTTGGGGCTGAGAAATTTTCTCAACCTCATTTTTTAAAGGTGAACAAGAGAAAGGTCTTTAAAGACTGACATGAAACAAACATTTAATTTAATCGCGACTGCTGCAGCAGGCTTAGAGGCTGTTGTGGGTCGGGAAGTGCGTGCACTTGGCTATGACTGTCAAGTTGAGAATGGTCGCGTTCGCTTTGAAGGAGATGTAAAGACAATTATTGAAACCAATTTGTGGCTACGAGCTGCAGATAGGATTAAGATTGTTGTTGGGACTTTTCCTGCAAAAACATTTGAAGAACTTTTTCAAGGAGTTTTTGCCTTAGATTGGGAATACTATTTACCACTTGGAGCGCGTTTTCCAATTTCAAAGGCTAAGTGTGTCAAATCAAAACTTCATAATGAACCTAGTGTTCAAGCTATCTCTAAAAAGGCAGTTGTCAAGAAATTGCAGAAACATTATGCTCGACCAGAAGGCGTTCCCTTGATGGAAAATGGTCCAGAGTTTAAAATAGAGGTTTCAATTCTTAAAGATGTTGCAACTATCATGATTGACACAAGTGGCTCTAGTCTTTTCAAACGAGGTTATCGTACTGAAAAAGGTGGTGCTCCTATTAAAGAGAATATGGCAGCAGCAATTCTGCAATTATCAAACTGGTATCCAGATAAACCTTTGATTGATCCAACCTGTGGTTCAGGAACCTTCTGTATTGAGGCAGCTATGATTGCTCGTAATATGGCGCCAGGCATACGCCGTTCCTTTGCTTTCGAAGAATGGAATTGGGTTAGTGATCGTTTGATTCAGGAGATTCGTACGGAAGCTAGCAAAAAGATTAATCGTGAGATTGAGCTAGACATTATGGGTTGTGATATCGATGGACGCATGGTGGAAATTGCTAAGGCAAATGCTCAGGTAGCGGGGGTTTCTAAGGATATCCACTTTAAGCAGATGCGCCTGCAGGATTTGCGAACAGATAAGATTAATGGAGTTATTATTTCGAATCCACCATATGGGGAACGCTTATCAGATGATGCAGGAGTAACAAAGCTCTATGCAGAGATGGGAGACGTATTTGCACCACTTAAAACCTGGAGTAAATTTATCCTGACCAGTGATGAAGCTTTTGAAAGTAAATACGGTAGTCAGGCAGATAAAAAACGGAAACTCTATAATGGTACTTTGAAAGTTGATTTATATCAATATTTTGGTCAACGAGTGAAAAGACAAGATGTCGAAATAGAAAGGAATGCAAATGAGTAAGAAAAGACGCAATCGCCATCACAAGGATGAGCAAGAATCTAAATTTGAATTTGAAGAGGCTAAAGATTTAACGGTTGGTCAGGCTATTCGTAAGAATGAAGAAGTTGAGGCTGGTGTGACTTCAGATGATACCATCTTGGACAAATATATCAAGCAACACCGTGAAGAAATCGAAGCCGACAAATTTGAAAATTTACAAACGAAAAAAGAGGAGTCTACTCAAAGCTTGGATGATATGATCCAAGAAGTGAGAGAAACTACTGAACAAGAAAATGTCTTAAGTCCGGAAGAGGATGCAATTGCTCTTGCAGTAGCCACAGAGACAACTGAGATTGTTGCTCAAGAAGCTGATGAAGAGGAAACGAGAATTCTCGAGCAACCTTTTAAGGATGAATTGGAAGCTGTTGAAATGACTGAGGTTGATAACTCCGAAGCTGCAGTGGTTTATGAGGAAAATGAAGATCAACTGCAACCCTTGTCTCGTTATGCTCAAACAGATGATCAACCACAAAATAAAAAGAAATGGGCGATTTTATCATCTATTATTTTAGTAGTCCTCTTAATTTTGGGAGGTAGCTATTATGTTTATCGTCAGATTACGCGTTCTTCTCAAGAGCTTCAAACTAAGGCAGCAGATTCAGGCCTGGTAAGCAATCAGTCAGTCTATGAACAATTTAATACGCTCTATGACACATTTTATACTGATGAAAATAAAACAGCTCTTAAAAATAGCCAGTTTAGTCAACTAAATCAATTGAAGGAACTTCTAGACAAACTTGAAGGAGCGAGAGAGTATACTCTTGCCAAATCAAAATACGATAGCTTAGAAACACAAATAAAGGCTATCCAAGAAGTGAATGCTCAATTTGAGACCCCAGCTATTACAGATGGCGTCTTGGATACAAACGCAAAAATCAAAGCGGATGCCAAATTTACGGATATCAAGACTGGTAATACAGAAATTGATAAACTGCTAGATAAAGCAATCAGCCTCGGTAAGAGTCAATTAACAAGTACTACAGCAAGTACCACTTCAACAACAGTTGCTAGCCAGGAAGCTTTAAGTCCAACGACAGAAAGTAGTCCATCTACTTCAACAAACGAGACTGCAGCATCTACAAACGCTGGTTTGTCAAGCGAAGGCGTTAATTTACAACGAAGTGCTAGCCGAGTACCATACAATCAATCTGCTGTGAACGATAGCAGTAATCCTGCATGGAACTTTGCGGATGGTGTTCTTGAAAGAATTCTTGAGACATCCCGTGCGCGTGGATATATCTCCGGCAACCAGTATATCTTGGAACGTGTAAACATTGTGAATGGCAATGGATATTATAATCTTTATAAACCAGATGGAACTTATCTCTTCACTCTAAACTGTAAGACAGGATACTTTGTGGGGAATGGTGCCGGACATGCGGATGATTTAGACTACTAATCCAATCGTTATAAAATTCTTTCTTTTCACAAATAAACATGATAAAATAAAACATATTAAACAAGAGGAGTGTCACATGACAAAAGCTAACTTTGGTGTTGTGGGTATGGCCGTAATGGGTCGTAACCTTGCCCTTAATATTGAATCTCGTGGCTATACAGTTGCCATTTATAACCGTAGTAAAGAAAAAACAGAAGATGTAATTGCTAGCCACCCTGATAAAAACTTCGTGCCAAGCTATGATATTGAAAGCTTCGTAAACTCAATCGAAAAGCCACGCCGTATCATGCTCATGGTTCAAGCTGGACCTGGTACAGATGCAACCATTCAAGCCCTTCTTCCACACTTGGATAAAGGCGACATCTTGATTGACGGAGGAAACACTTTCTACAAAGATACCATCCGTCGTAACGAAGAGTTGGCAAACTCTGGAATCAACTTTATCGGTACTGGTGTCTCTGGTGGTGAAAAAGGTGCCCTTGAAGGTCCTTCTATCATGCCTGGTGGACAAAAAGAAGCTTATGAATTGGTAGCAGATGTTCTTGAAGAAATCTCTGCAAAAGCACCAGAAGATGGCAAACCATGTGTGACTTACATCGGTCCTGATGGAGCTGGTCACTACGTGAAAATGGTCCACAACGGTATCGAGTACGGTGATATGCAATTAATCGCTGAAAGCTATGATTTGATGCAACACTTACTTGGCCTTTCAGCTCAAGATATGGCTGAAATCTTTACTGAGTGGAACAAGGGAGAATTGGACAGCTACTTGATCGAAATCACTGCTGACATTCTTGGACGCAAAGATGATGAAGGTCAAGATGGACCAATCGTAGACTACATCCTTGATGCTGCAGGAAACAAGGGAACTGGTAAATGGACGAGTCAATCAGCGCTTGACCTTGGCGTGCCATTGTCACTCATTACGGAATCAGTATTTGCACGTTACATTTCTACTTATAAAGAAGAACGTGTACACGCTAGCAAGGTGCTTCCAAAACCAGCTGCTTTCAAATTTGAAGGAGATAAGGCTGAGTTGATCGAAAAGATCCGTCAAGCCCTTTACTTCTCAAAAATCATTTCTTACGCACAAGGTTTTGCGCAATTGCGTGTAGCTTCTAAAGAAAATAACTGGAACTTGCCATTTGCAGATATCGCATCTATCTGGCGCGCTGGATGTATCATCCGTTCTCGTTTCTTGCAAAAGATTACAGATGCTTACAGCCGTGATGCAGATCTTGCCAACCTTCTTTTGGATGAGTACTTCTTGGATGTAACAGCTAAGTACCAACAATCTGTTCGTGATATTGTTGCTCTTGCGGTTCAAGCTGGTGTACCAGTACCAACCTTCTCAGCAGCCATTACTTACTTTGATAGCTACCGTTCAGCTGACCTTCCAGCGAACTTGATCCAAGCACAACGTGATTACTTTGGTGCCCACACATACCAACGTAAAGACAAAGAAGGAACATTCCACTACTCTTGGTATGACGAAAAATAAGTAGGTCAGCCATGGGGAAACGGATTTTATTACTTGAGAAAGAAAGAAATCTAGCTCATTTTTTAAGTCTGGAACTCCAAAAAGAGCAATACCGAGTTGATCAGGTAGAAGAGAGCAAAAATGCTCTTTCCATGGCTCTTCAGACAGACTATGACTTGATTTTACTGAATGCTCATTTAGGGGATATGACAGCCCAGGATTTTGCAGAAAAGCTGAGTCGGACAAAACCAGCTTCAGTGATCATGGTTTTGGACCACCGAGAAGAGTTACAAAACCAACTTGAAACTATCCGGCGTTTTGCTGTTTCATACATCTATAAGCCAGTGATTATAGAAAATTTGGTCGAACGAATTTCAGCCATTTTTCGAGGTCGGGACTTCATTGACCAACATTGTAGTCAGATGAAAGTTCCAACATCCTATCGTAATCTGCGTATGGATGTTGAACATCATACTGTCTATCGTGGTGATGAGATGATTGCTTTGACACGCCGGGAATATGATCTTTTAGCGACCCTTATGGGAAGCAAGAAGGTTTTAACTCGTGAGCAATTGTTGGAAAGTGTTTGGAAGTATGAAAGTGCGACCGAAACCAATATCGTGGATGTTTATATCCGTTATCTACGTAGTAAACTTGACGTAAAAGGTCAAAAAAGTTATATCAAAACAGTTCGTGGTGTGGGTTACACCATGCAAGAATAGAAAAGCAGTTGCAGAAATGCAACTGTTTTTTTGAGGATTGTATATATTGACATGTAGTTTAGTCTTTGCTACAATTGTTTTGGAGGAAACACGTATGAATTTTTTGAAAAAAATGATGCAAGTTAGCCTAACAGTCTTTTTCTTTGGTCTGTTAGCAACAAATACAGTATTTGCGGATGATGCTGATTCAGAAGGTTGGCAATTTGTCCAAGAAAATGGTAGAACCTACTACAAGAAGGGGGAACTCAAAGAAACCTACTGGCGAGTGATTGATGGTAAGTACTATTATTTTGATCCTTTATCTGGAGAGATGGTTGTCGGCTGGCAATATATACCTGCTCCACACAAAGGGGTTACGATTGGTTCTTCTCTAAGGCAAGATATTGCTTTTAGACCAGATTGGTTTTACTTTGGTCAAGATGGGGTACTACAAGAATTTGTTGGTAAGCAAGTTTTAGAAGCAAAAACTGCTACAAATACCAACAAACATCATGGGGAACAATATGATAGCTCAGCCGAAAAACGTGTTTATTATTTTACAGATCAGAATAGTTATCACACCTTAAAAACCGGTTGGGTTCATGATGAGGGGTACTGGTATTATTTACAGAAGGATGGTGGCTTTGATTCTCGCATTAACAGATTGACTGTTGGGGAACTCGCACGTGGCTGGATCAATGATAACTCAACTTGGTACTATCTAGATCCAACAACTGCTACAATGCAAACGGGTTGGCAATATCTTGGTAACAAGTGGTACTATCTTCGTTCATCAGGAGCTATGGCAACTGGCTGGTACCAAGACGGCTCAACTTGGTATTATCTTGATGCTGAAAATGGGGATATGAAGATAGGTTGGGCTTCTATCAATGGCTATTGGTATTACCTCCGTTCATCAGGAGCTATTGCGACAGGTTGGCTTCAAGATGGCTCAACTTGGTACTATCTCAATGCAAGCAATGGCGATATGATGACAGGCTGGTTCCAAGTTAATGGGAAATGGTACTATGCCTATAGTTCAGGTGCCCTAGCTGTGAATACTACAGTAGATGGCTACTACGTCAACTATAATGGCGAGTGGGTCCAGTAATGAAAACAAGCGATTGTGAAGGAAACAATCGCTTTTTTTGTGAAAATATAATAAAATAGAAAGGAATAAAGTTCTAAAATTTTATCTAGAAAAAGACGATTTTCGTCTGATAGTAGGATTAAATGACAAAAGAAGTTGGTGTCGGTCAGGCACATAGTAAAATTATTTTAATAGGAGAGCATGCAGTAGTTTATGGCTATCCAGCCATCTCTTTGCCTCTTTTAGAGGTTGAAGTGACCTGTCGGGTTGTACCGGCAACGACACCATGGCGCCTTTTTGAAGAGGATACCTTGTCCATGGCAGTTTATGCTTCCCTCGAGTATCTGAATATCAAAGATGCTTACATCCGTTGCCAAATTGACTCTGCTATTCCGGAAAAGCGAGGGATGGGTTCTTCAGCAGCTATTAGCATTGCAGCTATTCGTGCGGTATTTGATTATTTTGAAGCAGAACTTCCGCATGATGTGTTAGAAATTCTGGTCAATCGCGCTGAGATGATTGCCCATATGAATCCTAGTGGATTGGATGCTAAGACCTGCCTTAGTGACCAGCCTATTCGTTTTATCAAGAATGTTGGTTTTGAAGAATTAGCTATGGACTTGTCTGCTTATCTGATTATTGCAGATACAGGAGTCTATGGACACACTCGTGAAGCTATTCAAGTTGTAGAGAGCAAGGGTAAGGAAGCTTTACCTTTCTTGTATGCACTTGGAGAGTTGACCCGTCAAGCAGAAGAAGCAATAAAGACAAGAGATGCCGTGATGCTGGGAGAGATTTTAACAAAAGCACATGGAAATTTAAAAGAAATAGGAGTTAGTAGCCTCGAGGCAGATGCCTTGGTTGAAACTGCTCTTCAACATGGAGCTTTAGGTGCTAAGATGAGTGGTGGTGGTTTAGGTGGCTGTATCATAGCCTTAGTAGCGGACTATCACCAAGCTCAAGATTTAGCTGAAAGATTAGAAGAGAAAGGAGCTGTTCAGACATGGATCGAAAGCCTGTAACAGTACGTTCCTATGCCAATATTGCTATTATTAAATATTGGGGAAAGAAAGCAGAAAAAGAGATGGTTCCTGCGACTAGCAGTATCTCTCTGACTTTAGAAAATATGTATACGGAGACGACACTTTCTCCTTTACCAGCAGATGCAAAGGCGGATGCCTTTTACATCAATGGTCAGTTGCAAAACGAAGCTGAGCATGCCAAGATGCGTAAAATCATTGACCGCTACCGTCCTGAAGGAGCAGGGTTTGTTCGTATCGATACTAAGAACAATATGCCAACAGCAGCAGGCCTTTCTTCAAGTTCCAGTGGTTTATCTGCCTTGGTCAAAGCTTGTAATGCATATTTCCAACTTGGACTGAATCGCAGAGAATTGGCCTTGGAAGCTAAGTTTGCATCGGGTTCTTCATCTCGTAGTTTTTATGGCCCCTTGGCAGCCTGGGACAAGGATAGTGGAGAGATCTATCCTGTCGAAACTGACTTGAAACTCGCTATGATTATGTTGGTCTTGGAAGACCAGAAAAAACCAATCTCTAGTCGAGATGGGATGAAGCTCTGTGTGGAGACTTCGACAACTTTTGATGAGTGGATTCGTCAATCTGAACAAGATTACAAGGATATGTTAGTCTACCTCAAGGAAAATGACTTTAAGAAAGTTGGAGAATTGACAGAGAAGAACGCGTTAGCTATGCATGCTACGACAAAAACTGCAACTCCATCCTTCTCTTATCTGACAGATGCTAGTTATGAGGCTATGGATTTTGTTCGTCAGCTTAGAGAACAAGGAGAATCTTGCTACTTTACCATGGATGCGGGCCCTAATGTCAAGGTTCTTTGCTTGGAAGAGGACTTGGAACATTTATCAGAACTTTTAGGTCAACGCTATCGCTTAATCGTTTCAAAAACAAAGGATTTGAGCCAAGATGACGATTGTTAAAACTTGTGGGAAGCTCTATTGGGCTGGTGAGTATGCCATTTTAGAGCCAGGACAATTAGCGCTAATCAAGGCTATTCCCATCTATATGACGGCTGAGATTAAAGCGTCTAATGATTATCGTCTTTACTCAGATATGTTTACCTATAGTGTGGACATGAGACCAGATTCTTCTTATGCCTTGATTCAAGAAACAGTTGCCTTGGTGGAGGAGTATCTAACTGCCCAAGGAGTTGAACTGCATCCTTTTTCTTTAGACATTCGTGGGAAAATGGAGCGTGAGGGGAAGAAGTTTGGTCTGGGTTCTAGTGGTAGTGTAGTTGTCTTGGTTATCAAGGCCATGCTTGCCTTCTATGAAAGATTAGCTGACAGAGAACTCTTGTTTAAATTGGCGAGTGCTGTACTTCTTAAACGTGGGGACAACGGCTCCATGGGGGACATTGCCTGTATCGTATCAGAAGATCTAGTCCTCTATCAATCTTTTGATCGTAAGAAAGTGGCACATTGGCTAGAAAAGGAAGAATTGCAGGCTGTATTAGGTCGTGAGTGGGGCTTTTCGATTGCGAACGTTGAACCGGCCTTGAAATTTGATTTTCTGGTTGCTTGGACCAAGGAAGTGGCTGTATCAAGTCATATGGTCAAGCAAATCAAGGATAATATGAACTCTAGCTTTTTACAGGCTTCAAAAGAAACAGTAGCTAACTTGGTAAAGGCTTTGGAGGTAGGTCAAGAAGAAACCATTATTGACTTGCTGGAACAAGCCAGCCAACTTTTAGAAGGCTTGAGTTCAGATATTTACACACCTTTGCTAAGGCAATTAAAAAATGCCAGCCGAGACTTGAAAGCTGTTGCTAAGAGTAGTGGTGCTGGTGGAGGAGACTGTGGGATTGCACTTAGCTTTGACCAAGATTCAACCACATTACTGAAAAAACGCTGGGCTGATTTAGGAATTGAGCTCTTATATCAAGAAAGGATGGGACATGACGATAAATCGGAAGGATGAACACATCCGCTATGCCCTTGAACAAAACAGTACTTATAATAGTTTTGATGAAGTGGAGTTGATCCACTCCTCGCTACCCTTATATGACTTAGATGAAATTGATCTTTCGACAGAATTTGCTGGTCGAAAATGGGATTTCCCCTTTTATATCAATGCTATGACAGGTGGGAGTGACAAGGGGAGAGAAATCAATCAAAAATTGGCCCAGGTGGCAGAGGCTTGTGGAATTTTATTTGTAACAGGTTCCTACAGTGCTGCTCTTAAGGATCCTTCAGATGACTCTTTTTCAGTCAAAACTAGTTACCCTGACCTCCTTCTTGGAACCAATATTGGTTTAGACAAACCTGTAGAACTAGGATTACAAACAGTAAAAGAGATGAATCCCCTTCTCTTGCAAGTTCATGTTAATGTCATGCAGGAATTACTCATGCCAGAGGGTGAACGTCAATTTAGATTATGGCAGCATAATCTTTCAGATTATGCTAATCAGATTTCTGTGCCACTTGTTTTAAAAGAAGTCGGCTTTGGCATGGATGTGAATACCATTGCTAAGGCTTATGAGATGGGAATACGAACAGTTGATTTGTCTGGTCGTGGCGGGACCAGCTTTGCTTATATTGAAAACCGTCGCAGTGGTCAACGTGACTACCTCAATGATTGGGGTCAATCGACCATGCAGGCTCTTCTGAATGCCCAAGACTGGAAAGACAAGATGGAACTGTTGGTTAGTGGGGGAGTTCGCAATCCACTAGATATCATCAAATGCTTGGTCTTTGGAGCCAAGGCAGTTGGTCTATCACGCACGATGTTAGAGCTGGTTGAAAATTACTCTGTTAATGTCGTTATTTCCATTGTTGAAGGATGGAAGGAAGAACTACGCTTGATTATGTGTGCCCTTAATTGTGCAAGGATTGAGGACTTGCAAGAGGTCGACTATCTCCTGTATGGAAAATTAAAAGAAGCAAAAGATCAAATGTAAGGAAAGAGATCGGGATTATAGTCCCGGTCTCTTTATCATTCCTCAGACTGATGTGACTTTTGGGATTTGTGATAAAATAAAATAGAGAGGACGGTTACATGAGAAAATTTCAAATTTTTCTATTTATTGAAGCTTGTTTATTGACAGGAGCTCTGATTATGATGGTATCAGAGCATTTTTCCCGTTTTCTACTGATCTTGCTCTTGTTTTTACTGCTGATTCGATACTATACTGGAAGACAGGGCAATAACCTCATATTAGTGGCAGTGAGCATCCTATTTTTCTTTATTATCATGCTCAATCCCTTTGTTATTTTAGCTATCTTTGTGGCCTTGATATACAGCCTTTTCTTGCTTTATCCCATGATGAATCAAGAAAGAGAAGATACCAACCTAGTCTTTGAAGATGTCATAACTGTAAAGAGGGAGAAAAATCGTTGGTTTGGAAATCTTCATCACTTCTCAAGCTACCAGACCTGTCGTTTTGATGATATTAATCTCTTTCGTCTTATGGGGAAAGATACTATTCATTTGGAGCATGTGATTTTGAGCAATCATGACAATGTCATCATCTTGAGAAAACTAGTAGGTACGACAAGAATTATCGTACCAGTGGATGTAGAAGTCAGCCTTAGTGTCAATTCTCTGTATGGAGATTTAACCTTCTTTGACCAGCCTAAGCGTGCTTTACGCAATGAACAATTCCATCAAGAAACCAGAGACTATCTCAAGAGTCCTAAGAGTGTTAAGATTTTCTTAACAACCATGGTTGGAGATGTTGAGGTGGTGAGAGGATGAAAAAACAACCCTATATTTTAATTGGACTCACCTCTGTTCTCTTTGTCGCTTTTCTATTTCGAAGTATTTTTAAGGTCTTAGATTTGGAGTGGACTTCTCTTTTCCAAGATATAGAGAAGACAGAAAAAGTCCTATTTCTAGCTTTGATGTTTAGTCTTGCTCTAGCCTTTTTATTAGTCCTATTTTGGACAATGGTTGACGAAATTTCAAGAAGAAGAATCCAAGCAAATCTTAAAAATCTGCTGACTGGTAAAGATATTAAAAGTCTTGGGGATGCCGACTTAGACGCAAGTTTTAAAAATTTATCAGGCAAGTTTGCTTTGTTGACAGAAGCTATTCAAAAAGCAGATAATCAAGTCTTGGTCAAGGAAGAGCAGGTTATTGAAAAGGAGCGCAAGCGAATTGCGCGTGACTTGCACGACACAGTTAGTCAGGAAATTTTTGCGGCCCATATGATGTTATCAGGACTCAGTCAACAAGCTTCCAGATTAGACAAAGAGAAGATGCAGACACAACTCCAGAGTGTGACAGCTATTTTGGAGACAGCCCAAAGAGATTTACGTATTCTACTTTTACATTTACGACCAATCGAACTGGAACAAAAGAGTCTGGTTGAGGGGATTCAGTTGCTTCTCAAAGAATTGGAAGAAAAAAGTGAACTCAAAGTCAGCTTTAAACATCAGGTAGACCAACTACCTAAAAAGATTGAGGAGCATGTCTTTCGTATCGTCCAAGAATTGTTCAGTAATACGCTTCGTCATGCCCAGGCTTCTTGTCTGGATGTTTATCTTTATCAAACGGAAACAGAGTTGCAGTTAAAGGTAGTAGACAATGGTCGTGGCTTTCAGCTAGGTGATGTTGATGAACTTAGCTATGGACTAAGGAATATCAAAGAACGAGTGGAAGATATGGCGGGGACCATCCAACTATTAACAGCGCCCAAGCAGGGGTTGGCAGTGGATATTCGTATACCCTTGCTGGATTGATGAACAAAAGGAAATAAAATGAAACTATTATTAGTAGATGACCACCAAATGGTGCGTCTTGGTTTAAAAAGTTATTTTGAATTACAAGATGGTGTAGAAGTTGTTGGAGAGGCAACTAATGGAGCCGAAGGAATTGCAATGGCTTTAGATCTTCGCCCCGATGTGATTGTGATGGATATTGTGATGCCAGAAGTCAACGGGATTGACGCAACCCTAGCTATTCTCAAAGAATGGCCAGAGGCTAAAATCTTGATAGTGACCTCTTACCTAGACAATGAAAAAATCATGCCAGTCTTAAATGCTGGGGCTAAAGGCTATATGCTCAAGACATCAAGTGCCGATGAATTGTTTCATGCTGTTCAAAAGGTGGCAGCTGGAGAAATAGCTATTGAACAAGAGGTGAGCAAGAAGGTCGAATACCACCGCAATCATATGGAACTTCACGAAGAATTAACTGCGCGAGAACGCGATGTCCTTCAACTGATTGCCAAGGGTTATGAAAATCAGCGCATTGCAGATGAGCTCTTTATCTCCCTAAAGACAGTCAAGACCCATGTCTCCAATATCCTAGCCAAACTTGAGGTCAGTGATCGTACCCAGGCAGCAGTTTATGCTTTTCAACATCATTTGGTGGCTTCTGATGAATTTTAAGGGATATAGGATGTAACTGAAGCATGGACGAAAAGCGCATCCATTACTTGAAAAAGTTCGCTACTATATGGTATAATGGACTGTATTAAAAATTTTAAGGAGAAATGACAGAATGTCTGTATCATTTGAAAACAAAGAAACAAACCGTGGTGTCTTGACTTTCACTATCTCTCAAGACCAAATCAAACCAGAATTGGACCGTGTATTTAACTCAGTAAAGAAAACTCTTAACGTTCCAGGTTTCCGCAAAGGTCACCTTCCACGTCCTATCTTCGACCAAAAATTTGGTGAAGAAGCACTTTACCAAGATGCAATGAACGCTCTTTTGCCAGACGCTTATGAAGCAGCTGTTAAAGAAGCTGGTCTTGAAGTAGTTGCTCAACCAAAAATTGACGTAACTTCTATGGAAAAAGGTCAAGATTGGGTTATCACTGCTGAAGTTGTTACAAAACCTGAAGTAAAATTGGGTGAATACAAAAACCTTGAAGTATCAGTTGATGTAGATAAAGAAGTAACTGACGCTGATGTTGAAGAGCGTATCGAACGTGAACGCAACAACTTGGCTGAATTGGTGATCAAAGAAGGTGCTGCTGAAAACGGCGACACTGTTGTTATCGACTTTGTTGGTTCTATCGACGGTGTTGAATTTGACGGCGGAAAAGGTGAAAACTTCTCACTTGGACTTGGTTCAGGTCAATTCATCCCTGGTTTCGAAGACCAATTAGTTGGACATTCAGCTGGTGAAACTGTTGACGTTATCGTAACATTCCCAGAAGACTACCAAGCAGAAGACCTTGCTGGTAAAGAAGCTAAATTCGTAACAACTATCCACGAAGTTAAAGCTAAAGAAGTTCCAGCTCTTGACGATGAACTTGCAAAAGATATCGATGAAGAAGTTGAAACACTTGCTGAATTGAAAGAAAAATACCGCAAGGAATTGGCTGCTGCTAAAGAAGAAGCATACAAAGATGCCGTTGAAGGTGCAGCAATTGATAAAGCTGTAGAAAACGCTGAAATCGTAGAACTTCCAGAAGAAATGATCCACGAAGAAGTTCACCGTTCAGTAAACGAATTCCTAGGAAACTTGCAACGTCAAGGTATCAACCCAGACATGTATTTCCAAATCACTGGAACTACTCAAGAAGACCTTCACAAACAATACGAAGCAGAAGCTGAGTCACGCACGAAGACAAACCTTGTTATCGAAGCAGTTGCGAAAGCTGAAGGATTTGACGCTACTGAAGAAGAAATCCAAAAAGAAATCGAGCAATTGGCTGCAGATTACAACATGGAAGTTGCCCAAGTACAAAGCTTGCTTTCAGCAGACATGTTGAAACACGATATCACAATCAAGAAAGCTGTTGAATTGATCACAAGCACTGCAACAGTAAAATAATCTGAAAAGATAAAAAACCACCGGATCGGTGGTTTTTTTGTGCTTTATTTTCCGAAAAACTCATCAAGGTCATCGTGGCTAATCCCAATCATAGCTGGAATATTAGACCAGTTTTCTTCGGTTAGGATGTAAGATTGATGAGGGGCCGTCGGTTCTGTGATTTCGAGAACAGGCTCGTTTCGTTCCTCAGAACTTTCAGTTAAGTCACTGAAACGTTCAATCAGATAGGTTTTACGAGCTGTTCCGATATGTTTGGTCGCATAGTCAAAGGCTTGAAGTTCACCGAGTAGGATGAGTTTGCTTTTGGCCCGAGTAATAGCAGTGTAGATGAGATTACGCTCCAGCATGCGCTTGCTAGCACTAGTAATTGGAAGAATCACAACTGGAAACTCGCTCCCTTGTGACTTATGGATACTCATGGCATAGGCAAGACGGATCTTGTACCATTCATTTCGAGGATAGGAAACCTCGTTTCCATCAAAATCAATCATCATTTCATCCTGTTTGGACTCGGTGTATTTAGCAGGGATGAGGTCCGTAATGTAGCCTAGGTCTCCGTTAAAAACATTGACTTCTGCATCGTTGACCAGATGAATGACCTTATCTCCCGTACGATACTGAAATTGGCTTGCTTCAAAACTAATTTGTCCCTTTTGAAGAGGATTAAGTAGTTCTTGCATGAGTTGATTGATGGCATCGATTCCTGCTGCACCACGATACATAGGAGCAAGAACTTGGATGTCTCGAGCAGGGATACCACTTCTAATGGCTGCGTCTAGGATTTTTTCAATGGTAGCTGGGATATGATTACTGGCGATTTCAAAGTAGGAACGGTCTGCTTTTTTCTTGGTGAAATCTGCAGGCAAAATTCCCTGACGAATCTGACTAGCAAGGGTGACAATGGTTGATTCTTCGCTCTGACGATATATTCGTTCCAATCTCGTCTGCGGGATACTTGGAATCTGGAGTAAGTCAGCCAGAACTTGACCAGGGCTAACCGATGGCAACTGGTCACTATCTCCAACGATGAGAATTTTACTATTAGAGGAGATGTTTGAGAAGAGTTGATTGGCTAACCAGGTATCTACCATGGAAAACTCATCTACGATGATAAAGTCAGCATCTAGATAATCTTCCAAATGGCTAGTGTCGTCGTCTCCAGTCATCCCCAAGTGGCGGTGAATGGTTGCACTAGGCAAGCCTGTCAGTTCATTCATACGACGCGCTGCACGACCAGTGGGAGCAGCTAGGAGAATCGGTAGAATACTTTTCTTTTTAAGGTCCAGTCCCTCTAATAGAGCATAGACAGCAATAATACCATTGATAACAGTGGTTTTACCCGTACCAGGTCCACCTGTCAGGATAAAGACCTTGTTTTGGATAGCATCGCAGATGGCCTGTTTTTGAATGGTATCGTATTGAATGCCTAATTCTTCCTCAACCGTTGCGATATGCTCCTGAATGATTTTTGTTTCGTGTTGTTCGCTTTCTTTTTTTTCAAGGATACGAATGAGGTGATTATGAATCCCTTCTTCTGCAAAAAAGAGACTGTTATCAAAGATTTTAGTGTCAATCTGTTGGACTTTTTCTTCTTCGATGAGGTTGGACAGTTCTTGAGAAAGTTGACTTGGTTCCAGTTCTACAGGACGTGAGGATTCCAATAGATCTAGAGTCTTTTCTAATAAGTCTCTAGCTTCAATATAAGTGTCCCCACTTTCCATACAAGCGTTTAAAAGGCTATGAATGAGTCCTGCTCGGAAACGTTCGGGGGCCTGACTTTCAATGCCAAGTTCTTCTGCTAATTGGTCAGCGATGGTAAAGCCCAAGCCTTTGATATCCTCTACTAACTGATAAGGATAATTTTCAACAATATCGATGGTTTCCTCTTTATAAGTATCCTGGATTTGAATAGCTAATTTATTTGGAATCCCGTAGTTAGCAAGTTTGGCCAAGATCATTTCTGTACCGTAGTTGAGGCGGAGGGTAGAAACGAAGGCCTCACGACTTTTAGAAGATAGTCCTGAGATGGTTTCGAGCTTCTCAGGATGCTCCAGAATTTCATCGATGGTATTGTCTCCATAGAGTTCCACAATTTTTTGGGCAGTTTTAAGACCAATCCCTTTGAAGTGGCTACTTGAAAAATACTTGACCAATCCTTTACTAGTTGGCTTTGCTCGTTCGTAGCGAGTGATTTGGAGTTGTTCCCCGTATTTGGAGTGTTGGACAATCTGCCCCCAAAAAGTGTATTCCTCTCCCTCAATGACATCAGCCATGGTCCCTGTAACAATGATCTCGAAATCATCAAAGTTTTCGGCATTGGTATCATCGATATCTAAAAGGAGAATACGGTAAAAGTTGCTGATATTTTCAAAAATAATACGTTCAATCGTACCTGTAAAATAAACTTCCATATAATTCCTTTACATTCATGAATGAGAGCAAATCATTCAGAATAGAATGAGAAGAGGCTGAGATTTATAGTTCTCGGCCTCTTAGTGTTCTTAAACTGTTCCAATACGTTTGAGTGGCCAGAAGCGGAATTTAGCCTCTCCGATGATATCTTTTGCTTTAAAAGTACCAACATGTCGGCTATCGCTAGATACTAGACGGTCATCACCAAGTAGGAGGTATTGTCCTTCTGGAACAGTGAAGGTGAAACTAGTATTGAAATTAACATCTAAGGTAAAGGCCTCAGCTTTTTCAGCAAGGCTTCTGAAGTACTCACCTTTTTTTCCATCCCAGCTATCTCCAGCATAGGTAGATTGGAGTTTATCCTCTTTAAAGCGTTTGAGGTAATCTGCTAAATAAGGCTCATCAGTTTCTTGATCGTTGACGTAGAGCTTATCATTTTCGTAACGGATGGTATCACCTGGCAATCCGATGACCCGTTTCACAATATCTTTATTCCCCTCATCCTCATGAGCGACAACAATATCAAAGCGATCAATAGGGAGGTGTTTGACAACAAAGAGAATTTCTCCATCAGCTAGAGTAGGGTCCATAGAGTGTCCTTCTACTCGGACATTGCTCCAGAGAAAGAGACGGCTGAGACCTATTAAGGCAATAATCAGGAAGAAAACTCCCCACTCTCTTATAAACGATTTTAAATATTTCATGGTATACCTCTATAGAAATTTTTTGGCTTTTTCAGTGTTTTTAAAATGCAGTTTGGCGCAGAAGTTGAGCCCCTTCATGCCATATGCTTGAAGGATTTGGCTAGCCACCTTGTCAGAAGCAGTTCCAGCACCACTTGGAAGTTGATAGCCCAGCTCTTTGCCTAGATTTTCAAGATTTTCTAGGAAGAGATCACGCGCAATGATAGAGCTAACTGCGACGGCTAGGTACTTGCCCTCAGCTTTTTCCTCAAGTGTAACTGGATTTGAGAAATGATTGGCTTCATTTTTTAAGTACTTATCATAGTTTTGAGCACTCGTAAAGGCATCAATGACAATTTTTTCAGGCTCAACTCCCTTTTGAAGCAGGAGAAAAATGGCCTGATTATGCAGAGCTACTTTGACGGAAACGGCATTGTAGCGCTCACCAATGACTTCGTTATACTTACTCGGAGAAAGTAGGAGTGCTTGATGTTGGATTTTTTCCTTCAGAAGTGGAGCAAGCTGACGAATCTTTTGGTCAGTCAGTGTTTTGGAATCCCCAACTCCGAGTTTTCTTAAAAAGTCATGCTGGTCAGGAGTCACAAATGACGCCACAACAGCCAGACCACCGAAGTAAGAACCATTTCCGACTTCATCTGTTCCGATTAAGGGGAAATTTTGCCCGCTAGTAACTTGCGTTACTTGATAACCAAAAAAGCTGGCATAGCTTTCAGCGGCTTCTCCCTGCAAAAGGACTTTCCCAGATGTATAGACAGAAACACTGGCTTGAGGAAGCTTTAAAAAGTAGCGAATATATGGATTTTTACTTGGAGCGAGGGCTTGTTCATGCTTTAGAACAAAAGCTTGAATGTCATTTTCACTCGGTGTTAATGTGATACTTGCCATAGTCTCTATTGTACCATAAAAGCAGTAGAATTGGTTAAAACTGACAAACTTAGTGAAATTTGGTATAATATCGTGAGGTGAATTTTATGGCAAATTTAAATCGATTCAAGTTTACATTTGGGAAAAAAACATTAACGCTGACAACTGAGCATGATAATCTTTTCATGGAGGAGATTGCTAAAGTTGCAACGGAAAAATATGAAGCAATCAAAGAACAAATGCCTGGAGCTGATGATGAGACAGTGGCGATTCTCTTAGCAGTCAACTGCTTGTCAACCCAGCTTAGCCGTGAGATTGAATTTGATGATAAGGAGCAAGAGTTAGAATCGCTCCGTTATAAAGTGGTCGCTGCTAAACAAGAGCAGAGTAAGATAGGGGATTCCTTATGATTTCCATCCTACTCTTATTAATCCTTGCTTGGAGCTTTTATATCGGCTACCGCAGAGGAATTATTTTACAAGCTTATTATCTTGTAGCAACGATTGTCTCTGCTTATTTTGCAAGCAAATATTACCTAGCTTTAGGGCAGAAGTTCAATTTATTAATCCCTTATGCTAATCCGCAGGAAGGACAGGGAACTTTCTTTTTCCCATCCAATCAACTTTTCCAACTAGATAAGGTTTTTTATGCAGGGGTCGGCTTCCTATTAGCGTTTACGATTTTTTACTGCATCGGCCGTTTGCTTGGTCTTTTTCTAAACCTAGTACCAAGTAAGATACTTGATGGGAAATACTATCGTATCGGTGCGGGTGTGCTATCAATCGGTGTGACCTTATTTGTCCTCCAGATGATGCTAACGATTCTCGCAACTGTGCCATTACAAATTGTTCAAAATTCACTTGAAAATAGCTTTGTAGCTAGACATATCATCCAAAGTATTCCATTCACAACTAATTTTATTAAACAGCTTTGGGTTACTAAAATAATCGGTTAAAAAGGGCGGGAACTATTCCTAGCCTTTTGTTTACAATTTCGAAAAGTAAGAGATTGATTTAAAGAGTTGAAAATAAGAAAAGTCATAACTTTTATACTAAGGAAATAAGATGAATACAAAAATACTAGAAACGTTAGAATTTAACAAGGTCAAGGCTTTATTTGAACCTCATCTTTTGACGGAACAAGGACTAGAACAGTTAAAAGAGCTAGTCCCAACAGATAAAGCTGATAAAATTAGACAGGCCTTTGCAGAGATGAAGGAGATGCAAGAACTCTTTGTTGAGCATCCTCATTTCAGCATTTCGGCAACAAAAGATATTGCGGCTACCTGCAAACGTTTGGAGATGGGTGCTGATCTCAACATAGAGGAATTTCTCCTTCTCAAACGTGTCATATTTGCCAGCCGTGAACTGAAAAATTTCTATGATAATCTTGAAAATGTACGCTTGGACCACTTGGCAAATTGGTTTGAGAAACTTCACGACTTCCCACATCTACAGGGGAATCTCCAAGCTATCAATGAAGCTGGATTTATTGAGAATTTTGCTAGTGAAGAACTAGCACGAATCCGTCGTAAAATCCATGATAGCGAGAGCCAAGTTCGTGATGTTTTGCAGGATCTTCTCAAACAAAAGGCGCAGATGTTGACAGAAGGCATTATCGCTAGTCGAAATGGTCGCCAAGTTCTGCCAGTCAAAAATACCTATCGAAACAAGATTGCTGGTGTTGTTCATGATATCTCTGCCAGTGGTAATACAGTCTATATCGAACCGCGTGAAGTGGTCAAGCTAAGTGAGGAGATTGCTAGTCTTCGTGCAGATGAACGCTATGAGATGTTGCGTATCCTTCAAGAACTTTCTGAGCGTGTACGGCCACACGCAGCTGAAATTGCAAATGATGCCTGGATTATTGGACATTTAGACTTGATTCGAGCAAAGGTCCGTTTTATCCAAGAGACAGGAGCCGTGGTGCCTCAAGTCTCTGAAGAGCAGGAAATCCAACTCCTCCATGTTCGTCATCCCTTGGTGCAAAATGCCATTGCCAATGATGTTCACTTCGGCAAAGAACTAACAGCTATCGTTATCACGGGTCCCAATACGGGTGGTAAGACCATCATGCTAAAAACCTTAGGATTGACGCAATTGATGGCTCAGTCAGGTTTGCCGATTTTGGCGGATAAGGGAAGTCGTGTTGGAATTTTTGAGGAGGTCTTTGCGGATATCGGAGACGAACAATCCATCGAACAAAGCCTCTCAACCTTCTCTAGTCACATGACCAATATCGTAGACATCCTCGGTAAAGTCAACCAAAACTCCCTCTTGCTACTAGATGAGCTTGGAGCAGGTACAGATCCTCAGGAAGGAGCTGCCCTTGCCATGTCTATCCTAGAAGACTTGCGCTTGCGTCAGGTCAAGACCATGGCAACCACTCACTATCCTGAACTCAAGGCCTATGGAATTGAAACGGCTTATGTTCAGAATGCCAGCATGGAGTTTGATACAGCTAGCCTGCGTCCAACCTATCGCTTTATGCAGGGAGTACCAGGTCGAAGCAATGCCTTTGAGATTGCTAAACGTTTGGGCTTGTCAGATGTCATTGTAGGTGATGCCAGCAAGCAGATTAACCAAGACAATGATGTCAATCGCATTATTGAGCAGTTGGAAGAGCAAACACTTGAAAGCCGGAAACGTCTTGAGAATATTCGTCAGGTCGAGCAAGAGAATCTCAAGATGAACCGTGCCCTTAAAAAACTCTACAACGAGTTCAATCGTGAAAAGGAAACAGAACTCAATAAGGCGCGTGAGCAGGCCGCTGAGATTGTTGAATTGGCTCTGGCAGAGAGTGATGATATTCTTAAAAATCTTCATAGTAAATCTCAACTGAAACCACATGAAATTATCGAAGCCAAGGCCAAGCTCAAAAAATTAGCCCCTGAAAAAGTTGACCTTTCTAAAAACAAAATTCTTCAAAAGGCTAAGAAGAAACGCGCTCCAAAAGTTGGGGATGATATTATCGTTTTAAGCTATGGTCAACGAGGGACCTTGACCAATCAGCTCAAGGATGGTCGTTGGGAAGCTCAAGTCGGCTTGATCAAGATGACGCTTGAAGATAAGGAATTCGACTTGGTTCAGGCTCAGCAAGAAGCGCCTGTCAAAAAGAAACAAGTCAACGTCGTCAAACGTGCAGGTGGCAAAGGGCCTCAAGCTCGACTAGATCTTCGTGGCAAACGCTACGAGGAAGCGATGGAAGCCTTGGATGCCTTTATCGACCAAGCCCTGCTCAACAACATGGCCCAAGTGGATATCATCCATGGTATCGGTACAGGAGTCATTCGTGAAGGAGTAACCAAATATCTCCAAAGAAACAAGCAAGTCAAGAGCTTTGGCTATGCGCCACAAAATGCAGGTGGTTCTGGAGCGACTATCGTTACCTTTAAAGGCTAACCAAGCTATAGAATGAAATGTCAAAAGAGTACCTATCAAGTGATAAGTACTTTTTTTGATGAATCAATTTCAATCATTATTCTTAGTGACTATTTTAAAAGTGGGCAATCGTTTTATAGCAAAAAAATTGATGAAGGCTTGTCTAGCTGAGGTTTATTTATGCTATACTGATAGTAACGTCATTTTCGGAGGTTGGTATGAAAAAACTCCCCTTAGCTTTTTCAGGTTGCTTATTGGGATTGGCTGGTGCAGGAAATCTCATCTTGGATGTTTTTCCACTCTTATCGCAGGTCTTTAGTTTGTCAGGCTTGATTTTATGGTTTTATTTTTTATACAGTCATCTTCGTGATTGGCAAGAAAGTAAGCAAGAGTTGAAGAAAGCTCCTGTTTTATCGGCAACGGCGCCCTTTCCTATGGCAGGAATGATCCTATCGACTTATTTGTTACGAATCTTACCCTTGAACATGAGCATTCTTGCACAGATTCTCTGGTGGTTTGCTTTTCTTCTAGATGTAGGTTTAATCATCTACTTCACTAAAAATTATGTGCAGACCAAACCAAGAACGAGTGCAACGCCAAGTTGGACGGTTCTTTATGTGGGAATAGCAGTAGCAAGTTTGACCTACCCAGTGGTGGGCATTGTCGGGATTGCCTATGGAGCTTGGATATTTGGTTTTATCTTAACCCTTATCCTTTACCCTTTGATTTACCAAGATTTGAAGAGAAATCCATTGCCGCTGGCTTTACTGGGACAAGAAGGCATCTATTGTGCTCCTTTTTCCCTACTTTTAGCTGCGCTAATCCGAGTTGGAGGTCCTAATCTACCTAACTGGAGTTTAGTAATCATGATCCTTGCATCACAGACCTTCTTTTTCTTTGTTCTTAGTCGCTTGCCAAGGATTTTAAAACAGGGATTTCAACCAGCCTTTTCAGCCCTAACCTTCCCAACTATCATAACGGCAACTTCATTGAAAATGGCTCAAGGCATTCTGCAGTTTCCGGTCCTCAACAACCTTGTTTGGGCAGAAATTATCATTTGTTTAACAATCCTCATCTACGTATTAGTAGAGTATATACGATATTTAAGGAACTAAAAGACCCCTAGCACGGAGAAGTGTTAGGGGTTTGTTTTTCTACAGATTAATAACAATCTTTTTGCTTAACTTCTTTAAAGAGTTGATAGAGAGTATAGAAGTAGACTAGACTAAAAACGATACAGATAGTTAGAAATAGTAGATATCTCCAATCCATAGAATTCGTTATTAGTTGTGGGAGAGATACGAGGATAAAGCAGAGAGATGCGTTTAAGAGGCGTATTTTTTTTGATGTGATTTTCTGAAACCTTTGTCCCTTATTCAAGACCGGAAGGGCTAAAAGGAAGATGATCAGAAAAGGACGTGTAACTTGACCATAAACTAGGAAAAAGGTAACAAAGATGCTGACCAAAATATGACTGAGAATTAAAGTTTGTAATGATTTCATAATTTTCCTCCTAATAGTCGTCTTGATCTTTTTTGGCTTTTCGAATGCGAAGCCAGACGACAAGTTGCATCATTAATCCGAAAAAGAAGGCTGCGAAAAGAATTGATGTGAAATGACCTAGATTGAAAAGAGAGGCGAAATAGTCCTTGCTATCATCTATTAAGACATTGAGAAGTGGCATGCCAAAGAACATAAAGACTCCATAGATAAGTCCAGCTTTAAGACCAGGGTAGCGCAATTGTTTTTGTTCTTTCTGGCTCAACATATCAGGGTCGATAGCAGTAATACCTGTTTTTTTAGTTTGAGTGCTGACATAGATAGCACAAACCATAGAAATCAGAAAGATGATGATTGGATATCCAAATGCGACGATTTGTGGATATTTATAAGCAAGGACAAAGGGAATGAGATTGCCAAAAATCATGAGATAAAAGAGAACCATAAAGATTTTATTTCCGATGCGGTCAGCCTCACGTTGCTTGTGTTCATCAAGTGGTCCAGAAATACCATATGTGCGTTTGATCAGTTTTTCAGTGAAGGTTTCTTTTTTCATTTTTTCTCCTTTTATTAAAAATCATCTTCCCAAAAAAGACTGTTGAGGTCTGTTTGGAGGCTACGAGCGAGATTGAGACAGAGTTCTAGAGTAGGATTGTACTTATCATTCTCAATCATGTTGATGGTTTGTCTAGAGACACCGATATCCTTGGCAAGTTCGAGCTGGGATATGCCCAATTCCTTGCGGAATTCTTTCACACGATTCATGCTTCCTCCTTATTTGATTATGTCATATATATTTGACTATATTATATCTTTTAAAAAATAAAATGTCAACTATTTTTGACATATTTTTAAAAGAATCTTGGTGATAATATTTCCATTATAAAATCTTCTAGCGATTTTATGCTATAATGAAGAAAAGTACAAAATTATAAGAGTGAATTGGATAGACTGAAAGCTATACACTAAAGAAAGAGCAGAAAATGAACCATAAGATTGCAATTTTATCAGATATTCATGGTAATACAACGGCCTTAGCTGGAGTGCTTGAGGACGCTAAAAATTTGGGAGCGACTGAATATTGGCTTCTGGGAGATATTTTTCTTCCTGGGCCGGGAGCAAATGACTTGGTAGCTCTTCTGAAAGACCTACCCATTACAGCATCCGTTAGAGGGAACTGGGATGATTGTGTATTAGAGGCTATAGATGGACAATATGGTTTAGCGGATCCCCAAGAAATTCAGCTTCTCAGAATGACCCAGTATCTGATGGAGGACCTAAAGCCAGAGCATATTGATTGGTTGAGAAATCTACCTATGGTAGCCAAGAAAGAAGTTGAAGGCTTGCGTTTTTCTCTTTCTCATAATTTGCCTGATAAAAATTATGGTGGTGATTTGCTGGTTGAAAATGGTACAGAAAAATTTGACCAACTTTTAGATGAAGCTACAGATGTAGCCGTCTATGGGCATGTCCATAAACAACTCCTGCGTTATGGTAGCCAAGGTCAACAAATCATCAACCCAGGTTCGATTGGTATGCCTTATTTTAACTGGGAAGGACTGAAAAATCACCGAGCCCAGTATGCCTTGCTTGAGGTTGAAAATAGTGAATTAGTCAATATTCAATTTCGAAAAGTTGCTTATGACTATGAAGCAGAGCTAGAATCAGCCCAGACCAAAGGCCTTCCTTTCATCGAAATGTATGAAGAGTTACGACGTGAGGACAACTATCAAGGCCATAATAGAGATTTGTTAGCTAGTTTAATTGAAAAGCATGGATATGTAGAGGATGTCAAGAATTATTTTGAATTTTTGTAAAAGTTCCTTTAACTAATAGATACTAAATAAAACGATTGGGCGAGCCAATCGTTTTTAATATTTCTTATTGTAATTCAGATGCATCTGGTAGGTAAGAACCACCGAGATAGGTCTTGCTGAGTTTTTCAAGGGTTCCGTCTTGGTAGAGTTCTTTAAGGACCTTGTCAAATTGCTCTTTAAATTCTTTTTCGTCGCTTGCGAAGATAATGTAGTTATTTGGATTGTCATTGCTCTCCAAGTCAACTACGTTCAAGTCTAGGCCACGGTCTTGGATAATTTTTTGAACAGAAATTTTATCAAAGATTAGGAAATCAAACTCGCCATTTGATAGGTCAGTGAGACGTTTAGCTACATCTTCACCAGAGTATTGGATGGTTGCAGGGTTGTCGGAGTGGCTTTGATTCCAGTCAGTAACGACCTTGGCAGTAGAAGTTCCAGTGTCATCCTGGGTTGTTTTACCAGCGATATCTTGAAGAGAGCTAAGAGCCTTGTCTTTTCTGCTCACGAGAACCAAAGGATTTTTAGCGATAGGGAGTGAGTAGAGATATTTGTCTGCTCTTTCTTTGGTATAGCTCAAGTTGTTGGCAGCAGCTTGGTAACGGTCAGCATCAACCCCAGGGAAGATACTCTCCCAAGCAGTTTTTTGGAATTCAATCTTGTATTGGTCCAATTTTTCATCAACCGCTTTTAAAACCTCAACATCATATCCAGTTAGGTTACCATCTTGTTCAAAGTCAAAAGGTGGGATGTCTCCGGCAGTGGCTACGACAATGGTTTTAGGGCTAGCGGTGGAAGTTGAAGTACTTTCCTGTTTGGCTTGTCCACAGGCAACCAATAAGGGACTGATGGCTAAGAATAAGAATAATTTTTTCATAAGAGTCTCCTTTACTTAATGCTATCTAGCTTACCAGACAATCAATCAAATATCCAATATATATTTTTTATGGAGGTGATAGAAAAATATTATAATTTCCAGTTTGAATTTTTCATCTAAAAGTAAAGTCGGATTAGAAAAAGATAATTTAGTCCACCAATGAAAAATCTCTGCAAGCTCTTTCAGAATGTGGTAAAATGGAAGCAATAGAAATAGAAAAGGAACATGCTTATGAAATTTCTTGAGTTAAATAAAAAACGTCATGCGACTAAGCATTTTATTGATAAACCTGTTGATCCCAAGGATGTTCGAACAGCTATTGAAATCGCAACCTTGGCACCGAGTGCTCACAACAGTCAGCCTTGGAAGTTTGTTGTGGTTCGTGAGAGAAATGCTGAACTCGCAAAATTGGCTTACGGTTCAAACTTTGAGCAAGTCGCAACTGCCCCTGTAACCATTGCCTTATTTACAGATACTGACCTAGCTAAACGTGCTCGCAAGATTGCCCGTGTTGGTGGTGCAAAGAATTTCTCAGAAGAACAGCTTCAGTACTTTATGAAAAATCTTCCAGCAGAGTTTGCGCGTTACAATGAACAACAAATCAGTGACTACTTGGCCCTTAATGCAGGACTAGTGGCTATGAACTTAGTCCTTGCACTGACTGACCAAGGAATCGGTTCAAACATTATCCTTGGTTTTGATAAATCAAAAGCCAATGAAGTCTTGGAAATCGAAGAACGCTTCCGTCCAGAGCTCTTGATCACAGTAGGATACACAGACGAGAAGTTGGAACCAAGCTACCGCTTACCGGTAGATGAAATTATCGAAAAAAGATAGGAAGTAAAAATGACAGTTATTGATTTTACAGCAGAAGTAGAAAAACGCAAAGAAGCCCTCTTGGCTGACCTATTCAGTCTATTGGAAATTAATTCAGAACGTGATGACAGCAAGGCTGATGCTCAGCATCCATTTGGACCTGGTCCAGTGAAAGCCTTGGAGAAATTCCTTGAAATCGCAGACCGCGATGGTTACCCAACAAAAAATGTTGACAACTATGCAGGACATTTTGAGTTTGGTGAAGGGGAAGAAGTTCTTGGAATCTTTGCCCACATGGACGTTGTGCCAGCAGGTAGCGGTTGGGATACGGATCCTTACACTCCAACTATTAAAGATGACCGTCTCTACGCGCGTGGTGCTTCTGATGATAAAGGACCAACTACAGCATGTTACTATGGTTTGAAAATCATCAAAGAGCTTGGTCTTCCAACTTCTAAAAAAGTTCGCTTTATTGTCGGGACTGATGAAGAATCAGGTTGGGCTGACATGGACTACTACTTTGAACATGTAGGACTAGCAAAGCCAGATTTTGGTTTTTCTCCAGATGCTGAATTCCCAATCATCAACGGTGAAAAAGGAAATATCACAGAATATCTCCACTTTGCCGGTGAAAACAAGGGGGCAGCTCGTCTTCACAGCTTCTCAGGTGGTTTGCGTGAAAACATGGTACCAGAGTCAGCAACTGCAGTTGTTTCAGGTGACTTGGCTGACTTGCAAGCTAAACTAGATACTTTTGTTGCAGAGCACAAGCTTAGAGGAGAAATCCAAGAAGAGAACGGCAAGTACAAGGTTACGATTATCGGTAAATCTGCCCACGGTGCTATGCCTGCTTCAGGTGTCAATGGTGCGACTTATCTTGCCCTCTTCCTCAGCCAGTTTACTTTTGAAGGTCCTGCAAAAGACTACCTTGACATTGCTGGTAAGATTCTCTTGAATGACCATGAAGGCAAAAACTTGAAAGTGGCTCATGTGGATGAAAAGATGGGTGCTCTTTCTATGAATGCTGGTGTCTTCCGCTTTGACGAAGCAAGTGCTGATAATACCATTGCCCTCAACTTCCGTTATCCAAAAGGAACGAGCCCAGAGCAAATCAAGTCAGTTCTTGAAGACTTGCCAGTTGTTTCTGTTAGCTTATCAGAACATGGTCACACCCCTCACTATGTACCAATGGAAGATCCACTTGTGCAAACCTTGTTGAATGTCTATGAAAAACAAACAGGTCTTCAAGGTCATGAACAAGTCATCGGTGGTGGAACCTTTGGACGTCTCTTAGAACGTGGTGTAGCCTATGGTGCTATGTTCCCAGACTCTATCGATACTATGCACCAAGCCAATGAATTTATCGCTTTGGACGATCTCTTCCGTGCAGCAGCCATCTATGCTGAAGCGATCTACGAATTGATTAAATAATGCCATAGAAGTCTGAGATTGTATGCTTGGACTTCTTTTTGGAGGGAAAACAGATGTCTCAAATCGAAAGAATCAAGCAAGCCATTATGGCGGACCCACAAAATGAGAGTTATACGAAACAAGGAATCGAACCTCTATTTGCAGCCCCAAAGACAGCTCGTATTAATATCATTGGGCAGGCACCTGGTCTCAAAACCCAAGAAGCTGGACTTTACTGGAAGGATAAAAGTGGAGATCGCTTGCGGGAGTGGTTGGGCGTAGATGAAGACACTTTTTATAACTCAGGTTATTTTGCAGTCATGCCCATGGATTTCTACTTTCCAGGTCATGGGAAATCCGGTGACTTACCACCTAGACCTGGTTTTGCAGAAAAGTGGCACCCTAAAATTTTGAAAGAATTACCAGATATTCAGTTGACACTTTTGATTGGGCAGTATGCTCAGGCTTACTATCTGCATGAGAAAGTCAGTGGAAAGGTAACAGATCGTGTCCATCGATATAAAGAGTATTTGCCAGATTATTTCCCTCTGGTACACCCATCACCACGTAATCAAATCTGGATGAAAAAAAATCCTTGGTTTGAAGAAGAAGTCTTGCCTGACTTAAAAGATAGAATCCAAAAAATTCTCGGAGAAGAAAAATGAAAGAAATTACTTTTAACAATTTTTACCAGCTTTATCAGAAAGAATCACTTTCTGTATTGGACGTTAGAGAAGTAGAGGAATTTGAAGCTCTTCATTTAGAAGGTGCTCGTAATTTCCCTCTCAGTCAACTGGCAGATACTTATGAACAACTAGATAAAGATAATCTTTACTACGTGATTTGTAAATCAGGAATGCGTTCAGCACGCGCTTGTCAATTTTTAGAAGAACAAGGCTATGAGGTTATCAATGTCCAAGGTGGCATGGATGCTTTAGAATAAGAAAAACTTCCTTTGAGACCGAAAATAAGAACGGTTTTAAAGGGATTTTTTTTGCTCTAAAAATCAGAAAATTGAAAACATTTTAGAATTATTTCAAGATAGCCTTTTCATGCCTTTAAACATGTTATACTAAGAAAGTATTTTAATGTTATAAGGAGAGTTTATGGCTAAAAAAGGTGCTTTAACAGGATTACTTCTGTTTGGAATATTTTTTGGAGCAGGTAACTTGATTTTCCCTCCAACTCTAGGCGCACAGTCTGGAGAAAACTTCCTTCCTGCCATTGCAGGATTTGTATTTTCAGGTGTTGGGATTGCTGTCCTAACCTTGATCATTGGAACCCTTAATCCAAAGGGCTATATTTATGAAATTTCTAAGAAAATTTCTCCATGGTTTGCGACAGTTTATCTAGCAGCCTTGTACTTGTCGATTGGTCCATTCTTTGCGATTCCGCGTACAGCAACAACATCGTTTGAAGTTGGGATCAGTCCACTTTTGGATCAAGCAGATAAAAGTCTAGGTTTGATAATTTTTACGGTTCTTTACTTTGTTGCAGCCTATCTCATTTCGCTGAATCCTTCAAAGATTTTGGATCGTATCGGTCGTGTCTTGACGCCAGTTTTTGCCCTCTTAATCGTTGTTCTCGTCATCCTTGGGGCCTTTAAATATGGTGGAAATGCACCACAAGCGGCTTCAGGAGCTTATCAGGCTTCAGCATTTGGAGCAGGATTCCTTGAAGGATATAACACTCTAGATGCTCTTGCTTCTGTTGCCTTCAGTGTAATCGCGGTTCAAACCATGAAACAACTTGGATTTTCAAATAAAAAAGAGTATATTTCAACTATTTGGGTAGTTGGAATTGTCGTAACACTCGGATTTAGTGCCCTTTACATCGGCTTAGGTTTCCTTGGAAATCACTTCCCAGTAACAGAAGAAGCGATGAAGAGTGGAACTCCAGGAGTTTATATCTTGTCGCAAGCGACCCAAGAAATCTTTGGTTCTACTGCTCAGATTTTCCTTGCAGCTATGGTAACCGTTACTTGTTTTACAACGACTGTAGGGTTGATTGTATCGACTGCTGAGTTCTTTAATGGACGCTTCCCACAAATCAGCTATAAAGTTTATGCGACCGTCTTTACCTTGATTGGTTTTGCCATCGCAAATCTTGGTTTGAGTGCCATTATCAAGTACTCTGTTCCTGTTCTTGTTGTCTTATATCCTATCACGATGGCCATTGTCATGATTGTGATTGTGAACAAGTTTTTCGCTCTTTCTAAACCAGGCATGCAACTAACTGTTGCTATTGTTACAGCTATTGCCATTGCAAGTGTTTTAGGATCTACATTTAAGATTGAGGTCCTTGCAAACATCGTGAACGCTTTGCCATTTGCTAAGGCTTCATTGCCGTGGTTAGTGCCAGCGATTGTTGGAATCTTACTATCTCTTGTTCTTCCAAATAAGCAAAAGAGTGAACCTTTTGAGATGGAATAAAAAAACCTTGGCTTATGCCAAGGTTTTTTCAATTCCTCTTAGTTCGTTTGTTCTTTATAACCATGTTCTGTTAACATTTTCTTAGAGGCTTTAAAACTTACATTTTTTCCAACACCTGAGTATTCTTCTGGTAAAGCTTTTCTAAGTTCATCTATGCTTGCAACTGAAAGGTCGATTTCAAGGTCTTGAACGACTTTACCGTCTTTAATCTCGACTGATAAAGTGACACCTTTGAGTCCTTTGTATCCTTTGTAGGTTTCTTCAATTAGGTTTTTTAAATCATCTGCATTATTGTTTAGGGCTTCAGGATCAGCGACGTTATGAGCAGTTTGTTTCACAACGTTATCACCGTCAACTGTATAGGTCAATGTTGACTGGATGCCTGGCTGAGAATCATTTACAAAAGTAACAGTTTTTAGTTCGGATTTCTTTTCGGTTGTTTTAGCTTCAGTAGTTTTTACCTCAGTTGTCTCTGCTTTTGAAGAGTTCGAAGTTGTTGATGCTTGTTTTGAACATCCCAACAAGAATGCCAACGGTAAGGCTAAGAGAAGTGTCGTTTTAAAATATTTGTTCATATTATTTCCTTTCATCATAAGAACTTTTTTTTCATTATACCATAAAATACTTTTGCAATCAAAGTATAATCGTTTTTCCTTTTTGCACATACTAAAATGGGAAAAGTGATATAATGGTAGCAAGAGGTGAAGAAATGAATCAAACTGTAGAATATATTAAAGAACTAACTGCTATCGCATCCCCAACTGGTTTCACGCGTGAAATTACGAATTATTTAGTTGAGACTCTTGAAAGACTAGGTTATCAACCAATTCGCACTGCTAAAGGTGGTGTTAATGTCACTGTTAAAGGTAAAAATGATGACAAACAACGTTATGTAACTGCCCATGTGGATACCTTGGGGGCTATTGTCCGTGCGGTTAAACCAGACGGTCGTCTCAAAATGGACCGTATCGGTGGCTATCCTTGGAATATGATTGAAGGCGAAAACTGTACGGTTCATGTAGCTAGTACAGGGAAAACTGTTTCAGGTACCATCTTGATCCACCAAACTTCTTGCCATGTCTATAAGGATGCGGGAACAGTTGAACGTACTCAGGATAATATGGAAGTGCGTTTGGATGAAAAAGTGACCAACGAAAAAGAAACACGCACACTTGGTATTGAGGTTGGTGACTTTATCAGCTTTGATCCACGAACTGTCGTAACTGAGACAGGCTTTATCAAATCGCGTCATTTGGATGATAAGGTCAGCGCAGCTATTCTCCTCAATCTCCTTAAAGTCTATAAAGAAGAAGGGATTGAGCTTCCAGTTACTACTCATTTTGCCTTTTCAGTCTTTGAAGAAGTTGGGCATGGTGCTAACTCAAGTATCCCTAGTCAAGTTGTCGAATATCTGGCTGTGGATATGGGAGCGATGGGAGATGACCAGCAGACAGATGAGTACACAGTCTCTATCTGTGTCAAAGATGCTTCTGGTCCTTACCACTATGAATTCCGTCAACATTTAGTTGCTTTAGCTAAAGAGCAAGACATTCCGTTTAAATTAGACATCTATCCATTTTACGGTTCGGATGCTTCTGCAGCCATGTCAGCTGGAGCAGAGGTTAAGCACGCTCTTCTTGGTGCAGGTATTGAGTCTAGTCACTCTTACGAGCGTACTCATATTGATTCTGTAGTTGCTACTGAGCGTATGGTGGATGCTTATCTCAAGAGTGAGTTGGTGGACTGATATGTGTTTGATTTGTGATCGAATTGAATTGATTAAGGCAGGGGAAAATCCCTACTTTGTAAAAGAACTGGAAACAGGCTATGTTGTCATTGGAGACCACCAGTATTTTGAAGGCTACACTCTATTCCTAGCCAAGGAACATGTTACAGAATTACATCATCTACATCCAACTGTCAAACTCCGCTTTTTAGAGGAAATGAGTCTGGTTCAGGAAGCTGTCTCTAAGGCCTTTTTTGCTGAAAAGATGAATGTAGAGTTGTTGGGAAATGGAGACGCTCATGTTCACTGGCATATTTTTCCGAGACGTGAGGGTGATATGAAGGGGCACGGTCTAAATGGACGTGGTCCAGTCTGGTGGGTTCCTTGGGAAGAAATGATTGCTGAAGAATATCAAGTAAAGGGAAGCAAATTAGAAGATTTGATTGCAAGATTATCTGAGACTTTAAACCAGATGAATAAATGAAAGGATAAACCATGAAAAAAAGATATCTTGTCTTGTCAGGATTATTAACCTTGACATTGGCAGCTTGTTCACAAGAAAAATCAGCTACTCCTGACGCAAAAACTTCTTCAGAGCAATCAACTGTTCAAGAAAAAACTGAAAGCATAAGGGAGCAAGAAGTTACAACTAGTAGCGAGGAAAGTAAACAAAAGAAAGCGGAAGTAGTCAACAAAGGAGATCACTACAGCATTCAAGGTAAGTACGATGAGATTGTTGTGGCTAATAAGCATTATCCTATGTCAAAAGATTACAATCCAGGGGAAAATCCCACAGCTAAAGCAGAGTTGTTGAAGTTGATTGTTGCCATGCAAGAAGAGGGATTTGCAATTAGCGATGATTACAGCGGTTTTAGAAGCTACGAATCACAAGAAAAACTTTATCAAAAATATATTGTTGAAGATGGACAAGAAACTGCTGATCGTGAATCGGCTCGTCCTGGATATAGTGAACACCAAACTGGCTTAGCTTTTGATCTTATTGATACGAATGGAGATTTAGTGACTGAAGAAAAGGCTGCCCAATGGCTACTAGACCATGCTGCAGACTATGGCTTTGTTGTTCGTTACCTCAAAGGTAAGGAAAAAGAAACAGGCTATATGGCTGAAGAATGGCACCTTCGTTATGTCGGAAAAGAAGCCAAAGAAATTGCTGCAAGTGGCCTCAGTTTAGAAGAGTATTACGGTTTTGAAGGTGGGGACTATGTTGATTAGTCGTAAAACATCTTGCAAGAATGTTTGAAATTTGATAAAATAAATAATAATTAAATAGGAATCTGCAAGACTAGTATCTCAGGGGAAGTATATCAGGGAGGAGAGCCGTGACTGAAAGCTCTCTATATGAAAGCTGGGTGAATTCACTTGCCTATGGATTCAGAAATAAAGGTCTGACTTGTCAGATAAAAACGGATGGTACCGCGTGTCAACGCTCCGAGTGGAGTTTTTGGCATGTGGTTTTCTTTTTATCTACGAGAGACTGATGGAGGAATTATGTCAACTATTGAAGAACAATTAAAAGCGCTTCGTGAAGAGACGCTAGCAAGCTTGAAGCAGATTACTGCTGAAAATGAAAAAGAAATGCAAGAATTGCGCGTCTCTGTCCTTGGTAAAAAAGGTTCCCTTACTGAAATCCTGAAAGGGATGAAAGACGTTTCTGCAGAAATGCGTCCAATTATCGGGAAACACGTCAATGAAGCGCGTGATGTTTTGACAGCTGCATTTGAAGAATCAGCTAAGCTATTGGAAGAAAAGAAAGTTGAAGCTCAACTAGCAAGTGAGAGCATCGATGTTACGCTTCCAGGTCGCCCAGTTGCGACTGGTCACCGTCACGTTCTCACACAAACCAGTGAAGAAATCGAAGATATTTTCATCGGGATGGGTTACCAAGTAGTGGATGGTTTTGAAGTAGAACAAGACTACTATAACTTTGAACGTATGAACCTTCCAAAGGATCACCCAGCTCGTGATATGCAGGACACTTTCTATATCACAGAAGAAATCTTGCTTCGTACTCACACGTCTCCAGTTCAGGCGCGTGCGATGGATGCCCATGATTTCTCAAAAGGTCCTTTGAAGATGATCTCACCAGGGCGTGTATTCCGTCGTGATACGGACGATGCAACCCACAGTCACCAATTCCACCAAATCGAAGGTTTGGTTGTAGGGAAAAATATCTCTATGGCTGACCTTCAAGGAACGCTTCAGTTGATTGTGCAAAAGATGTTCGGTGAAGAGCGTCAAATCCGTCTGCGTCCATCTTATTTCCCATTCACAGAGCCATCTGTTGAGGTGGATGTTTCTTGCTTCAAGTGTGGTGGAGAAGGCTGTAACGTATGTAAGAAAACTGGTTGGATCGAGATTATGGGTGCAGGTATGGTTCACCCACGTGTCCTTGAAATGAGTGGTATCGATGCGAATGTTTACTCTGGATTTGCCTTTGGTCTTGGACAAGAGCGTGTAGCCATGCTCCGTTACGGAATCAACGATATCCGTGGCTTCTACCAAGGCGATGTCCGCTTTTCAGAACAGTTTAAATAAGATTGAAACCTGAAACACAATCCTAAACAGTCGTTCTTGTTTTCACATGGTATAGAAATAGAAATGACTGACTCGAAGAAAAAGAAAGGAATTGAAAAGGTCTTGCTTGGTGGGACCTTACAATCAGAATTATGTTAGTATCATACAAATGGTTAAAAGAATTGGTGGACATTGATGTGCCATCACAAGAGTTGGCTGAAAAAATGTCAACCACAGGGATTGAAGTAGAAGGTGTAGAATCACCTGCTGCTGGTCTATCAAAAATTGTCGTCGGAGAAGTCTTGTCTTGCGAAGATGTGCCAGAAACTCATTTGCATGTCTGCCAAGTCAATGTGGGTGAAGAAGAAGCCCGTCAAATCGTCTGTGGAGCACCAAATGTGCGTGCAGGTATCAAGGTTATGGTGGCTCTTCCGGGTGCTCGCATCGCGGATAACTACAAAATCAAAAAAGGGAAAATCCGTGGCTTAGAATCACTAGGGATGATCTGTTCACTTGGTGAGTTGGGAATTTCTGACTCCGTTATACCGAAGGAATTCGCAGATGGTATACAAATCTTGCCAGATGATGCTGTTCCAGGTGAGGAAGTATTCTCATATCTCGACTTGGATGATGAAATCATCGAACTTTCAATCACACCAAACCGTGCAGATGCCCTTTCTATGCGTGGGGTTGCGTACGAAGTGGCAGCCATCTATGACAAGGCAGTGACCTTTAAAGAATTTACTTTAACAGAAACTACTGAAGCTGCAGCAGATGCTCTTTCTGTCAGCATTGACACAGACAAAGCACCATACTATGCAACCCGTATCTTGGACAATGTGACCATCGCACCAAGTCCACAATGGTTGCAAAACCTCCTTATGAACGAAGGTATCCGTCCAATCAATAACGTGGTAGACGTAACAAACTATATCCTACTTTACTTTGGTCAACCTATGCATGCCTTCGACTTGGATACCTTTGAAGGAAACGACATTCGTGTGCGTGAAGCGCGTGCTGGTGAAAAATTGGTGACCTTGGATGGGGAAGAACGTGAGTTGGACGTGAATGACTTAGTCATCACTGTTGCTGACAAACCAGTAGCCCTTGCAGGTGTCATGGGCGGACAAGCTACAGAAATCTCTGAAAAGTCTAGTCGTGTTGTCCTTGAAGCTGCTGTCTTCAATGGCAAATCAATCCGTAAGACTAGCGGTCGCCTCAACCTTCGTTCAGAGTCTTCTTCTCGTTTTGAAAAGGGGATCAACGTGGCAACCGTTAATGAAGCCCTTGATGCGGCAGCAAGCATGATTGCTGAATTGGCCGGTGCGACTGTTCGTAAAGGTATCGTTTCAGCAGGACAGTTGGATACTTCTGATGTAGAAGTTTCTTCAACCCTTGCTGACGTTAACCGTGTCCTTGGTACTGAGCTTTCCTACGCGGATGTAGAGGATGTTTTCCGTCGTCTTGGATTTGGCCTTTCTGGAAATGCAGAAGCCTTCACAGTCAGCGTGCCACGTCGCCGTTGGGATATCACTATCGAGGCGGATCTCTTTGAAGAAATCGCTCGTATCTATGGTTATGATCGCTTGCCAACTAGTCTTCCAAAAGGTGATGGGACAGCCGGTGAATTGACTGCGACTCAAAAATTACGTCGTAAAGTTCGCACCATTGCTGAAGGTGCTGGATTGACAGAAATCATCACCTATGCTCTGACAACTCCTGAAAAAGCGGTTGAATTCACGACTAAACCAAGCAACTTAACTGAGCTCATGTGGCCAATGACCGTGGACCGTTCAGTCCTCCGTCAAAATATGGTTTCAGGTATTTTGGATACAGTTGCCTACAACGTAGCTCGTAAGAACAAAGACTTGGCTCTCTACGAGATCGGAAAAGTCTTCGAGCAAACGGGTAATCCAAAGGAGGACTTGCCAAACGAAATCAACAGCTTTGCTTTTGCATTGACTGGTTTAGTTGCTGAAAAAGACTTCCAAACACCAGCAGTCCCTGTTGATTTCTTCTATGCCAAGGGAATTTTGGAAGCCCTCTTTGCTCGCTTGGGTCTTGAGGTGACTTATACAGCAACGCAAGAAATTAAGAGCCTCCACCCAGGACGTACAGCCTTGATCTCACTCGGTGACCAAGTTCTTGGTTTCCTCGGTCAAGTGCATCCGGTTACTGCTAAGGCTTACGATATTCCAGAGACTTATGTAGCTGAGCTTAATCTTTCAGCTATCGAAGCAGCCCTTCAACCAGCTGCTCCATTTGTAGAAATTACCAAGTTCCCAGCGGTGAGCCGTGATATTGCCCTTCTCCTCAAAGCAGAAGTCACTCACCAAGATGTGGTTGATGCCATCAAAGCTGCTGGAGTGAAACGGTTGACAGACATCAAACTCTTTGACGTCTTCTCAGGTGAAAAACTAGGAGTTGGAATGAAGTCTATGGCCTATAGCTTGACTTTCCAAAATCCAGAAGATAGCTTGACAGACGAAGAAGTCGCACGCTACATGGAAAAAATCCAAGCTTCACTTGAAGAAAAAGTCAATGCAGAAGTGCGTTAATAGTAAAAAATCCATCCTAAGGGTGGATTTTTTATCTTTGTAAATGCCGAATATTGGAAAGAAAAATAAGGTTGAATCTGATTCGTTTTGAGATAAAAAATTCCTAGTAAATTCTACTAATAAAAATGTACATAAATCCTTGTAATGGCTTAAAAAAGGAGTATAATGAGGGTAAGATGAGTAGGAGGTGGAATATGTTAGAAGTCCGCAATCTTGAAAAAAGTTTTGGTCCTAAAAAAGTTCTATTTGGTATAGATTTCCAAGCACGCCCAGGGCGAATTTTAGGTCTAGTTGGGAAAAATGGAGCTGGGAAAACAACCATTTTTCATAGTATTTTGAAATTTTTAGAGTATCAGGGCGAGATTCAGTTTGATGGTCAGGAAATTCGTCAGGAAACCTATGCTCGGATTGGCTATCTACCCGAAGAACGTAGTCTCATGCCTAAATTGACAGTTCTTGAACAAGTGCGTTATTTGGCAACCTTAAAAGGCATGGATGCCAAAGAAGTCAAAGAAAAACTCCCTCAATGGATGGAAAAACTGGAAGTCAAGGGGAAACTGACAGACAAGATTAAGAGTCTCTCAAAAGGGAATCAACAAAAGATTCAGCTAATCATTACTTTAATGCATGAACCAGATTTGATTATCCTAGATGAACCTTTTAGTGGTCTGGATCCAGTCAATACCGAATTGCTCAAGCAGGTTATCCTCAAAGAAAAAGAACGTGGTGCAACCATTATCTTTTCAGACCACGTCATGACCAATGTCGAAGAGCTATGTGATGATATCCTTATGATTCGTGATGGGCGTGTCGTCTTGCATGGACCAGTCCAAGATGTTCGTAATCAATACGGCAAAACGCGACTCTTTGTTGCAAGTGAAAAGAGTCAGGAAGACTTGGAAAAACTCCCACATGTCATTCATGCTAGCTTGACCAAGCAGGGAATTTGGAAGCTCATCCTAGATGATGAAAATGCTGGACAGGAGCTCTTTGCTATCTTGACTCAAGGACACTATATCGCGACCTTTGATCAGCAAGCTCCGACAATTGATGAAATCTTTAAACTAGAATCAGGGGTGGAAGTATGAGAAATATGTTGGTTGTAATCAAAGAAACCTATCTACGTCATGTCAAATCCTGGAGTTTCTTCTTTATGGTAATCTCGCCATTTCTCTTTATCGGTTTATCTGGAGGAATTGGGTATCTCCAAGGTTCTTCTCTAGCTCAAAATAATAAGTTAGCAGTGGTTAGTTCGGTACCTGCTGTTACAGAAGGACTCAAATCGACCAATGGCATTAACTTTGACTATAAGGATGAAGCCAGTGCCCAAGAAGCTGTCAAGGATGAAAAAATAAAGGGCTATCTAACGATTGACCAAGAAGGTAGTGTCCTCAAGGCAGTTTATCATGGTGAAACTTCCCTTGAAAGTGGTATAAAGTTAGCTGTGACCACTAAGTTGAATGAACTCCAATACCAACTCAATCGTTCGGAGGCGCATTTATCTGAGGAACAGGAACAACACTTGGCACAAACGATTCAATTCTCAGAGCAGATTGATGAAGCCAAGGAAAGTAAAAAGATGGTCCAAACCTTTGCGGCGGCTGGACTGGGCTTCTTCCTCTATATGATTTTGATTACTTATGCCAGTGTCACTGCTCAAGAAGTGGCTAGTGAAAAAGGCACAAAAATTATGGAAGTGGTCTTCTCAAGTATTCGTGCTAGTCATTACTTTTACGCACGTATGATTGCCTTACTTCTTGTCATTTTGACTCATATTGGTATTTATGTTGTAGGCGGCTTGGGAGCAATCTTATTCTTTAAAGATATGCCTATCTTGGCCAATTCAGGTATTCTAAGCCACTTGGGAGAAGCCTTTTCGGTCAATACCTTGTTGTTTGTCTTGGTTAGTCTCTTTATGTATGTGGTCTTGGCAGCCTTTCTGGGTTCTATGGTTTCGAGACCCGAAGACTCTGGTAAGGCCTTGTCCCCTTTGATGCTCTTAATTATGGTAGGGTTTATAGGGGTAACCGCCTTAGGAACTTCTGGGGATAATTTGGTTTTGAAAATTGGCTCTTATATTCCATTCATTTCAACCTTCTTTATGCCTTTTAGAGCTATTAATGGTTATGCAAGTAGTTTAGAAGCATGGATTTCGCTTGCAATAACAGTTGTATTTGCCGTAACTGCAACAGCCTTTATCGGGCGTATGTATGCAAGCCTAGTTCTCCAAACAGATGATTTAGGGATCTGGAAAACCTTTAAACGAGCTTTAAGCTATAAATAAAGTAGCGGACCTGTGAGTGTATCTCCCAGGTCTTTCAATTAGCTGAAATATTTCACATTATTTCTTCTAAACCTTTGACTATTAGGCAAAATTATCGTACAATAAAGAGTACATGATAAAATGAGACCAGAGTTTATATGCTCTGGCGTTAGTAGTAAAAAAGAGGAGAAACGCTTTGGAATTAGAAGTATTTGCTGGGCAAGAAAAAAGTGAACTATCTATGATTGAGGTGGCTCGTGCCATCTTGGAACAACGTGGTCGCGATCACGAGATGCATTTTAGCGATTTAGTCAATGAAATCCAAAACTATCTTGGTACCTCTAATAGCGATATTCGTGAAGCCCTACCTTTGTTCTATACAGAGTTGAACTTTGATGGTAGCTTTATCTCTCTTGGAGATAACAAATGGGGCCTTCGTTCATGGTATGGAGTAGATGAAATTGACGAAGAAATCATTGCACTTGAAGAAAGTGACGATGAAGAAGTAGCACCTAAGGCTAAGAAAAAACGTGTCAATGCCTTTATGGACGGAGATACGGATGCCATTGATTATGGTGCAGATGATCCAGAGGATGAGGACGCCTACGAAGAAGATCCAGCTCTTTCTTATGATGATGAAAATCCAGACGATGAGAAGAACGAAGTAGAAGCCTACGACGCTGAAATCAACGAAATTGCACCAGACGATCTTGGGGAAGATGTCGATCTTGTTGAAGAAGACGACGAAGATTCTGAGGACGAAGAAGAATAATATCATACAACAAGGAAATTTCCTTGTTGTTTTTCTTTTCTGAATAGAACTATAAATCTAGCAAAGAATGACATTTGACAAATGAGCCAAATTGAGGTAAGATATTGTTCGGGCACCTCTTTTAGAGGTCGGAGCTCCCTAGTTATTAGGGAGCTATTTTTGTTTTTCCAGGTAAATGATCATCCTGGATTGTAGTTATCGGTGAAGGTCTTGTTTCCTATCTCCCCTCGTAGTTAACAAGACCTTGAACATTTTAGAAAGAGGAATCTATGTCTACGAAATATATTTTTGTAACTGGTGGTGTTGTATCGTCTATTGGGAAAGGAATTGTTGCAGCGAGTCTAGGGAGGCTCTTGAAAAACCGTGGTTTGAAGGTAACCATTCAAAAATTTGACCCTTATATCAATATCGATCCAGGGACCATGAGCCCTTACCAGCACGGAGAAGTCTTTGTAACAGACGATGGAGCAGAGACAGATTTGGATTTGGGCCACTATGAACGTTTTATTGATATCAATCTCAATAAATACTCAAATGTGACAACTGGGAAAATCTACAGTGAAGTTCTTCGTAAGGAACGTCGTGGAGAGTATCTTGGTGCAACGGTCCAAGTCATTCCTCATATTACAGATGCCTTAAAAGAAAAAATTAAGCGTGCTGCTCTAACGACGGACTCTGATGTTATTATTACAGAGGTTGGTGGAACAGTCGGTGATATCGAATCCCTTCCATTTCTAGAGGCACTTCGTCAAATGAAGTCTGATGTCGGCGCAGATAATGTCATGTATATCCATACAACCTTACTTCCTTATCTAAAGGCAGCGGGTGAGATGAAGACCAAACCAACTCAACACTCTGTCAAAGAATTGCGTGGTTTAGGAATCCAGCCAAATATGTTGGTTATTCGTACAGAAAAGCCAGCTGGACAAGGAATAAAAAACAAACTAGCTCAGTTCTGTGATGTAGCACCAGAAGCCGTTATAGAGTCATTGGACGTGGATCATCTTTACCAAATTCCACTGAATTTGCAAGCTCAAGGCATGGATCAAATCGTCTGTGACCATTTGAAAATTGATGCACCTGCAGCAGACATGACAGAATGGTCAGCTATGGTTGACAAGGTCATGAACCTCAAAAAACAAGTTAAAATTGCTCTTGTTGGTAAGTATGTCGAGTTGCAAGATGCCTACATTTCTGTCGTAGAGGCCTTGAAACACTCTGGTTATGCCAATGATACAGAAGTCAAGATTGATTGGGTCAATGCTAACGATGTGACAGCTGATAATGTAGCGGAACTATTAGATGACGCTGATGGAATTATCGTTCCAGGTGGTTTTGGTCAACGTGGGACAGAAGGTAAGATTCAAGCGATTCGCTATGCTCGAGAAAATGATGTACCAATGTTGGGAGTCTGCTTGGGAATGCAATTGACTTGTATCGAGTTTGCCCGTCATGTTTTGGGACTTGAAGGGGCTAATTCAGCAGAGCTTGATCCTGATACAAACTATCCGATCATCGATATCATGCGTGATCAGATTGATGTTGAGGACATGGGGGGAACCCTTCGTTTGGGCCTTTATCCTTCTAAGCTAAAACGTGGTTCTAAGGCAGCGGCAGCTTATCATAACAAAGAGGTGGTGCAACGTCGTCACCGTCACCGTTATGAATTTAACAATGCCTTCCGTGAACAGTTTGAAGGAGCAGGTTTTGTCTTTTCAGGAGTGTCACCAGACAACCGCTTGGTCGAAATAGTTGAGATTCCAGAAAACAAATTCTTTGTGGCTTGTCAGTACCATCCAGAGCTTTCAAGTCGCCCAAACCGTCCAGAAGAACTCTACACTGCTTTTGTGACAGCTGCAGTTGAAAATCGTAAATAGTAGAATAAACCTTTGAGAGTCAACTCAGAGGTTTTTATTTGATTTCAGTATCATGAAAATCTGGAAAATCAGTTCTGAATTTGGTAAGATAAGATTATGGATTTTGAAAAAATTGAACAAGCATATACCTATTTATTAGAAAATGTCCAAATCATTCAAAACGATTTGGCGACTAGCTTTTATGACGCCTTGATAGAACAAAACGGAATTTATCTAGATGGCCAAACCAATCTGGAAGATGTCAAGAAAAACAATCAAGCTTTAAAACGTTTGGCACTTCGAAAAGAGGAGTGGTTACGGACCTATCAATTTTTGTTAATGAAGGCAGCGCAAACAGAACCTCTTCAAGCCAACCACCAGTTCACGCCAGATGCCATTGGTCACTTGATGATTTTTATCATAGAACAGCTTTGTCCTATTGAAGATTTAAGTCTTTTAGAGTTAGGTTCTGGGATGGGAATTTTAGGAGCAAGCTTCTTAACGTCCATGAACAAAAAAGTAGACTACCTAGGGATTGAGATTGATGATCTCTTAATTGATTTGGCTGCGAGTATGGCGGAAGTTATGGATCTTCAAATGGGCTTTGTCCAAGGAGATGCGGTACGTCCACAAGTATTAAAAGAAAGTGATATCATTGTGAGCGACCTTCCTATTGGCTACTACCCAGATAATCAGATAGCTTCGCGTTACCAAGTTGCAGCTGAGGGGGAACATACTTATGCTCATCATTTGTTAATGGAACAATCTCTCAAGTATCTCAGAACAGGAGGCTATGCAATTTTTCTAGCTCCAACAGATCTCCTGACAAGTCCTCAGAGCGAACTTTTGAAATCATGGCTGACTGAACAGGCTCAACTAGTAGCAATCATCGCTTTACCAGAGGATCTCTTTGCACAGGGAGCTCAGTCTAAAACAATCTTTGTTCTACAGAAGAAGACGGGAGAAGCGATTGAACCATTTGTTTATCCACTTACGAGTCTTCGTGACCCTGAAATTTTGATGGAATTTAAAGAAAATTTTCAAAATTGGTGTCAAGAACATGAAATCTAATGTAAATTTTGATATAATAGCTGAAAACGCTTAAAAAGGGGAAACATTATGACAAAAACCATTGCAATTAACGCTGGAAGCTCAAGCTTGAAATGGCAACTTTACCAAATGCCAGAAGAAAAGGTGCTTGCAAAAGGTTTGATTGAGCGAATTGGATTGAAGGATTCTGTATCAACAGTTAAGTTTGATGGTCGTTCTGAAGAACAAGTTCTTGATATTGAAAACCATACTTTGGCTGTAAAAATCTTGCTTGATGACTTGATTCGTTTTAATATTATTAACTCTTATGATGAAATTACTGGTGTTGGACACCGTGTCGTTGCAGGTGGTGAGTACTTCAAAGAGTCTACAGTTGTTGAAGGCGATGTCTTAGAAAAAATTGAAGAACTAGGACTTCTTGCTCCATTGCACAACCCTGCAAATGCTGCAGGTATTCGTGCCTTCAAAGAATTGTTGCCAGATATCACAAGTGTAGCGGTCTTTGATACATCATTCCACACAACAATGCCAGAAAAAGCATACCGTTATCCATTACCAACTAAGTACTATACAGAAAACAAAGTTCGTAAATACGGTGCGCACGGAACAAGTCACCAATATGTTGCTCAAGAAGCAGCAAAACTCTTGGGCCGTCCACTAGAAGAATTGAAATTAATCACTTGCCATATTGGTAACGGTGCTTCTATTACAGCTGTTAAAGGTGGTCAATCAATCGATACATCAATGGGATTCACTCCACTTGGTGGTGTTATGATGGGAACTCGTACAGGGGATATTGACCCAGCTATCATTCCTTATTTAATGCAATATACAGAGGACTTTAACAAACCTGAGGATATCAGTCGTATTCTTAATCGTGAGTCAGGATTGCTGGGTGTTTCAGGTAAGTCTAGTGATATGCGTGATGTGATTGCTGCAATGGAAGCAGGGAATCATGATGCTACTTTGGCCTTTGAAATGTATGTTGACCGTATCCAAAAACATATTGGCCAATACTTGGCAGTCCTAAACGGAGCAGATGCTATCATCTTTACTGCTGGTGTTGGTGAAAATGCAACACTTGTCCGTGAGAAAGTCATCTCAGGCATTTCTTGGTTTGGTTGTGATGTAGATCCAGAGAAAAATGTTTTTGGTGTAACTGGAGACATCTCTACAGATGCTGCAAAAATTCGTGTCCTTGTCATTCCAACGGATGAAGAACTTGTTATTGCGCGTGATGTTGAACGTTTGAAAAAATAAACGATAAGAAAATCGACCTTCTCAATAGAGAGGTCGATTTTTATGTTGTTGACGAGTATTTACCATTTGGTAAGCGAAACTTCACCGCTATTGAGCCAGATTTTTGCACCAGTTGCTAATTCTATCTGTAGTTGGCCCTGATCCGAAATGTCACAGGCTTTTCCTGAGATGATTTCCTGATCCTTCTTGAAGGAAATTTCTTTTCCTAAAACGATGGAGCGTTTTTTATAGAGATAAAGTAGCTCATCGGCATCTGTTTCGTAGAAACATTTCCAAATTTCAGCAATCAGTTCATTGCGAGTGATGGGGCTGCTTTTAGAAAAGAGACTTCCAGCTTTCCCTTGCAGATTTTTTGGAAAATCTGCGATAGAAAAGTTAATTCCAACACCAATAATAACATCTGTAACAAGTCCGGTTTCGACAGAAGTGATAGCTTCAGTTAGAATACCAGCTATTTTTTTCTGATTTAGATACAGATCATTTACCCATTTAATGTCTAAATCAATCAAGCTCAAATTTTTAACAGCCTTATAAATAGCAGCAGCAGTTAAGAGTGTATAAGCTGGTAAATCTAGATAAGAAAGATTGGGTTTGAGGTGGAGAGACATATAGATTCCCCCCTTGTCTGGAGAGTAGTAGGGACGTTGAAATCGACCACGGCCCATCGTTTGGCTAGTCGAGAGGTAGAGTGTATCTCCTTTGGCACCAGCTTCCATAGCCTCCTTGGCATCACTCTGGGTTGATTTGGTGATAGGTTTAAATTGAACTGAGATTGGGCTGTTAGCTTCTATTTCTTGAGGTAAGATTAGGTCACCATGAAGAAGTTTGTAACCACGGTTTTTGATGCTGTCAATTTCTAAACCTTCTTGTTGGAGGCGTTGGATAGCCTTCCAAACAGAGGTGCGAGAGAGGTTTAATATTTCAGCGATTTTCTCTCCGCTTAAATAATCTGTTTCATGAGCTAAGATTTTGTAAACTTCTTGGTAGGATTTCATACTAGGTCCTTTCTGAAACAACTAGATTTATTGTACCATATTTTTAAAAAAGGATGCGTGGTTTAAGAGATATCTTCACCCAATATAAAATTTTACCTAGTTTTAGTTAGGTTGCCATGGACAAAGTGGTTTTCAAATCATTTGAAAAATGGTAAAATGTTTTAATAGTTTATTTATCTGAGCTTTATAGCGCAGAGAGAAAGGATCTGTTGTGAAATCAATAGGTATCATTGAAAAATTGAAAGGCTTATCCAAGCAAGAGTTAGTCTTGCTAACTGTTATTCTAAGTATTTTCTTGCCTTTTTATATTTTCGTTATTATTTTTATCGCCTACTTAATAGGTCTTATATTTACAGGAGAGATGAAGGGGATATTAAAACGATTATCCCACCATTTTATCTTACTTTTATTTATCGGCTATAGTGGTGTTATCTCTCTTTTAGCTCAAAATGTGATGGGGATGGTTTCCACTTTAGGAATGTTCCTCTTTGCAATTTTCTTTTACTATTACCAGGCTCATCTAACCCCTAAATTTTTTAGATTGGTTTTACAGGCGGTTCTGTCGCTTAGCGTGTTGGCCTCGGTTTTCGCAGCTCTAGAGCATTTTCAAATTGTAAAGAAATTTGATTATACTTTCTTATCACCTAAGATGCAGGTTTGGCATCAGAATCGTGCTGAAGTAGCCTTCTTTAATCCTAATTATTATGGAATTATCTGTTGCTTCTGTATTATGATTGGATTTTACCTAATTAGTACAACTAAATTGAGATGGTTGAGAATTTTCTCAGTGATTGCAATTTTTGCGAATTTGTTTGGATTAAATTTCACCCAAAATAGAACAGCTTTTCCAGCTATTATCTTTGGTGCGATTATTTATCTTTTCACAACCATTAAGAACTGGCGTGCCTTCTGGCTCAGTATTGGAGTATTTGGTGTTGGTCTAGCCTTCCTCTTCTCGAGTGATTTGGGAGTTCGAATGGGAACGCTCGATTCATCTATGGAAGAACGAGTATCTATCTGGAACGCGGGTATGGCCTTATTCAAACAAAATCCCTTCTGGGGTGAGGGTCCCCTAACCTATATGCACTCTTACCCTCGTATTTTTGCTCCTTATCATGAACATGCTCATAGTATTTACATTGATACGATATTGAGTTACGGTGTAGTAGGGACGGTATTATTAGGGATTGCCTCTTCAGACCCAATCCGAAAATTAATCGATATGAGTCAAGTACCAAGTAAACGACCTATCCTTGGACTTTATCTTTCATTTTTAACAGTAGTTGCTGTACATGGAATTTTTGACCTGGCCCTCTTCTGGATTCAATCAGCCTTTATCTTCCTTCTAGTGATGTGTAGTTTACCACTCAAACATAGTATGGTTTCAGAACTTGTTGATTAATAAAAAAGAGAGTGGGACAGAAATCGGTCATTCGTTAGAATTCGATTTCGTCGTCCCACCTCCGCACAGTTGAGTAGGGCTGTAAAAGCTGATGAAATCAGTGTAGTAGAGCCCACTCAACCACTGCGTCTTGCTCGACAATCCAAAGACAATTGAGAGGCTAGGACTTTTGTCCCAGCCTCTTTTTTTAATTCAATTATTGAATAGCCTGTACTAAGTCATCAGCTTGTTTTTCTAGAGAAGCAACGACGCTATCTTCAAGGACTAGTTTACCATCTGCCCAAGCAGAATCATTGACACGAGCTGCGGTAAAATCACCAACAACTTGTGTACGGATAAATGGTAGAAGGTCTTTGTAGATTGCAAAGAGTTGATCGTGTCCTGCATTTGCTACAGAAGATACAGTAACAATCTTATCTTGAAGAGCAGAAGCTCCACGAGTGTCAGATAAGTCAATAGCGCGTGAAAGCCAATCTAGTAAGTTTTTCACTGGCCCAGGAATTGAGTGATTATAAACCGGTGAGAAAATCCAGATAGCATCCGCAGCTTGAACTGCTTCACGAGCTTCAGCGACAGCTGGAAGAGTTGGGACTTCAAGGTCTTGACTAAATAGAGGAATGGCTGAGTAGTCAAGATAGCTAACCTCAGCTTTGCCTGCAAGAGCTTTTTCAGCTTCTAGTGCCATTTGATGGTTGAATGAACCTTCTCGAAGTGAACCAACAATAAATAATACTTTTTTAGACATAGGGAGTCTCCTTTAAAGTTTTTTATCAGAATTAATCTGTTGTTACAAAACATATTACAACAAAACGAAGTCATTTGCAAGAAATACGCTCAAAAAAATAAAATCAATAAAGTGTAAGATTCCATTTAAGAATTAAGACCATGGGAAAGTCTATAAAAACACTGCTTGAAGTCGTGTCATGATCTCCTAAAAACGTATCGAGAATCTAGATTCCTTCCCTTTCTTCACTTGTAATTCACTTGGATAGATGGTAAAATAGACGAGTGAAAAAGAGACAAAAAAAAGAAAAAAATTCCCTATTATTTCAGTACATTATTGGTATCACTTTGTTAACTCTAGTCATCACTTCTTCCTTTCTTTATTTAGTATGGCTCAGCATGAAGCCATATCGGACTGCTAAGGTTGAAGGAGAGAAGCTTGCTAAGCAGTATGCGAATCTAGAAACGGTAAACCAAGTTGATTTATTCAATGGCTTAGAAAGTTATTATAGTGTTCTTGGTCAAGATAAAAATCAGAAACCAGTTGCTGTTTTAATAGAAAAAAACAACAATAATATTTACGTATATCAACTAGAAAATGGTACTTCTCAAGAAAAAGCAGAAGCAGTTGTCAGAGAAAAAGGAGCAACTGAGATTGATAAGATTACCTTTGGACGGTACGCTAACAAGCCAGTCTGGGAAATCAAGTCCGGAGGAGACTATTATCTAGTAGATTTTGAATCTGGCGCCTTAGTCGAAAAGGAGAAACAATGAAATTATCCAAACGTGTCTTAGAAATGGAAGAAAGTGTCACTCTGGCTAGTGATGCAAGAGCTAAGAAATTAAAGGCGGAAGGAAAAGATGTTCTTTTCTTGACTCTAGGTCAGCCCGATTTTCATACTCCTAAAAATATTCAGGATGCTGCAGTTGAGGCTATTCGAGATGGACGTGCTTCCTTCTATACGGTGGCTTCAGGTCTGCCTGAGTTAAAAGCAGCGGTCAATACTTATTTTGAACGTTATTATGGTTATTCTGTGGCAGCTACTGAAGTCACGTTTGCGACTGGTGCCAAGTTCTCCCTTTATACGTTCTTTATGGCTGTGGTTAATCCTGGAGATGAGGTGATTATTCCAACTCCTTACTGGGTTAGCTATGGCGATCAAGTGAAAATGGCAGAAGGTCTTCCAGTATTTGTCCAAGCCAAGGAAGACAATCACTTTAAAGTAACTGTGGAGCAATTAGAAGCGGCTCGCACAGATAAGACCAAAGTCTTGGTTCTTAACTCACCATCTAATCCTACCGGTATGATCTACTCTCGTGAGGAATTGTTAGCCATTGGAAACTGGGCAGTTGAGCATGACATTCTCATCCTAGCAGACGATATTTATGGACGTTTGGTCTATAACGGGAATGAATTTGTTCCAATCTCTAGTCTTTCAGAAGCTATTCGCAAACAAACCATTGTCATCAATGGAGTGTCTAAGGCCTACGCTATGACTGGTTGGCGGGTAGGTTATGCAGTAGGTGATCCAGAAATTATTGCTGCTATGAGCAAATTGACTGGTCAAACGACTTCTAACCTGACTGCTGTATCTCAATACGCAACAATCGAAGCGCTCACTGGTCCACAAGACTCAGTAGAAACGATGCGTCAGGCTTTTGAGGAACGTTTGAATACCATTTATCCACTCTTGTGTCAGGTCCCTGGTTTTGAGGTCGTCAAACCTCAAGGAGCTTTCTACCTCTTCCCAAATGTTAAAAAAGCTATGGAAATGAAGGGTTATACAGATGTAACTGCATTTACAACGGCTATTCTTGAGGAAGTGGGTCTGGCCTTGATTACTGGTGCTGGATTTGGAGCCCCAGAGAATGTCCGTCTCAGCTATGCGACAGACCTAGATACACTTAAAGAAGCCATTCGTCGTTTGCACCAATTTATGGAAAAATAAGAAGTTAAACCTCCGTCCCATTGGCGGAGGTTTTGTAGTTAAAAACTTATGAATTTCTGTTAAACTAGCTAGCTATCAGGTATTATTTGTGGTACAATAGTGGGTAATAATGTCTTTGGACAAGTTAAACGAAAAAAGGAAGATAAACGATGACAAAACGTGTAACAATTATCGAAGTAAAAGATTACGTTGGTCAAGAAGTCACAATCGGTGCCTGGGTTGCCAATAAATCAGGAAAAGGGAAAATTGCCTTCTTGCAATTGCGTGACGGAACTGCCTTTTTCCAAGGTGTGGCTTTCAAACCAAACTTTATCGAAAAATTTGGTGAAGAAGTGGGACTTGAAAAATTTGATACCATCAAACGCTTAAGCCAAGAAACATCTGTCTTTGTGACTGGGATTGTCAAAGAAGACGAACGCTCTAAATTTGGTTATGAGCTCGATATTACAGACATCGAAGTCATAGGTGAATCTCAAGATTACCCAATCACTCCAAAAGAACACGGAACAGACTTCTTGATGGATAACCGCCACTTGTGGTTGCGTTCACGCAAACAAGTAGCAGTGATGCAAATCCGTAACGCTATTATCTATGCAACTTATGAGTTCTTTGATAAGAATGGCTTTATGAAGTTTGATAGCCCAATTCTTTCAGGAAATGCAGCAGAAGATTCTACAGAACTTTTCGAAACTGACTACTTTGGAACACCAGCTTACTTGAGCCAATCTGGTCAGCTTTATCTTGAAGCTGGTGCTATGGCTCTAGGTCGCGTCTTTGACTTTGGTCCAGTATTCCGTGCGGAGAAATCTAAGACTCGCCGTCACTTGACTGAGTTCTGGATGATGGATGCGGAGTACTCATACTTGACACATGATGAGTCACTTGACTTGCAAGAAGCTTATGTTAAAGCGTTGCTTCAAGGTGTTCTAGATCGTGCTCCTCAAGCCTTGGAAACCTTGGAACGTGATACAGAGCTCTTGAAACGTTATATTGCAGAGCCATTCAAACGTATTACTTACGATGAAGCGATTGATCTATTGCAAGAGCATGAAAATGATGCAGATGCTGACTACGAACATTTGGAACATGGTGATGACTTTGGTTCACCTCACGAAACTTGGATTTCAAACCACTTTGGTGTGCCAACTTTCGTAATCAACTATCCAGCTGACATCAAGGCTTTCTACATGAAACCAGTTCCTGGTAACCCAGACCGCGTACTTTGTGCAGACTTGCTTGCGCCAGAAGGTTACGGAGAAATCATCGGTGGTTCAATGCGTGAGGAAGACTACGATGCCCTTGTCGCTAAGATGGAATCACTTGGAATGGATCGTACAGAATACGAATTCTACCTTGATCTTCGTAAATATGGTACCGTACCACACGGTGGATTTGGTATCGGTATCGAGCGTATGGTAACCTTTGCAGCTGGCACTAAACACATCCGTGAAGCTATTCCATTCCCACGTATGTTGCACCGTATCAAACCTTAATAACTATGAGGCTGGGACAGAAGTCCTAGCCTCTCAATTGTTTTTGGATTGTCGAGCAAGACGCAGTGGTTGAGTGGGCTCTACTACGCTGATTTCATCAGCTTTTACAGCCCTACTCAACTGTGCGGAGGTGGGACGACGAAATCGAATTCTAACGAATTACCGATTTCTGTCCCACTCTCACTTTAAATGAAAGAGGTGGAGAAAATGTAGGCAAATCTAGGTAAGTCTTTTAGAAACAATCAAATTACATATTGAAAGAGAGAAAACGATGTTTAAAAGAACTTACAAACGCAATATTCCTCTCCTAGCAGGACTGGAATTTACATCTTATTTTGGAATTACTAGTTTTTGGATTTTATTTTTCATTCAGAATGGTCTTTCCTTGCTTCAAATCGGTCTATTAGAGAGTATCTTTCATGGGACAAGTCTCTTGTGTGAGATCCCATCTGGTATGTTGGCCGATCGATTTAGCTACAAGACCAATCTCTATTTGGCTCGCTTGGCCAGTATTGTATCCTCTATCTTGATTTTGATTGGTCAGGGGAATTTTTGGATTTATGCTCTTGCCATGATGGTCAGTGCTTGGTCCTATAATTTTGACTCGGGAACCAGCACCGCTTTCTTATATGATTCTGCTGTAGAAGCGGGTCAAAAGGACCGATATCTTCAGATTTCTAGCTTTTTGTCTGGTGTGGCAGAAGTCACCCGAACCCTAGGTACAGTTGTCGCAGGCTTCTTTATTCACGGAGCATTGGCTTGGACCTATCTAATTGCTATTGGATTATCTTTTCTTTCTATAATCTTGATTTATTTTATGAAAGAACCAATGGCTAAGAGAGGAAGAAATGAAGTCTTAACCTTTAAAACGATTGTCCTGCAAGTTCGAAAAGAATGGCAGGAAAAACCAGTACTCTTTTACTGGATGATGACTTATCAGCTAGTCGGGACACTCATGTGCATGTTTTACTTTTACTATCAGCAGAAAATAAGTGACTTAGTAGGATGGCAGGTATCGCTGGTCATGCTGATTGGTAGTGGCTTAAATCTTATAGCAGTTTATGTAGCTAGTCAAATTGGTAAAAAATGGAATAGCAATCGAGTTTTTCCGACTCTTGTTGCACTAACGGGCTTGTCCCTACTATTGGTGTTTTCTGGAACACCCTTTGCTTTTCTTCTTATATATCTTTTAACCAATACACTTTATGCAGTTTATCAGCCTATCTATTTCAATGACTTGCAAGGTTATTTACCTTCCAGTGTAAGAGCAACTATGCTTAGTATCAATTCCATGCTCTTTAGTCTTTCCATGATTGTCATTTTCCCATTGATAGGTTGGTTGATTGATCGTTGGGGTCTTGTTGCTGTCTTTTTAGTTCTAGGCCTTATCTTACTTTTAATTTATCCTATATTAATAATCAGCCTAAAAAGGATGGGCAAGCTATTAAATCAGGACTTAAAAACTGAATAAAGCACGAAACCCTATTTGCCCAAAGAGCCTTCTTGTGATAAAATAACAAGAAGAAAAGGAGAAGAGCATGATTGATGTAGAAGAAATTCTAAGTAAGATGAATCCCAATCAAAAGATTAACTATGACCGTGTCATGCAAAAGATGGTTCAAGTTTGGGAAAAAAATGAAGAGAGACCAACTATTCTCATGCACGTCTGTTGTGCTCCCTGCAGTACTTACACACTAGAGTACTTGACCAAGTATGCGGATGTGACCATTTATTTTGCTAATTCCAATATCCATCCCAAAGCTGAGTATCACAAGCGTGCCTATGTAACCAAAAAGTTTGTCAGTGAATTTAATGAGCGAACTTGCAACAATGTCCAATACCTAGAAGCACCATATGAACCCAATGAATACCGTAAACTAGTTCGAGGTTTGGAAGAAGAACCTGAAGGCGGCGATCGTTGCAAGGTTTGTTTTGACTATCGTTTGGATAAGACAGCACAGGTGGCTATGGACTTAGGCTTTGACTACTTTGGTTCGGCTCTAACCATCAGTCCTCACAAAAATTCACAAACCATCAATAGTATCGGGATCGATGTGCAGAAAATTTACACCACTCATTATCTTCCGAGTGATTTTAAGAAAAATCAAGGCTACAAACGCTCTGTAGAAATGTGTGAAGAGTACGACATTTATCGCCAATGTTACTGTGGTTGTGTCTATGCAGCTCAAGCCCAGAATATCGACTTGGTGCAGGTCAAGAAGGATGCAACAGCCTTTATGGTAGATAAGGATATCGAGAAAGATTATTCCCATATCAAGTTCACCGTTACGAAGTTAGATATTTAAAGGAAAACCTGTCGTAAGACAGGTTTTTTCTCATAAAAAAAGTCAGGATTTTGTTCCTGACCTTTGACAACTTTACCGATTCTTTAGTTCTACGTAGCGTTTGTACCAAATGTTGACATAGGCTTCTGAGAAGGGGCCTCGTTCATTGTTAATCCAATCAACAAGAATCTTAACATGCTCTTTCAAAATATAGTCTAAATCATCAGGATAATTCATCTTGCGCTTGTGACGTTCATACTCTTCAACGTCCAAGAGGCGTTTCTCACCATCTGTAAAAACTTTAACATCCAAATCATAGTCAATGTATTTTAAAGCTTCTTCGTCTAGATAGTAAGGACTTGCCATATTGCAGTAGTAGGAAATACCATTATCACGAATCATAGCGATAATATTAAACCAATATTTCTTGTGAAAGTAAACAATAGCCGGTTCTCTAGTCACCCAACGACGACCATCACTCTCGGTAACGAGTGTATGGTCATTGACGCCGATAATAGCGTTCTCTGTTGTTTTTAGTACCATGGTGTCTCGCCAAGTGCGGTGAAGACTCCCATCATGCTTATAACTTTGAATTGTAATAAAGTCGCCTTCTTTTGGAAGTTTCATAACTAACCAACTTTCTACAATTTATAAGTTTATCGTTTACTATTGTATCACATTTTTGTTTAAAGTTCTTAGTTTTTCATGAAAAAATTAAAGATATTCTCTGAGAGCGCTGGTTATATCCGAAAAATCATAACCTTTTCGTGCTAAAACTTGGGTCAAACGCTGTTTGAGTTCGTAACCTTCATACTTTCGTGAATATTTCCGATATTGCTTATCCAACTCTTTAAAAATTAGTTCCTGAACGGTTTCCTCTTCTATCTGGATATCCAGTTGGTCAAAGGCTGTTTTAGCTTCCGAGTAGGAAAACCCTTTGTTGGTAAGATTTTGGATTATCTTATCTTGTAGAGCGCGAGCAGGTAATTTTCCCTGGTATTTTTTCAATAGTTTTTCAGTCGTACGCTCAGCGACTTCTGTCAGATCAAATTCTTGTAAGACTTCTTGGATAATGGATTTGGCAACACCCTTTTGAGAGATTTTCTGTATCAACATATAGCTTCCCTTGTCACTAGATAGCTGATTGGAGTTGATAATAGCATAGGCATACTGACGGTCATTGATCCAGTTATCATCCTTTAGAGACTGGATGACTTGGGGGATGATTTTTTCATCAATTTCATGTTTGATTAGATAATCTCGGACTTCCTTTTCGGTACGCGCCTTGAAAGATAAGTGGTAGAGGGCTAGGTTTTTTCCGTAGGAAAATTGTGCGAAGGTCTGAATCTCTGTAAACTCTTCGGGACTAATTTCCTTATCCTTGGTCAACAGAAAGCGAACAATGGTATCCTCTGTAATGTAGCAGGTTTGGTCGCTATCAAGTTCTAGCAGATAAAGTCGTTTTTTCTTTTCTAGTTTTGTGATTTTCATGTTTCTATTATAGCGCATTTTGTGATAAGATAGGGGTATGAATTTAAAAGTCAAACAAAAAATTCCATTAAAAATTAAGCGTATGGGGATTAACGGGGAAGGTATCGGATTTTACCAGAAAACCCTTGTTTTTGTTCCAGGCGCCCTCAAGGGTGAAGATATCTATTGTCAGGTGACTTCCGTTAAGCGTAACTACGTTGAGGCTAAACTGCTTGAGGTCAATAAAAAATCTAAGTTTCGAGTGGTTCCAGACTGTACTATTTATAATGAGTGTGGTGGCTGTCAGATCATGCACCTACATTATGACAAGCAGCTAGAGTTCAAGACAGATCTTCTCCATCAAGCTCTAAAGAAATTTGCCCCTGCTGGCTATGAAAACTTTGAGATTAGACCAACTATTGGCATGCAGAAACCAAAGTATTATCGGGCTAAACTACAATTTCAAACTCGAAAGTTCAAAGGGCAAGTTAAGGCAGGTTTATATGCTCAAAATTCGCATTATCTAGTTGAATTAAAAGACTGCCTGGTTCAAGACAAGGAGACGCAAACTATTGCCAATCGCATAGCAGAGCTCTTGACCTACCATCAAATTCCGATTACGGATGAACGGAAAATTCTTGGAGTTCGAACTATCATGGTTCGTCGAGCACGAAAAACTGGTCAAGTCCAGATTATTATTGTGACCAATCGTCAATTGAATCTGACTCAATTTGTGAAAGACCTAGTCAAGGATTATCCTGAAGTGGTAACTGTGGCTGTTAATACCAATACTGCCAAAACTAGTGAGATTTATGGGGACAAGACAGAGATTATTTGGGGACAGGATAGTATTCGTGAGGGTGTATTAGACTATGAATTTTCTCTTTCACCTCGAGCTTTTTACCAGCTCAATCCTGAACAGACTGAAATCCTCTATAGTGAAGCCGTTAAGGCCTTGGACGTAAATGAGAATGACCATCTGATTGATGCCTATTGTGGTGTTGGTACTATTGGCTTTGCCTTTGCCAAAAAAGTTAAAAGTCTGAGAGGGATGGATATTATTCCGGAAGCCATTGAGGATGCTAAAGAAAATGCTAAGCGTATGGGTTATACCAATACTCACTATGAGGCTGGAACTGCTGAAGAAATAATTCCTCGTTGGTACAAGGAAGGCTATCGTGCCGATGCCTTGATTGTGGACCCGCCGCGTACTGGTTTAGACGACAAGCTCTTGGATACCATTGTTAAATACGCTCCTGAAAAGATGGTCTATGTTTCCTGCAATGTATCTACATTGGCGCGTGATTTAGTCCGTTTGGTAGAGGTCTATGACCTACACTATATCCAATCAGTTGATATGTTTCCGCATACGGCTAGGACAGAAGCAGTGGTTAAATTAACCCGGAGAAAACCAGCTTCTAAATAGAAATGACGACTGGAAAGTATTTGAAAATAAGACTTCTAGTTGCAGAGTAAGATTTGCAAGCTCCCTATATTTATGATAAAATAAGTAGAAAATAAAATGAAAAAAGAGGTATGTAAAATGTCACGTAAACCATTTATCGCTGGTAACTGGAAAATGAACAAAAACCCAGAAGAAGCAAAAGCATTTGTTGAAGCTGTAGCATCAAAACTTCCTTCATCTGACCTTGTTGAAGCAGGTATCGCAGCTCCAGCTCTTGATTTGACAACTGTTCTTGCTGCTGCTAAAGGTTCAAACCTTAAAGTTGCTGCTCAAAACTGCTACTTTGAAAATGCTGGTGCTTTCACTGGTGAAACTAGCCCACAAGTTTTGAAAGAAATCGGTACTGACTACGTTGTTATCGGTCACTCAGAACGTCGTGACTACTTCCACGAAACTGATGAAGACATCAATAAAAAAGCTAAAGCAATCTTTGCAAACGGTATGCTTCCAATTATCTGTTGTGGTGAAAGCCTTGAAACATACGAAGCAGGTAAAGCTGCTGAATTCGTAGGTGCTCAAGTTTCAGCTGCTCTTGCAGGATTGACTGCAGAACAAGTAGCTTCAACAGTTATTGCATACGAACCAATCTGGGCTATCGGTACTGGTAAATCAGCTTCACAAGACGACGCACAAAAAATGTGTAAAGTTGTTCGTGACGTTGTAGCAGCTGACTTCGGTCAAGAAGTAGCTGACAAAGTACGTGTTCAATACGGTGGTTCAGTTAAACCTGAAAACGTTGCAGAATACATGGCTTGTCCAGATGTTGACGGAGCTCTTGTTGGTGGTGCATCACTTGATCCAGAAAGCTTCTTGGCATTGCTTGACTTTGTAAAATAAGCCTCAAATATCTGAGACAGACAGACAGTTCCCTCTCTTGAGGTTTTGGCTGCCTGTCTTCTTTTTATTAAAATGGCGTGCGAAAGCACGCTCTTTTCTGCATTTTATACTCAATGAAAATCAAAGAGCAAACTAGGAAGCTAGCCGCAGGCTGTACTTGAGTACGGCAAGGTGAAGCTGACGTGGTTTGAAGAGATTTTCGAAGAGTATTAGAAGAAAAAGAAAGGAGAATTATGCTTTATATTTGGTCTTATCTCAAACGTTATCCCAAATGGCTAGTTTTAGACTTCTTCGGAGCTATTTTCTTTGTCATTGTCAATCTAGGTCTACCAACTGTTCTGGCTCGCATGATTGACCAAGGAATCAACCAAGGCGACAAGGACAAGCTCTATTTTTGGGCCATCATCATGCTGGTTATTATTGTCCTGGGAACATTTGGACGGATTGTGCTATCTTATGCGGCTAGTAAATTGACCACTAATATGGTTAAGGACATGCGAAATGATGTTTATGCTAAATTACAAGAGTATTCTCATCACGAATATGAACAAATCGGTGTATCTTCACTAGTTACTCGTATTACGAGTGATGCCTTTGTCCTCATGCAGTTTGCAGAACAGACGCTTAAGTTGGGTGTCATCACTCCCATGATGATGCTGTCGAGTATTCTCATGATTTTCTTGACGAGTCCCTCACTGGCCTGGATTGTCGCTTTTTCCGTTCCTTTTCTAGCTGTTGTAGTCATTTATGTGGCGGTTAAAACGCGTCCCTTATCTGAAAAGCAACAGAAAACACTGGACAAGATTAACCAGTATGTTCGTGAAAATTTGATGGGTCTACGAGTGATTCGTGCCTTTGCTCGTGAAGACTTCCAAGAAAAACGTTTCGAAGAGAAAAATGCAATCTATGCGGATAATTCGAATCGCTTGTTCAAATTAACTGGTTTGACGGAACCACTTTTTGTGCAAATCATTATTGCCATGATTGTAGCTATCGTTTGGTTTGCTTTGGATCCTCTCAAGCAAGGAAGTTTGCAGATTGGGGATTTGGTAGCCTTCATCGAATATAGTTTCCATGCTCTCTTGTCCTTCCTCTTCTTGTCAAACCTCTTCACAATGTATCCTAGAACAGCTGTATCCAGTGAACGTTTGAAGGAAATCATGGACATGCCCATTTCCATTGATCCAAATGAGGATGGAATTCAAGAAACAGAAACTCATGGATATCTAGAATTTGATAATGTGACCTTTGCCTATCCTGGGGAAACAGAAAGTCCTGTTTTGCATAATATTTCCTTTACTGCTAAACCGGGAGAAACCATTGCATTTATCGGTTCAACTGGGTCAGGTAAGTCTACTCTGGTTCAATTGATTCCTCGATTCTACGATGTTACTCTAGGGAAAATCAAGGTCGATGGTGTTGATGTACGGGATTACCGTCTCAAATCACTCCGTCAAAAGATTGGATTTATTCCACAAAAAGCCTTGCTCTTTACAGGGACTATCGCAGACAATCTCCGTTACGGAAAAGAGGACGCCAGTCATGAGGACTTGCACCAAGCAGCTGATGTAGCCCAAGCCAAAGACTTTATCGAAAGTCGAGAAGAAGGTTTTGCGACGCATCTGGCTGAAGGGGGAAGCAACCTATCAGGTGGTCAGAAACAACGTTTGTCGATTGCACGAGCGGTTATCAAGGGTCCAGATATCTACATCTTTGATGATTCCTTCTCAGCCTTGGACTATCGTACAGATGCAATCTTACGACGTCGTCTCAAGGAAGTGACGCAAGATGCTACGGTATTGATTGTTGCGCAACGTGTTGGAACCATTATGGATGCGGACCAGATTATCGTCCTTGATAAGGGTGAAATCGTTGGTCGTGGCCGTCATGAAGAATTGATGCAGACCAATGACATTTATCGAGAAATTGCTGAGTCGCAGTTGAAAAATGCGTCTCTGACAGAAGAATAGGAGGTAAAGGATGAAACAACAATCTAGTCTAGCTCGTCTATGGAGCTATTTGAAAGCCTACCGTTTTTCTGTTTTCTTTGCAGTCTTCTTGAAAATAGTCAGCGTCATTATGAGTGTTATCGAGCCATTCGTATTGGGGCTTGCTATCACTGAGTTAACCAGCAACCTCCTTGCCATGGCAAATGGTGTTGCAGGAGCGGGTATCAATACCAGCTATATCGCAGTAATTCTAGTGATTTATCTCTTGCGTGGTCTTCTCTATGAGTTGGGGTCATATTATTCAAACTACTTTATGACCAATGCGGTGCAGTCTATGATACAGGATTTGCGAAATGAAATGAGCGAAAAAATCAATCGCATTCCTGTGTCCTACTTTGACAAGCACCAGTTTGGGGATTTGCTAGGTCGTTTTACCAGTGACGTTGAAACTGTTTCTAACGCTCTTCAACAATCCTTCCTACAGATTGTCAATGCAGTCTTTACCATTCTTTTTGTTATGGGAATGGTCCTCTATCTAAATCTTCAGTTGGCTATCATTGTTATCTTGTCAATTCCAGTGACCTATTTTGGGGCTAAAACAATTCTGAATCGTTCGCAACCATACTTTAAACAGCAAGCAGCCATTCTGGGACAAATGAATGGGTTTGTACAGGAAAGCTTGACTGGTTTCAATGTTCTTAAACTTTTCGGACGTGAAGAAAACTCTCAAGAGAGATTTGAAAAGATTACGGATGAATTGCAACAGGTCGGATTCAAGGCTAGCTTTATTTCAGGATTTATGATGCCTGCCCTTCATATTGTATCGGATTTAACTTACTTAATTGTAGCTGTTTTAGGTGGATTGCAGGTTATTGCAGGCCGCTTAACCATTGGTAATATGCAGGCTTTCGTTCAGTATGTGTGGCAGGTTAGTCAACCGATCCAAAATATCACTCAATTAGCAGGACAAATGCAAAGTGCTAAGTCTTCGCTTGACCGTGTCTTTGAAGTTTTGGATGAACAGGAAGAAGTTCAAACTGCTAAAGTGAAAGAACTGGCACCATTGACAGGTCAGGTTAGCTTCAAGAATGTTGATTTCCAATATGTGGAAAACAAACCATTGATTCGCAATTTTAACCTAGATGTTGAACCTGGAGAGATGGTAGCTATTGTAGGACCAACTGGAGCCGGTAAAACAACCTTAATTAACCTGCTCATGCGTTTTTATGATGTAACAGCGGGTGCCATTTTAGTCGATGGTCAAGATATTCGAGACTTGTCTCGTCAGGACTACCGTCGTCAGTTTGGGATGGTATTACAAGACGCCTGGCTCTATGAAGGCAGTATCAAGGAAAATCTTCGCTTTGGGAATCTTGAGGCAACAGATGAAGAAATCGTTGAAGCTGCTAAAGCTGCCAATGTTGACCACTTTATCCGCACCCTTCCTGGTGGTTACAACATGGAGATGAACCAAGAGTCAAGTAATATTTCTCTTGGTCAGAAGCAACTTTTGACTATCGCGCGTGCACTCTTGGCTGATCCAAAAATTCTAATCCTTGACGAAGCGACCTCATCAGTCGATACGCGTCTAGAACTCTTGATTCAAAAAGCGATGAAGCGTTTGATGAATGGGAGAACAAGCTTTGTTATCGCCCATCGCCTTTCTACTATTCAGGAAGCGGACAAGATTTTGGTGCTGAAAGATGGACAGATTATCGAACAAGGAAATCATGAAAGTCTCTTAGCTTCAAAAGGTTTCTATTATGACCTTTATCAAAGCCAATTCTCTCGGAAAGATACTGAAAATAACTAAAAAGATATCTGCTCATTTTCTTAAATTATCAGTCTATTACAACTTTTTTAATATGGGTTAATTTTCTTGCTTTTGTCTACTAGGTGTAGTATACTGAGATAGTAATCAATAAATATGGTTGCAAAAATAATATTATGAGGTGAGAAAAATGGTAGAATTGAAAAAAGATGCATTAAAAGACGTAACAACATTATCTAAGACAGCTCCTGAAACGCTAGTAAAAACGAAAGAAGTCTTGAATCAAGCCGTAGCAGACTTGTATGTAGCGCATATCGCTCTTCATCAAGTACACTGGTACATGCGTGGACGTGGTTTTATGGTATGGCATCCTAAGATGGATGAATATATGGATAGCCTTGATGGTTACCTTGATGAAATCAGCGAACGCTTGATCACTCTTGGTGGCAAACCTTACTCTACTTTGACAGAATTCCTTCAACACAGTGAAATCGAAGAAGAAGTTGGAGAATTCCGTAACGTAGAAGAAAGTTTAGAGCGTGTTCTATCTATCTATCGTTACCTCATCACACTCTTCCAAAAAGCATTGGATGTAACTGATGAGGAAGGTGATGATGTAACCAATGATATCTTCGTTGGTGCTAAGGCAGACCTTGAAAAAACTGTCTGGATGCTTGCAGCAGAATTAGGACAAGCACCTGGTTTGTAAGATACTGAATTTTTCTAAAAATCCGTAGAAAGTTTCTACGGATTTTTTCTATTTCGGGGGGCATTCCAAAACAGTCTTTTTTCAAGATTTTTGATAAAATAGAACTATCAATAAAAAGGATGAAAGCATGACAATGAAAATCGTAGCCATCTGGGCCCAAGATGAAAAGGGTGTAATCGGAAAAGAGGATCGCTTACCATGGCATTTGCCAGCAGAGTTAAAACATTTTAAAGAAACAACCTTGAATCATGCCATCTTGATGGGACGTGTCACCTTTGATGGAATGGGACGACGTTTGCTTCCAGGACGTGAGACTCTGATTTTGACGCGTAATGTTGAAGAGTCAATTGAGGGTGCTCTGGTTTTCCAAAATGTTGAGGATGTTTTAGACTGGTACCATAACCAGGATAAAAATCTCTATATCATTGGGGGTAAGCAGATTTTTCAGCTTTTTGAACCTTATCTCGATGAAATTATTGTGACACAAATCCATGCTCAAGTTGAAGGGGATACTTTTTTCCCGGAAGATTTTGACTTGACTGTTTTTGAGACTGTTGCAAGCAAATCTTATACTAGAGATGAGAAAAATGCCTATGATTTTACCATCGAATATAGAAAGAGAAAGGAAGTCTAATGGAGCGTAGTATTTTTGGATTTTTTACAGCTCTTTTGTGTGCTGTCTGTTTTGTAGCTGGAACACACGCTTTTCGTAAAAAGCGCTTTGGACTTGCTACTCTACTTTGGCTTAATGCCTTTACAAACTTGGTGAATAGCATTCATGCTTTTTATATGACCTTATTTTAGAGAGAATGAATAATTAGAACGGAAGGGAATCATGCCTACAAATAGGAAAAATGATATGATGGTTTATTGCTCATTTTGTGGCAAAAGCCAAGAAGAAGTTAAAAAAATAATCGCTGGGAACAACGCTTTTATCTGTAATGAGTGTGTGGAGTTAGCCCAGGAAATCATTCGTGAGGAGTTGGCAGAGGAAGTCCTAGCAGACTTATCTGAAGTACCAAAACCAATCGAACTCTTAAACATCTTGAACCACTATGTGATTGGTCAAGATCGTGCCAAACGTGCCTTGGCAGTAGCTGTATATAACCACTACAAACGCATCAATTTCCATGACACTCGTGAAGAGTCAGAAGATGTGGATTTGCAAAAATCAAATATTTTGATGATTGGCCCAACTGGTTCAGGGAAGACTTTCCTTGCTCAAACACTTGCTAGAAGTTTGAATGTACCTTTTGCCATTGCAGATGCAACAGCTCTTACTGAGGCTGGTTATGTTGGTGAGGACGTGGAAAATATTCTCCTCAAACTCTTGCAGGCAGCTGACTTTAACATCGAACGTGCAGAACGTGGAATAATCTATGTAGATGAGATTGACAAAATTGCCAAGAAGAGCGAGAACGTGTCTATCACACGTGATGTTTCTGGTGAAGGGGTACAACAAGCCCTCCTCAAAATTATCGAAGGAACTGTAGCCAGCGTACCACCACAAGGTGGACGCAAACATCCACAACAAGAAATGATTCAAGTGGATACAAAAAATATCCTCTTTATCGTGGGTGGTGCCTTCGATGGCATCGAAGAGATTGTCAAACAGCGTCTGGGTGAAAAAGTGATTGGTTTCGGACAAAACAACAAGGCTATTGACGAAAATAGTTCTTACATGCAAGAAATCATCGCAGAAGATATTCAAAAATTCGGTATTATTCCTGAGTTGATTGGACGCTTGCCTGTCTTTGCAGCCTTGGAGCAGTTGACTGTAGATGATTTGGTTCGCATCTTGAAGGAACCAAGAAATGCTTTGGTTAAACAATACCAGACCTTGCTTTCTTATGATGATGTGGAGCTTGAATTTGACGACGAAGCTCTCCAAGAAATTGCAAACAAAGCCATCGAACGTAAAACGGGTGCGCGTGGTCTTCGCTCAATTATCGAAGAAACCATGCTAGACGTTATGTTTGAGGTTCCAAGTCAAGAAAATGTGAAAACAGTTCGTATCACAAAAGAAGCGGTTGACGGAACGGCTAAGCCAATTCTAGAGACAGCCTAGAGGTGACTATGGAAATCAATACACACAATGCTGAGATTTTGCTGAGTGCAGCCAACAAGTCCCACTATCCGCAAGATGAACTTCCTGAGATTGCTCTTGCAGGGCGCTCAAATGTTGGGAAATCAAGTTTTATCAATACCATGCTCAATCGTAAAAATCTAGCTCGTACCTCTGGAAAACCAGGAAAAACACAACTACTCAATTTCTTTAACATTGATGATAAGATGCGTTTTGTGGATGTGCCTGGTTATGGTTATGCCCGTGTTTCCAAAAAGGAACGCGAAAAATGGGGACGTATGATTGAGGAGTACTTGACCACTCGAGAAAATCTTCGAGCGGTTGTTAGTCTCGTTGACCTTCGCCATGATCCGACGGCAGATGATGTGCAGATGTACGAATTTCTTAAATATTACGAAATTCCTGTCATCATTGTGGCGACCAAGGCCGACAAGATTCCGCGTGGGAAATGGAACAAGCACGAATCAGCTATTAAAAAGAAATTAAACTTTGATCCAAGTGATGATTTTATCCTCTTTTCATCCGTAACAAAAGCAGGAATGGACCAAGCTTGGAATGCTATTTTAGGTAAATTGTGAGGAATACATATGGCAAAAACAATTCATACAGATAAAGCTCCAAAGGCAATCGGACCTTACGTTCAAGGAAAAATCGTTGGCAACCTTTTGTTCGCTAGCGGTCAAGTTCCACTATCTCCTGAAACTGGAGAAATCATAGGAAAAACAATCCAAGAACAGACTGAACAAGTCTTGAAAAATATTGGAGCTATTTTAGCAGAAGCAGGAACAGATTTTGACCATGTTGTTAAAACAACTTGTTTCTTGAGTGATATGAACGACTTTGTACCTTTTAACGAGGTATACCAAACAGCCTTTAACAAGGAATTTCCAGCTCGTTCAGCTGTGGAAGTAGCTCGTCTTCCTCGCGATGTAAAAGTCGAAATTGAAGTCATCGCAGAGATTGGATAAGCTAGTAGAAGTTTGGTTCTTCCAAACTTCTTTTGATATAAGGAGACTATGATGACAAAGAAACAACTTCACCTGGTGATTGTGACAGGGATGAGTGGTGCAGGAAAAACTGTAGCCATTCAGTCCTTTGAAGATTTAGGATATTTTACCATTGATAATATGCCACCTGCTCTCTTGCCAAAGTTTTTGCAGTTGGTCGAGACCAAGGACGATGACCACAAGTTAGCTCTAGTGGTGGATATGCGTAGTCGTTCTTTCTTCTCAGAGATTCAGGCTGTCTTAGATGAATTGGAAAATCAAGATGATTTGGATTTCAAGATTCTCTTTTTGGATGCAGCAGATAAGGAATTAGTGGCACGTTATAAGGAAACTAGAAGAAGTCACCCTCTTGCAGCAGATGGTCGTATCTTGGACGGGATTAAGCTGGAACGCGAACTCTTGGCGCCTTTGAAAAATATGAGTCAAAACGTGGTAGACACGACAGAGTTAACTCCACGTGAACTTCGAAAGACAATTGCAGAACAGTTTTCAGACCAAGAACAAACGCAATCTTTCCGTATTGAGGTCATGTCCTTTGGATTTAAATATGGAATTCCAATTGATGCCGATTTAGTATTTGATGTTCGTTTCTTGCCAAACCCTTATTATCTGCCAGAACTTCGTAACCAGACAGGTGAAGACCAGGCAGTTTATGACTATGTCATGAATCATAAGGAATCTGAAGATTTTTATCGTCATTTGTTAGCCTTGATTGAACCAATTCTACCAGGTTATAAAAAAGAAGGTAAGTCTGTTTTAACCATTGCAGTGGGTTGTACAGGTGGTCAACACCGAAGCGTTGCTTTTGCCAAGCGATTAGCAAATGATTTATCTAAAAATTGGCCTGTAAATGAAAGTCATCGTGATAAAGATCGAAGAAAGGAAACGGTAAACCGTTCATGAGAAAACCAAAAATTACGGTGATTGGTGGAGGAACCGGAATCCCTGTTATTTTAAATAGTCTACGGGAAAAGGATGTAGACATCGCAGCCATTGTAACCGTTGCTGATGATGGCGGTTCTTCGGGTGAACTTCGTAAAAACATTCAACAGTTAACACCACCAGGTGATTTGCGTAATGTCCTTGTGGCCATGTCAGATATGCCAAAATTCTATGAAAAAGTCTTTCAATACCGTTTTTCTGAGGATGCAGGTGCTTTTGCCGGTCATCCATTAGGAAACATTATCATAGCAGGACTTTCTGAAATGCAGGGTTCAACCTACAATGCCATGCAATTACTGAGTAAATTTTTCCATACGACAGGCAAAATTTTCCCATCAAGTGACCATCCTTTGACACTCCATGCGGTTTTCAAAGATGGATCAGAAGTAGCTGGGGAAAGTCACATCGCTGATCATCCAGGAATGATTGACCATGTCTATGTGACAAACACTCTGGATGATGAAAAGCCACAGGCTAGCCGTCGTGTTGTCAATACCATTCTTGAGAGTGATATGATTGTCTTGGGTCCAGGTTCACTCTTTACATCCATCTTACCAAATATTGTTATTGAAGAAATTGGACAGGCTCTTCTAGAGACTAAGGCAGAGGTTGCCTATGTCTGTAACATCATGACCCAGCGTGGAGAAACGGAGCATTTCTCAGATAGTGATCATGTAGCAGTCTTGCATCGTCATTTGGGACGTCCATTTATCGATACTGTCCTTGTTAATATCGAAAAGGTTCCGAGGGACTATATGGATACCAACCGTTTTGATGAGTATTTGGTGCAGGTTGAGCATGATTTTGAAGGTTTGCGTAAGCAAGTCCCACGTGTCATTTCATCCAACTTTCTACGCTTGGAAAATGGGGGAGCCTTTCACGATGGTGATTTGATCGTAGATGAGCTCATGCGGATCATACAGGTGAGAAAATGAGTTTTACAGTAGCAGTAAAAGAAGAAATTTTAAGTCAGCATCACCTGAGTCGTCATGAATTGTCAGCTATTATCAAGATGTCTGGTAGTATTGGTTTATCGAGCTCTGGTTTGACCTTGTCCGTCATTACAGAAAATGCTAAATTGGCTCGTCATCTCTATGAATCTTTCTTGCACTTTTACGGCATCAAGTCTGAGATTCGTCACCACCAGAGAAGTAATTTACGGAAAAATCGCGTCTATACTGTATTTACGGATGAGCGAGTCCAAGAATTACTGGCAGATTTGCGTTTGGCGGACTCTTTCTTTGGTTTGGAAACAGGGATTGATCCAGATATTTTAGGAGATGAGGAAGCAGGTCGTGCCTATCTCTGTGGTGCATTTTTAGCAAATGGGAGTATTCGGGATCCTGAGTCAGGCAAGTATCAGTTAGAAATAAGTTCTGTTTATCTAGACCACGCCCAAGGGATTGCTTCGCTCTTGCAGCAGTTCTTGCTAGATGCAAAGGTTATCGAACGAAAAAAAGGCGCAGTGACCTATCTTCAGCGAGCTGAAGATATTATGGATTTTCTGATTCTAGTGGGAGCCATGGAGGCGAGAGATACTTTTGAAGGCGTCAAGATTCTTCGAGAAACTCGGAATGATCTCAATCGTGCTAATAATGCAGAGACAGCAAATATCGCTCGTACGGTTTCTGCGAGTATGAAAACTATCAACAATATCAGTAAAATCAAAGATAGAATTGGCTTGGATAATCTTCCAGCAGATTTGCAGGAAGTAGCGCATTTGCGCATTCAACATCCGGACTACTCTATCCAACAATTGGCAGACAGTTTGACAAATCCACTCACAAAAAGTGGTGTCAATCATCGACTGAGAAAGATTAATAAAATTGCAGATGAACTATAGATAGGTACAATAGAAAATGACTAATCTTTATAATAAGTTGAATGAGCGTATATATGAGAATTGCAAGATGTATTATGATGAATACGCTAAGAAGATTGAACTGACTGAGAAACAATCCGGAATTATGGGCGGGTTATATCAATCATTAAATATTGTCGCAAATGAATATCTTGTCAACAACGAAAAAGACAACTCAAAATATAGAGATTTACTCAATAAAATTGAAAAGTTATTAGGAATAGCGTAAAAATACCCTCTTTCTACCATATACAATGAAATCATAAGTATAAAATGCTTGTGATTTTTTTGTTTGAAAGGAGGTTTAAAATTGCCTAGAGATGGAACAAAAAACCTAAAACCAGTTACAGAACGAAGCAAAGATGAAATAAGAGCTATTAGCTCAAAAGGAGGAAAAGCGTCTGGCATAGCTAGAAGAAAAAAACTGATCTAAAAAAGCCTTTGAAACCCTCTTATCTTTGGATGTGACGTATAGTAAAATCAAGAAACAACTTGAAGAAATGGGTATGGCTGGCAACAATGAGGCGTTATTAGCCTTTGCGATCTTTCAGCAAGCTGTAAAAGGCGATTAGAAAGCAACTGAGAACATCATCAAGCTGACCAATACTAAAGATAAATACGATATACAAGAGCAGAAAGATTGCATCAAATCGCTCAAGAACTATAAAACCACGAATCCAAGGATTCGTGGTTTTTTTCTTATAAACTTGTTGAATGTTTTGGTTGTACTTTTTGTTGAGGGTCGATGTAGTTAATGGCATTGTTGACAGCAGTTGGTGCTTCACCAAGACCTGTTGCAATCAAGTCAATCTTACCATCGTAGTAGCAGCAGTCACCGATAGCGTAAATTCCAGCTTGGCTTGATTCTTGCTTGCTATTGACGATAATCTTGTGACGGTTAAGGTCGAGTCCCCAGTTTTTAAGATTACCAACTGATGATTTGAAGCCATAGTTGACAAAGAGGTGGTCGAGTTCAATAGTTTCGGTCTCATCGGATTTGACTTTTGTGATTTCAAGCTTGTCAAGCTTTTTTCCATCTCCAAGAAGTTGACTTGGCACAAATGGTGTTTTGATGCTAACAGATGATTCTTGAAGGGCTTGGACACTATGTTCAAGCGCACGGAAGTTATCTCGACGGTGAACAAGTGTAGTTGGAGCAATCTTTTCAAAAGCTAATGCCCAGTCCACGGCAGAGTCTCCTCCACCCAGGATGGTTACTTTCTTACCAGCATATTGTTGAATGTTAGAAACGTGATAATGGATATTTTCATAACTATCAACACCATCTAATTCAAGTGGACGTGGTTTAAAAGCTCCACCTCCCATAGCGATAATGACAGCTTTACTACTATGAATACCTTTAGTAGTTGTTATCTTAAACACATCATTCTCTTTTTCAATTTCAAGAACAGTTTCATTGAGATGTGCTGGTGTATCAAAACCTTTTAGTTGTTCTAAGAGGCGATTCGTTAGTTCTTCACCAGTGAGATTTGGGAAACCTGGGACATCAAGAATTTGTTTCTCAGGATAAAGGATGGCAGGTTGACCACCTAATTGAGGAAGAGAGTCAATGATTTGTACTTTAGCTTGACGTAAATGTGCATAAAAGGCTGCGAAAAGACCAACTGGGCCACCTCCTATGATGGTGATATCATATAGTTCAGACATGGTTTCTCCTTATTTCATTTTTATCATTTTATTCTATCATATTTTCTACTAATTTAAAATGAGGTAGGGGGGAGAAAATTTCCATTAAAAATGGTATAATGAAGAGAAGCTTTTTTGGAGAGGGGACACAGGATGAATTTTCAGCAATTATCTAATCTTCAATACTGGTCTAGTTTGTTTTCCAGTCCTTGGAGTATTGCGATAAATGTGATTGATATTCTAATCGTCGCTTATATCTTATATCAATTTACAAAATCAATTGCAGGAACCAAGATTATGATTTTGGTTCGAGGCGTTTTAGTTTTTATCTTAGCTCAGATTGTGGCTAATTTTTTGGGCTTGACGACTATTTCCTGGTTGATTAACCAATTGATTACCTATGGAGTTATCGCAGCGGTTGTTATCTTTTCTCCAGAAATTCGGACAGGTTTGGAACGATTAGGTCGAGCTACGGACTTCTTTTCAAATACTCCTATGAGTTCAGAAGAGAAAATGGTCCAGGCTTTTGTAAAATCGGTTGAGTATATGAGCCCGCGAAAGATTGGAGCTTTAGTAGCTGTTCAACGTGTGAGAACCTTACAGGAGTATATCGTTACAGGAATTCCTTTGGATGCTAAGATTTCTGCTGAGTTATTAATTAACATCTTTATCCCTAATACGCCTCTCCATGACGGTGCAGTCATTATCAGTGGAGATCGGATTGCAGTAACTTCTGCCTATTTACCACTGACTGAAAACACTGGTATTTCCAAAGAGTTCGGAACTCGTCACCGTGCAGCCATAGGTTTATCAGAAGTTTCAGATGCCCTTACTTTTGTTGTATCTGAGGAAACTGGAGGTATATCCATCACCTATAACGGTGTCTTCAAACATGATCTAAGTTTGGAAGAATTCGAGGAAGAACTACGTCGTATTCTGATACCTAAGGATGCACAAGAACCAAGCTTAAAAGAACGTCTATTAGGAGGCTGGAATAATGAAAAGAAATAGTCTTTATATCATCTCCTCGCTCCTCTTTGCATGTGTCCTGTTTATCTATGCAACATCAATCAATTATCAAAACAATACCAACGCAAGACAAACTAAAACTGAAACCTATACCAATACGGTAGTCAATGTACCGATTGATATTCAGTATGATAGTGAGCAGTATTTTATCAGTGGTTTTAGCTCAGAAGTGACAGTGTTTCTAACGGGTTCAAATCGGGTGGCCTTGGCTAGTGAGATGCAGGAAAGCACTCGTAAATTTAAAGTGACTGCTGATTTGACCCAGGCTACAGAAGGAACGATTGAAGTTCCCTTGACCATTGAAAATCTTCCAAGTGGTTTGACAGCTGTAGCAACACCACAAAAGATCACAGTCAAGATTGGTAAGAAAGTCACTAAAAATAACGTATCAGTGGTTCCTCAAATCGATTCTAGTCAAATTGATGATCGTATTATCATCGAACGTGTGACTGTTTCTGATGAAAAAGTTTCAGTAACTAGCGATGCGGATACACTGTCTAAGATTGATAGAATTGTAGCCGTTTTACCAACGAGTGAACAGATTACAGGAAACTACTCTGGATCAGTTCCCTTGCAAGCTGTGGATAAAAATGGTTCTGTCTTACCAACAGTGATTACACCTTTTGAAACGACTATGAAAGTCTCAACTAAAACTGTCAGAACAACAAGTAATACTTCGTCTACTGAAAACTCTTCAACGACATCAGCAGAGACGAAGCCAGAATCTTAAATTAAAAAAATACTAGAAAAGGAATCTTAAAATGGGTAAATATTTTGGAACGGATGGAGTCCGCGGAGAAGCAAACGTAGAATTAACGCCAGAATTGGCCTTTAAATTGGGACGTTTCGGAGGATATGTCCTCAGTCAACATGCGACAGAAGCGCCTAAGGTTTTCGTAGGACGTGATACACGTATTTCAGGTCAAATGTTAGAATCAGCTCTCATTGCTGGTCTCCTTTCAGTTGGAATTCACGTTTATAAGCTTGGTGTTCTTGCAACACCAGCAGTAGCATACTTGGTTAAAACGGAGGGAGCAAGTGCAGGTGTCATGATTTCAGCTAGCCACAATCCAGCCCTTGATAACGGAATTAAATTCTTTGGTGGTGATGGCTTTAAACTTGACGATGACAAGGAAGCCGAAATCGAAGCCTTGCTTGATGCGAGTGAAGATACTCTTCCACGTCCAAGCGCTGAAGGTCTAGGTACTGTGGTTGATTATCCAGAAGGTTTGCGCAAGTATGAAGCTTATCTTGTTTCAACTGGAACAGCTCTTGAAGGGATGAAGGTAGCCTTGGATACTGCAAACGGCGCTGCTTCAACAAGTGCTCGACAAATTTTTGCAGACTTGGGCGCTCAAATCACTGTTATCGGAGAAACTCCAGATGGACTCAACATCAACTTGAACGTTGGTTCCACTCATCCAGAAGCCTTGCAAGAACTTGTAAAAGAAAGTAAATCTGCCATTGGTTTAGCCTTTGATGGGGACAGCGATCGTTTGATTGCAGTAGATGAAAACGGTGAGATTGTCGACGGTGATAAGATTATGTATATCATCGGTAAATACCTTTCTGAAAAAGGTCAATTGGCACAAAATACAATTGTAACAACAGTTATGTCCAACCTTGGTTTCCATAAAGCCTTGGATCGTGAAGGCATTAATAAAGCTGTCACTGCTGTTGGAGACCGCTATGTAGTTGAAGAAATGAGAAAATCAGGCTACAATCTCGGTGGAGAGCAGTCAGGTCATGTTATTTTGATGGACTATAACACAACTGGTGATGGTCAACTTTCAGCAGTTCAATTGACTAAGATCATGCAAGAAACAGGTAAGAGCTTATCTCAATTGGCTTCAGAAGTAACAATTTACCCACAAAAATTGGTTAATATCCGTGTGGAAAACACCATGAAAGACAAAGCCATGGAAGTACCAGCTATCAAGGCTATTATCGATAAGATGGAAGAAGAGATGGCAGGTAACGGACGTATTCTCGTTCGCCCAAGTGGAACTGAGCCACTCTTGCGTGTCATGGCTGAAGCACCAACAACTGAAGAAGTAGATTACTATGTGGATACCATTGCTGAAGTTGTGAAAGCAGAAATCGGAATTTAGGAAAGTTAGCAGAAAATAAGAAAATATGTTACAATGTCAAAGTAAATTGTAACCATGGAGAATATGATGAATTTAAAACGTGAACAAGAATTTGTAAGTCAGTATCACTTTGATGCGCGTAATTTTGAATGGGAAAATGAGAACGGAATTCCTGAAACAAAGGTTGATGTGAACTTCCAACTACTTCAACATGACCAAGAAAATCAGGTGACTTCTCTCGTAGTTGTTTTGAGCTTTATGATTGTCTTTGATAAATTTGTTATAAGTGGTACTATTTCTCAAGTAAACCACGTAGAAGGTCGCATCGTAGATCAACCAAGTGACTTCAGTCAAGAAGAAGTTGAGACGCTTGCTCGTCCTTCTTTGGATATGCTAAACCGTTTGACTTACGAAGTGACGGAAATCGCATTAGATTTACCAGGAATTAATTTGGAGTTTTAAAAATGAAATTAGCGGTCATAACAGACTCATCTGCTTTTCTACAAGCGGAAACCTTGCGGAAAGAAGACTTATTTGTGCTAGACATTCCTGTGAATATCGATGGACAGGAGTATGTTGAAGGTGTAAATCTAACCGCTCAAGAATTTTATGAAAAAATGGCTCGTTCATCTGAACTGCCGAAAACAAGTCAGCCAAGTATTGCTAAGTTAGATGAAATTTTGTCATCCTTGAAAGAAAAAGGTTATACTCATGTTTTGGGCCTCTTCCTTTCTTCTGGGATTTCAGGATTTCACCAGAATATCCAGTATATGATGGATGAGTTCGAAGGATTAACAATTGCTTTTCCTGATACTCGTATTACAAGTGCTCCACTAGGTTTTATGGTGGAAAGTGTTTTTCAGTGGGTTGAGCAGGGAGAAGATTTCGAGTCTATCTTAGAAAAGGTAACTGAACAGATTGAACATACTTCTGCCTTTATCATGGTAGATGACCTTGATCATCTGGTTAAAGGTGGTCGTTTATCAAATGGCGCAGCTATTTTAGGGAATCTTCTTAGTATTAAACCAATTCTATATTTCAATGACCAAGGTGTTATCGAAGTTTATGAGAAGGTTCGTACAGAGAAGAAAGCAACAAAACGCCTGGTTGAAATTGTCAAAGAAGCAACAAGTAACGGGAACTACCGAATTGTAGTGATTCATGGGAACGCCCCTCAAAAAGCGGCAGATTTGCGTCAACTTTTGATAGATGGTGGTGTAGCTACAGATATTTCAATTGCAACCTTCGGTAGTGTTATTGGAACTCACCTTGGTGAAGGAAGTATTGCTTTGGGTTATACACCAATCGTCTAGATTGTTCTTACAGGCTTTGTATCTTAGAAATTGAACACGGACTATCTGCCTCTTGAAAAAAGATGCCTGTCTTGCCTTTCATGGAAAGTCAGCGCCATCCCCTATTTTTCATGGTCAGCTAACGTCCTTTGTATCTTAGCAATTGAACACGCCTGGAACCCTGTGTGAAAAAGATAGTTCTTCCAAGGAGTATCGACTCCTTAATCAGAACTCCTATTTTCACTTTGTGTTCTTACAGGCTTTGTATCTTAGACTGGAGTAGAGATGAGTATTCGAGTGATTATCGCAGGTTTTAAGGGGAGAATGGGTCAAGCTGCTTGTCAGATGGTTTTGTCTGATCCTGAATTGGAACTAGTAGCCGTTTTGGATCCTTTTGTGTCTGCATCTGACTGGCAGGGGATTCCTGTTTTCAACGATAAAAATGACTTAACAGGCTATGATGCGGATGTTTGGGTGGACTTTACTACCCCAGCTGTTGCCTATGAGAATACACGCTTTGCTCTTGAAAATGGCTTTGCGCCAGTAGTTGGAACAACAGGCTTTACTAGTCAAGAAATCGAAGAATTAAAAGATTTTTCTCGTTCTAAAAACTTGGGTGGCTTGATTGCTCCTAACTTTGCTTTGGGTGCTGTCTTACTCATGCAATTTGCCGCACAAGCAGCTAAATACTTTCCAAATGTGGAGATTATTGAGCTTCACCATGACAAGAAAAAAGATGCACCGAGTGGTACAGCTATTAAAACAGCTGAGTTGATGGCACAAGTTCGTGAGTCTATTCAACAAGGGGCACCTGATGAGGAAGAACTCATTGCTGGTGCGCGTGGTGCTAACTTTGATGGCATGCGTATACATTCGGTTCGCTTACCAGGATTGGTAGCCCATCAGGAAGTCATTTTTGGAAATCAGGGAGAAGGATTGACCCTGCGTCATGACTCCTATGATCGTAGCTCCTTCATGACAGGAGTGAATTTGGGAATCAAAGAAGTTGTCAAGCGTCATGAGCTTGTCTATGGATTAGAACACTTATTATGAGATTAACAAAAATGCCTTCTGAATTTCAGAAGGCTTTACCAGTATTAGAAAAAATTAAAGAAGCAGGATTTGAAGCTTATTTTGTGGGGGGATCTGTTAGGGATGCTCTACTCAATCGTCCCATCCATGACGTGGATATTGCGACTTCTTCTTATCCTGAAGAGACTAAGCAGATTTTCCCCCGTACAGCCGATATCGGTATTGAGCATGGAACTGTCTTAGTTTTAGATGGAGATGAGGAGTACGAAGTAACCACTTTTCGGACAGAAGATGTCTATGTAGACTATCGAAGACCAAGCGCAGTTTCTTTTGTGCGTTCGTTGGAAGAAGACCTCAAGCGTCGTGATTTTACAGTCAATGCCTTTGCCTTGGATGAGACAGGGGAAATCGTTGATTTATTTGACGGGCTCAAAGATTTAGAAAATCAGGTCCTACGTGCAGTTGGAATTGCTAGTGAACGTTTTAATGAAGATGCTTTACGCATCATGCGTGGTTTTCGCTTCCAAGCTAGTCTTGGTTTTGAACTCGAGCAAGAAACGTTTGAAGCGATGAAGGCCTTAACGCCACTCTTGGAGAAAATCTCTGTGGAGCGCACCTTTGTCGAGTTTGATAAGCTTTTACTGGCTCCCTATTGGCGAGTAGGTTTATCATCTATGATTGAGAGTCAAGCTTATGATTATCTTCCCGATATGGTAGGCAGTCAGGAGAAACTTCAATCTTTGTCTGATTTAGAAGAAGATTTTACTTTTGAATCTTCTGAACAAGCGTGGGCAGCACTTTTATGGGTTTTAGAAGTAGAAAATGCTCAACAATTTTTAAAACATTGGAAGACCTCACGCCAATTTTCCAAGCAGGTGCAGGATTTGCTGTCTATTTTGGTTCTCCGAGAAGAAGGGGAGCTCGGCAAGCGTGATTGTTACCGTTTTGATTTGGACTTACTTCTACAGGCTGAAAATCTTCGCAAAGCTCAAGGGAAGAAAGTCAATCCGCAAGCAATCACAGAAACCTACGAGAGTTTGACCATTCACGATAAGAAAGAGATGCAAATCAATGGAGGTATTCTCATCAAAGAGTACGGCTACCAGCCAGGTCCTGAATTGGGAGATGCTTTAGAGGAAATTGAGTACGCTATTGTGGATGGTAATCTAGATAATGAAGTGGAAGCCATTCATGCATACTTAAGGGAGAGAAAATGAGTGATTTTATCGTTGAAAAACTAAGCAAATCCGTTGGTGACAAGACCGTCTTTAAGGATATTTCCTTTATCATTCATGACTTGGACAGAATCGGTCTTATCGGTGTCAACGGTACAGGAAAGACTACTCTTTTGGATGTTCTTTCGGGAGTTTCAGGATTTGATGGCGATGTTAGTCCTTTTTCAGCAAAGAGTGATTACAAGATTGGCTACCTGACTCAGGATCCGGATTTTGATGATAGCAAGACTGTCTTGGATACTGTCCTATCCAGTGATCTCAAAGAAATTAAACTGATTCGTGAGTATGAACTCCTTATGCTCAACTATAGTGAGGACAAGCAGGCGCGTCTAGAACGGGTCATGGCGGAGATGGATTCTCTTCAGGCTTGGGAAATTGAAAGCCAGGTCAAGACCGTTTTAAGTAAACTTGGCATTCAAGACTTATCAACTCCTGTTGGAGCCTTGTCGGGTGGTCTCCGTAGACGGGTTCAATTGGCGCAAGTGCTTTTAGGAAACCATGATCTTTTGTTACTAGATGAGCCAACCAACCATTTGGACATTGCGACCATTGAGTGGTTAACCCTCTTTTTGAAAAATTCCAAGAAAACAGTTCTTTTTATCACCCACGACCGCTATTTCTTAGATGCTCTTTCTACGCGAATCTTTGAGTTGGACCGAGCAGGTTTGACAGAATATCAAGGAAATTACCAAGATTATGTTCGTCTCAAGGCAGAACAGGATGAACGCGATGCAGCTCTTCTTCACAAAAAGGAACAACTTTATAAGCAGGAATTGGCCTGGATGAGACGACAACCGCAAGCTCGTGCAACCAAGCAACAGGCTCGTATCAATCGTTTCCACGACTTGAAAAAGGAAGTTTCAGATACTAGTGTTGAAACAGATTTGACCATGAATTTTGAAACCAGTCGTATCGGTAAAAAGGTCATCGAGTTTAAGGATGTTTCCTTTGCCTATGACAAAGAACCGATATTGCAACATTTTAATCTTTTGGTGCAAGCCAAAGACCGTATCGGAATCGTTGGGGATAATGGTGTAGGAAAGTCAACCCTTCTTAACCTTATTGCCGGCAGTCTTGAACCAACTGATGGACAAGTGATCATCGGCGAAACGGTTCGTATCGCCTATTTCTCTCAACAAATCGAAGGATTGGATGAAAGTAAGCGAGTTATCAATTACCTGCAGGAAGTGGCAGAAGAGGTGAAGACTAGTGGTGGCTCAACAACTTCTATCGCTGAGTTGCTAGAGCAGTTCCTTTTCCCACGTTCAACGCACGGCACCTTGATTGAGAAGCTGTCAGGCGGAGAGAAGAAACGTCTTTATCTCCTCAAACTTCTCCTAGAAAAGCCCAATGTACTCTTATTAGACGAACCGACAAATGACTTAGACATTGCGACTTTGACAGTCTTGGAGAATTTCTTGCAAGGATTTGCAGGCCCAGTCTTGACAGTTAGCCACGACCGTTACTTCCTTGATAAGGTAGCAACCAAGATTCTTGCTTTTGAGAATGGAACCATTCGTCCTTTCTTTGGTCATTACACGGACTATCTGGATGAAAAGGCCTTTGAAGCAGAAGCAGTAACAGCAAGTCAAAAAGTTGAGAAGGAAAAAGTCGTTAAAGTTCGTGAAGAAAAGAAACGGATGACCTACCAAGAAAAGCAGGAGTGGGCAAGCATCGAAGGAGACATCGAAGCCTTGGAAAACCGCATCTCTTCTATAGAGGAAGAAATGCTAGCAAATGGTTCTGACTTTGGGAAACTAGCTACCCTTCAAAAAGAGTTAGACGAGAAAAATGAAGACTTGCTGGAAAAATATGAACGCTATGAATATTTAAGTGAGTTAGTATAATGGAAGAAACAATTATTAAATGGAGTAGTAAGAAAATCGTCTTGAGCCTTATTCTTTACCTACTAGAGTTGGCTCTTCTACTTTGGATACTTTCGTTTTTGCTGAGCTATCCCGAAGAACCACCTATGGGATTGGTGGCTTTAATTCTCTTTATTGGTTTCTTAATCATCATCGTTGGCTTCATTTTGTATCAACGTTTGCGACTGCTTTTTTCTGATAAAGAGTATTTGAAATGTACGGCTCAAGGATTTTTCTATAAACCATATCCAAAGAAAGACTGGCAGTTTTATTCCTGGGGACAGGTAGAACAGTTTGCTCTCACGAGAATTAAGGGTAGTAGAAATGCAAGGGATTTTTATATGATTGAGGTTCGGTTTTATGACAAGGAACTTTTAAAATCCAACTCTTTCTGGAATCGTCTTCGAAGTAGATTTACAAGTTCAAAACATTCTAACGTTTTGAAAATCCCAATCTATTTGCTGGATGTTGGCTTACCAAAGAGAGTATTTGAAACCATGTCTTACTTTGAGCGAGAGTGGCGCATCCAACAAAATCGTCAACGAAATCAAACTTCTAAAAGCAAAAAGAAGTAAGTACTTCATTCAGCGAATGCTAGCAACAATTGAAGAAAAAATGAGAAGTCTTGGACCAAGTTTCAAGGCTTCTTTCTATTTTGCTTTTCTAGGAATTATGGTATAATAGGGAGTAAAAACTTTAAAAGAAAGAAACGCTATGAACTTAAAAGATTACATTGCAAGTATTGAAAATTATCCACAAGAAGGAATTACATTCCGTGATATCAGCCCTTTGATGGCTAACGGCAATGCCTACAGCTACGCTGTTCGTGAAATTGTTCAATATGCTACTGACAAAAAGATTGATATGATCGTAGGACCAGAAGCACGTGGATTTATTGTTGGATGTCCAGTTGCTTTTGAGTTGGGAATTGGTTTTGCACCTGTTCGTAAACCAGGGAAATTGCCACGCGAAGTCATTTCAGCTGACTACGAAAAAGAATATGGTGTTGATACTTTGACCATGCACGCAGATGCTATCAAACCAGGTCAACGTGTTCTTATTGTAGATGACCTCTTGGCAACAGGTGGTACTGTTAAGGCTACAATCGAAATGATTGAGAAATTAGGAGGTGTCGTAGCTGGTTGTGCCTTCTTGATTGAGCTTGATGAGCTAAAAGGTCGTGAGGCAATCGGAGATTACGATTATAAAGTTTTGATGCATTATTAATGAAAAACAGTCCCTAGGGCTGTTTTCTCTTAATGATGATATAAAAAAAGGCTATATCTAGTTAGAGAAAAACTATAATTGAAAACTATATCTTCTTACAGTATAATAAAGGGAAGAAGTGTCATCTACTGGATTTTTCCATTTGATGACAGTCAGGTTACTTGAGTCCAGTATGATACAGTTAGGAGATTTCCATGCCGATTCGAATTGATAAAAAATTACCAGCAGTTGAGATTTTACAAACAGAAAATATTTTCGTCATGGATGATCAACGGGCGGCTCATCAGGATATCCGACCCTTGAAAATTCTTATTTTAAATCTAATGCCGCAAAAAATTGTAACAGAAACTCAGCTCTTAAGACATTTGGCTAATACTCCTCTGCAGTTAGATATTGATTTCTTATATATGGAAAGTCACCAATCAAAAACAACTCGTTCTGAGCATATGGAGACTTTTTATAAGACCTTCTCGGAAGTTAAAGACGAGTATTTTGATGGCTTGATTATCACAGGAGCTCCAGTTGAGCACCTTCCATTTGAGGAGGTGGACTATTGGCAAGAGTTTACCCAAGTTATCGATTGGTCTAAGACTCATGTCTTTTCGACCTTGCATATTTGTTGGGGGGCACAGGCAGGTCTATACTATCGCTATGGCGTAGATAAATACCAGATGGACCAGAAGCTTTCTGGGATTTATCCTCAAGATGTTTTGAAAGAAGGTCATCTCCTATTGAGAGGTTTTGATGATTTATATGTATCCCCTCATTCTCGCCATACAGAAGTCCACAAAGAAGATATTCTGAATAAAACAAATCTAGAGATTTTAGCATCAGGAAAAGAGGTGGGAATCTCTATCCTTGCGAGTCGAGATTTGAGAGAAGTCTATAGCTTTGGGCATTTAGAGTATGATCGCGATACGCTTGCAAAGGAATATTTCAGAGATCTAGATGCTGGTTTAGATCCACATATACCAGAAAATTATTTCAAAAATGATGACATTCATGAGCTCCCATGTATGCGTTGGAGTTCATCTGCAGCTCTCTTCTTTAGTAACTGGGTAAATTATGCAGTTTACCAAGAAACGCCGTTTGAGTGGAAGAGTGTGGAAGATGATGTGTCTCATTTTGGATATTTATAAGAGGAATTATGACATATTTAGATGCTTTCAAATCAGGAAACTTAGTGTTACCGAGTGACCTGCTCTTACATTACAATCAACTGTTCTCGTCAAGCGATGATTTCTTGGTTTGGCAATTCTTTTACCTACAGAATACAACGGTTTTAGGTGAATTGTCTCCAAGTCAGATTGCTGAAAAAATTGGCAAAAATGTCACTGAAGTCAATCAAGCTATTTCACGATTGACTGAGAAAGGGTTGCTTCAATACCGAACCATTGAACTGAATGGCGAAATAGAAGTAATCTTCGATGCAACTCTTGCCTTGGAGCGCTTAGACCAACTGTTTGAAAAACAAGCTCCAAACCAGGTGCAATCTGCTCCAAATGATTTAAAGAGCTTGGTAGATACTTTCCAACAGGAGCTAGGTCGTCTATTGAGCCCATTTGAAATTGAAGACTTGGAAAAGAGTTTGAAAGAAGACGGAACTAGTGCGGATTTGATAAAAGAAGCCTTACGAGAAGCTGTTCTAAATGGAAAACCAAATTGGAAATATATCCAAGCTATCCTACGAAACTGGCGTCATGAAGGGATTAGGAGTGTAGCCCAGGTAGAAGCGAAACGTCAAGAGAGAGAGGCAACAAACTCTCAAAATGTTCAGGTTTCATCTGATTTTAAAAATGCCATGGATCTTTGGAAAGACTAATATTTAGCAATAAAAAAACTTGCCATAGGCAAGTTTTTTTGTGTTCTTAATAAGTAAGTCCCCAAACACTGACAGAACGTTCAGCAACTGGGAAGTCACCATATCCTTCAGTATTAATAGTCACTTGGTCTGAATGGTTGCCAAGTAAATCAACAAAAGTATGATCAGCCCATTCTGGACCTACAAACATAGTTTTGTAATTCTCTTGAGCGTTTGAGATAAGAATGGCAAGAGGCGATTGGTTGTCAGCTCCAGAACGAACCCAACCGATACAATTAGGGTCATCAAAGTAGTCCGTCTGCTCTCCATAAGCCAAATCTTTTCGGATAGCTAGCAGATGGTCAAGAACTTCTTTAAAATCTTGCTGAGCATATTGACCAGAGATACCGTAGTAGTCTCCGTAAAAGACACATGGAAGCCCTTCTTGACGTAGGAGAATAAGGGCATAGGCTGCTGGTTTGAACCATTCTTCAACAGTAGATTCTAAAGCTTGTCCTCGTTGAGTATCATGGTTTTCGACAAAGGTTACAGCCTTATCTGGTTTGATTTGAACCAGACTATCATTAAAGATGGTACGCAAATCGTAGTCTGCACCAGCTTGGCTTGCTTCAAAGAGATTCATATGGAGTCGGACATCGACAAGATCAAAGCGCTCTTCAATCTTTTCGAGATAGTCAAGGTTGGCATCCTTATCTGGATTCCAGAATTCTCCAAAGACATAGAAGTCTTGTCCATATTTTTCTTTCATATCGCGAATAAAATTGCGCATAAAGAAGGAGTCGATATGCTTGACTGCATCTAAACGAAAACCAGCTACGCCAGTCGTTTCCATGAACCAATCAGCCCAATCATAGATATTTTGTATGACTTCTGGATGCTTAAAATCTAAGTCCGCATACATGAGGTAGTCATAGTTACCATTTTCGTTATCGACTAATTCTTCGTGGGCCCACCCCTTATTATCTCCCTGGATAAGGTAAATACCAGACTTCCGTCTTTTGGCATCATAGTCAGTTCCAGTGAAATGGTACCAGTGCCAGTGGAAATCATTGTAGGTGTTTTGTCTTCCATCAAAAGTAAAGTTTGTCCAACCATTGATGGTAAAAGGTTCTCCAAGTTCAATTGTGCGATCTTCTGGGTCGACTTCAATAACCTGGAAGGATTCTAAACGGTCTGCAGCTGCCTTGTGGTTTAAGACGACGTCAGCCATAGGTTGAATCCCATGTGATTTAAGTGTTTGAATGGCTTGAAGATAGTCTTCTTTGAAACCGTACTTGGTACGCACAGTTCCTTTTTGGTCAAACTCACCGAGGTCAAAAAGGTCATAGACACCATAACCGACATCTTTTTCGTTGGTAGCTTTAAAGGCAGGTGGCATCCAGACGTGGCTAATTCCTAGATTTGCAAGATGCTCAGCATCATCGGTAAGTCGCGTCCAGTGTTGTCCATCGTGGGGAAAGTACCACTCAAAATATTGCATTAGGGTTTGATTTTTCATAGAAAGTCCTCATACTTAACAATTTGACAATCATTTTACCACAAAGCCAAGGAATACGCAAACGTTTGCGCTAGAAAATATACTCTAGCTCTTTTATGTCCATTTTTTACAAAAGCTTTTATAGAAGAGAGATGCTGTCTGATGAAAAAGAGTGGAAAATAGCTTCAATTTCTATGGAATCAATGGAGAAATTACTTTCTATTTTGTGAATTTTCAACAAATTTGATATAATTGTATCTATGAATAAAGTATTCGTCAGTCGGCGTGTCGAAAAAAAGCTGAATAAGGGTCAGATGGTTTTGGAAGAGATTGATTTTCCAGAGCTATCTGAAACTGATCAAGAAGTTGAGCTTTTTAATCAAAGTAAACAGTTTTTAGGGAAGGCTTATTTATCCCATCAAAATAAGGGAATTGGATGGTTTGTATCTAACCAGAAAGTTTCTTTTGACCGATCCTTTTTTGAAAGTTTGTTTAAAAAAGCCAAACAAAGACGCGCTAACTACTATCAAGATGAGTTGACAACTGCCTTTCGTTTGTTTAATCAAGAAGGCGATGGATTTGGTGGCATGACACTGGATCTTTATGGAGATTATGTTGTTTTTTCTTGGTATAACTCCTATATCTATAGCCTTCGTCAAGAAATTATAGCCGCCTTTGCTCAGGTATTCCCGGAAGTCTTAGGTGCCTATGAAAAGATTCGCTTTAAAGGTCTAGACTATGAGTCTGCCCATATCTATGGTCAAGAAGCAGCTGAATATTTCACTGTTCTCGAGAATGGAGTCTTGTACCAAGTCTTTATGAATGACGGCCTTATGACAGGAATTTTCTTGGATCAGCATGAAGTTCGTGGGAGTTTGGTTGATGGTCTGGCTATGGGAAAATCCTTACTCAATATGTTTTCCTACACAGCGGCCTTCTCAGTCGCTGCAGCTATGGGAGGAGCTAGTGAAACAACCTCTGTAGACCTAGCCAAACGTTCAAGAGAACTATCAGAAGCTCATTTTCATGCCAATGGTTTGAGTCTAGACAATCATCGACTGCTTGTCATGGATGTCTTTGAATATTTTAAATATGCTAAAAGAAAAGGTTTAAGCTATGACGTGATTGTTCTGGATCCGCCTAGCTTTGCCCGAAATAAAAAACAAACATTCTCTGTAGCTAAGGATTATCATAAGTTGATTTCCCAAAGCCTAGAGATTTTAAACCCAGGTGGAATCATTATTGCTAGTACCAATGCGGCTAATGTTTCCCGTCAAAAATTCACAGAACAAATCGACAAAGGATTTGCAGGTAGAAAGTATCAGGTCCTTCATAAATATGGACTTCCAGCAGACTTTGTCTACAATGAAAAAGATGAAAGTAGTAATTACCTCAAAGTGATTACCATGAAGGTTAGTAAATGAAATTAATTGTTTCTGTCATGCCAAGAAGTATAGAAGAGGCTCAGGCTATTGATGTTATGCGGTATCATGATGCAGATATCATTGAGTGGAGAGCAGACTTCTTACCCAAGGAAGCTATCTTGCAGGTAGCGCCAGCTATTTTTGAAAAATTTGCAGGTCGTGAGCTTGTTTTTACTTTACGTACTCGTTCTGAGGGTGGTCAAATTGAGCTCTCTTCAGAAGAGTATGTTCAAATTATCAAGGAAGTGGCCCAGCTTTATCAACCAGATTATATTGATTTTGAGTATTTCAGCTACAAGGATGTTTTTGATCAGATGTTGGACTTTCCAAATCTTGTCTTGAGCTACCATAACTTCCAAGAGACACCTGAAAATCTAATGGAAATATTGTCTGAGTTAACAAGTTTAAATCCTAAAGTTGTGAAAATAGCTGTTATGGCTAATACAGAACAAGATGTGTTGGATCTGATGAACTTTACACGTGGCTTTAAAACACTGAATCCTGAACAAGAATATGTAACGATTTCTATGGGAAAAGTGGGCAAGGTCTCTCGTATTACTTCAGATGTGACTGGTTCTAGTTGGTCTTTTGCAAGTCTAGATGAAGCTAGTGCTCCAGGACAAATTTCACTATCTAGCATGAAAAAAATTAGGGAGCTTCTAAATGAAGATTGATGGCTACACACGTTTAGCAGCTGTAGTCGCAAATCCTATCAAACACTCCATTTCTCCCTTTATTCACAATAGCGCTTTTGAGGCAACCAATACCAATGGAGTTTATCTTGCTTGGGAAGTAGGGGCAACCGATTTGGCAGAAACAGTTGCCAATATTCGTCGCTATCAGATGTATGGAATCAATCTTTCCATGCCTTACAAGGAACAAGTGATTCCTTATCTGGACCAGTTGAGCGAAGAGGCTTGTTTAATTGGTGCAGTTAATACAGTTGTGAATCGAGAAGGAACATTAATTGGATATAATACAGATGGCAAGGGATTCTTTAAGAGCTTGCCTTCTTTTAAAATATCAAGGAAAAAACTGGTTTTGTTAGGAGCAGGCGGTGCAGCCAAGGCAATTTTGGCACAGGCAATCTTGGATGGAGTAAGTCAGATTTCTGTCTTTGTTCGTTCTTCATCCATGGGAAAAACAAGACCTTATTTAGAAAAAATACAGAATGCGACTGAATTTAGAGTAGATTTATTTGCATTAGAGGATATTCAAGAACTTCAAGACAGCATCACTAAAGCCGACCTCTTGGTTAATGCTACTAGTGTGGGCATGGATGGCTCCTCTCAGCCGATCCCGACCAGCATCGTTTTACCAGAGAAGCTCTTGGTAGCAGATGTGATTTATCAACCCTTTGAAACACCGTTTTTAAAATGGGCAAGAAACCAGGGAAATCAATCTATCAATGGCCTTGGCATGCTGCTTTACCAAGCTGCTGAAGCTTTTGAGTTATGGACAGGCAAGGAAATGCCAACAGATCAAATCTGGGAATTATTAAAACAAAAGTACCAATAAAGAAAAAGGAGACCTGCTATGAAAATTAGAATAGACCTTCCACATCATCCTTACGATATTCAGATTGAAAAAGGATGCTTGTCTCAAGCAGGGAAATGGTTGCGCGAACTTTGGCAACCACAAAAAATTGTTATCATAACGGATAACCGTGTGGCTTCACTCTATGCAGAAAAGGTTAAATTGAGTTTGGCGGATGCTGGCTTTCAAGTGGCAGTTTTTGACTTTCTAGAGGGTGAAGGGCGAAAAAATCTAACCACGGTTCAAAAGGCTTATGAATTTCTAGTTAAGCAAGACTTGACTCGTAGTGACGGAATCGTAGCTTTAGGTGGTGGTGTAGTTGGTGATTTAGCTGGATTTGTAGCCTCAACCTATATGCGAGGTATTCACTTTGTTCAAATTCCGACTAGCTTGACAGCTCAAGTTGACTCTTCAATCGGGGGTAAGACAGGAGTGAATACTCCTTTTGCCAAGAATATGGTGGGGACTTTTGCTCAACCGGATGGTGTTTTGATTGACTCAACTGTTCTTGAGACCTTGGGTAATAGAGAGTTAATTGAAGGAATGGGCGAAGTCATCAAGTATGGCCTCATCGAAGATCCTGAGCTTTGGGACCTATTATCTGATATGGATGGTTCTGTCGAAAGCATATTGGAACATTCCGAGAGTTTGATTGAGCATTCTTGTCAGGTTAAGCGCAAGATGGTGGTTGAGGATGAGTTGGATAATGGCATTCGTTTATATCTCAACTTTGGTCACACAATTGGCCATGCCATCGAAGCAACTGCTGGTTATGGAAAAGTCATGCACGGTGAGGCAGTAGCTATGGGAATGGTTCAGGTCTCTAAGGTAGCAGAAGAAAAAGGACTCATGCCAGCTGGAATAACTCAGTCTATCCGAGAGATGTGTCAGAAGTTTGGTCTTCCTGTTGATTATGAAAACTGGGATGTTGACAAGCTCTATCAGGCTTTGACTCATGACAAAAAAGCGCGTGGCAATACCATGAAATTAGTTTTGGTGCCAGAACTTGGTTCAGCGATGATTCACCCAGTTTTTCTCGAAGAAATGAAAGATTACTTAGTAAAATAAGGAGAATGTATGAGATATTTAACAGCAGGAGAGTCACATGGTCCTCGTCTGACAGCAATTATTGAAGGAATTCCAGCAGGACTGCCTTTGACTGCAGAAGATATTAATGAGGATCTCAAACGTCGCCAAGGTGGATACGGACGTGGTGGACGAATGAAGATTGAAAGTGACCAAGTTGTCTTTACTTCTGGTGTTCGCCACGGGAAGACGACAGGGGCTCCCATTACCATGGATGTCATTAACAAAGACCATCAAAAATGGCTAGATATCATGTCTGCCGAGGATATTGAGGACAAACTCAAAAGTAAACGAAAAATCACACATCCTCGTCCAGGTCACGCGGACTTGGTTGGGGGCATCAAATACCGCTTTGATGATTTGCGAAATTCTTTGGAACGTTCATCTGCCCGTGAAACAACTATGCGGGTTGCAGTTGGAGCAGTAGCCAAGCGGCTTTTAGCTGAGCTTGATGTCGAAATTGCTAACCATGTTGTTATCTTCGGTGGTAAGGAAATCAATGTTCCAGAAAACTTAACAGTCTCAGAGATTAAGAAACTGGCTGCCCAGTCTGAAGTTTCTATCGTCAACCAAGAACGTGAGCAGGAGATTAAGGACTATATTGACCAGATTAAGCGAGATGGGGATACCATCGGAGGTGTTGTAGAAACAGTTGTCGGAGGTGTTCCGGTTGGTCTTGGTTCTTATGTCCAATGGGATCGTAAACTAGATGCAAGACTAGCTCAAGCTGTTGTTTCTATCAACGCCTTTAAGGGTGTGGAGTTTGGACTTGGTTTTAAGGCAGGTTCTCTCAAGGGTAGCCAAGTTATGGATGAAATTATCTGGTCTAAAGAAGATGGTTATACACGTCGGACCAATAATCTTGGAGGTTTCGAAGGTGGTATGACTAATGGTCAGCCCATTGTTGTCCGTGGGGTCATGAAACCAATCCCTACCCTCTATAAGCCCTTGATGAGTGTGGATATCGAAACCCACGAGCCTTATAAAGCAACAGTAGAGAGAAGTGATCCTACTGCTCTTCCAGCAGCAGGTGTCGTTATGGAGGCAGTCGTAGCAACAGTTTTGGCTCAAGAAATCCTTGAGAAATTCTCCTCTGATAATCTGGAAGAATTAAAAGAAGCTGTTGCGAAACATCGGGAGTATACAAAGAATTATTAAGGAGTTCTTATGGCAAAAACCATCTATATCGCAGGACTAGGTTTGATTGGTGCTTCCATGGCACTCGGGATCAAGCGGGATCATCCTGATTATGAAATTTTAGGATACAATCGTAGTCAAGCGTCTAGAGATATTGCCTTGGAGAGAGGAATGATTGACCGAGCGACGGATGACTTTGCCAGTTTTGCTCCACTAGCGGATATGATTATTTTGACTCTTCCTATCCAGCAGACTCTTGCCTTTATCAAGGAGTTAGCCAAATTGGACTTGAAAGAAGGCGTCATTATTTCTGATGCTGGTTCAACCAAGTCAGCTATTGTGAATGCAGCAGAGGAGAATTTTGCTGGTAAGCCTGTTCGATTTATCGGTGGGCATCCCATGGCAGGAAGTCACAAGACAGGAGCAGCCTCTGCAGATGTCAATCTTTTTGAGAACGCCTACTATATCTTCACGCCATCTAGTCTGACAACTCCGGATACGCTCGAAGAAATGAGAGACTTGCTGTCAGGTCTTCATGCTCGTTTCATTGAAATCGATGCTGAAGAGCATGACCGAGTGACTTCTCAGATTAGCCATTTTCCGCATATCTTAGCATCAGGTTTGATGGAACAAACTGCCAACTATGCTGAACAGCATGAAATGGCCCGACGTTTTGCAGCAGGTGGTTTTCGTGATATGACTCGAATCGCCGAAAGTGAGCCAGGTATGTGGACTTCTATCCTCTTATCCAATCGAGAGACCATTGTTGAACGCATCGAAGATTTTAAGGAGCGTTTGGATGAAATTGTTCAAGCTATCAGTAAGGGTGATGAAAACCAAATCTGGAATTTTTTCAATCAAGCGCGTGAGCAACGTCAAGCTATGGAAATCCATAAACGCGGAGGAGTAGATAGCTCATTTGACCTTTATGTAGATGTTCCCGATGAAGAAGATGTGATTTTACGCATCTTGGAATTGCTACGTGGAACTTCTTTGGTCAATATCCATATCAACGAGGAAAACCGTGAAGATGTTCATGGGATTCTGCGGATTTCCTTTAAAACTGCTCAGGATTTGGAACGAGCTGAGCGCTTAATTACAGAAAATACGGACTACACAGTCGTTATTAAATAAGGAGGACAATTATGTCAAATATTTATGATAGTGCAAATGCACTCAGTCGCGGGCTACGTGAGTTGCCTGAATACAAGGCCGTTAAGGAAGCTAGAGATGCTATCCAAGCAGATGTAGAAGCTAGCAAGATTTTTGCGGATTACATTGCCTTTCAGCATGAAATCCAAGTCATGGCGCAAACTGGTCAAATTCCAGATGCTTCTTTCCAAGGAAAAATGGAAAACTTTGGCAAGCAGATTCAAGGTAACTCTCTCTTGTCAGAATTCTTTGCTAAACAGCAACAACTTTCTATCTACCTTTCTGATATTGAAAAAATTGTCTTTGAACCAATATCAGAACTTTTAAAATAAGAATTTACCTCATAAAGTCAGGAATTTTTAAGAAATTTCTGACTTTTTATGATAAAATAAGAAAAAGTATTGTCAGTATGAGGGCTAGTATGAAGTTAAAAACAGACGTTAACCATTTGAATGGTAGTATTCGCGTACCTGGGGATAAGTCTATCAGTCATCGCTCAATTATTTTTGGAAGCTTAGCTGAGGGAGAAACCAAGGTTTATGATATCTTGCGTGGTGAAGATGTTCTCTCAACCATGCAGGTATTTCGTGACCTCGGCGTAGAGATTGAGGACAAAGACGGTGTCGTTACCATTCAAGGTGTTGGGATGGATGGATTGAAAGCACCTCAGAACGCTCTGGATATGGGGAATTCTGGAACCTCTATTCGTCTGATTTCAGGTGTCCTTGCTGGTGCAGACTTTGAAGTGGAGATGTTTGGAGATGATAGTCTTTCTAAACGCCCCATGGATCGTGTGACCCTTCCTTTGAAAAAAATGGGAGTGACCATTTCTGGTCAAACAGATCGAGACTTGCCACCGTTGCACTTAAAAGGTACAAAAAATTTAACACCTATTCATTACGAATTGCCAATCGCTTCTGCCCAAGTCAAGTCAGCCTTGATTTTTGCAGCTTTGCAGGCTCAAGGCCAGTCACTCATTGTCGAGAAGGAGTGCACTCGTAATCACACAGAAGATATGCTGCGTCAATTTGGTGGAGACTTGAGTGTCGATGGGAAGAAAATCACTGTCCAGGGGCCACAGAAACTAAGTGGACAAAAGGTCGTGGTTCCAGGAGATATTTCTAGTGCAGCCTTTTGGTTAGTTGCAGGGTTGATTGTTCCAAATTCTCGTGTGGTGCTTAAGAATGTCGGTATTAATGAAACACGTACAGGTATCATCGATGTTATTCGTGCTATGGGTGGGAAACTAGAACTTACTGATATTGATCCAATTGCTAAGTCAGCAACCTTAACTGTCGAAACTTCAGATTTAAAAGGAACTGAGATTGCTGGAGCCTTGATTCCACGTTTGATTGATGAACTACCTATTATCGCTCTCCTTGCAACCCAAGCTCAAGGGCAAACGGTTATCAAAGATGCAGAAGAACTCAAGGTTAAAGAAACTGACCGCATTCAAGTTGTTGCTGATGCTTTAAATAGCATGGGAGCAGCTATTACTCCTACAGCAGACGGCATGATTATCAAAGGGAAATCTGCTCTCCATGGAGCCAGAGTCAATACCTTTGGAGACCACCGTATCGGCATGATGACAGCCATTGCAGCGCTTTTAGTGGCAGATGGAGAGGTTGAATTGGATCGTGCAGAAGCCATTAATACTAGCTACCCAAGCTTCTTTGATGATTTGGAGACTTTGATTCATGGCTAAGGTTCTATTAGGATTTATGGGGTCAGGGAAAACGACTATTGCTAGAAAGCTGGATCCTGATTTTGTAGACATGGATGCTTTACTAGAAGACCGGCTAGGAATGCCGATTGCTCGTTTCTTTGAAGAAAAAGGAGAAGCAGTCTTCCGTCAGATAGAAGAAGAAGTTTTGGCTGACCTACTAAAAACGAACCAAGTCGTTTCTACTGGTGGTGGAGTGGTCATTTCTCAGAAAAATCGTGACTTACTCAAGAAAAATCCAGACAACATCTATCTTAAAGCAGATTTTGAGACCCTTTACCAGCGAATTTCAGCTGATAAGGACAATCAACGCCCCCTATTTCTAAACAATAGTAAGGAAGATTTGGCAGCGATTTTTAATGAAAGACAAATCTGGTATGAGGAAGTGGCTAGTCAGATTGTTGATGTATCAAGATTAAGCCCAGAGGAAATTATAGAGGAACTGAAATGAAAATTGCCTATCTAGGTCCCAAAGGATCTTTTTCGCACCATGTTGTGCAGACGGCTTTTCCACATGAGGAACTAGAGCCTTTTTCAAATATTACGGACGTTATCAAGGCCTATGAACAAGGTTTGGTAGACTATTCAGTAGTGCCAGTTGAAAATTCTATTGAAGGTAGTGTTCATGAGACCCTAGACTATCTTTTCCATCAGGCTCGCATTCAAGCTGTGGCAGAGATTGTTCAGCCAATCCATCAACAGCTGATGGCAGTACCAGGACAGTTTAAAATAGAGAAAATCTTTTCTCATCCGCAGGCATTAGCCCAAGGGAAGAAATTTATCGATGAACATTTTCCAGACGCTCAATTAGAAGTAACGGCAAGTACAGCCTATGCTGCGCGGTACGTTTCCGAACATCCAGATCAACCATTTGCAGCTATTGCTCCAAAAAGCTCTGCTGAAGAATATGGTTTAGAACTGATTGCTCAAGATATTCAGGAAATGGAAGCCAACTTCACTCGCTTTTGGGTTTTGGGGCTTAACTTACCACAAATCCCTTTGAGTCCAGGTTCTGAAAAGATGAGTCTAGCTTTGACCTTGCCGGATAATCTTCCAGGTGCATTATACAAAGCGCTTTCTACCTTTGCTTGGCGCGGAATTGATCTGACGAAGATTGAGAGTCGTCCCCTAAAAACTGCCTTGGGGGAATACTTTTTTATCATTGATGTCGCTTATACTGATAAAGAACTGGTCCATTTTGCTCAAAAAGAACTAGAAACGATTGGTATCCAGTATAAAATACTTGGAGCTTACCCTATCTATACCATACAGGATAAAGGAAAGGAGAAGGAATGACTAGAGAGAATCCTTTGACACACCATGAAAGACTACGTTACGACTATCTATTAAAAAACATCCACTATCTAAATGATAAAGAAAAGCGAGAGTTTGCTTTTTTACAAGCTAAGCTGGATGGTCAACAAGAAGTGCGCTCCGTTGTCCAAGAAGAAGTAGAAAATCAAGAATACACTGAATTGAACACAGGTCTTCCGAGTTATACGAATCGCAGCCGTGCTAGTCGACGTACTAGTCTGCCTCAACCAAAAGCTAAGATTCCTAAGCAGAAGAAACCAAAGAAAAAAAGAGTTTTTCGATTTAAACGGATACTTGCTTGGCTAGGAATGCTGTTGCTTTGCGCAGCATTGGGAATGATTTTTATGTTCCTGAAAGGTTTCCAATCAGCCAATCCTAATAGTTCAAATGGATCAAAAGATGCCAAGGCTGCCCAAGTTGAAGTTTTCAATGGACAGGATACAAGAGACGGTGTCAATATTCTTATTTTAGGAACAGATGGTCGTATTGGACAGAATAGTGCAGAAACACGGACCGATTCTATTATGGTTCTTAATGTAAGTGGCAAAGATAAAAAGCTTAAACTTGTAAGCTTTATGCGTGATAATCTAGTTTACATTGATGGCTATAGCCAAGTCATCAATGGTCAGAAACAAGTTGACCACAAGTTGAATTTGGCTTACGAATTGGGTGAACAAGAAGGAAAACAAGGGGCTGAAATGGTGCGTAAGGTCCTTAAAGATAATTTTGACTTAGATATCAAATACTATGCCCTTGTAGATTTCCAAGCTTTTGCGACTGCCATTGACACGCTTTTCCCTGATGGAGTGACCATTGATGCTCAGTTTTCAACTCTAAATGGAGTTCCAGTTACAGAAGCGACAGTTGGTGATGACTTGCATGCGACAGAAACAGAATCACCAACACAAACTATTAAAGCCGGAACGCAACAAATGAATGGTTCTACTCTTCTCAACTATGCACGTTTCCGTGATGATGATGAAGGGGACTATGGCCGTACTCGTAGACAACAACAAGTCATGACAGCTGTCTTGCAGCAGATTAAGGATCCTACAAAACTATTCACAGGTTCAGAAGCACTTGGTAAAGTATTCGCCATGACATCTACAAACCTTCCTTATACCTTCTTATTGACCAACGGATTATCCGTACTTGAAGGAGGTCAGAACGGTATTGAGAGACTTACAGTACCGGAACTTGGAGACTGGGTAGATGACTATGATGTCTATGGAGGCCAAGCACTCCGAGTGGATCAAAAGGCTTATCAAAACAAGCTAGCCCAAATGGGATTTAGATAATATGTAACAATCGGTCAAAGCTTGAAACATCTAATTTTATAGGTGTTTCCGGCTTTGATTTTTCCATAATTAGATGGATTTTTTGACCATTTTTATGGTATAATGAAATGATGTAATTCTATAGAAGAGGAAGAGAATGAGATGAGTGATTTAAAGGCAATTCAAGCCCGTAGCTTAGAAATGGCTGAATATTTTGTCGCCTTTTGTAAAGAACACGACTTGCTCTGCTATTTATGTGGGGGAGGAGCTATTGGAGCCTTACGAAATAAAGGCTTTATCCCTTGGGATGATGATTTGGACTTCTTTATGCCGCGAAAGGACTATGAAAAACTAGCAGAATTATGGCCTCAATATGCCGATGAGCGTTATTTCTTGTCAAAGAGTCACAAAGACTATGTGGACCGTAACCTCTTTATCACCATTCGAGATAAGGAAACAACTTGCATCAAACCCTATCAGCAGGATTTAGATCTTCCTCATGGCCTGGCTTTAGACGTTCTTCCCTTGGACTATTATCCTAAAAATCCAGTAGAGCGGAAAAAACAAGTTCGCTGGGCTTTGATTTATTCCCTATTTTGTGCACAAACCATCCCAGAAAAACATGGAGCTCTCATGAAGTGGGGTAGCACTATTTTGTTAGGATTGACACCAAAGTCACTTCGCTATCGCATCTGGAAAAAGGCCGAGAAAGAAATGACCAAGTATGGACTTTCTGAAAGTGATGGCATTACAGAATTATGTTCAGGGCCTGGCTACATGAAAAACAAATATCCAATCCAAGCCTTTGAAGACAATATTTTCTTGCCATTTGAAGGAACAGAAATGCCTATTCCTGTTGGTTATGATGCCTATCTTAGCACAGCTTTTGGTGATTACATGACGCCGCCTCCAGCTGATAAGCAAGTCCCTCACCACGATGCAGTCATAGCAGATATGGATAAGAGTTATAGAGAATATATGGGAGAATACAATGCAAGAAAAAATTAGTATCATTGTTCCAGTCTATAATGTGGAAGCTTATTTGGAACGCTGTGTAGAGTCGATTTTAAAGCAGACTTATACCAATTTTGAATTGCTACTTATAAATGATGGTTCAACAGATACTAGTGGTGAACTATGTGATAAGCTAGCACTGAGAGACCAACGAATTCGTGTGATTCATAAAGAAAATGGTGGACTATCTGCAGCTAGAAATACTGGAATTGATCATGCTAGTTCGGATTTGATTGGCTTTATTGATAGTGATGATTATATTGACGAAGATATGTACGAAACACTCTATCGTCATTTGAGAGAGTCGAATGCAGATTTATCAATGTGTGGCCACTACGATGTCTTTCATCAGATTCCTGAAGAACAAGTTTCAGAGATTCAAACTTGGGAACTTTCTTCAGAAGAAGCCATAAAAATGGTCATGGAAGCTAAGGTATTGTCAGTGACAGCTGTTAATAAACTCTATAAAAAAGAGTTGTTTAACCAACTGAGATTTGAAGTTGGAAAAATTGCTGAAGACGCCTTTATTATGATTCGTTTATTGGATCAGTGTCAGAAGGTTGTTGCAACCAATGAGAAGAAGTATTATTATGTTCATCGCGAAAATAGTATTACTACACAAAAGTTCTCATTAAAATTTTTAAATGTGATTGAAGCTTATGAGCAAAATGCTAAAATCGTTTCTGATAAATATCCAAACTTGAAATATCAGGCAGATACACGTATCTGTTGGGCATATTTTTATGTTTTAGATAGATTACTTAAGGATGAGGAATATAAGGACGAGAAGTTGGAAATTGAACTCATTCAATATTTGAAGAAAAACAAGAGATTCATTTTAAATAATTCTTTATTTAACAGTAAAAGAAAGTTATCTTTCATGGCGCTGTTAATTAATAAGAATCTCTATAAAGTAATTCTTAAAAGAGTTTAGGGAGTAGACACGATATGTTAAAATGGCTAAAATCAACGATGGCTCATTTGTTAGGAGACAAAAAAGAGAAGTTTTTACAGCTACCAATCATTAATAAATTGAACAACATAGCTAATAAAAAAATTGATGGCGATCGTCAAAAGCTTTTAAAAGAGAATGCTCATCAAATTTTAAAAGAATTTGAAGAAGTGAACAATCAACTTGGTCATAAAATCTGGATTGAAGCGGGTACATTATTAGGATATGTGAGAGAAGGCGCTATTCTTGCTCATGATATTGATATGGATTTTGCAATGTTAAATCCAGAAGACGCTTCAGAATTAGATAGAATTAATGAGTTTTTAGCTGAAAGAAATTTTGTTTTAAATCGTAAGTTAGTCTATAAAGGTGATGTGAAGGAGATTTCATTCTCATATAACGGATTGAATGTAGATATTATTTTGTTTGAACGGGTGAATGAAAAAGTTATTTCTACTACGATGATTTGGTACGGAATGAATGCCTTAAATAAACCTGTAGATATTGAAGCTTTTTATTATGAACTTCCAATGGAAGAGTTGGAACAAGTAAACTTTATGGATGCAACAGCGTATGTTCCTACAAATCCAGTAGATTATCTAAAAGGTTATTACGGAGAGGATTATCTAATCCCTAACACTAATTATGATTGGAGAAAAAATCCAATCTACGTACCAGTAGATACTGCTGAAGCAAGTGTTGAATTGACTTAAATAATGAAAGAGTGTAAAATGAGTAAAAATAACATTAAAGTGAATGCTCTTGTTTCTAGTGGTACCGATATCGGTTGGATTAGCCTGTGTGAGTCAATCAATTATCTTCTTATATGCAGGGTCTAAATATATTTTAGCTGTTCCAACAATGATTATTTGTTCCATTCGAATTTTGACATGGACGTTAGATACGATTTTTGCTAACCAAATTATCTTTCTTAAGGGACATGAATTAAGTTTGACAAAAATCTATTTTATCGGGAGATTCTTTAATCTGATATTTAACAGTGGGCTGTATTTACTCGGAATTGAAAATCCAGAATTTTATATTTTAACAACTCTGATCGCTAAAATCATTGTTTTAATGTTAGAAGTGAAGTTTATTCGTGATCGCTCGCTATATGATGTGAGAAAAATTATAAATACATTTACTCGATACACTATCGCTTCTCTACCTTTTGTGGCATTTAAATTAGCGGTGGACTATTTCATCCCATTTGAATACCAAATGTCAAAAGTTTTTTAATGAATACAGAATTTGTAGTTGTTAGTTGTGTCGTCTATTATGCGATATTCGCAATTGTTACTGGCGATTTGAAGAAAGTTATCAAACTTTAAGGAGGGAAAGTATACACAGTTATACAAATATATGATGAAAATATTAGACTTTTTCGAACGAAATTATTTTAGATTTGGAATTTCATACTTGCTTATTTTCAGTATTTATCTGATGGCAAGTATTATTGTTCCGTTAAACTTCTTTAATGCAAATAGCTATGTCACTATTTTACTAAGTGTGTCTGGAGTTATTTTTGGACTTTATAATATTCTAGTAAAGAATGCGTTAAAGAATACAAGAGGAATACGTCCTTTAATTCTTCTGTTTGTTGTGATTATCGTATCACTTGTTGTGAATATGAAATATGGCTATGTAGATAATGTAAAGGACTTAATTGTATTCTTCGTCTATTTCTTTTCAATTTATCCTTTTATCAGTTTTATTAAGAAAGAGGAAGCTGATAAAACGTTATTGTGTATCGGTGGAGTAGTTGCAGTAATGTCTACAGGAGCAGTCTTGGCTTCTTTATTACAATTTGTGACTTTTGACGGATATATCATTGAATCATATAAAGGCAATGTCTATAGACAAGGTTTTATCGATTCTCGTTTGTTTGGGGTATTTACGGATCCCAATATTCAATCCGTAGTATCTTTATTAACCATTACTTATCTTGGATATTTACAAAATAAAGTTACAAAGATTTTCAAAATACTATGTTATTTATCTATTTTATTTAACTATACTTATATTGTACTTTCAGGTTCAAGGACTTCCTTAATTATTATTACTGTAATATTTGTTTATATCGCAATTGTGGCTTTCTTTAAGAAAAATAGAAAAAAACAACTATTAAATGTTGCTATATTTGCTGTCATTACAGTTGGAGCTTATCAATGTATATATCATGGTTCGCAAATAATCTTAAAAGAAAATACGTCTGTGATTTCAAAATTAAATCAAGAGCATAAAAATACAGGGAATTATAAAGTGTTAGCAACTCTTGAACGAAATGACACAGATGCAAAGAATATTTCAAATAACCGTTTTTCCATTTGGCAAGATGCAATTAAATTCTCAGCGAAAAGACCAATCTTTGGATATACATCTGGAAACTGGGAAAAAATTGCTAAGGAAATAGAACCAGGCAGTTACATTGTTAAAAAGAGTTATCGCGTTCATAACGGTTATTTAGAGATTTTATTCTATAGTGGGTTTATTGCACTGTTGGCATTCTTCTGGTATGTTGGTAAGCCAATTATTTCAACTATTAAAAATGAATTTAAAACAAATAACGAGAATTTAATCATTGAATTTATTTTAATTGGATTAATTATTCTTGGTGTTACAAATATGTTTATTAGTGCTACTATGTATGGATTCTCAATATTAGGACTAGTATTGCATGTATCGCTTAGTTACCTAAATAATGGATATTTGAAGCAAATTGAACAACAATAATAAAAGACCGACTGGCTTCCCAGTGAAGTGCACCCCAAAAGTTAGACACAAAATCTAACTTTTGGGGTGTTTTTATTATGAAATTAACTTATGAGGACCGAGTTCAAATCAATAAACTCAGAAAGCAGACAATCTTATTCAACACAAATTTTAATCATCCAAACGAATGGGAAAGCGATACACAGATGTTACAAAAATTGCCATTTCGGTAAGCAACCAAAAATTCTATTTATTGCCAGTTTTAGATGGCTTTAATAGTGAAATTATCACTTATAATCTTTCTATGTTACCGAATTTGATACAAGTGAAAGCAAAGCTAGAACAAGTCTTTACAGAGGATTACTACAAAAATACAATTCCCCATAGTGACCAAGTCTGGTAATGCCAGTACAATTCTGATCATCAGTATTTAAAGAATAAGGGGATTCGTCCCTCCATTTCGCATAAGTGGAATAATCCAGACAATGGCATGGTGGAATCCTTCTTAGGCATTTTGCAATCCGAAATGTTTCATGGTTACTAGAAAATGTTTAAGACACTTAAACAAATGAAATAAGCCATTGTAGACTATATTGGTTATTACAACAAGAGAATTAAGGTAAAACTAAAAGGACTCAGTCCTGTGCAATACAGAACTAAATCCTTTGGATAAATTAATTGTCTAACTTTTTGGGGTCAGTACATTCAGCCTTATAGGTGTTTTGTTAACTTCTTTTGATTTTAGCACGAACTAAGTCAAGTGCATAATGAAGTGTTTTATCTTTGATAATAAAGAGTGTGATAGCGTAATAAATGCCACAAGCTGCGATTGTAGAAAGAACCATGCTGATCATATTCATCGTAACTTCATAGCTGTGAACTTGGAAGAGGGTTTTAAAAATATAATAAATTGGGATGAAACCAAGTGACACGATTGTGTAGCGAGCCAAGGTTGTAAAAATCTCTCTCAAATCCAATAGTTTGTGCTTTTGAATAAAACGAATTTCTAGCAGAACTACGATTGATTCAGCTATAATGGTCGTTCCAATGTAGTATTCAGGACTAAAGATATTATTGAAAATGAGTAGTGAGTTTAGGACTACATTGACACCACCACCGATAAAGTAAAAGGCTGTTAATCGGTTTTCGTGGTCATTGATAAAGATGATTTGCTTTCCAAGGATTAATTCGATAGCCCAGATAATGGTTCGAAAGGCAAAGACGCTTGTTACAATTCCTGCTTCTAGATATTTCTCAGAAGAATAGATAACTGTAGCATAGGTACCTAAAACCATGATACCAATACTGGTAGGAATCATGAGGAAGTAAAAGAGGGATGCGCCCTGATTGACCAAATACTTATAAGAATTAAAATCTTTTTTTCCTAAATAGTAACCAAGTCGTGGAATGCTGACATTAATGGCTCCGCTGAGGACATTAGCAATCAGCATTACAATACTTGAGGCAATGGTGTAGTAGGAGATGAAATTCTCATCAGGTCCTTTAGTGATGAACATACGGTCTAGCAAGGTATAGAGCATATTAGCATTTGCTAGGAGTAGCATAGTCATAAGAGGCTTAGAAGATTTGAGAAGTTCGAGGAGTTGAATCTTGACAAAGGAAACCTCTCGTTTAATCCAAAGGAAGCTAAGTAGATAGTTGATAATGGTTGTCGCACTCATGATTGTGGCATAAGGAACAATATCATCAGGTGTCTTAACGAAGGCGAAGATAGCAACCAACATTCCAATACGAATCACTAGTGTTTTATAGAGGATAAAAGAATAATTCTCATAGGCTTCATTCATCCATTCGATATTTAGAAATTGGAAGAGAGCTTGAATTCCAAGGATATAGTAAAGAATTTTTAGATTGACAATACTAGTATCAAAATAAATAAAGAGGAAATAAATAGCGGTTGTTACTACTGAAGTAATGACTGATATATAGAACAACTTTGAAAAGACATAATTAATCTTACTTTTGTCATCTTTTACTTTACTGATTGCTCGAATCCCATAATTATAAATCCCAAAAGCAGCAAGTGGAATGACAAAGCTTGCCCAGGTATTTGCTGTATTAAAGTAACCATAATTTGATTTACTTAGAATTCGCGTTAGATAGGGATTAGTAATCAGGGGAAACACGATGTTTAAAATATTGACCAGCAAGCTAGCCAAAGCGTTAACTTTTATATTTTTCATGAAACTTTCTTTCTTACATTCTAAAATAGATACTAGTATTATATCACATTCCAACGCCATTCTTTTGATAAAATTATCTAAATCTTGTATAATAGATAGAACTGAAAGTATGAGGTTACGAACTATGAAAATGAAACAAATCAGTGATACGACATTAAAGATCACTATGTCTTTAGAAGATTTGATGGATCGTGGAATGGAAATCGCAGACTTTCTCGTTCCACAAGAAAAAACAGAAGAGTTTTTCTATGCCATTCTGGATGAGTTAGAGATGCCAGACAGTTTCTTGGATACAGGTATGCTTAGCTTCCGAGTGACACCGAAGCCTGATAAGGTTGATGTCTTTGTAACCAAGTCTAAGATCGACCAAAACTTGGATTTTGAGGATTTGGCAGACCTTCCTGACATGGATGAACTAGCAAAAATGTCTCCAGATGAATTTTTGAAGACTTTGGAGAAAACCATGGCAGAGAAAACCAAAGAAGATATTGAAGCTATCCAATCTCTAGAGCGGGTTGAAAAAGAGGAAGAAGCGGCGATTGATGAAATTGCTGAGGTAGAAGAAGGAAAAAGAGAACCTTATATCTACTACATCCTACGCTTTGACGACTTAACTAGTTTGGTCTCTTTTGCAAAGACAGTCGATTACCAAATGGAGACTTCAGAACTTTACAAAATGAATGACCAATATTATCTAACAGTTTTGGTAGATGTAGAGGATCATCCAAGTCTTTATCCAGCATGGTTATTGGCACGTATGCGCGAATTTGCGGATGATAGTGATATCAGTCGCTCAGTCCTTCAAGAATATGGACAAGTCATCATCAATCATGATGCTGTTCAAGGACTTCAAAAAGTATAACTATGTTTATAAATGAGGCAGAGAGAATTTCTCTGTCTTTTTCGATTTGAAAAATATAGAATAGTCTATTGGAAGTAGGAGCATGTTCCCAGCTTGATTAAATGATAAAAAAACGATATCATAGAAGGAAGTAAGCGAGGTAAAGTATGGACCAAGGACATTTACAAAAAGAGGTTGAGGAAATCCTAGAAGATGTATTGGCAAAGGCTTCTCTCCCTGAGGGAGCTCTCTTTGTTTTGGGCTTATCTTCTAGCGAGGTGATAGGAGGTCGCATCGGGAAAGACTCCAGCCAAGAAATTGGAGAATTAATTGTTCAAAAAATATTAGAAATTCTGTCAGCGAAAGGAATCCATCTAGCAGTTCAGGGATGCGAACATGTTAATCGGGCCTTGGTAGTTGAACGAGAGGTTGCAATCAAGTACAATCTTGAGATTGTGAGTGTTCTTCCGACACTGCATGCTGGAGGTTCAGGTCAATTGGCAGCCTTTCGCTATATGAAAGACCCAGTTGAAGTTGAATTCATCAAAGCTGATGCAGGACTCGATATTGGAGATACTGCTATAGGGATGCATATCAAGCATGTGCAAGTACCTATTCGTCCAGTTTTGAAATCTATTGGCCAAGCCCACGTAACTGCTCTCGCTAGTCGTCCAAAACTAATCGGAGGGGCGCGTGCTCAATATCCCCAAGATTTTATCAGAAAAATATAGATAAAAAGTTGAAAGCTCTCATCTGCTCAGCAGGTGGGAGTTTTTTGTGTTCCAAAAGATGCCTTATTTTCCAAACAGATTTCAAGTATTTTTAGGGTGATAGGTATATAATAGAGCTATAATACAATATCTATATTCATATGATGAGCGAGAAAGGTGATGAAAATGAAAAAATGGCAAGCAACTATATTGGTCTGCGCTAGTCTGGTTTGTCTATCGGCTTGTAACAATCAGATGGAGAGCCAAGCTGATAAGCAAAACGGAGACAAAAATGAACAAGTTAGTTCTCAAATTGCAAAACAAGGAGAAGCAGTTACAGACTTTTCACTGACGGGAGTTGATGGGAAAACCTATCGCCTATCAGATTATAAAGGCAAAAAGGTCTATCTCAAATTTTGGGCATCTTGGTGCTCTATTTGTCTAGCTAGTTTACCTGATACCGATGAGCTTGCGAAAGAAGCAAGTGATGACTATGTCATCTTGACAGTGGTTTCTCCTGGTCAAAAAGGAGAGCAGTCAGAAGAAGACTTCAAGAAATGGTATCAAGGCTTGGACTATAAAGATTTACCAGTATTGTTAGACCCTTCGGGACAACTTTTAGCGAGTTACGGAGTTCGTTCTTATCCGACTCAGGCCTTTATTGATAAAGAAGGCAAATTGGTGAAGACTCAACCAGGCTTTATGGACAAGGAAACTATTTTAGAGAATTTAAAGACTATGAATTAGAGGCTTATTATGAATGATAAATTAAAAATAATCCTGTCGATTGGAATCATTATCTTCCTTATTTTAGGAGTTTTATTTCTTTGGGAAAAAAGAAGCGCTAGCTACACTGATACCTCTCAAATTGAGAAGGCAGCAGTTAGTCAGGGGAAACATGCTAAGAAAAATACTGAGCCAAGAAAAGATGCTGACCTACATGATATTTATCTAGCGGGAGGTTGTTTCTGGGGTGTCGAAGAGTATTTTTCACGAGTAGCAGGTGTGACAGATGCTGTTTCGGGCTATGCTAATGGTAGAGGAGAAACAACCCAGTATGAATTGATTGGCCAAACCGGGCATGCTGAGACTGTTCATGTGACCTATGATGCCAATCAAATCTCTTTAAAAGAAATCTTGCTTCATTATTTCCGGATTATTAATCCAATCAGTAAGAATAAGCAGGGAAATGATGTGGGGACTCAGTACAGAACAGGAGTCTATTATACAGATGAGAAAGATTTAGAAGTCATCAACCAAGTTTTTGATCAAGTTGCTAAGAAGTACGACGAACCTATAGCGGTTGAAAAAGAAGCCTTAAGAAATTTTATCGTGGCTGAGGACTACCACCAAGACTATCTCCAGAAAAATCCTAATGGATATTGCCATATCAATGTCAATCAAGCAGCCTATCCTGTTATTGATGCAAGTAAATATCCAAAACCGAGTGACGATGAATTGAAAAAACTTCTCTCTCCTGAAGAGTATGCTGTGACTCAAAACGGTCAAACAGAACGTGCCTTTTCAAATCGTTACTGGGATAAATTTGAAGCAGGTATTTATGTGGATGTTGCGACTGGCGAACCCCTCTTTTCTTCGAAAGATAAGTTTGAATCGGGCTGTGGTTGGCCTAGCTTTACCCAGCCTATCAGTCCAGATGTTGCGACCTACAAGGAAGACAAGTCTTATAATATGGTCAGAACAGAAGTCAGAAGTAGAACAGGGGATTCTCACCTAGGACATGTCTTTACAGACGGGCCTAAGGACAAGGGAGGTCTACGCTATTGTATCAATAGTCTATCCATCCGTTTTATTCCTAAGGATCAAATGGAAGAAAAGGGTTATGGTTATTTGTTGGATTATGTCGAGTAAACTTGAGATTTAAATCAATCATAAAAAAGCCAGATCTCCTGTTGGGGTCTGGATTTTATGGTATACTTAGGGTATGCATAGAAAAACAGTGATTGATTTTAGGGCCTTGGGCGAGCGATACACCTTTATCCAACCTATCAAAGAGTTAAAAACCAGAGATTTAGCAGAAGTGACGGACTTATTAGCACAAGTAGAAAACTACCAAGAGAAAGGCTATTATGTGGTAGGTTATGTCAGCTACGAGGCTGCACCTGCTTTTGAGAAAAAGTTAGCAGTACACTCGGGTCGCTTGTTAGGAGAGTATCTCCTCTATTTCACTATTCATGATAGTGTAGAAAAAACCAGCATTCCCCTGGTTTATGAGGACGTATTTTTGCCATCAAACTGGCAGGAAGTAACATCTGCAGAGGACTATGAAAAGGCTATTGACCAGATTCATCATCATTTAAGACAAGGGGATACTTATCAGGTTAATTATACGGTTCAACTCAAACAGCATTTAAGTGCTAATCCTTTTGTTATCTACAATCGTATGGTGGTAGAGCAGGAAGCTGGTTACAATGCTTATGTTGAACATGACGACATGGCAGTGATTTCCATGAGTCCAGAACTCTTTTTTGAGCAAAATGGGCGTGAGTTGACCACTCGTCCTATGAAGGGGACAACTAAACGTGGTCTGACTGATGCTGAAGACTTGAAAGAGGCGGCTTGGTTGGAACAAGATCCCAAAAATCGCTCAGAAAACATGATGATAGTGGATCTTTTGCGCAATGACATGAATCGTCTGTCTGAGGTAGGAAGTGAGCATGTGGAGCGTTTATGCCAAGTGGAACAGTATTCTACAGTGTGGCAGATGACTTCAACTATCAAGAGTCAGTTACGACCAGATGTTGACCTAGTTGAAATTTTTCGTTCGCTCTTTCCATGTGGCTCCATCACAGGAGCTCCCAAGATAGCGACCATGGAAATTATCAAGGACTTGGAGACCCAACCCAGAGGAGTTTACTGTGGAACTGTTGGCCTCTTACTTCCCAATGGACGACGAATTTTTAATGTGGCTATTCGAACCATTCAACTGCATGGAGGGCAAGCCATCTATGGTGTCGGAGGTGGCATCACTTGGGATAGTACTTGGGAGTCAGAATACTGTGAAGTCCATCAAAAGGCTGCTGTTCTTTACCGAAAACAGCCTCGTTTTCAACTAATTACTACAGGGAAAATTAGCCAGAAAAAATTACTCTTTGAAACTCAACATCTGGAAAGACTGCAAAAGGCTAGTCGATACTTTGCATTTCCATTTGACCAAGAAGTTCTGAAACAAGAGATAGAGAAGGAGTGCCAGTCTTGTGACCTACTTCAAGATTATCGGGTACGAATCAGTCTCAGCAAATCTGGAGCGATTGAAATCGATCGGCAAGTATTGACACCGCTTAGCTCTAGCTTCTGTCAGGCCAAACTTTGTCTACAGGAAGCTGATTTACAGCAGGCCTTTACCTACTTTAAGACGACATACCGACCACATTTGACAGTGGGAAATCAGGAAATCATCTATCACACTGCTGATGGAAAATTGCTTGAAACCTCTATTGGGAATCTGGTCTTAAAAATGGATGGCAAGCTCTATACCCCACCTAGTACTCTTGGCCTGTTACCAGGGATTTATCGCCAGCATTTACTTGAAAATGGGCAGGTAGAAGAGAAGGTCTTGACCATAGAAGATTTGGCACAAGCAGAAGCTATCTATGGCTGCAATGCAGTTAGGGGCTTGTATGAGTTGTCAGTAAAGGAGCACTAAATGAAACTAATATTTTTACACGGTTTGGGACAGTCGGCAGATAGTTGGAAAGAAGTTCAGGATTTGCTAACAGATTATCCCTCTGAAGCACTGGACTTATTCCCTGCAGGAGTTGGGACCTATCAAGAAGCCAAGGAACGCATTTATCTGCACTTATCAATGGAAACAGAACCTTTTGTCCTAGTCGGTTTGTCTTTAGGGGCTACACTTGCATTGGAGCTTTCAAGTTCTGAGATACCAAATCTTCAGGGCTTGGTTTTGTCAGGATGTCCACTGAAATTAGCAGGTAACATTCCTTTTTACATTCAGTTGCTGATATTCAAATTGCTTCCTAAGAGTATATATGAGAAGCAGGGGGCAGATAAGGCTCTTATGGTTGGAGTTTCCGAAGAATTAAAAACACTTGATTTAAGGGAGATTGCAAAGAATTGTCCCTATCCAACTTTGTTAATTTGTGGTAGTCAAGATAAGCCAAATCTAAAGTCTATGAAAGATCTGCAACAACTGATTCCAAATTCTCAGATTCAGATTATTCCTGATGGACCTCATGTTCTGAATAGGGCCAAACCAAAAGAGTTTGCAGAAATAACTAGAAGTTTTCTTGAATTGCAGAAATAAGTTTGATAAAATAATATTGAGATTGATATTATAATTTCAGGAGAAAATCATGAACAAACGTCATTTATTAAAACTAGGCCTAGTTTCTTTACCTGTCCTTGCTCTGTTTTTACAACCTGTTGTGGCAGATGAAAGTATCCATTTTTCGAGCTGTAAGGAAGCTTGGGAGAATGGATATGCAGATATTCATAAGGGAGAACCAGGTTATTCTGCTACTCTGGATAAGGATCATGATGGAATCGCTTGTGAATCGAAGAATGCGCCTAAGGGAGTTTTAAAAGAGAAAAAGACGAGTACATCTCAAGCTAACAACAATGTAGCACCAAATAGTGCAGCACCTGCTCCTAGTGCAGAAGCTGTAAGTGGTTGGGTTCGTCAAAATGGATCTTGGTACTATTTTTCTGCAAATGGGAAACCAGTAACAAATACTTGGCAGGGTGCATACTACCTAAAATCAGATGGAAGAATGGCTGAGAATGAGTGGGTATACGATAACTATTACCAAGCTTGGTATTACCTCAAATCAGATGGTTCCTATGCCCGCAATACATGGCAAGGAAGTTACTATCTCAAATCAGATGGTAAGATGGCTCAGAAGGAATGGATTTATGATTCTTACTACAAAGCCTGGTATTACCTCAAATCAGATGGATCTTATGCGCATAATGCTTGGCAAGGTGCATACTACCTCAAGTCAAATGGTAAAATGGCTCAGAGTGAATGGGTTTATGATTCTTCTTACCAATCTTGGTACTATTTAAAATCAGATGGATCTTATGCTCGTAATGCATGGCAAGGAAACTACTACCTCAAATCAGATGGTAAAATGGCAAAAAATGAGCGAGTGGATGGTGGACGCTACTATGTAGATGCCTCTGGTTTGTGGAAACCATAGAATAGAAAAAAATTTGGAAAATCAATGCAAACCTTTGCACTGATTGACAGATTTTGTTATACTAGCACTGTAAGCATTTTCAATTGAGAATAAGGAGAAAAAGATGAGTCAAAAGATTATTGGGATTGACCTAGGTGGAACTTCTATCAAGTTCGCTATTTTAACGCTGGAAGGAGAAATCCAAGAAAAATGGTCTATCAAGACCAACATTTTGGATGAAGGAAGCCATATCGTAGACGATATGATTGAATCGATCCAACACCGTTTGGACTTACTTGGATTATCTGCTGAAGATTTTCGTGGAATTGGTATGGGTTCACCTGGTGTGGTTGACCGTGAAAAAGGAACTGTTATCGGTGCCTACAACCTCAACTGGAAAACTCTTCAACCAATCAAAGAAAAAATGGAAAAAGCCTTGGGTATTCCATTCTTTATCGACAATGACGCCAACGTAGCTGCTCTTGGTGAGCGTTGGATGGGTGCTGGTGAAAACCAACCTGACGTTGTCTTTATGACACTTGGTACAGGTGTTGGTGGCGGTATCGTGGCAGAAGGTAAATTGCTCCACGGTGTTGCTGGTGCTGCAGGTGAACTTGGACATATCACAGTTGACTTTGACCAACCAATCGCATGTACGTGTGGTAAAAAAGGCTGTCTTGAGACAGTAGCTTCAGCTACAGGGATTGTCAACTTGACTCGTCGTTATGCAGATGAGTACGAAGGCGATGCAGAGTTGAAACGCTTGATTGACGACGGTGAAGAAGTAACTGCTAAAACTGTCTTTGACTTGGCAAAAGAAGGGGATGATCTTGCCTTGATCGTTTACCGTAACTTCTCACGTTACTTGGGTATTGCATGTGCCAACATCGGTTCTATCCTAAACCCATCAACTATCGTTATCGGTGGAGGGGTATCAGCTGCAGGAGACTTCCTTCTTCAAGGCGTGCAAAAGGTTTACGATGAAAATACCTTCCCACAAGTTCGCACAACAACTAAGCTAGCTCTTGCAACTTTAGGAAATGATGCTGGAGTTATCGGAGCAGCATCTCTTGTCTTGCAATAAGAAATAAAAAGGAGAAAATCACTTTATTGAAGCGAGTGATTTTCCTCCTTTCTTTTTTTATGCTATACTAATTAAGACAATAATTGAGGTGAGAGTAAATGACAAAAGCAGATAAGATTTTTAAAGAAAATATTGAGCGAATTCTCAATGAAGGTGTCTTTTCAGAACAAGCTCGTCCCAAGTATAAGGATGGAACAGTGGCTAACTCCAAGTACGTCACAGGTGCTTTTGCGGAGTATGATTTGTCTAAGGGCGAATTTCCAATCACGACCTTGCGTCCAATTGCTATCAAATCAGCTATCAAGGAAGTACTCTGGATTTATCAAGACCAGTCTAATAGTCTAGAAGTTCTTAATGACAAGTACAATGTCCACTATTGGAATGACTGGGAAGTGGGAGATACAGGGACAATTGGTGAGCGTTATGGGGCTGTGGTTAAGAAGCATGATATCATCAACAAAATCCTTAAGCAGTTAGAAGCCAATCCTTGGAATCGTCGCAATATCATCTCTCTCTGGGATTACCAAGCTTTCGAAGAAACAGATGGCCTTCTTCCATGTGCCTTTCAGACTATGTTTGATGTCCGTCGTGTAGATGGGGAAATTTACCTGGATGCGACCTTGACCCAGCGTTCTAACGATATGCTGGTAGCTCATCACATCAATGCCATGCAATATGTGGCTCTTCAAATGATGATTGCTAAACATTTTGGTTGGAAAGTTGGAAAATTCTTCTACTTTATCAATAACCTTCACATCTATGATAATCAATTTGAACAAGCTCAGGAATTGCTCCGTCGTGAACCTTCAAATTGCCAACCGCGTTTGGTCTTGAATGTACCAGACAAGACAAACTTTTTTGAGATTAATGCAGAGGATTTTGAGTTGGTTGACTATGATCCTGTGAAACCGCAATTAAAATTTGATTTGGCTATTTAATAACAAAAAAGAAGTTGGATTTTCCAACTTCTTTTTTGTTGATTAGCGTGATACACGACGGCGAGCTGCTTTTTTACGATTTTCTTCGATGAAAGCTGCTTTTTGTTCTTCTGGTTCAATCACTTTCTTTTTGAATGCGTATACTGCACCTGCAACAGCAGCAACAGTTCCTGCAACACCTGTTACGAGACCTTTAGCAAATCCTTTAGCCATGAGTCTTCCTCCTTTTATTTATAAATCAGACGGAAATAGCTTAAGATATAGCATTTTTCTGCCTGTCTATTTTGTGATATAATAATAGTAACGAAAAAACGGGAATTTTTCAAGGAAAAACGATGAAAAGCAAAATAATTGTGATTGTTGGTCCAACTGCAGTTGGAAAGACTGCTCTCGCTATTGAAGTTGCTCAGCGATTCAATGGCGAAGTAGTTAGTGGAGATAGCCAACAGGTCTACCGAGGACTAGACATTGGAACAGCCAAGGCTAGTCCGGAGGAGCAGGCAACTGTCCCTCATCATTTAATCGATGTTAGAGATGTAACCGAGTCTTACTCGGCTTTTGATTTTGTTTCTGAAGCCAAGGCAGCCATTGAGGATATTCAAAGTCGTGGTAAGCTTGCTATTATCGCCGGTGGGACAGGACTTTACATCCAGAGTCTGCTAGAGGGGTATCATCTAGGTGGCGAGACACCTCATGAGGATATTTTAGCCTACCGTTCTAGCTTAGAGTCTTTTTCAGATGAGGACTTAGCCCATCTGGTGGATCAAGCAGGCCTTGAAATTCCCCAATTTAATCGTCGTCGTGCCATGCGTGCCTTAGAAATTGCCCATTTTGCTCAAGACTTGGAAAATCAAGAAAGTTTATATGAACCACTGATTATTTGCTTGGATGATGAGCGTAGTCAGCTTTATGAGCGTATCAATCACCGAGTGGACCTGATGTTTGAAGCTGGACTTTTGGAGGAAGCTAAATGGTTGTTTGACCATTGTCCAGATGTGCAGGCTGCTAAAGGGATAGGTTATAAGGAACTCTTCCCTTATTTTCGTGGAGAGCGGTCCTTGGAAGAAGCTAGTGACAGCCTAAAACAGGCGACTCGCCGATTTGCCAAGCGCCAGTTGACCTGGTTCCGCAATCGCATGCAGGTGACCTTTTATCAGATAGGAGAATCTGGTGTGAAAGACCGCATTTTAAACCAGATTGAGGAGTTTTTAAATGATTGAAACGGAGAAAAAAGAGGAGCGAGTCCTGCTGATTGGAGTTGAACTCCAGGGCATGGATAATTTTGACCTCTCCATGGAGGAACTGGCTAGTTTAGCCAAGACAGCTGGGGCGGTCGTCGTCGATAGCTACAGACAAAAACGCGAAAAATACGACTCCAAGACCTTTGTTGGCTCTGGTAAGTTGGAAGAAATTGCTCAAATGGTGGACGCAGAAGAAATCACGACAGTTATCGTCAACAACCGTCTGACACCTCGTCAAAATGTCAATTTAGAGGAAGTGTTGGGTGTTAAAGTCATTGACCGTATGCAGTTGATTTTGGATATCTTTGCCATGCGGGCTCGAAGCCATGAAGGAAAACTCCAAGTTCATCTAGCCCAGCTCAAGTACCTCTTGCCTCGTTTGGTTGGTCAGGGGATTATGCTTAGTCGTCAGGCAGGGGGGATTGGTTCCCGTGGTCCAGGTGAAAGTCAGCTAGAACTAAATCGTCGGAGCGTTCGCAACCAGATTACAGATATCGAACGCCAACTCAAGGTCGTTGAGAAAAATCGAGCGACAGTTCGAGAAAAACGTCTGGAGTCGAGTACCTTTAAGATTGGTTTGATTGGTTACACCAATGCTGGTAAATCAACCATCATGAACACCTTGACCAGTAAGACCCAGTATGAAGCAGATGAGCTTTTTGCGACTCTTGATGCTACAACTAAAAGCATCCATCTGGGAGGGAATCTACAAGTAACTTTAACCGATACCGTTGGTTTTATTCAAGATTTACCAACTGAGTTGGTGTCCAGTTTCAAGTCTACTTTAGAAGAAAGCAAGCATGTAGATCTCTTGGTCCATGTCATCGATGCTAGCAATCCTTATCACGAGGAGCATGAAAAAACAGTTCTCTCTATCATGAAAGACTTGGACATGGAGGATATTCCTCGCTTAACCCTTTATAATAAAGCGGATTTGGTGGAGGACTTTACGCCTACTCAAACGCCATACGCTCTGATTTCGGCAAAGTCTAAAGATAGTCGAGAACAGTTGCAGACTTTATTGCTAGGTAAAATTAAGGAAATTTTTGAAGCATTTACCCTGCGCGTGCCTTTTTCTAAATCTTACAAGATTCATGATTTAGAAAGTGTTGCGATTCTAGAAGAACGTGACTACCAAGATGATGGTCAAGTCATCACAGGCTACATTTCTGAGAAAAACAAATGGAGATTAGAGGAATTTTATGACTGATATCAAAACATTAGCTCTCAAGTATGGTGGATATACGAGTCTGGACAAGGTCTATCTAGATCAGCTTTTAGCTGGTAGATCTGACCAGGAACAGCTAGCTCTCATCACTCCTCCTCCTAGCGTAGTGAATGCCTACTTTGCAGAACTCTACCAAAAGAAGAGCCCTCAAGCCGCGACAGATTATTTTGCTGAATTGAGTCGGGAGTTGAATCTTTATAATACTGATCCAAGTTTCACTCTAGAAAACAAGCCCTTTATTCGCCTCAATCTATCTGGTAAATCCTTTGGATTTTGCTACGAAAAAGAAGGTCTTGGTCGCATTTTTTCAGAAGCTGAGGAAGTCATTACGGATGAATTACTCTTTGAGATTGCGCAAATTTTCCCTCATCAGCTCGTTTTTGTAGAGTCTGGTAAGATTTACATGAAGGCGATTGGTGAAGAGGAAGTAGTTAGCCTGGAAAATCTCACAGCTTTGACAGATTTGGAAAATTTAGCAGATGGAAGAAAGCGACTTAAGGGATATAGCCAAGAGGATTTACTGCAAGAAGCTAGAGCTTTTTCTGGCAAGTTTTATTATCGCTCAGAAAATCGCACTGCTATGTTATATATTGATTAATTAGAAAGTATCGAATGGATATTCAATTTTTAGGAACGGGGGCTGGTCAGCCCTCTAAAGCCCGCAACGTTTCAAGTCTTGCCCTGAAACTCTTGGACGAGATTAACGAAGTCTGGCTCTTTGACTGTGGAGAAGGAACGCAAAATCGCATTCTGGAAACTACGATTCGACCACGAAAGATCAGCAAAATCTTTATCACCCACTTACATGGAGACCATATCTTTGGATTGCCTGGTTTTCTCTCTAGTCGTGCCTTTCAAGCCAATGAAGAGCAAACAGATTTGGAAATCTATGGTCCCCAAGGCATCAAATCTTTTGTCTTGACCAGTCTACGAGTGTCAGGTTCACGCCTGCCCTATAAGATTCATTTCCATGAATTTGACCAAGCTTCTCTTGGGAAAATTCTTGAAACAGATAAATTTACAGTATATGCGGAAGAGTTGGATCACACTATTTTCTGTGTCGGCTATCGTATCATGCAAAAGGATCTAGAAGGCACTCTGGATGCTGAAAAGCTCAAGGCTGCCGGCGTACCATTTGGACCGCTTTTTGGTAAAATCAAAAACGGGCAGGATGTCATCCTAGAAGACGGCACCGAGATTAAGGCAGCAGACTATATCTCAGCCCCACGACCTGGTAAGATTATCACTATCTTAGGTGACACTCGAAAAACCAATGCCAGTGTGCGTCTGGCTGTCAATGCAGATGTTCTTGTCCATGAGTCCACTTATGGTAAAGGTGATGAGAAAATCGCTCGTAATCATGGCCACTCAACTAATATGCAGGCTGCCCAAGTAGCGACAGAAGCGGGAGCCAAACGACTCTTGCTCAACCATATCAGCGCCCGTTTTCTTTCAAAGGACATTAGCCAGCTTAAGAAAGATGCGGCAACGATTTTTGAAAATGTCCATGTGGTCAAAGACTTGGAAGAAGTGGAAATCTAGAATCTCGAGAAAGGAAAAGTATGTCTACTATTCTTATTACAGGTGCTAGTGGAGGTCTAGCCCAAGAAATGGTCAAACTCTTGCCTCAAGATCAACTCATTTTGCTAGGTAGAAATAAGGAAAAATTAGCTCAACTATACGGAAATCATCCTCAGGCAGAATTGATTGAAATTGATATTACCGACGCTCAAGCCCTAGAAGAACTAGTTGCTGAACTCTATCAGCGTTATGGCAAGATTGATGTCTTGATTAACAACGCTGGATATGGGATTTTTGAAGATTTTGACAAGATTTCTGTTCAAGACATTCATCAAATGTTTGAGGTTAATACCTTTGCTTTGATGAATCTATCTCGTTTGGTTGCTTCTCGTATGAAGAAAATCCGAAAAGGGCATATCATCAATATCGTCAGCATGGCAGGATTGATTGCGACTGCTAAGTCTAGTCTTTACTCGGCGACCAAGTTTGCGGCTATCGGTTTTTCAAATGCTCTTCGCCTTGAGCTCATGCCCTATGGGGTCTATGTGACAACTGTTAATCCAGGACCGATTCGTACAGGATTTTTTGACCAGGCAGACCCAGATGGGACCTACCTCAAATCGGTCGACCGTTTTCTATTGGAACCAGATGCTGTCGCGCAAACGATTGTTAAGACCATTGGAAAAAACAAACGCGAGCTCAATCTCCCAGCCTTGCTCAATCTAGCCCACAAATTTTATACCCTCTTTCCCAAGTTAGCCGATAAGTTGGCTGGGGAAACTTTTAATTATAAGTGAGAAAGCTGTTCCTTTGTGGAATGGTTTTTTGTTTTAATTCGGAGAAGTTGTTCGTCAAAAAAAAATCCCTGAAAATACTGGTAGTTTATCCCTATTTGATAGCTTTGTAGTATAATTGTGATAAGGATATTCATCAGAAAAAAGAAGACCCAAACTAGCTAGTTTGCTGTAGAAAATGGATTATTTATAGTTGGAGGTCGACAATGGAATTATTGACAATTGACCAAATCATTTCCATTATTGAAGAAGTAACACAAGGGCTTGACCCTGAGATAAGAGAAGGAATTGTCCTGAATAAAACAGATTTGCCAGTGTCCGAATTGGATCGTTTGAAAAGCCAGCTTCAAATCCAAGATTTGGATCCGATTTTTAGGAAAAATATTCTGGCCTATAACTGGGGGCAGGTCGGTTTTTTAAGTTACCAGTTTGGATATGGGGACGACACTAGTCTTACTTGGCTGATGAATCGCAATTTGGAATACCACGATTACTCGACTCTACAAGAAAGAGGCTTGATCATCATTGCAAATGGAGATCCCTACACTATTTTGCTGGATTGTCAATCTGGGGCGGTCTATGCTCTTGATGCAGAGATGACCTATGATGAAAAAATATGGCTGGCACCAGATTTTCTAGTATTTATTAGAGCCATGGGAACGGCCCAATTTGCAGTTTGGAAGGGTTGTGAAAGTGACTTCATCCACTTGATGACTGGGATAGGCCATGCGTCCAGTCTGATATTCTGGCAGAGTCTGGTCGGAGTTTATGATTGAAAGTAGAAGGAGCAGATCATGGAATTTATTGTAGCTGAGGAAGGGATTCCTCAAAATATCGGATGTCAGGGAGCCTTGATTGCCTATTGTGGCAGTGAGATAGAATTTCATTATGAAACCGTGCCACCACACGGTGATGAGATTTTTTCTGCCAAGTTACCTTTGTTAGAACTTGAACTGCCCTTTTGGATCTATGGGAGAAATCTCATATTTTTAGATGCTTACTACCTCTTAGCAGAAACGGTTAAAAAAGGGACTTGGAATCCCATAACGACGATACTCATCAACATTCATATGGGGAAATACGCCAGCCTAGACCACTGGTACAATCATATATCTATTGAGCAAAACGGTCTTGAGTTGAAAAATGATTATGATGGACAAGTCCTGATTTTGAAAACTGTTGACAATCTTCATTGGCTTGCCCTAGATGCTGTATCAGAAGAAAGGAACTAAAGATGGCAAAGAAAAGAGTTACCTTACCAAAAGAGTTTAAGGATTTAATGGATGAAGGAAATATTGAAGCCCTTAAAGCAGTCTATGATCGTTGTGAATTAACCGCACATGATGGAAGATTTAGCTTATGTACACCACTTCATATGGGAGGAGTCCCGGATGAATTGGTTATCTGGCTTGTCGAACAGGGCTTGGATATCAATATCCCTGATTATTATGGAGCGACTCCTTTATACCGTCAAGCAATCTTGGGTAGAGATACAGTAAAACTCTTGTGTGAATTGGGGGCAGACATTGAAAAGCCCAATACCTATGGCGATACCCCTCTACATATGGCAGCTGAATTTTTTCATCCTAAGACTGTCAAATTTTTAATTGACAAGGGAGCAAATGTCAATGTAGAGAATGATATGGGAAGAACTCCACTAGCTTCAGTCTTGATGGTTTGTCGGGGGATCTATATTGCCCAAACTGCTGAAATTGCCTCTATGTTACTAGAAGCAGGTGCTAAGAAAACACCAACCATGAAAGAAAAGGTCGAAAATATCGGTAAGGATTTTGAATTTCATAGAGAAAGTATCCACCCAGACTACATCGAAGGAGCAGATAAAGGCTTAGCGAAGCTCTATGAGCTATTTGATGTCAAGCCTGTAGAAAAACGCCTAACTCATGATGGAGTTTCTCCAATTCTCGTAAAAGAAGGTTCATGGGAGGAACAGTATGAGCAACTATGGTCTTTCTTGATTCCTTCTATAGGAGCCGCAAAAACTGTTCAGGGCGAAGTCATCCGCATACCAGGTAGAGTCCGAGATGAATTGGATCGTAATGGAGGGGCCAACTGGGATAGAAACTACCGCAAGATGCTACAGGCTATACCTCACTATCTTTCTCTAGGAACTCCACTTTCAGACACTGACTTAGAAGAAGCCAAGCAAGTCATCAGTCAAATTTACGGCAAAGATTTTAATGATGGCCCCCGTCTAGACCGCCTCTGCCAATTGGCTCTTGCTTGGATTAAGCAAAATCCTAACCCAATTGACCTAAAAGAACCAAGTTATAATCGGTAAAAAGAATAAGAGTTTGACAATGATTACATTAAAAAATATTGGAGAATTTAAATCGGTTCCACAACTTGTTAAGGACATCATAGAGGGAGACACCTTGGCCTTAGACCAATATCTTGCAAGTGGTTGGGATATTGACCAAGAAATAGAAATCAGCAAGTATACCTCTCTAAGCCCAATTGATTTATCCTTGATTACAGGAAATTTTGACTCCCTAAAATGGCTAGTGGAAAAGGGGGCTCATTTAAATGTAAAAAATAACCCTTCATTTTTGTTGGCTGTCAGGTATTGTGATGGTACGTTCATCAAGTATCTTATGGAACATGGAGCAAAGATTCATAGTGTAAATGCTGTAAAGTCGGAAGCCTTTCAAGAAGCCTTATTTGGAAATAAGTTTGATAATCTAGCTATTATCCATGCATTAGGACATAGTGTCGAAAAATATGGCGGAAAAGCATTTAGGAGAGCCGTTGCAGATAGAAATTATCAGGTGCTAGATTTTTTTATTAAAAATGGAGTTGATATAAACTATAATGCCTCCGACTCGGTTTATCCCTTTAAGCCAACGCCTCTCTGTGTAGCTGCAAGATATGTTGACCTAGATATGTGTAAATACCTTGTAGAGCACGGGGCGGACGTGACTCTCACTGAAAAAGATGGTATGAGACCTTATAGTATCGCTATCGAAAAGGGGGATCAAGAGATGGCAGAATACTTTCAAAAACTAGAGCCAGTAGAATTTCATAATTTACGCAATAAATTGGATGAACTAAAACCATTTAAACTGCCTCGGGAACTTACCGATTTTCTTATGAGTCAAGACTTATATTTTGAACTTACTAACTGTGATTTTAAGTGGATAGAGTTTTTCCCTCTCATGCAAACAATTCCCTTAAAAAAAGGTCGTAAAAAATTTCTCCGTATTTCACGGTCAACCGGAGATTATACTCATATCTATATCATTTGGCATCCAAAGACAAATAAAGTAGCTTTTTACGATGAGGAACACGAAACTATAAGTGATATTTGTAGCTTTAAAGAATTTATCTGCAATATGTCTAGACACTTACAAGAAATTCTTGAAGGTTAAGAGAAATCAAAAAGGGGGGCTCTTATGCAACTAATTGACCAAGTTAAAAAAATAGAATCTTATATTTGTGAGTGTTTTGAAGATTGGGATTTGGACGATCCTGTAGAGGAAGGATATCTGGAAGATTATCAAGACATTTCTGGTGCTTCCGAGGAAGAGCTTCAAGCCTTTGAGGAAATATTTGGAATTCGTCTACCTAGTGACTTCAAAGAGCTTTATAGCTATAAAAATGGAAGTGAATACCTCTCTATTTTACCTTGTGTAATTGATCAGAGAGATTTGACTTTTTCTCTCATGAGTCTACAGGAAATTGAGACTTGTAAAAAGTACTTTCAAAATAGAGATGCTCTGTTAACAGAATTTCCCGACTATTTTTCTAGTCAAGACCTGGAAAATATGCGTGATAGTAGAATTAAGCCTTATCTTTTTAATAAAAAATGGCTTCCTTTTGCTCAGTATTGTGACTCTTGTTATCTCATGCTGGATTTTGATCCAGACCAGGAGGGTCAGGAAGGGCAGATTATTTGCTACATCCATGATCCTGACCAAGTGATTTATGTAGCAGAGAGCCTTAGAAATCTGATTGAAGGGATAATGGATGAGATCATATGAACGGACAAATGTATCAGATAGCCTGTATCGTGGCAGCAGCTAGGAAGGCTTTGAAAAGTGGCAAAGAAATATGGTATAAGCCTGAAAAATATACAAATAAGATGAGTTTTCAAATTTTGCTGTCAGAAAATGGGGAAGCTGCAGAACTTTCAGTATCTGACTGGTTTGAAAACCTCAAGGAAAAAGGTTTGAAGGACTTACAATTATTTTGCCCCATTTCAGTTGAAGACAGAGGTATTTTAGGTTTCTCCAATACAACACAGAGTTCAATTCTTTGTTTTTATAAATATGGTAAGGCAAGTTATTTCCTACCAAATTGGAAATCTGCTTCCCTAGGCAGGGGCTGGGATGTTACCTACACTGAGTATGAATGGGAAAGGCCTTTTCAAGACCTTCCCCACTATGAAAATAATATCGAAGAATTTAAGGACATATTGGCTCGTATAGAAGATCTAGCAATTAAAATTGAATGTGAGAACTTTGCCAAAGTCTTTCATTCTGCTAGAAATCATTTACTTGACCTTGATGCTACTAAGGTGCTAGAGGAACCTCAAATTCCGCCACAAAATCAAAATATATTTAGAGCTGCAAGTGCAGCGGATGTTTTTGGAGGAATGGGCTCCTGGAATGATGGGCCTGGATGGCTGGCACAAGATAAGGGACTTGGTCAACAATACGATGAACTTTCAGATCAATTGCTAAGAAATATTAGATCAGCCATTCTATTTGCCATCAACGAGTGGTGATGGATTAGGAGAGAGAAAATGGGGAAGTTAAAGTTAAGTCTATTGAATAAATGGGAACTAGACAAGGACTACAATAGTGTTTTCAATTCTGTCATGTTACATGATGGTAGAGCCTTTGTCTTGATCAGTGAGAAGGAATCTTTTAATCGCTACTGTCTGCTTGAAGTATCACCTTTGGGTGTGAAGGAGATAGATGCTTGGGCTTGTGACCATGTTTGGGAGGAAGAGACTCTAGTCTTTACAGATGGACAAAGTATTGGCATCATCAAGGCTGGCAAGGAAATGGTCTATTATACTGGTGATTTTTATCATCCAGAAATCATTGCCATAAAGGATTCCCAGAGTATACTTCCTAAAAAGGCACAAGAGAGATATTTTCAAATAGTATCAGATAGCGACCAGATACCCGTGTGTTTTGAAGATCAAGTTTATACAAATCAAGCAAGAAACTTTGCCCTTTTAGAGTTTGATCGAGAGAAAAAGCAGGCTAAGTGGACTACTTATTCGCATATTGATAAAAAAGAGTTAAAGCACCACGACACGAACTCAGCTGCCTGTCCTAAAATCGATAGTATGAAATTTTGGAAGCAAGAGCTCTATGCCTTTACCTCTGGAGAAAGTCAAACCTCTGTCAATAAATGGGGCATGGACTATTATTCCCTTGTTAAAATATCTAGTGATGGTCGTATTATCGAAAAGTTATTAGAATCTGAACATTTAAAGGCTTCAGGTAAAAAAGCTGGTGTCAATGGAATTTTTACAGATTCGCCTTATCTTATCCTGAGCCCCTTATTTAAGAATGATGACTGGAAGGGCAAGCAAAAACTATTTTCTTTGGCAACAAGAGAATGGTGCGATATAGCCTTGCCTAGAGGAATGAGTAAACACAAGCTTCAAAATATGACAGACAACTTTTGTTTAACCTTCCTTTACGACAGAGGATTAAAAGAACTTGCCCTTTGTCAGATTGACTAGGCTGTGAGGCTGAATTTGGGAGCTTTTTATTGATAGGTGCTGATATTTCTTGATTAGTCTACAGAATTTATTTTGAGCTGTTTTCTCGTTAAATTTGACCAAGTATTGCAAATCGAATCTTTAAATAGTATACTAGTTCTGTTAGTTATGAAAAAGTTTGCGTTTTTGTTGATGATGATTATTTAGGAGACAAGACATGGAATTGACAGCCATTTATCATAGACCAGAATCAGAGTATGCTTATCTTTACAAAGAAGGTCAGCTACATATCCGAATTAGAACGAAGAAAAATGATGTCCAGAAGGTTATCTTACACTATGGAGATCCCTTTATTTTCATTGAGGATAAGTATGAAGCTAAGAAAGAAATGACCAAAGTAACCTCAGATGCCCTATTTGACTATTGGCAGGTTACGGTATCGGTTGATTTTGCTCGCATTCAGTATCTCTTTGAGCTCCTTGATGAGGAAGGTCAGGGTGTTTTTTACGGTGATAAGGGTTGTGTAGAACATACTCAAGAAAACTTGGATGCTGAAGGCAATGGCTTTAAGCTTCCTTATATTCACGAAATTGATGGTTGCCAAGTTCCTGACTGGGTTTCAAATACCGTTTGGTATCAGATTTTCCCAGAACGCTTTGCTAATGGAAATCCTAATCTAACTCCAGATGGAGCTCGAGAGTGGGATGCTGCCATTGCACCTAATAGGGATGACTTTTTTGGTGGAGATTTACAAGGGATTATTGACCATCTTGACTATCTTAAAGATTTGGGAATCACTGGACTTTACCTATGTCCGATTTTTGAAGCAACAACCAATCACAAGTACGATACGACGGATTATTTTGAAATTGACCGTCACTTTGGAGACAAGGAAGTTTTTCGTAATTTAGTCGAGGAAGCTCACAAACGTGGCATTAAGATTATGCTAGATGCGGTATTTAATCATATCGGCTACCAGTCTGCCCAATGGCAGGATGTTCTAAAAAATGGAGAAAATTCCCCTTATAAAGATTGGTTCCATATCCAAGAATTTCCAGTTACTGAGGATAAACTTCAGAATCCAAGACAACTCCCTTATCATACTTTTGCCTTTGCTAGCTATATGCCTAAGTTAAATACAGCTAATCCGGAGGTTAGGGACTATCTTCTCAGTGTTGCCACTTACTGGATTGAAAATTTTGATATTGATGCTTGGCGATTGGACGTTGCCAATGAAATTGACCATCAGTTCTGGAAAGATTTTAGAAAGGCAGTTCTCGCTAAAAAGCCTGATTTGTATATCTTAGGTGAAATCTGGCATACCTCACAACCTTGGCTACAAGGGGATGAGTTCCATGCAGTTATGAACTACCCACTCTCTGAAAGTATCAAGGATTATTTCTTGCGTCAGCGTAAAAAGACAGAGCAGTTTATTTCAGAAATCAAAAGCCAGTCTATGTACTACAAGCAACAAATCTCAGAGGTGATGTTTAACCTTTTGGATTCTCATGATACAGAGCGTATCCTCACAACTGCTAAAGGAAATGTCCAGCATGTCAAGGCTGCTTTAACTTTCCTCTATCTTCAAAAAGGGACTCCTTGTATCTATTACGGAACAGAGTTGGCCCTAATTGGTGGACCAGACCCCGACTGCCGTCGTGTCATGCCCTGGGAGCGTGTTTCTGAAGACAATGACATGCTGAATTTTATGAAGAAATTAATCAAGATTCGTAAGGAATCGGCAAGTATGATTCAGCATGGAAATTATCGCTTGGAAGAAGTGGAACCAGATGTTCTTGCGTTGAGCTGGAACTACCAAGGAAAAGAAGTTCAGGCAATCTTTAATCAGTCTTCTGAGAATTTTATCTTAGACAGAGATTCAGTTGACTTAGCGAGTCATTGCCAGTTTGAAGATGGTCAGCAAGTCATCTTACCAGATGGATTTGTAGTTACTATTTCTGAGTAAAAAGGATTAAAATAATGGCACTCAAGGAAGTTTATGAGTATTTTCGTCACTATGATAAGGAAACTTATCAGGTTGTCGCCTGCATGGGCAATGAACCATCGGAAGAAGATGTTCAGGATTTTGAAAATCAATACGGCATTCGTCTGCCAGAAGATTTCAGGGAATTCACCATGTCATCTCTGGGAGGTCTCTTTATGGAAGTTAGAGAAGAGCTATGGCCAAGAGCCAAGGCTTACGATGTAGCACCATTTTGGACCTTCTGTCGAGGTATTAAAGTCTTGGGAATTGCAAATGGCATCCCAGATTTCTTAGACATTCGTCTTAAAACCAAGGAATTACACGCTCTGGGTTTTGTGGATTATATTCCATTTCTGTCTATCATCGGGGATGGAGATGTGGTTTTTTGCTTTGATAAGGACAATCATATTGTAGCTCTAGATTGGTATAATAGTGGCGAATCGGAAGAGCTTGAATGTGATTTTTCAGGACTTTTACTCCATCAAATTGCCGAGCTAGAAGAGCGTAAAAATGAGATGGTCAAGATGTTAAAAGAAGGATAATCAGTAATCGAAGGTAAATTCAGAATAGTTTTTTAGTAACAGCTGTTTCTATAAGTGAAACAGCTGTTTTGACGTATTTTTCTAAATGTACATTCAGATTTTTATAGTTTTCTACAAAATATAGAAAAAACAATCAAAAGTATGATTTTTACAGTCATAGTATTGAAGTTTCCTATATTATTTTATAAAATAGAAGTAATCATTACAAAACAAGTATAGTGCTTTCAACAAAAATGGAAGCGGTTACTTAATAAGGAGAACCCTATGGGAAAAGACTATTGGAATCGCAAAAGTGTCTATAGCATCCGTAAATTTACGGTAGGAACATGCTCGGTACTTATCGGGACTTGCTCTGTTTTATTAGGAGCAAATCTAGCTACTGTAAATTCAGTATCTGCCGATGAGACACCAGTCGCAGTTACCACAGAAAATGTGGAGAAAGAAACACCTAAAGATCAAGTTACGGAAGCAAAAGTTTCAGAACAAGCTGTACCAACAGAACCTGTTACTAGTGAAGTAGTAAGAACTGAACATGAAGTAGAGAAAAAAGAGGAAATCCCATCTACTGAATCGACTTCAGATAAAAAAGAGATTTCAGCTTCAGAAAAGCAGGTTCCAGCTGTGACTCAGGATCAATCTGCTCAAACAGAAAAACCTGAGCTTAAACCTGCAACTAATGATGAGGTTAAACAGTTGATTGAGGATAGAAAAGTAGAATTCAACCAAAACTGGCATTTCAAGCTCAATGCCAATGCTAAAGATGCGGTCAAGCCAGATGCCGATGTTTCTAGTTGGAAGAAATTAGACCTTCCTCATGACTGGAGTATTTACAATGACTTTGACCATGACTCACCTGCCCAAAACGAAGGTGGGCAACTCAATGGTGGTGATGCTTGGTATCGTAAGACCTTTAAACTCGATGAAGAAGACCTCAATAAGAATGTACGTATCTCATTTGATGGGGTTTACATGGATTCTCAAGTTTATGTAAATGGTCAGCTAGTTGGGCACTATCCAAATGGTTACAACCAATTCTCATATGACATCACTGACTATCTCCATAAAGACGGTCGCGAGAATGTCGTAGCAGTGCATGCCATCAACAAACAACCAAGTAGCCGTTGGTACTCAGGAAGCGGAATTTACCGTGATGTTACCCTTCAAGTCACAGATAAGGTCCATGCTGAGAAAAATGGAACAACGATCTTAACGCCAGACCTTGAAAAACAACAGAAGGGCAAGGTAGATACTCATGTAACAAGTAAGATTGTCAATACTGATGATAAAGATCATGAAATTCTTGCTGAGTATCAAATCATTGAACGTAATGGTCAAGCTGTAACGGATCTCGTTCGTACAGCTAGTCAAGTCTTGAAAGCTCATCAATCAACAAGTTTAAATGCTATTTTGCAAGTTGACAAACCAAAACTTTGGACAGTTCTCAATGATAAACCGGCCCTTTATGAATTGGTGACTCGTGTCTATCGTGATGGCCAGTTGGTGGATGCTAAGAAAGATTTGTTTGGGTACCGTTATTACAACTGGACACCAAATGAAGGCTTCTCTTTGAATGGTGAACGCATTAAATTCCATGGGGTTTCTCTTCACCATGACCATGGAGCTCTTGGAGCTGAAGAAAACTATAAAGCAGAATACCGTCGTCTGAAACAGATGAAGGATATGGGTGTAAACTCTATCCGTACAACCCACAACCCAGCTAGTGAGCAAACTTTACAGATTGCTGCTGAGCTTGGTTTGTTGGTCCAAGAAGAAGCTTTCGATACTTGGTATGGTGGTAAGAAACAGTATGACTACGGTCGCTTCTTTGATAAAGATGCTACTCACCCAGACGCTAAGAAAGGTGAAAAATGGTCTGATTTTGACTTGCGTACCATGGTCGAAAGAGGCAAGAACAACCCAGCTATCGTCATGTGGTCTATCGGTAATGAAATCGGTGAAGCAGACGGGAAACCTCGTTCTCTAGCAACAGTTAAACGCTTGGTTCAAGTTATTAAGGCTGTTGATAAGACACGCTATGTCACTATGGGAGCAGATAAGTTCCGTTTTGGTGATGGTAGTGGTGACCATGAAAAGATTGCCAATGAACTTGACGCGGTTGGATTTAACTATTCAGAAGACAACTACAAGAAACTTCGTGCGAAACATCCAAATTGGTTGATTTACGGTTCTGAAACTTCCTCAGCTACTCGTACACGTGGAAGCTATTTCCGTCCAGAACGTGAATTGGTCCACAGCAATCAAGCTTACCGTAATTACGAGCAATCAGACTACGGTAATGACCGTGTTGGTTGGGGTAAAACAGCAACAGCATCTTGGACTTTTGACCGTGACAATGCTGGTTATGCAGGTCAGTTCATCTGGACAGGTACCGACTATATCGGTGAGCCTACTCCATGGCACAACCAAAACCAAACACCGGTTAAAAGCTCGTACTTTGGTATCGTAGATACAGCTGGAATTCCAAAGAATGACTACTACTTGTACCAAAGCCAATGGGTTTCTGCTGAGAAGAAACCAATGGTTCACCTTCTTCCTCACTGGAACTGGGAAAATCCTACTTTAAAAGCGAATGTAGCGGATGTAGATGGTAAGATTCCTGTTCGTGCCTATTCTAACGCTGCAAGTGTAGAACTATATTTGAATGGTGAAACTCTAGGCAAGAAGACATTTACTAAAAAACAAACAAGTGATGGACGCACTTACCAAGAAGGTGCCAATGCTAATGAACTTTACCTTGAATGGAAAGTTGCTTTTGAAGCAGGTACTTTGGAAGCAGTAGCTCGTGACGAAGCTGGTAATATCATTGCTCGTGATAAGATTGTGACTGCTGGAGAACCTGCAGGGGTTCGTTTGGTCAAAGAAGAAAATGCTATCGCAGCTGACGGAAAAGACCTCACTTATATCTATTACGAAATCGTTGATAGCAAAGGGAACGTAGTTCCAACTGCCAATAACCTAGTTCGCTTCCAGTTACATGGACAAGGTCAGATTGTCGGTGTGGACAACGGGGAACAAGCCAGCCGCGAACGTTACAAAGAACAAGCAGATGGTTCATGGATTCGCAAAGCCTTTAATGGTAAGGGTGTTGTGATTGTCAAATCAACGGAGCAATCAGGGAAATTCACTTTGACTGCCCACTCTGATTTCTTGAAATCTGGTCAAACAACGATCTTCACAGGTAAAAAAGACCAAGCAGAAAAAACAGTTTTAGGAACAGAAGTGCCTAAAGTACGTACCGTTATTGGTCAAGAAGCGAAAATGCCTTCAAAAGTAGCATTTATTTATAGTGATGGTAGCCGTGAAAAACTTCCAGTAGAATGGTCAGCAGTTAATGTCAACGAACCTGGTATCTTTACTGTTAAAGGTGTGGCAAATGGTCGTGATGTAGAAGCGCGTGTTGAAGTCTTGGCCCTCGAAACAGAATTACCGGTAGTTAAGAGAATTGCACCAACTACAGATCTAAGTACGGTTGACCCATCTGTTACCTATGTATTGTCAGATGGTACTGTAGGAAGTTATGATGTTGATAAGTGGGAAGTTGCAGCAGAAGATCAAGCTAAATTAGCTATCCCAGGCTCTCGTATCCAAGCTAAAGGAATTTCAGGTGATGACCAAATCGATGCGACCTTTGTAGTCGCAGAAGGTCAAGCAGCTGCTCCAGTAGTACCGACTGTAACTGTAGCAGACCAGCCTGTAGAAGGGCTCTCAACGGATCAACCGGTTCTATACCATAAACTTGCTTATGGAACTGCTTTACCTGAAGTCAAAGCTTTGGCTGAAAATGCGCAAGTGACTGTTATTCAAGCTAACGAAGCAAATGGTATGCGTGCAAGTATTTATGTTCAACCAAATGATGGTGGAGCATTGCAAACTTACGCTATCCAGTTCTTGCAGGAAGCTCCGCAGATTGAACGTTTGAGCCTAGAAGTAGAAAATGCAGCTGCACTGAAAGAAGACCAAACAGTTGGTATCAAGGTATTGGCTCACTATCAAGATGGTACACAGGCAGAATTGAAGGCTGACAAGGTAAGCTTCTCTACATCAGGTCAAGGAGACGTAGCTGTTCGTAAAGGTATGCTTGAATTGCATAAACCTGGTCAAGTAACTTTGAAAGCTCAATTTGAAGGAGCAGAAGGTCAGATTGACTTGAACATTCAAGCAAACACTGAAAGCAAAATTGTTCAAGCCATTCGTCCAGTTAGTGTCGTGACAGGTTTGAACCAAGAACCAAGTCTACCTGATACAGTAACTGTAGAGTACGACAAAGGATTTCCAAAAGTTCACAAGGTGACTTGGCAAGCAGTTGCTAAGGAAGACCTTGCCAAATACCACAGCTTTGATGTCCTAGGTAAAGTTGAAGGAATCGAAAACGAAGCTCATGCTAAAGTTTCTGTAGAAGGTATCATTGCAGTCGAAGAAGTGACGACAACAACTCCTGTTTCAGAAGCTCCTCAATTGCCAGAAAGTGTTCGTACTTACCACTCAAACGGCCAAGTATCTTCAGCTAAGGTGACTTGGGATGCTATTGACCCGAGCCAATATGCACAAGAAGGTAACTTTACAGTGACAGGACATGTGGAAGGTACTCAATTACCAACCAAACTTCATGTTCGTGTTTCTGCTCAGACAGAAACTGGTGCTAACATTTCTGACCAGTGGACAGGTTCTGAGTTGCCACTTGCCTTTGCATCAGACTCAAATCCAAGTGATTCAGTAGCCAATGTTAATGACAAACTAATCTCATTTAATGATCAACCGGCAAACCGCTGGACAAACTGGAAACGTACAAGTGAAGCATCAGTAGGAATCCTCTTTGGTGATTCTGGTATCCTGTCTAAACGTTCGGTTGATAACCTTAACGTAGCCTTCCACGAAGACCACGGTGTCGGTGCACCTAAGTCTTATGTGATTGAATACTATGTAGGAAAAGATGTTCCAACAGTTCCTAAGAATCCAAGCTTTGTTGCTAGTGAAGACCACGTCTTTAATGATGACAATAACTGGAAACAAGTGACAAATCTTAAAGCTCCAGATCAAGTGAGAGCTGGAGAAATGACCCACTTTAGCTTTGATAAAGTCAATACCTATGCAGTTCGTATCCGTATGGTTAGACCAGATGGTAAATGGGGTACTTCTATTACAGAAATTCAAATCTTCTCTAAACAAGTAGCAGCAGCTAAGAAAGCTCAAGCTCAAATTCAAGTAGATGGAAAAGATTTACCGAACTTTAACCCTGGCTTGACTGACTATTATCTAGAAGCTAAAGAAGACCAATCACCAACTGTAACAGCAAGTGTATCAGATAATGGTATTGCAACAGTAATTCCAAGCGTTCGTGAAGGGGATCCAGTTCGAGTTGTCGTTAAGGCTGAAAACGGAGATATCCTAGGTGAATACCGTCTCCACTTTACAAATGATAAAGACTTGCTAGCAAGTAAACCTGTTGTTGCTGTGAAATCATCACGCTTGGTTGCTAAGGGGCATACACTTGAGTTACCTGCGAAAGTCCCTGTTTACTTCACAGGTAAAGATGGCTATGAAGTCAAAGATTTAGCTGTTGAATGGGATGAAGTTCCAGCTGAAAATCTAGCAACTGCAGGTGAATTTACAGTTCGTGGTCACGTTTTAGGTACTGATTTAACTGCTGAAGTAGCAGTACGTGTGACTGATAAACTCGGTGAAAACCTATCAGATAACCCTGATTTCGATGACGACAGCAACCGTTCATTTGCCTCTGCAACAAATGATATTGATCCAAATTCTCATGACCGTGTGGACTATGTTAACGATGGTTCAGATGATGAAACCCGTCGTTGGACTAACTGGTCTCCAACTCCATCTGATAATCCAGAAGTTTCAGTAGGGGTTATATTTAGAGAAGCTGGTAAGATTGTTGAACGAACAGTCGCTGAAGGAAGCATTCGATTCTTCTCAGACGGTGGAACAGATGCGCCTTCTAAACTAGTCTTGGAGCGCTATGTGGGACCAGAATTTGCCTCGCCAGAATACTACTCTAACTACCAACCATACGATCCAGAACATCCATTCAACACTCCTTCTAACTGGGAGAAAGTTGAATACCGTGCGGATCAAGAAATTCAAGCAGGAACTGATATCCATGTAACCTTTGCTCCAGTCAAAGCGAAGGCTATGAGATGGCGCATGGAGAGAAAAGCTGATACCAAGGGTGTAGCTATTACAGAGATGGCCTTTATCGCTCCAAGTGAGGAACCTAAGGATAGCACAGATGCTAAACTTCTTGTGGATGGTAAAGAGCTTGCTGACTTCTCTGAAGAACGTGTGGATTACCAAGTAACCTACAGCGGAAATCGTCCTAAAGTCACAGTAGAAGCTGGCGAAAACGTAGCGGCAACAGTTGTTGATAGTGGTGACGAGAAACTTCCAGTCTTGATTCATCTTGTTTCAGAAAGTGGTAAACATATTAAGGAATACCGCATTCAATTGACTAAGGCAGATGCTGAAAGCGCTAAGACAGAACCAGCTGTACACGAAGTTCCAGAGTTCACAGGTGGTGTGAACGGAGAAGAGGAGGCTGTTCATGAAGTTCCAGAATACACAGGCGGTGTGAATGGAGTTGAACCAGCAGTTTATGAAGTTCCAGAATACACTGGAGGCGCGAATGCAGTCGAAGCAGCAGTTCATGAAGTTCCAGAATACACTGGAGGTGTGAATGGAGTTGAACCAGCAGTTTATGAAGTTCCGGAATATACAGGAGGATCGAAGCTAGTTGCACCAGCTGTTCATGAAGTTCCAGAATACACTGGAGGTGTGAATGCAGTTGAAGCAGCTGTCAATGATGTCCCAGAGTATAAAGGTGGGGCTAATGCAGTCTTTGCAGCAGTTAACGATGTACCGGAATACACAGGTGGTGTAAACGGAGTTGAAGCAGCTGTCAATGATGTCCCAGAGTACAAAGATAATCAATCTCTTGTAGCTCTCGCTATGTCACAAGACAAGACTTATCAGGCACCTGCAAGTCGTCAACATATTCTCCCAGAAACAGGTACTAAGGAAAATGCTATTCTTGCAACAGCAGGTGTTATGGGAATGCTCCTAGGTTTGTTTGCAATGGGCAAGAGAAAAGACGAAGAATAAAATGATCTGACATTATGTTGATCATAGAGATTGGACTAACAATCCAAACTCAACTAAAAAAGTGGACAAACTAGTTTTCTGATAAACAGAATCTGGTCTTGTTCGCTTTTTTATGTTTTATATTTAGGGATTAACTTTCTTTCTATTATTAAAAGAGTTATAATAAGGGTGAAATAAGGGGTAGGAAAGGAGGAAACAAGATGTCCTATATTGAAATGAAACATAGCTATAAGAGGTATCATACTGGTGATACAGAAATTGTAGCTAATCGGGATGTTAGTTTCGAGATTGAAAAGGGAGAACTAGTCATTATCCTTGGTTCGTCTGGAGCAGGAAAGTCAACCGTTTTAAATATTCTAGGTGGAATGGATACCAATGATGAAGGACAAGTCTGGATTGACGGAATCAATATCTCGGATTTTACTTCTCATCAGAGAACCAACTATCGTAGAAATGACGTTGGATTTGTCTTTCAATTTTACAACTTGGTTGCTAACTTGACTGCTAAAGAAAATGTCGAGTTGGCATCAGAAATTGTCTCAGATGCCTTGGATCCTGAGCAGGTTCTAAAGGACGTAGGTTTAGGCAATCGTCTCAATAATTTTCCAGCTCAGTTATCAGGTGGGGAACAACAAAGGGTATCCATTGCTCGAGCTGTGGCTAAAAATCCTAAAATTCTCCTTTGTGATGAACCAACGGGAGCTTTGGACTACCAGACTGGTAAGCAGGTTCTAAAGATCCTTCAAGAAATGTCATGTAAGAAGGGCGCTACCGTTGTCATCGTGACCCACAATGTTTCCCTAGCTCCTATAGCTGATCGGGTGATTCAGATGCATGATTCCAGTGTCAAGAGCGTTGTTATCAATCCTCAACCACAGGATATTGATGATTTGGAGTACTGAGATGAAAAGAAAGACATATTGGAAAGACCTGCTCCAGTCTTTCACAGGTTCAAAAGGGCGATTTCTATCCATTCTAACTTTGATGATGTTAGGCTCTTTGGCCCTAGTCGGTCTCAAAGTGGCCAGTCCCAATATGGAGCGAACAGCTTGGGCTTATCTGAAAGATACTAATACGGCAGATGTGACCGTCATAGGAGATTATGGGCTTGATCAGGCAGACCAGGCAGAATTGCAAACTCTATCAGGAGCAGATGTCGAGTTTGGTTATATGACAGATTTAACTCTAGAAGGTAGCCAAGATGCTATAAGGATATTTTCCAAGACAGAGAAGATTTCAAAATTTGAGGTGACCCAAGGGCGCTTGCCTGAGCAAGAGGATGAATTGGCCTTGGCGGACTTTTGGAAAGATCGCTATCAGATTGGTCAAGTCATTTATTTGAGTCAAAAAAAGGGCAGTAATTCTCAATTAAAGCGGGATAGTTATACCATTACAGGCTTTGTCCACTCTCCAGATATTTTTTCAAAATCAGATATGGGGAGTTCAGCCAGTGGTAATGGGAACTTAGTAGCATATGGTGTTGTAACTGAAGAAAATTTTAAGAGCTCTGTTTACACGATTGCTCGCCTGCGTTTTGCTAGCCTAACAGATGTCAATCCTTTCTCTAGTGATTACGAAAAGAAGCTAGAGGAAGAAGAGGAGACTTTAAAGGAACTAGTTGCTGATAATGGACAAGCGCGGCTAGAGAAAATGAAGAAGGATGCCCAAGAGTCCCTTGATGAGGGCAAGAAGCAACTGGACCAGGCAGAGACCAACCTGGTAGCTGGCAAGAAACGTCTACAGGAAACCGATACTAAGCTTCAAGGTCAAGAGGCACGGTTAAGCCAATTTCCAGAACCACAGCAGAGTCAAATTTCGAGCCAGATAGAACAAGCAAAAGAACAACTGAAACAAGAAAAGGAAAAGCTGAGCCAAGCCGAAACAGATCTTACTAATGAAAAGGCTAAATGGCAGACCAGTCAGGATGAAGTCAATGCTCTGACAGAGCCAACCTATCATGTTTACAATCGAAAAAGCTCTCCTACTGGTCAAGGTTATCTCATGTATAGTAACTCAGCCATGAGTATTCGTGCCGTGGGAAATATCTTTCCAGTTGTTCTCTATGCCGTCGCAGCTATGGTTACCTTTACCACCATGACTCGATTTGTAGATGAGGAAAGAACAAATGCTGGGATTTTCAAAGCTCTAGGCTACCATAGCAAGGATATCATTGCTAAGTTTGTAATTTATGGTCTGGTTGCTGGTACTCTTGGCACCCTTCTAGGAATTCTGATTGGTCATTATGTCTTAGCACCCACAATCTCACATATCATCACCGAGCGAATGATTGTTGGTGAGAGTCAGCAGCATTTCTACTGGACCTATAGTTGTTTAGCTCTGGGACTAAGTTTAATAGCTAGCGTTTTACCTGCCTACCTTGTATCTCGCAGAGAATTGCATGAAGAAGCAGCACAATTATTACTACCCAAGCCACCAGTCAAGGGCTCAAAGATTCTCTTGGAGCGGATAACCTTTATCTGGTCTCATTTGAGCTTTACCCAAAAGGTAACTGCCCGCAATATTTTCCGTTACAAACAACGCATGCTGATGACCATTTTTGGGGTTGCAGGTTCAGTAGCCCTCCTCTTTGCAGGACTTGGTATTCAATCCTCTGTGGTAGGAGTTGCTGATAGGCAGTTTAAGGATCTGCAACAATATCAGATGATTCTCTCTGTCAATTCTCGAGCTTCAGATTCTGATAAGGCCAAACTAGAAGAAAAATTGCAGAGTGATGAAGTTGAAAACTATCGTTTAATTTCTTTCAAACAGGTTGAGGAAAAGTATACAGGCAAGGCTGGAGTTCAGACAGTGACCATTATGGTAACGGATAAGGATGACCTGGAACCTTTTGTCCATTTAGAAAAAAATGGAGAAAAACTGAGCTTATCAGGTGGAGTCATCCTAACAGATAAATTAGCTCAGTTGGCTGGAGTTTCTGTTGGTGACAACTTTACAATAGATGGGAAAACCTTTAAAGTAGGTGCTATTACTGAGCACTATGTAGGTCACTTTGTTTATATGAATCAGGCGACCTATGAGGAGATATATGGTCAAGCTCCCAAGATGAACACCTATCTGGTCCAACTTAAGGATAAAAGTGAAGGGAATACTGAAAGAGTCGCAGGAGAATTTATGGACCAGGTAGCTGTCAGTGGCCTCGTTCAAAACGCCTCTACCATTCAGCTCTTTGAAAGTTTTGCTAATTCTCTGAATCATACCATGGCGATTTTGGTGCTGGTATCGGTGCTACTAGCTATTGTGATTCTCTATAATTTGACCAATATCAATGTTGCTGAACGGATTCGGGAACTCTCAACCATCAAGGTTCTTGGTTTTCATAACAAAGAAGTGACCCTTTACATCTATCGGGAAACCATCATATTGTCACTAATTGGAATGATTGTAGGATTGGTATCGGGCTTTTATCTCCATCAATTTCTCATTCAGATGATCGCACCCGGTACCTTCCGTTTTCAACCAAAGGTCGGATGGGAAGTTTATCTCATTCCAGTTCTAGCTGTCAGTGTCATTTTGACCATCCTAGGAGTTTTTGTCAATCATTATCTGAGAAAGGTGGATATGTTAGAAGCCCTCAAGTCGGTAGAATAGTTTTTTACACAAAAAACAAATAAGAAAGCCCTTTGTGGCTTTTTTATTTTCATAAAAATGGTAAAATAGTAAGAGTAGAAATGGAGTTCTAGATATGAAACGTATTGATCAATTTAAAAATAAGAAAGTATTAGTCCTAGGATTAGCCAAATCTGGTGAGTCTGCGGCACGTCTCTTGGACAAGCTAGGTGCCATTGTGACGGTTAATGATGGTAAGCCTTTTGAGGAAAATCCAGCAGCTCAGAGCCTTCTAGAAGAGGGGATCAAGGTTGTCACAGGTGGACATCCATTGGAATTGTTGGACGAGGATTTTGCCTTGATGGTAAAAAATCCAGGAATCCCTTATAGCAATCCAATGATTGAAAAAGCACTGGAAAAAGGTATTCCAGTCTTGACAGAGGTTGAGTTGGCCTATTTGATTTCTGATGCACCAATCATCGGCATTACTGGTTCAAATGGTAAGACAACGACGACAACCATGATTGGTGAAGTTCTGACTGCTGCAGGACAAAATGGACTCTTATCAGGTAACATCGGTTATCCTGCTAGTCAGGTTGCTCAAACTGCGACAGCTAAGGACACCCTTGTCATGGAACTTTCTTCTTTCCAATTAATGGGAATTCAGGAATTCCATCCTGAAATTGCTGTTATCACAAATCTGATGCCAACACATATTGACTATCACGGTTCTTTTGAAGCCTATGTGGCAGCCAAGTGGAATATCCAAAGCAATATGACAGCAGCTGATTACCTAGTATTGAACTTCAACCAGGAATTAGCTAAAGAGCTTGCTACAAAAACAAACGCTACTGTAGTACCATTCTCAACACTTGAAAAGGTTGACGGTGCTTATCTTGAAGATGGTCTTCTTTACTTCCGTGGTGAAAAAGTCATGGCAGCTGATGAAATCGGTGTTCCAGGTAGCCACAATGTGGAAAATGCTCTTGCAACCATTGCTGTAGCTAAACTTCGTGGTGTGGACAATGAAATCATCAAGGAAACCTTGTCAGCCTTTGGTGGAGTTAAACACCGTCTCCAGTATGTAGATGAAATCAATGGCGTTAAATTCTATAACGATAGTAAGTCAACCAATATCTTAGCAACTCAAAAAGCCTTGTCAGGATTTGATAATAGCAAGGTTATCTTGATTGCTGGTGGGTTGGACCGTGGCAATGAGTTTGACGAATTGGTTCCTGATATTACTGGACTTAAGAAAATGGTCATCCTCGGTCAATCTGCAGAACGTGTCAAACGTGCAGCGGATAAAGCTGGTGTGGCTTATGTCGACGCGACTGATATTGCAGATGCGACTCGAAAGGCTTCTGAACTTGCGGAAGAGGGAGATGTTGTTCTCCTCAGTCCTGCCAATGCAAGCTGGGATATGTATGCTAACTTTGAAGTACGTGGAGATCTTTTCATCGACACTGTAGCGGAGTTAAAGGGATAATATGAAAAAAATAGTATTTACTGGTGGGGGAACGGTTGGACACGTTACCCTCAACCTTTTGTTAATGCCTAAGTTCATTGAAGATGGCTGGGAAGTCCACTATATTGGTGATAAAAATGGGATTGAGCATCATGAAATTCTCAAGTCAGGTTTAGATGTTACCTTCCATTCGATTGCAACAGGGAAATTACGTCGATATTTCTCATGGCAAAATATGGTTGACGTCTTTAAGGTTGCTTTTGGAATTCTTCAATCGCTCTTTATCATGCTTCGAGTTCGTCCACAAGCCCTCTTTTCTAAGGGTGGATTTGTATCTGTTCCGCCTGTTATCGCAGCGCGAGTATGCAGAGTACCAGTCTTCATCCACGAGTCTGATCTCTCTATGGGATTAGCCAATAAAATTGCCTATAAGTTTGCGACTAAGATGTACTCTACTTTCGAGCAAGCGTCTAGTCTCACTAAGGTAGAACATGTAGGAGCTGTGACCAAGGTTTCTGGTCCAGTTATGGAAGAACCTGAAGAAATGGTGGATATCCGAACTTCTTTCAATGATAAGCTACCAACTCTTCTTTTCGTCGGAGGTTCTGCTGGGGCGCGTGTTTTTAACCATCTAGTAACAGACCACAAGGAAGAGCTGACTAGTCGTTATAATATCATCAACCTAACAGGTGATGCTAGTTTAAATGAACTAAGTTCAAACCTCTACCGTGTTGACTATGCGACGGAACTCTATCAACCACTCATGAATATGGCTGATGTGGTCATCACTCGTGGTGGTGCCAATACGATTTTTGAACTCCTTGCTATGGCTAAATTGCACGTCATTGTGCCACTGGGTCGTGAAGCTAGTCGTGGAGATCAGATTGAAAATGCAGCCTATTTTGTGAAGAAAGGCTATGCTGAGGAGTTGCAAGAGAGTGACTTGACCTTGTCTACTTTGGAAGAAAAAGTAAATCAACTTTTGACCAACAAAGAGATCTATCAAAACAAGATGAAGAATTCTCAGGAATTAAAATCTGTGGCAGATTTTTATGAGCTACTCAAAAAAGATTTATCATAAGGAAAATTGATGTCAAAGGATAAAAAGAATCAGCACACTCAAGGCAAGGAATTGTCAGAGTGGCAAAAACGAAATCAAGAATATCTTCAAAAAAAAGCTGAAGAAGAGGCCAAACGCGCCGAAGAAGAAGCTCGTGAAAAAGAAGAACAAGTATCAGAGTCTTCTGAAAGCGCTCAAGAAGCGTCAGAATGGCAAAAACAACACCACGAGTATTTGAGCAAAAGAACGGAAGAAAACACTACGAGTTCTGAAGAAGTGGACGAAGAATCCGAAAAATCTGAAGAGAAGGATTCGGATACTAGAGATGAGACTTCAAATGAAGAGAAAGATTCGGAGGAAACTCCTCAAGAAGACTCTAAGAGTCAGGATCAAGTAGAGAAAGAAAAAGCTGACGAAAAGGTTAAGAAACAGAAAAAGGTAAAAACCAAGAGTAAACCTCCAAAACCGGCCATTCCTTCTATACATATCTGGCGAGCAGTTACAATCCTCGTCCCAAGTTTTATAATCTTATTCTTGTCTATTTATCTTCTAAGCCCTCTAGCTACAATGAAACATATTGAGGTTACGGGTACTGTTCAGACAAGTGCAGACCAAGTTAGAGAAGCGTCTGGCATTCGTGACAGTGACTATACAATCAGCTTGCTCTTAAATAAAGATAAGCATGCGGAAATGGTCAAATCAAATCACTGGATTGAATCGGCTAAGATAGTTTATCAATTTCCAGTTCACTTCACCATTGAAGTTAAAGAATTTGAAATTGTAGCCTATTCAGTTTCAGGAGATAACTATTATCCAATCTTATCTAGTGGAAGTATTGAATCAACTGCGGTTAGTTCTGACAACTTACCTGAGAAATACATATCTGTTTTATTTAACGATGAGGAACAGATTAAAACCCTAATTTCTCAGCTAAATGAAGTTAGTCCAGAAATTAAGCAAGAGATTGAGAAAATTGAACTTGCACCAAGTAAGGTAACAAGTGACCTTCTAAAGATTACCATGTATGACACAGACGAGATTTTGGTGCCATTATCAGAACTAGGGAAGAAATTACCTTACTATAGTAAGATAAAACCACAGTTGACAGTTCCTAGTGGTATTGACATGGAGGTCGGTATCTATAGCTATAGTCTAGTGGATAAGGCTCTGGATGACGAAAGAGTTAAAGCCAAAGAAGAGGAAAAGAAGAAGCAGGAAGAAGAGAAGAAAAAACAAGCTGAGCAAGGAAATCAAGATCAAACAACACAGACGACTCAAACAACACAGAGTCGCTAACTTTCAGATGATTCGTTCAGTTACTTGTTTTTACTTGACAAGTACCGCTTTAAATAATAGAATAGTAAAAAACCTTTAAAGCAGTCCAGAGAGGCAGCTAAGGTTAGACGGTGAAAGGGTGGAGACTACCCATTTTTCGTGGAACCTTGCTGTAGGCAGGTTCCTTTTTTCATGCTCTCTTGCTGACAAAGGTAAAAGGAGAAAAGTATGCGTGAAGCTCGTCCAGTTATTGCTCTTGATTTTCCAAGTTTTGAGGCAGTCAAGCAATTTTTAGCTCTTTTTCCAGCAGGGGAGAGCCTCTATCTAAAGGTAGGTATGGAACTCTATTATGCTACAGGACCTGAGATTGTTTCTTATCTGAAAGGTTTGGGACATAGTGTCTTTCTGGATCTTAAACTCCATGATATTCCAAATACGGTCAAATCAGCCATGAAGGTCTTGTCTCATCTGGGCGTTGATATGACCAATGTTCATGCAGCAGGTGGCGTTGAGATGATGAAGGCTGCGCGTGAAGGCCTTGGGAAAGAAGCCAAATTGATTGCTGTCACTCAGTTAACTTCAACCTCTGAGGAACAAATGAGAGAGTTTCAAAATATACAAACCAGTCTTCAAGAATCGGTCATTCATTATGCTAAGAAAACCGCTGAAGCAGGTTTAGATGGAGTTGTTTGTTCAGCTCAGGAAGTGAAGCTCATCAAAGAAGCTACCAGTCCAGACTTTATCTGCCTGACACCCGGCATTCGTCCATCAGGCGCTGCAGTAGGGGACCAAAAACGAGTCATGACACCAGCAGATGCCTATCAAATTGGTAGTGACTATATCGTTGTCGGACGCCCAATCACTCAAGCCACTGATCCAGTAGCAGCTTATCATGCTATCAAGGATGAATGGACCCAAGACTGGAAATAAGAATATAGTTTAAAATACAAAGGAGAATCCCATGACACTTGCTAAAGACATTGCTAGCCATCTATTGAAAATTCAAGCCGTTTACCTTAAGCCAGAAGAACCATTCACTTGGGCATCAGGTATCAAGTCACCGATTTATACGGACAACCGTGTGACGCTTGCCTACCCAGAGACACGTACCTTGATTGAGAATGGTTTTGTGGAGGCCATCAAGGCAGAATTCCCTGAGGTAGAAGTGATTGCAGGAACAGCGACTGCAGGTATTCCTCATGGTGCCATCATCGCTGACAAGATGAATCTACCCTTTGCCTATATCCGTAGCAAACCAAAAGATCATGGCGCTGGAAACCAAATCGAAGGCCGTGTAGCTCAAGGGCAAAAAATGGTCGTTGTTGAAGATTTGATTTCAACAGGTGGTTCGGTTCTCGAAGCCGTAGCGGCTGCCAAACGTGAGGGTGCTGATGTACTAGGTGTCGTAGCCATTTTTAGCTATCAATTACCAAAAGCAGATAAGAACTTTGCAGATGCGGGTGTTAAACTGGTGACTTTGTCTAACTATAGCGAACTCATCCACCTAGCCCAAGAAGAAGGCTACATCACACCTGAAGGACTTGATCTCCTAAAACGATTTAAAGAAGACCAAGAAAATTGGCAAGAATAAATTTTTAAATAAAATTACTGAACCGATATTTGATATCGGTTTTTTAGTTGACAAATGTAGATTTTAAGAGTATACTGATAATTGTAATTGACAAATGTAGATTTAGGAGGGATAACAATGCAGATTTCGGATGCAGAATGGCAGGTCATGAAGATTATCTGGATGCAGGGAGAACAGACTAGTACTGATCTGATAAAAGTATTAGAGAAAAGGTTCAGTTGGTCCAAATCCACGATCCAGACACTCTTGGCTCGTTTGGTGGAGAAGGAATGTTTGACTCGGGAAAAACAGGGCAAGTCCTTTGTGTATTCGTCCCTTTTAACTCCAGATGATAGTAGGGACTTAATGGTTCAGGATATCAAAGACAAGCTTTGTTCTCGACGAATAAAGCTCTTGCTAGCTGATTTGATTGAAGAATGTGACTTTACCCTAGCTGATTTGGAAGGCTTGGAAGAAGTGATTTCAAAGAAAAAAGCAAGTGCTGTAACAGAAGTAAGATGTAATTGTATGTAAAGGAGACGCTATGTTAAATCTATTTGTATCTATTGTTGTTTTAGGAATGATTGCTTTTATCCTCTTTTGGTTTTTCAAAAAACCGCAAGAAGATGCTAAGAGAGCCCAGCAAAAAAATGGCTATCAGGAGATTCGAGTGGAGGTCATGGGAGGATATACTCCAGAAACCATTATCCTCAAAAAATCGCAACCTGCTCGCATTATTTTTGATCGAAAAGATCCTTCACCTTGCTTGGATCAAATCGTTTTCCCAGACTTTGGAGTGCATGCAGATCTGCCCATGGGAGACCAATACGTTGTTGAAATCACTCCTGAAGAAGCAGGTGAGTATGGTTTCTCTTGTGGCATGAATATGATGCACGGTAAGATGATTGTAGAATAGGAGAATATTATGACTGAAATTGTAAAAGCAAGCCTTGAAAATGGTGTTCAAAAAATCCGTATCACGGCAGAAAAAGGCTATCATCCAGCCCATATTCAACTACAAAAAGGAATTCCTGCTGAGATTACCTTTCACCGTGTGACACCATCAAACTGCTATAAGGAAATTCTCTTCGAAGAAGAAGGGATTCTAGAACCAATCGCTCAAGATGAGGAAAAAGTCATTCGTTTTACTCCTCAAGACTTGGGTGAGCATGAATTTTCATGTGGTATGAAGATGCAAAAGGGGACCTACACCGTTGTTGAAAAAACTAAAAAGTCTCTCAGTCTTTTACAGCGTTTTTGGATTACTAGTATCTTTACTGTGCCTCTTGTGATTCTCATGATTGGGATGTCTACAGGAGGAATTAGTCACCAAGTCATGCGTTGGGGCACCTTTTTAGCCACAACACCCATTATGCTGGTAGCTGGAGTTCCATATATCAGAAGCGCCTGGGCTAGTTTTAAAAAGCACAATTCCAACATGGATACCTTGGTTGCTCTGGGAACCCTAGTGGCCTATTTCTATAGCTTAGTTGCCCTCTTCACTGGTCTGCCCGTTTACTTTGAAAGTGCTGCATTTATCCTCTTCTTCATTCTTTTGGGAGCAGTTTTTGAGGAAAAAATGCGAAAAAATACTTCGCAGGCAGTCGAAAAATTATTAGACCTACAAGCAAAAACAGCAGAGGTTTTGCGTGATGATGTTTATGTTCAAACACCTCTAGAACAAGTCAAAGTTGGGGATCTCATTCGCGTTCGACCAGGTGAAAAAATTGCCGTTGATGGTATTGTCTTAGAAGGTGAAACGAGTATTGATGAATCAATGGTGACTGGGGAAAGTATTCCAGTCGATAAATCAGTTGGAGATGCTGTCATTGGTTCAACCATCAATAATAGTGGTACGATCATCTTTAAAGCTGAAAAAGTTGGTTCTGAGACTATGTTGGCTCAAATTGTGAACTTTGTGAAGAAAGCGCAAACGAGTCGCGCCCCTATTCAAGATTTGACAGATAAGATTTCAGGGATTTTTGTACCAGCAGTTGTCATTTTAGGACTTCTTACTTTTTGGATCTGGTTTGTTTTCCTAGGAGAAAGCTTTGTGACGTCGCTCCTCTATGGAGTAGCAGTTTTGATAATTGCCTGTCCTTGTGCACTAGGACTCGCGACACCGACAGCACTCATGGTAGGAACAGGACGAAGTGCCAAGATGGGGATTCTTCTCAAAAATGGTACAGTTTTACAGGAAATCCAAAAAGTCCAAACCATTGTTTTTGATAAGACAGGAACCTTGACCGAAGGGAAGCCAGTAGTGACAGATGTTATTGGTGATGAAAGAGAAGTGCTAAGTTTGGCTGCTTCACTGGAAGATGTATCTCAACACCCGCTAGCTCAAGCTATTGTTAATCGTGCATCTGAACTAGGAATTAGCCTTTACCCAGTGGAAAACTTCCAAGCCTTGCATGGAAAAGGTGTGACTGGGATTATTAATAGTAAACAAGTCTTGCTGGGGAATGCCAAACTCTTAGATGATCTTGCTATTCCACATGATTATCAAGAACGATTTGATTTGCTGGAGAAAGAAGCAAAAACAGTTGTCTTCCTATCCGTAGATGGTCAGTTAAAAGGCTTAATTGCCTTGCAGGATGTCCCTAAGGAAAATGCTCGAGAAGCTATTGCCAAATTGAAAAAACGTGGCCTTAGAACTGTCATGCTTACTGGAGATAATGCTGGAGTAGCGCATGCGATTGCAGAGCAAATTGGAATCGAAGAAGTGATTGCAAATGTCTTGCCAGAGGAAAAGGCACATGAAATTCACAAGCTTCAAAAGAATGGCAAATTGGCCTTTGTTGGAGATGGTATCAATGATGCGCCGGCCCTCAGTGTAGCTGATGTCGGAATTGCCATGGGCTCTGGGACAGATATTGCCATTGAATCAGCAGATCTTGTCCTTACAACCAACAATTTACTAGGATTGGCACGTGCTTTTGATATGAGTAAGAAGACCTTTAATCGTATTCTACTCAATCTTTTCTGGGCTTCTATCTATAACCTCATTGGTATTCCGATTGCAGCAGGAGTGTTTTCTGGTCTTGGTTTGGTACTCAATCCAGAACTTGCAGGATTGGCCATGGCCTTTAGTTCAGTCTCTGTTCTGATCAGCTCTCTCATGCTTAATTTTACTAAAGTCGATTAAAAAGGCGGTCTTAACCGCTTTTTTGCTATTCTAAAACAGATTTTCAAAACGCTTTCAAACTGTACTGTAATAGAGAATGAAGTTTTGTGAGCACATTCTTATGAAACTATAAGCAAATGTGATAAATTAGGAGTGTAAATTTACTGAATCGTTTTCAAATAACATATAAAAGCGTTTTTTGTAAATATATGAAATTATTTTGAAGGAGAGTTATCATTATGACTCAAGGGAAAATTACTGCATCTGCAGCAATGCTCAACGTATTGAAAACATGGGGCGTAGACACTATCTACGGTATCCCATCAGGAACACTCAGCTCACTTATGGACGCTTTGGCTGAAGACAAAGATATCCGTTTCTTGCAAGTTCGCCATGAAGAAACAGGTGCTCTTGCAGCGGTTATGCAAGCTAAATTTGGCGGATCTATCGGTGTTGCAGTCGGTTCAGGTGGACCTGGTGCGACTCACTTGATCAACGGTGTTTACGATGCAGCTATGGATAACACTCCATTCCTTGCTATCCTTGGATCACGTCCAGTTAACGAATTGAACATGGATGCCTTCCAAGAATTGAACCAAAACCCAATGTACAACGGTATCGCTGTTTACAACAAACGTGTAGCTTACGCAGAACAATTGCCAAAAGTCATTGACGAAGCTTGCCGTGCTGCAGTTTCTAAAAAAGGTCCAGCTGTCGTTGAAATTCCAGTAAACTTTGGTTTTCAAGAAATCGACGAAAACTCATACTACGGTTCAGGTTCATACGACCGTTCATTCATCGCTCCTGCTTTGAACGAAGTTGAAATCGACAAAGCTGTTGAAATTTTGAACAACGCTGAACGTCCAGTTATCTACGCTGGTTACGGTGGTGTGAAAGCTGGTGAAGTAATCACTGAATTGTCACGTAAAATCAAAGCACCAATCATCACAACTGGTAAAAACTTCGAAGCTTTCGAATGGAACTACGAAGGTTTGACAGGTTCTGCTTACCGTGTTGGTTGGAAGCCAGCCAACGAAGTGGTCTTTGAAGCAGACACAGTTCTTTTCCTTGGTTCAAACTTCCCATTTGCTGAAGTATACGAAGCATTCAAGAACACTGAAAAATTCATCCAAGTGGATATTGACCCTTACAAACTTGGTAAACGTCACGCCCTTGACGCTTCAATCCTTGGTGATGCAGGTCAAGCAGCTAAAGCTATCCTCGACAAAGTGAACCCAGTTGAATCTACTCCATGGTGGCGTGCAAACGTGAAGAACAACCAAAACTGGCGTGATTACATGAACAAACTCGAAGGTAAAACTGAGGGTGAATTGCAATTGTATCAAGTTTACAATGCAATCAACAAACATGCTGATCAAGACGCTATCTACTCAATCGACGTAGGTGACACTACTCAAACATCTACTCGTCACCTTCACATGACACCTAAGAACATGTGGCGTACATCTCCACTCTTTGCGACAATGGGTATTGCCCTTCCTGGTGGTATCGCTGCTAAGAAAGACAATCCAGATCGCCAAGTATGGAACATCATGGGTGACGGTGCATTCAACATGTGCTACCCAGACGTTATCACAAACGTTCAATACGACCTTCCAGTTATCAACGTTGTCTTCTCAAATGGTAAATATGCCTTCATCAAGGACAAATACGAAGACACAAACAAACACTTATTTGGTTGTGACTTCCCTAATGCTGACTATGCGAAAATCGCTGAAGCGCAAGGTGCTGTAGGATTTACAGTTGACCGTATCGAAGACATCGATGCAGTTGTTGCAGAAGCTGTTAAATTGAACAAAGAAGGTAAAACTGTTGTTATCGATGCTCACATCACACCACACCGTCCACTTCCAGTAGAAGTACTTGAGTTGGATCCAAAACAACACTCAGAAGAAGCTATTAAAGCCTTCAAGGAAAAATACGAAGCAGAAGAACTCGTACCATTCCGCCTCTTCTTGGAAGAAGAAGGATTGCAATCACGCGCAATTAAATAATTCCTCTCGTCGAAAATCAAAAGTAAACATTGTAGATTTTATGCATTGATTTTCTTAGAGAGAAACTTAAAAGATCGGAGCAATCCGGTCTTTTTGTGGAGGACAGTAAATGAATTTAAATCAATTAGATATTATTGTGTCAGATGTTCCCCAAGTCTGTGCTGAATTAGAGTGTATCTTGGATAAAAAGGCGGACTATGTTGATAACAGTTTTGCTCAGTTCACGATTGGCAGTCATTGTCTCATGTTATCCCAAAATCATTTGATTCCTTTGGAAAATTTTCAGTCAGGAATCATTCTACACATTGAGGTTGGGGATGTCGACCAGAACCAAAAGCGGTTAAAAGAGATTGGTGTCGAGATTTTACACGGTCCTTGTGAAACGGATTGGGGAACAGAATCCCTGTTAGTTGAAGGCCCTGCTGGTCTAGTCATTGATTTTTATAGAATGAAATAAGGGCGCTTAGTCATTTGAAGTTAACCTTAATGATTCTTAAAACAGAATGTGAGAATATGAACTATTGAAAGATCGGAGCAATCCGGTCTTTTTTTCTCCCATCTTTTCTGTTAAAATAGAGTCATCATCATGTTTGAAGGAGAAAAAGATGCCAACAACTTTCTTTCTATTATTTGGCTTAATGTCGTTAGGCTTTGCTGCCTTCACCTATTTCATGTTCGACATTTTTATCTTTAGTAATTACAGAAATGCCAAGAGATGCACCGAAAGAACGGAAGGAGTTATTATCCGATATTCCTATGCTCTTTATAACGGAATTAGTCTCCCAGTGGTTGAGTACACTGTCGACGGGAACCAATACAAGGTTTTAGGACCGAAATTTCTATATGCGATTTCAAATACAATCAGTACTCCCTTAGGTTCAATCGTATCTGATGTCAAAATGGATAATTTTGAAGATGGGGAAATTCCTCAGGTTTTAAGATACAAGATTTATAGGAATAGTTTCATCTCTTTAACAAAATCACCTTTAATGGAACGATTTCCAATTGGAGGAAAGGTAACTGTTTATTATGATCCTAAGAAACCAAAACATTCCTATGTAGAAAGACCTTTAAAACCAGGTCGTTATGCATGGCTGACTAAATGTTTAGCTTATTTCCTCGTTTTTCTGATGGTTGCTCTAGCTTTCTTTATGGTGCTTATTCTTCCAAATCTTGTGAACTAATAGTTTCTGGTAGATTTTTCGAAAGTATGAAAATCATATCGTTACTATTTTTATAAAATCTTCTCCCTACTTTATAAGATATGAAAAAGAGTTCAACTGGAACTCTTTTTTTGCTATAATGAAGGGAGAAAAATCAGACAGGAGATCAAGATGTCAGAACCGTTATTTTTAAATTCTGTAATGCAAGAAAAAATCTGGGGTGGGACTAAACTACGTGATGAGTTTGGCTACGACATACCAAATGACAAGATTGGTGAGTATTGGGCAATCTCAGCTCACCCAAATGGTGTGTCTAAGGTAGCCAATGGTCGCTATGAAGGAACAGACCTAGCTACTTTGTATGCGGAACACCGTGAGTTGTTTGGCAACCGTCCAGAACCTGTATTTCCGCTCTTGACCAAAATCCTTGATGCCAATGACTGGCTCAGTGTTCAAGTTCACCCAGATGATGCTTATGGACTAGAGCATGAAGGTGAACTCGGAAAAACAGAGTGCTGGTATATCATTGCTGCAGATGAAGGTTCAGAGATTATTTACGGTCACAATGCTAAGTCTAAAGAAGAACTCCGCCAGCAAATCGAAGACAAAAACTGGGATGCCTTGCTGACAAAGGTTCCTGTTAAGGCTGGAGATTTCTTCTATGTACCAAGTGGAACCATGCATGCTATCGGTGCAGGTATCTTAATCCTTGAAACGCAACAGTCTAGTGATACCACCTACCGAGTTTATGACTTTGACCGTAAGGATGATAATGGCAACTTGCGCGAGCTTCACCTTGAAAAATCCATCGATGTTTTAAATATTGGTGAGCCTGCTAACAGCCGACCTGTGACTGTCAAAGCAGATGACCTGCGTTCAACTCTTCTTGTTTCTAATGATTTCTTCGCAGTTTACAAGTGGGAAATCACTGGGAAAGTGGACTTTGAAAAGACAGCTGACTATAGTTTGTTTAGTGTCTTGGCTGGTCAAGGAAAATTGACTGTAGATAGTAAAGATTATCCAATTCAAAAAGGTAGCCATTTTATCTTGCCAAGTGATGTTGAAGCTTGGACCTTGGAAGGATCAGATTTAGAATTGATTGTAAGCCATCCATAAAAAGAAAAGACTTGAGGTTGATTCTCAAGTCTTTTTTTAACTTGGAATTCTCCGAATCTGAGGACAATAGGTCAAAGTTTGACAATGGCTTAGACCGATTATCTTCCCCAAATTTAAAAATAGTTAAACTTTTATAAAAAAATCTTGACTCTGACCTAAGGGGAGGGGTTATACTATCCTTGTAAGGAGGAAATCATGTACCATATCAAAGAAGCTGCGCAGCTTTCAGGTGTCTCTGTCAAGACTCTGCACCACTATGACAAGATAGGACTCTTGGTCCCCTTAAAGTCGGAAAACGGCTATCGAACCTATAGTCAAGAGGATTTGGAACGCCTTCAGGTTATTCTGTATTATAAGTATCTTGGCTTTTCTTTAGAAAAAATAGCAGAGCTGTTAAAGGAAGAAAGGAAAGATTTATTGCCACATTTGACTAGGCAGTTGGAGTATCTAACTCGAGAAAGGCAACATCTGGATACCTTGATTTCCACCTTGCAGAAAACCATTCAAGAACAAAAAGGAGAAAGAAAAATGACCATTGAGGAAAAATTCACTGGATTTAGCTATCAAGATCATCAAAAATACCAGCAAGAAGCGGTAGAGAAGTATGGACAAGAAGTCATGGATCAAGCACTAGAGCGACAAAAGGGTCGCGAAGATGAGTCTACGGTCGCCTTTAACCAAGTCTTTCAAACTTTGGCACAAAATCTTCAAGCTGGTTTACCTGCAACAGCAATTGAAAACCAAGAGCAAGCAGCCAAGCTCTTACAAGCCATTCGTACTTATGGATTTGACTGCTCTATTGAAGTCTTCGGATATATCGGTAAAGGATATGTCTACAACCCAGAGTTTAAGGAAAATATTGATAAATTTGGACCTGGAACAGCCCAGTACACATCAGATGTCATTGCTGCTTACGTTCAGACAAATGCAGAATAAATAGGCTAGGAATTTCCTAGCCTATTTATTACTTCAAGTCATAAAGCCAGTCGTCACCATCTTTATAGTAAAAGAACTCACTCAGATCTTCCTCTACAAATACACGAAGCATATCAGACATATCCTCAGTAGCTAGTTTAAGATGAGATAGATTTTCAAAATTCTCCCACCAGACTTTTCCTTCGTCTGAAGACTGGAGTTCACCAGTAAAGTGTTCTGTCTTGTAAAAAAGTACGACATAGCGAAAATCAGCATCATCATACCAATCTTTGATACCACAGAGTTGGGGTTTGGAAATGGTCAGACCAGTTTCTTCTTTCACTTCACGAATGACGGCATCGACAAAGGATTCACCACGTTCAACATGCCCACCAGGAAAAGTAATGCCAGGCCAGTCAGGATTAACTCGGTCTTGAACTAGAACCTTGTCTCCGTTTTGAATCATACACATATTGACAAATTCGACTGATTCTCTTCTGTTCATAGGCTTCTCCTTCGTATTTCTTAATCATAATGTAGACTTCCTGCCACCCATCCGGTACAGAGGGCAGAAGTGATGTTAAAGCCACCTGTGTGGGCATTAATATCCAGTACCTCGCCAGCAAAGTGGAGGCCAGGTACCAGTTTACTTTCCAGTGTTTTTGGATTGATTTCCTTGAGACTAACGCCACCTTTAGTTACAAAAGATTTTGCAAGCGACATCTTTCCAGTCACAGGAATTTTGAGAGCCTTGATAGATTGGACAAGCTGGTCGCGTTCTTTTTGTGTTAGCTGCTTGACTTTTTCAGGATATCTTTGGACAAAGAATTCTGCCAAACGTTCAGGGAGCAAGGTCTTCAAGGCATTTTTCAAGGATTTTTCACGGTTTTCTTCTAGAAAATCTACTAAATCACTTTCAGAAAGTTGTGGCAAGACATCTAAAGAGAGGACTTCACCACCCTTGACAAAGCTAGACATGCGCAGAGCAGCAGGACCTGATAAACCAAAGTGGGTAAAGAGCAGATCATGGGTGATGACATGCTTGCCATAGCTTAGGGTCACATCGTCTAGCGAAATCCCCTGCAAGGCCTTATGCGGAAAATCAGTCAATAAAGGACTCTCAGCAGCTTCCAGCTCGGTAATAGCGTGTTTGAAGTGGCGAGCAATCTCATGGCCAAAACCAGTAGAACCAGTTGAAGGATAGGATTTCCCACCGGTTGTGACAATGAGTTTATCACAAGTAAAGGTCTGGTTTGCAGATTTAAGGACAAACTGGTCGTCTATCTTTTTAACCGAAACAATTTCTGTTTGAGTAGCAATTTGCCCACCAAGTTCAATGATTTTCTTTTCCAAAGCCTCGATGATGGTCCGAGATTTGTCGCTGGCTGGAAAAACGCGACCGTGGTCTTCTACCTTCAGTTTGACACCATTTTCTGTAAAAAAGTTGATGATATCATGGTTATCAAACTGGGAGAAGACACTGTATAGAAAACGCCCATTTCCAGGGATGCCAGCTAGTAAGTCATCCAGAGTTCCGTTGTTGGTCACGTTGCAGCGACCACCACCAGTTCCAGCTAATTTTTTTCCGAGTTTCCGATTTTTTTCGATGAGAAGGGTGTGCTGGCCATAAAAGCTACTAGAGATTGTAGCCATCATACCAGCAGGACCTCCACCGATAACAATAGTATCAAAATGTTTCATAAAAGTATTGTACCACAAAAAAACAAGAGATGAATAGTCATCTCTTGTCTGATTGATTAGCCAATCTCATATCCCATAAGGAGTCCGCCATCTTCTGCATAAAAACTGCAAAGACCAGAAGTTGGGATAATTTTAATATTAGCTGCTGGGTATTTTTCACGTACAAGTTCTGAAAGTTGTTGGCAGAATTTTTCGTTACTGCGATGAGCCATGACGATACGCCCACCGGCGTAGCCAGCTTTAATTAACTCTTCATAAGCAGCTTGAAGGGACTTTTTAGCACCACGAGCCTTTTGGAGAAGTTCCAATGTTCCGGTTTCACTTGCTTCCCCAACCATACGAATATTAAGAAGCCCGACAACTGTACCGATAAGCTTACTCAAGCGACCGTTTTTAACTAGGTTATCAACTTTAGCAAGAACGAACAACAACTTCGTTTTTTCTTGGTAAGTAGTAATAACTTCAACCACTTCTTCAAAAGAAAGTCCTTGATCAATCAAGTCATTGATTTTTTCAACGATTAAGTCAACTTCTCCACCAGCAGATAAGCTGTCGATAACATGAATCTGAGTGTCAGGGTGTTCTTCGAGATAAATGTTTTTAGCTAATTGTGCGCTATTGTGGCTACCAGAGAGAGTTCCGGTAATGGTCACCACAAAAATATGTTTGGCACCTTCGAAAGCACGTAAGTAATCATCAGGGCTAGGACAAGCTGATTTTGAAGCTTCAGAAGTTGCATACATAGTTTCCATCATTTGATCGATATCAAGATTAGCATCGTCAACAAAGATTTGATCTGCTACTTGAATCTTTAAGGGAACACTGATAAATTCGGTATCAATAGCAGGATTTGCCAATTGGCGATAATCACAACCAGAGTCAGCTACAATCTTCCAAGTCATAGAAATTCTCCATCTTTATCACTTATACATTGACAAAGGTTCTGTCTTTTTTTACAATTATAACATGAAAGCCCTTGAAACAAAAGTAGTAGCTCTCTGTTGTCACAAGTAGAAAGAAATTGTTATGTCTGAACGTAAAATATCTGAAAAATCTCTTGAGAACCTAAGAAAATCAAACCAAGAATCTAATTTGCTAACCAGAGAAGCGATAGAAACAGCTCTTTTGCAACTCTTGGAGAAAAAGGAGTTAGCGAAGATTAGCATTTCTGAGTTAGTCAAGCGTGCTGGCGTTTCTCGTGCAGCCTTTTATCGAAATTATGATTCAAAAGAAGAGATTTTAGAAAGTGTTTTTAAACGTAGTGTCCATAACATCATGGAGCAACTAAGTCATTACGATGTAAAAACAGACCTTTATCTGGTATGGGTTCACCTCTTTAGAGAAGCCAAGAAAGAAGCTAAGGTGATTCAGCTTGCCTTGGACTATCACTTAGAAAAAATCTTTGTGCAAGCTATGCAAGAATTTCTAGAAAAATACTATGGAAAATCAAAAGGAGTCAGCTCTTACCTGCATTCTTTTTGGAGTTCTGCCATCGTATCAGTTTTGCTCAAATGGATCAAGGATGGGATGAAGGTTCCCGCTGAAAAAATTGCAGATCTGCGCTTGCCATTTTTCAAAAAATAAATCAAGAGGAGAGAAGTTATGACTGAAAAAAGACTGGCTTGGGATGAGTACTTCGCTGCTCAAGCCCTATTGATTGCTAATCGGTCGACCTGTAAACGTGCCAAGGTAGGAGCTGTTTTAGTCAAGGACAATAAGGTTATTTCGACCGGCTATAATGGATCAGTGTCGGGGACAGAGCATTGTATTGATCATGACTGTCTTGTGATTGAGGGGCACTGTGTCCGTACCCTTCATGCAGAAGTAAATGCCATTTTACAAGGGGCAGAACGTGGCGTTCCAAAAGGATTTACAGCATATGTTACACATTTCCCATGCCTCAATTGTACCAAACAATTACTTCAAGTAGGATGCGAGCGTGTTGTGTATATCAATCAATACCGCATGGACGATTATGCTCAGTATCTTTATCAAGAAAAAGGGACAGAATTAACACATTTACCACTTGAAACTGTTCAAACAGCACTTCAAGAAGCAGATTTGATATAGAAATATAAAAAAATAAATGGTTTAGAAAGATTTTTAAACCATTTTTTGGTATAATAAGTAGAATAAATTGAAAGAAGGAATTCAGAAAATGGGAAAACTTGAAGTTATTAATCATCCACTGATTCAACACAAATTGTCAATCTTGCGTCGAACTGACACTTCTACAAAAGCTTTTCGTGAGCTAGTTGATGAAATTGCAATGTTGATGGGATATGAAGTACTTCGTGATCTTCCACTTGAAGACGTAGAAATCGAAACACCAATCACAAAAACTGTTCAAAAACAATTGGCTGGTAAAAAATTGGCGATTGTCCCAATCTTGCGTGCAGGTATTGGGATGGTTGATGGACTATTGAGTTTGGTTCCAGCAGCTAAAGTTGGTCACATTGGTATGTACCGTGATGAAGAGACCCTTCAACCAGTAGAATACTTGGTAAAATTACCTGAAGATATTGACCAACGTCAAATTTTTGTAGTTGATCCTATGCTTGCAACAGGTGGATCAGCGATTTTGGCTGTTGACTCCCTCAAAAAACGTGGTGCTTCAAACATCAAGTTTGTCTGCCTTGTATCAGCTCCAGAAGGTGTGAAGGCACTTCAAGCAGCACACCCTGATGTAGAAATCTTTACAGCAGCTTTGGATGAACGCTTGAACGAACACGGCTATATTGTTCCAGGTCTTGGTGACGCAGGAGACCGCTTGTTCGGTACAAAATAAGATTCTAAAATGATATTGAGACTATAACCTAGTCTTAGATTTGAAAGGAGGTTGAATTTTTGTATCTGTCTTTAGAATGGAGCAAAAATTTGACCTTTTTTGACCAAAAATATATAATAATCCTATTAACAAAGAAATTAGAAATCAAAAAAGGAGAAATGAATGATTCCTGTAGTTATTGAACAAACAAGTCGTGGAGAACGCTCGTATGACATTTACTCACGTCTTCTTAAGGACCGCATTATCATGTTGACTGGACCAGTCGAAGACAATATGGCAAATTCAGTCATCGCCCAATTGCTTTTCTTGGATGCCCAAGATAGTACAAAAGATATTTACCTTTATGTAAACACTCCTGGAGGTTCTGTATCAGCTGGTTTGGCAATCGTTGATACTATGAACTTTATCAAGGCTGATGTCCAAACTATCGTTATGGGAATGGCAGCCTCAATGGGTACAATTATTGCTTCAAGTGGAGCAAAGGGCAAACGTTTCATGCTTCCAAATGCAGAATACATGATTCACCAACCAATGGGTGGTACAGGTGGTGGTACTCAGCAGACTGATATGGCCATCGCTGCTGAACACTTGCTTAAAACTCGTAAGACTTTAGAACAAATCCTAGCAGATAATTCTGGCAAATCAGTTGAGCAAATCCACGCAGACGCTGAACGTGATTACTGGATGAGTGCCCAAGAAACTCTTGACTACGGTTTTATTGACGAAATTATGGCTAATAATTCTTTGAATTAAACTACTAAAGCAAGCTCGACTGAGCTTGTTTTTTTTGATATAATAGAAGGAAGATTGTTAGAAGGAAGTTGAATTATGTTTCAAAAAGAGAATCGGTCTGGTCTGATTATCTATTTATACTATAATCGCGATGCTAAAAAACTCGCAAATTATGGTGATATTTGTTACCACTCAAAAAAACATCGTTACCTACAACTTTATGTCCCAACAGAAGAAGTGGAAGAGCTGGTAAATCGTTTAGGAAAAGAGAAATTTATCAAAAAAGTGAGAGTTTGTCATATTCAAGAATTGGAAACTCCTTTCGTTGGTAACCTATATAAAACCAACGAAAACGTTATCATTTAAAAAAGTGAGAGAAACTTGTTGACAATTTTCTGATAATTCGGTATATTCTTAACATGTAATTTAAATTGAACATTAAAAGGAGATAAACATGAAGAAAAAATTTGCATTGTCACTCGTAGCTCTTGCAAGTACAGCACTCTTAGCAGCTTGTGGGGAAGTGAAGTCAGGAGCTTCAAACACAACTGGTAACCCAATTGATGAAAAAGTTGTAAAAATTGGTTTCAACTTCGAAGAAACTGGTGCTGTAGCATCTTACGGTACTTCTGAGCAAAAGGGTGCTCAACTTGCAGTTGATGAAATCAACGCAGCAGGTGGTATCGATGGAAAACAAATCGAAGTAGTGGACAAAGATAACAAATCTGAAACTGCTGAAGCTGCTTCTGTTTCAACAAACCTTGTTACTCAATCTAAGGTAGCAGCTATCGTAGGACCTGCGACTTCAGGTGCGACTGCAGCAGCAGTAGCAAATGCTACACAAGCTGGAGTACCATTGATTTCTCCAAGTGCTACTCAAGATGGTTTGACTAAAGGTCAAGATTTCCTTTTCATCGGAACATTCCAAGATAGCTTCCAAGGAAAAATCATCTCAAACTACGTTTCAAATAAATTGAACGCTAAGAAAGTGGTCTTGTATACAGATAACTCAAGTGACTACGCTAAAGGTATTGCAAAATCTTTCCGTGATTCATTCAAAGGTGAAATCGTAGCAGACGAAACATTTGTATCAGGTGATACAGACTTCCAAGCAGCTTTGACAAAAATCAAAGATAAAGACTTTGATGCAATCGTATTGCCAGGTTACTACACAGAAGCTGGTAAGATTGTAAACCAAGCTCGTGGTATGGGAATTGATAAGCCAATCATTGGTGGTGACGGATTTAACGGTGCAGAATTTGTTCAACAAGCAACTGCTGAACGCGCATCAAATATCTACTTCATCTCAGGATTCTCAACTACTGTTGATGTTTCAGATAAAGCAAAAGCCTTCCTTGAAGCTTACCGTGCAAAATATAACGAAGATCCTTCAACATTTGCAGCTCTTGCTTATGACTCAGTTTACCTTGTAGCTAATGCTGCAAAAGGTGCAAAAACTTCAGTTGATATCAAGAACAATCTTGCTAAAACACAAAACTTCGAAGGTGTTACAGGTCAAACAAGCTTTGATGCAGATCATAACACTGTGAAAACAGCCTTCATGATGACCATGAATAATGGTAAAGTAGATGCGGCAGAAGTCGTAAAACCTTAATTTTATAGATATCGTAAATGGGGAATGAGCTTTTACTCACTCCCTGTTTCGGTGTTTATAAAGGGATTATTTTTTTATAAAATCCTAAAAATAAAACTTAGAAAGAGTGAACCATATGCTTCAACAACTTGTCAATGGTTTAATCTTGGGTAGTGTCTACGCCTTGCTAGCCCTGGGTTATACTATGGTTTATGGAATTATCAAGCTGATTAACTTTGCCCATGGTGATATTTATATGATGGGTGCTTTCATGGGTTATTTCTTGATCAATGCCCTCCATTTAAATTTCTTTTTAGCCTTAATTTTATCCATGATTGGTTCAGCTATCCTCGGTGTTATCATTGAGTTTTTAGCCTACCGTCCGCTACGTCATTCCACTCGTATCTCTGTATTGATTACTGCTATCGGGGTGTCCTTCTTGCTTGAGTACGGGATGGTCTATTTAGTTGGTGCTAATACACGTGCCTTTCCTCAAGCGATCCAAACAGTTCGTTATGACTTGGGGCCAATCAGTCTAACAAATATTCAATTGTTGATTTTGACGGTTTCGATTGTCTTGATGATTCTTTTGCAACTCATCGTACAAAAAACCAAGATGGGGAAAGCTATGCGTGCTGTATCTGTAGATAGTGATGCAGCTCAGTTGATGGGGATTAACGTAAATCGTACAATTAGCTTCACTTTTGCATTAGGTTCAGCATTGGCTGGTGCTGCGGGTGTCCTTATTGCACTTTACTATAATTCGTTAGAACCATTAATGGGTATGACTCCAGGTATTAAGTCTTTCGTTGCGGCCGTTCTTGGTGGTATCGGAATCATCCCTGGTGCAGCTCTCGGAGGTTTTGTAATTGGACTATTGGAAACTTTCGCAACGGCCTTTGGAATGTCAGATTACCGAGATGCCATCGTATATGGAATCTTACTCTTGATCTTGATTGTTCGACCAGCTGGTATCCTCGGTAAAAATGTGAAAGAGAAGGTGTAAACAATGAAAGATAACGTAAAAGCTAATATTCTCTGGATACTTCTTTTGTTACTCGGTTACGGTGCGATTAGTTTATTAGTTTCACTAGGAGTTCTAAACCTTTTCCATATTCAAATTCTAGAACAAATCGGTATTAACATTATTCTGGCTGTGGGTCTTAACCTTATCGTTGGTTTCTCTGGTCAATTTTCACTTGGACATGCTGGATTTATGGCTATCGGTGCCTATGCAGCAGCCATTATCGGTTCTAAATCTCCAACCTATGGAGCCTTCTTCGGAGCTATGCTACTTGGTGCCATTATTGCTGGTTTAGTTGCCCTCATCGTTGGTATTCCTACCTTACGTTTGAAAGGGGACTACCTTGCGGTTGCGACACTAGGTGTTGCTGAGATCATTCGAATCTGTATTGTTAATGGTGGTGAACTAACTAACGGAGCTGCTGGTATCCTTGGTATTCCAAACTTTACAACCTGGCAAATGGTATATTTCTTTGCTGTGATTACTACAATTGCAACACTTAATTTCCTTCGTAGTCCAATCGGTCGTCTAACTTTATCCGTTCGTGAAGATGAAATCGCTGCTGAATCAGTTGGGGTCAATACAACTAAAATCAAAATTATTGCTTTTGTATTCGGAGCTATGACTGCAAGTATCGCAGGTTCGCTTCAAGCAGGATTTATCGGTTCTGTCGTGCCTAAGGATTATAGTTTTATCAACTCTATTAACGTTTTGATTATCGTTGTATTTGGTGGCTTGGGATCCATTACAGGGGCGATTGTTGCTGCCGTTGTTCTTGGTATTTTGAATATGTTCCTTCAAGACGTTGCTAGCGTTCGTATGATTATCTATGCTTTGGCCTTGGTACTCGTTATGATTTTCAGACCAGGTGGTCTTCTTGGAACATGGGAATTGAGCCTATCACGTCTCTTTAAAAAAGGTAAGAAGGAGGGACAAAACTAATGGCATTACTTGAAGTAAAAAATTTAACCAAGCATTTTGGTGGTTTGACAGCTGTTGGAGATGTAACTCTTGAATTGAATGAAGGTGAACTTGTTGGTTTGATTGGACCGAACGGAGCTGGGAAAACAACTCTTTTCAATTTGCTGACAGGTGTGTATGAACCAAGCGAAGGAACAGTAACCTTGGATGGTCACTTGTTAAATGGCAAGCAACCCTATAAAATTGCTGCTCTTGGTTTAGGACGTACTTTCCAAAACATTCGTCTCTTTAAAGACTTAACTGTATTAGACAATGTTCTCATTGCATTTAGCAACCATCATAAACAACATGTATTTGCTAGTTTTTTGCGTCTGCCAGCTTTTTACAAGAATGAAAAAGAATTAAAAGCCAAAGCCCTAGAACTACTAAATATCTTCGATTTAGATGGTGAGGCTGAAACTTTAGCTAAAAACTTAGCTTATGGTCAACAACGTCGTTTGGAAATTGTTCGCGCCCTTGCTACAGAGCCTAAAATCCTCTTCTTGGATGAGCCTGCAGCAGGTATGAATCCACAAGAAACTGCAGAATTAACTGAATTAATTCGTCGTATCAAGGATGAATTTAAAATCACCATCATGCTGATTGAACATGATATGAGCTTGGTCATGGAAGTTACTGAGCGTATCTATGTCCTTGAGTATGGTCGTTTGATTGCTCATGGTACACCAGATGAAATCAAGAGTAATAAACGTGTTATCGAAGCTTATCTTGGAGGTGAAGCCTAATGTCTATGTTAAAAGTTGAAAACCTCTCAGTACACTACGGTATGATTCAAGCTGTACGTGATGTGAGCTTTGAAGTCAATGAAGGAGAAGTTGTTTCTCTTATCGGTGCTAACGGTGCTGGTAAAACTACAATTCTTCGTACCCTATCAGGTCTTGTGCGTCCAAGTGCTGGTCGAATTGAATTTTTGGGACAAGAAATCCAAAAGATGCCTGCACAAAAGATTGTAGCATCAGGACTTTCTCAAGTACCAGAAGGTCGTCACGTTTTCCCTGGCTTGACAGTTATGGAAAACTTGGAGATGGGGGCCTTCCTTAAGAAAAATCGTGAAGAAAATCAAGCGAATTTGAAAAAAGTCTTTTCGCGTTTCCCACGTTTAGAAGAACGTAAGAACCAAGATGCTGCAACTCTATCAGGAGGAGAACAGCAGATGTTAGCCATGGGTCGTGCACTCATGTCAACGCCTAAACTTCTTTTATTAGATGAACCATCAATGGGTCTTGCTCCGATTTTTATCCAAGAAATTTTTGATATCATTCGGGATATTCAAAAGCAAGGTACAACCGTTCTTTTGATTGAGCAAAATGCCAATAAAGCACTTGCAATCGCAGATCGAGGCTATGTTCTTGAAACAGGTAAGATTGTTCTTTCAGGAACAGGAAAAGAACTCGCAGCATCAGACGAAGTCAGAAAAGCATATCTAGGTGGCTAAAACAATCCAGTGGATTGTTTTAGTCGGCGGATAAAAATTGCGTCAGCAATTAACATCTAGTCTGGGAGACTAGTTTAGGTTGTGGATGGAGATTGCGCATGCAATCCCTCTATAGTCTGGGGGACCTTTTTAGTCGGCAGGTAGAGATTGCATTAGCAATCCTCATATAGATCTAGTTGATTGTTTTAGTCGGCAGATAAAGATTGCGACGCAATTCAGACAAGTATAATAATAAGAGCTCTAGGTGGGGCTCTTTTTCGTAAAGTTCTCAGAGTTATCTGAATCTTGAAAAAGAAATGAAAGCGTTTGATAGCTTTCCGTGAAAAGTGTATAATAAAACTATAAACATAAAGGAGATTTCCGATGGCAGTTAAAGATTTTATGACACGAAAGGTCGTTTATATCAGTCCTGATACGACTGTAGCGCACGCTGCAGATTTGATGCGCGAGCAAGGTCTGCACCGTCTCCCTGTTATTGAGAATGATAAATTAGTAGGCTTGGTAACAGAAGGGACAATCGCTGAAGCTAGTCCTTCAAAAGCGACAAGTCTTTCAATCTTCGAGATGAATTATCTGCTTAATAAGACAAAAGTAAAAGACGTCATGATTCGAGATGTTGTTACTGTCTCAGGCTATGCAAGTTTAGAAGATGCAACTTATCTCATGCTTAAAAATAAGATTGGTATTTTGCCAGTTGTTGACAATGGACAATTGTATGGAGTCATTACAGATCGTGATGTATTCAGTGCCTTTCTTGAAATCGCTGGTTATGGTGAAGAGGGAATCCGTGTTCGTTTTATCACAGAAAATGAAGTTGGAGTTTTAGGTAAGATTGTTTCTTTAATCGTTGAGGAAAATCTTAATATCTCTCATACCGTTAATATTCCACGTAAGGATGGTAAAATTGTTATTGAAGTACAAATTGAGGGAAGCATTGACCTTTCTTCATTGAAAAAGAAATTCGAGGATGAAAATATTCTCGTAGATGAAATTACAAAAACTTCTGCAAAAAAACTCTAAAAAGAAAAATATAACTTACTTTAAGCTTGCGAAAAAAACTTTTTTCTAGTATAATAGTTTATTGTGAGCAAACCTCACTTACCCCTTGCAAAGGCTTGGGGTCATTAGACCAAAAGGAGGAACATATCAATGGCTAAATACGAAATTCTTTATATCATTCGTCCAAACATTGAAGAAGAAGCGAAAAACGCTTTGGTAGCACGTTTTGACTCTATCTTGACTGACAACGGTGCAACTGTTGTTGAATCAAAAGATTGGGAAAAACGTCGTCTTGCATACGAAATCCAAGATTTCCGTGAAGGACTTTACCACATCGTTAACGTTGAAGCAAACGACGACGCAGCTCTTAAAGAGTTTGACCGTCTTTCAAAAATCAACGCTGACATTCTTCGTCACATGATCGTCAAACTTGACGCGTAAGAAGGTAGACTATGATTAACAATGTTGTACTTGTAGGGCGTATGACACGTGACGCTGAGTTACGTTATACCCCATCAAATGTAGCAGTTGCGACTTTTACTCTTGCAGTAAACCGTACATTCAAGAGTCAAAATGGCGAACGTGAGGCTGATTTTATCAATGTCGTTATGTGGCGCCAACAGGCTGAAAATCTTGCTAACTGGGCTAAAAAAGGCTCTCTTGTCGGGATTACAGGCCGTATTCAGACTCGTAGTTACGATAACCAGCAAGGACAACGTGTCTACGTGACAGAAGTCGTAGCTGAGAATTTCCAAATGTTGGAAAGCCGTAGTGCTCGTGAAGGACAAAATGGTGGAGCTTATTCTGCACCAACTGCGAATCATGCAGCTTCTACAAATTCAGTACCAGACTTTTCACGTGATGAAAATCCATTTGGAGCAACCAATCCTTTGGATATTTCAGATGATGATTTACCATTCTAATGGACAATTAATACTATAAAGGAGAAAAAACATGGCTCAACAACGTCGTGGCGGATTCAAACGCCGTAAAAAAGTTGATTACATCGCAGCAAACAAAATTGAATATGTTGATTACAAAGATACTGAGCTTCTTAGCCGTTTCGTTTCAGAACGTGGGAAAATCCTTCCTCGTCGTGTAACAGGAACTTCAGCTAAAAACCAACGTAAAGTAACAACAGCTATCAAACGCGCTCGCGTAATGGCTTTGATGCCTTTCGTAAACGAAGATTAAAAAAAAAAGACCCGGGTGGGTCTTTTTTTCAGGTCCAGTGGACCCTTTTTCATGAGCTTGAAAACTAGAAAGCGAGTTAAGACCCTTACGGGTCTTTTTTCACGAGCATTGAAATGTGAGAGCGAGTTGGGGTCCAGTGGACCTCTTTTTCGTGAGCTTGAAAATAAGAAAGCGAATTAAGACCCTTACGGGTCTTTTTTCACGAGATAGTTTTTTCTGACCTTGGCATGCTATAATGGTAATAGAAAGAGTAAAGGTGGGTAAGTCAAAGATGAATTGTACGATTAGAAATATGATTAAGTCTGATATTGAATCCTTATCTCATGGATTTATGAATCAAAGTTGGCCTGGTAGAGAGGAAATTTTGGCTAGATATTTTCTGGAACAGGAAAGTGGGGAGAGAGAAGTCTTAGTTGCAGAGATTGATGGTGCTGTAGCTGGCTACATTACTATTTTACCCGATGCTAAGCAGGGTCCCTTTGCTGGAATAGCACCAGAACTTTCAGATTTCAATGTCTTTGAGTCCTTTCAAAATCAAGGAATTGGAAACCTATTGATGGAAGAGGCAGAAAATCGAGTTAAGCTTTTTTCAGACAAAGTGACGTTGGGTGTAGGTTTGCACTCAGGCTATGGACCTGCCCAGAGATTGTACATCAAACGAGGCTATATTCCTGATGGTTCAGGCGTTTGGTATCGAAATCAGCCGTTGGAAATGAATGCGACTATTCAAAATAATGATGATTTAGTTCTGTACCTATCCAAGAAATTCGAATAAGAAATAGTGTATTTTTTTGAAGATAGGGGATTTCTCTACTTTATGGTATAATGGAAAGAGTGAATTGAAGGAGGTATTATAATGGATGCCAAGTTAAGATACAAGGCTAAGAAGATTAAGATTATCTTTTTTGATATAGATGATACTTTACGAAATTCAAAGACTGGCTTTATTCCAAGTACTATTCCAACAGTCTTTAAACAATTACGCGAAAAAGGAATCTTGACAGGAATTGCGACTGGTCGAGGCATTTTTGGTGTGGTCTCAGAGATTAAAGCCCTCAAACCTGATTTCTTTGTAACCTTGAATGGTGCTTATATTGAGGACAAAAAAGGTAATGTCATTTATAGTAATAAAATTGCTAAAGATAAGGTTGAAGAGTATATTACTTGGACCAAAGAAGTTGGGATTGATTATGGTTTGGTGGGAAGTCATGCTGCTAAACTATCAAGGCGAACAGAGATGATTAGCCAGGCGATTGACCCGATTTATCCTGATTTAGAGGTGGACCCTGATTTTTACCAAAAAGAAGATATTTATCAGATGTGGACCTTTGAGGAGCAGGGTGATGACCTTGTCTTGCCTGATACTTTGGCATCGACTTTACGTATGGTACGTTGGCATGAACATTCGTCAGATGTGGTGCCTATTTCTGGTTCTAAGGCAGCTGGAGTTGCCAAAGTGGTAGACCAATTAGGTCTTAAACCTGAAAATGTGATGGTTTTTGGGGACGGACTTAACGATTTAGAGCTCTTTGATTATGCAGGCATTAGTGTCGCTATGGGTGTTTCTCATGAAAAAATCAAAGAAAAAGCAGATTATATTACAAAAACATTAGAAGAAGATGGCATCTTTGATGCCTTAGAAGGATTTGGTATGGTAGAAAAAGAATTACATTTTCCACAAGTAGACATTGAAACAGTAGAAGGTCCAATTGCGACTATTAAGACAAATCATGGGGATATGCGTGTCAAACTTTTCCCTGATCACGCACCAAAAACAGTAGCCAACTTTATTGCTCTGTCAAAAGATGGTTACTATGACGGTGTGATTTTCCACCGTATTATTAAAGATTTTATGATTCAAGGTGGAGACCCAACTGGAACTGGTATGGGTGGAGAGTCTATCTATGGAGAGTCTTTTGAGGATGAGTTTTCAGAAGAACTTTACAATGTCCGTGGAGCCCTTTCTATGGCTAATGCTGGGCCAAATACAAATGGTAGCCAGTTCTTTATCGTACAGAACCAACACTTGCCATATTCTAAGAAAGAAATTGCTCGCGGTGGCTGGCCAGAACCAATTGCGGAAATTTATGCTGAACAAGGTGGGACTCCTCACCTAGACCGTCGTCATACTGTATTTGGTCAACTTGCGGATGAAGCTTCTTATGAAGTTCTGGACGCAATTGCAGGTGTCGAAACAGGCGCAATGGACAAGCCAGTTGACGACGTAGTCATTGAAACTATTGAAATTGAGGACTAAAATGAAAATCGGTGATAAGCTAAATGGCCGTATTACTGGGATTCAGCCCTATGGAGCTTTTGTTGAGTTAGAAACAGGAGTGACAGGCCTGATTCATATATCGGAGATTCGGACAGGATTTATCGAAAATATTTACGAGGTTTTAAAGATTGGTGATGAAGTCCAGGTACAAGTAGTAGATTTTGATGAATATACAGGAAAGGCTAGCCTTTCCATTCGTACCTTGGAAGAAGAAAAACATCAACTTCCTAGACGGAGACGTTTTTCGAATGATCGCATCAAACATGGATTCGCGCCGCTTGGTCGCATGATGCCTGTTTGGACACGAGAAGCCTTGGAGCATTTAAAGAAAAACAGTAATTGATATCCCTCAAATCATTGTGATGTTATTATATTTTGTTATAATAGAAGTATGGACGAAGAACAATTATTAAAATCAGGAGAGCGCATTAATCAACTCTTCTCTACAGATATCAAGATTATTCAAAATAGTGAGGTTTTCAGCTATTCGGTGGATAGTGTACTTTTGTCACGCTTTCCTCGTTTTCCTAAAAATGGGTTAATTGTGGATTTTTGTGCGGGCAATGGAGCTGTTGGACTTTTTGCCAGTAGTCGTACCAAAGCTAAAATTCTATCTGTAGAAATTCAGGAACGTCTCGCTGATATGGCTGAACGGTCAGTGCGTTTAAACGGCTTAGAAGAGCAGATGCAGGTTATTTGTGATGATTTGAAGAACATGCCTAGCTACATTCAGGGGAGCAAGGTTGATTTGATTTTATGTAATCCGCCTTATTTTAAGGTAGATCCAAATTCTAATCTAAATGAAAGCGAGCATTACCTTTTAGCTCGGCATGAAATTACGACCAATCTCAAGGAAATTTGTCGTAGTGCTCAGAGTATTCTCAAATCAAATGGGCGTTTGGCAATGGTTCATCGTCCTGATCGATTATTAGATATCTTAGCTACGCTCCAACAGCATAATCTAGCTCCAAAGCGCCTACAATTTGTTTACCCTAAACGGGAGAAGGAAGCCAATATGCTTTTGATTGAGGCTATTAAGGACGGATCCACTAGTGGTTTTAAGGTTTTACCACCACTCATTGTTCATAATAGTGATGGTACTTATACACCAGAAATTCAAGAGATTTACTATGGATCATAAGGCTTATATGTATGTGGTTGAGTGCTGTGATGGTTCCTACTATACAGGCTATACAACAGATGTCAAGAGACGTGTCGCTATCCACAATAGTGGCAAAGGAGCCAAGTATACACGAGCTAGATTACCAGTAAAACTCATCTTTGCAGAAGGTTTTGATAGTAAGGAAGAAGCCATGTCTGCAGAAGCTCTTTTCAAACGTCAAACACGCTTACAAAAAGAACATTATCTCAAAGAGTATCAACATAAAAATTTAGTCAATACTTTTGACTTGTAACGAGGAGTCCTTTGACTCCTCTTACTTTTGTCAAAAAGCGAAAAAAATGCTACAATAAAGAGAATAAAGAAACGAGGTATTATCATGTCTAAGATTCTAGTATTTGGTCATCAAAATCCAGATTCAGATGCTATCGGTTCATCTGTAGCCTTTGCTTATCTTGCAAAAGAAGCTTACGGTTTGGATACAGAAGTAGTGGCTCTTGGAACTCCAAATGAAGAAACTGCTTTTGTATTGAACTATTTTAGTGTTGAAGCACCGCGCGTGATCACATTTGCTAAAGCAGAAGGTGCAGAACAAGTTATTTTGACTGACCACAATGAATTCCAACAATCAGTATCAGATATCGCTGAAGTAGAAGTTTATGGTGTTGTGGACCACCACCGTGTAGCTAACTTTGAAACTGCTAGCCCACTTTACATGCGCTTGGAACCAGTTGGATCAGCATCTTCTATCGTATACCGCATGTTCAAAGAGCATGGCGTAGCTGTACCAAAAGAAATTGCAGGTTTGATGCTTTCAGGTTTGATTTCAGATACTCTTCTTTTGAAATCTCCAACAACACACCCATCTGATAAAGTGATTGCACCTGAATTGGCTGAATTGGCTGGCGTTAACTTGGAAGAATACGGTCTTGCAATGCTCAAGGCTGGTACTAACTTGGCAAGTAAATCAGCAGAAGAATTGATCGACATCGATGCTAAGACTTTTGAATTGAACGGAAACAACGTTCGTGTGGCTCAAGTCAATACAGTTGATATCGCTGAAGTCTTGGAACGCCAAGCTGAAATCGAAGCAGCCATCCAAGCAGTAAATGCAGCTAACGGATACTCTGACTTTGTCTTGATGATTACAGACATTGTCAACTCAAACTCAGAAATTTTGGCCCTTGGTGCTAACATGGACAAGGTAGAAGCAGCTTTCAACTTCAAACTTGAAAACAATCATGCTTTCCTTCCGGGTGCTGTTTCACGTAAGAAACAAGTGGTACCACAATTGACAGAAAGCTTTAATGCTTAATGATAAAGGGGATAACCCATTGTTAAAAAGGAGTTTCGGCTCCTTTTTTGCTAGGAGGAGACCATGTTAGAATCTGGCGATTTGATTTTTGTGAAAGAAAATACGGAAATGGGACAGGCCATCCAGGCATCTACTGGGAACTATAGCCATGTAGCCATCTTTTTGGACGGGAAGGTCTATCATGCTACGGCGGAAGGTGGCGTCCTAGCCCAGCCCCCTGAAGATTTCTTTGAAGCTGAGAAGGTATATGACCTATACCGCTATGCAGAGATTGATGATAAAGAAGTCAAAAAGCGAGCAGAAAACCTTTTAGGTGCTCCCTACAATTCTTCCTTTTATCCGGATGGAGATGGTTTCTATTGTTCCCAATTTATTGCAGAAATCCTCCCTATTTTTGAGACCATTCCCATGAAGTTTGGTGAAGGAGAACAAGAGATTAGTTCGTTTTGGGAAGATTACTACCGAGAACTAGGACTAACTGCGCCTCTGAATCAGCCAGGAACCAATCCCAGTCAGTTGGCCCAGTCTCCCCGTCTACAGTTTAAAGAAAGATATACGGATGATTACAATTATTAATCCCACACGCTTGACGCGTCAGCCTTTTTTTAAGGACTTGATCAACTATCTAGACCAGCAGGATTATGTAATTTTGCGGCAAATCAAGGCCCAATTTCCAGATCAGCCAGTGGACAAGCTGATGGAGGAATATATTAAAGCGGGCCTCATCCTTCGAGAAAATAAACGCTATTATCTCAATCTTCCCTTTCAAGAATCTACAAAATTTCTTGAACTAGACCAGGAAGTCTTTGTAAGAGATGATAGTCCCATCTATCAAGAAATCCTGGAGAAAGATTATAAGACAGAATTACGCAATCAAACAAATGCAGCTATCCTAGAAGAGTACACCGATTTTGCAAGGGAAAGGATGACCTTGTCTAATTACTTCTACAAGGTCAAGTTCCAGTATCCACTGACGGAAGAACAGCAGAGACTGTATGAAATTTTAGGGGATGTCAATCCTGAGTATGCTCTCAAGTACATGACTACTTTTTTGCTCAAGTTTCTTAAAAAAAATCAACTGATACAGAAACGACGTGATATCTTTGTTGATAGTCTAGTCTTATTAGGCTACATCGTTCAAAATGAAGATGGGAAATATGAGTTGGCTGTAGAATTTGATAAAGAACGATTCGTCTTTAGAAAAAAATAGAAGAAGGCTAGGAATTTTCCTAGCCTTCTTTAAATATACTATAGATAACGTTCTGCAACAGCAGCATCCCCTGGATAGTCTTCTTTCTTACCTTGGATAATTTGGTAGCAGTCAGCACCTTTACCAGCGATAATGACCGCATCCAGTTCTTGACTTGTAACAGACATCGCAGCCTTGATAGCTAGCTCACGGTCAGCAATCTTTTCAACAGGACGATGGATGTAGCTACTAATTTCATCAGCAATGGCCATTGGATCTTCATAGTTTGGATCGTCAGCCGTTAGATATACTTGAATTTCAGGATGTTGATCGAGCAGAAGTCCAAAGTCCTTGCGACGGCTTTCTCCCTTGTTTCCTGTTGATCCGAGTACTAAAGCAATCTTTCCAGTCTGATGTGTTTCAACGACTGAGATCAATTTCTTCAAGCTATCACCGTTATGTGCGTAGTCAATGAATACTTTTGCGCCATTTTTCTGAGTGAGGACTTCCATACGACCAGGAACGCGAGTTGTTGCGATCCCTTTTTTGATGTCTTCTAGACTAGCCCCTAGACGAAGACAAGCGAGTCCAGCTGCAATAGCATTTTCTTGGTTGAAGTATCCAATTAACTGGATATCATAATCTCCAGCTAATTTACCAGTAGCTGAGAAGCTAAAGGCTTTGGAGTTCTCGATTTGATTATCAGATTGGCTACCATAGAAGTCATGGTCTTGATGTTCTACTTGTTCTTTCAGTACAGAGAAGTGATCCATATCACTATTGATGATAACTGCTCGGCTATTTTTCATCAAGAGACGCTTGTGGTAGAAGTAGTCTTCAAAGGTTGGATGCTCAATCGGTCCAATATGGTCTGGTGTGATGTTAAGAAAAACTCCCACGTCGAAAGTTAAACCATACACTCGATTTACCAGATATGCTTGGCTGGAAACTTCCATTACCAGATGAGTTCTACCATTCTTAACCGCTTGAGCCATCATATCAAAGAGATCAATATTTTCAGGTGTTGAGAAGGAAGATTTAAAGAAAGTCTTACCATCTAAAGTTGTATTCATTGTTGACAAGAGAGCTGTTGGGTAGCGTTGGGACAAGATATGATAGGCAAAGTAAGCCGCTGTTGTTTTTCCTTTAGTTCCAGTGAAAGCAAGAATTTTGAGTTTATTCTGAGGATTACCATAAAACTCCATGGCAATCAAACTCATGGCTTTCTTGATATTGTTAACAACAATAACAGGAATACCAACTTCATAGTCCTGCTCTGCCACGTACCAACCAAGCCCTTGTGAGATAGCTGAAAACAGATATTCTTTTTTAAAGGCAGCTCCTTTGGCAAAAAATAGAGTATTTTCTTTGGTTGTTCGGCTATCATAACTAATGCTATCAAAAATAACATCGCTGTAGTTATAGTGGTAATGTCCTTGGTCGATAATCTCACGGAAGAGACCATCTTTCTTTAAAATATCTAATATAGTTTCAATCTTTATCATACTTTCTATTGTAAACTGAAAGTCTGAATTTTACAAGTAACAAGGAAAAGTTTATAATGGAAGATAAGGAACATTTCCTAGTTATTAAAAATGAATGAGGAAGTTATGTCTAACGAAAATAATCATCAGCAGGCCCAGATGTTACGAGGGACTGCCTGGCTAACAGCAAGTAACTTTATTAGTCGCCTGCTCGGAGCTATTTACATTATTCCCTGGTATATCTGGATGGGGACTTATGCTGCAACGGCTAACGGTCTCTTTACCATGGGTTATAATATCTACGCCTGGTTCTTGTTGATTTCGACAGCAGGTATCCCAGTTGCAGTTGCTAAGCAGGTCGCTAAATACAATACCATGCATGAGGAAGAGCATAGTTTTGCCCTGATTCGGAGCTTCTTAGGCTTTATGACTGTATTGGGTCTTGCCTTTGCTTTGGTTTTATATCTCTTTGCGCCTTGGTTGGCAGATCTTTCCGGTGTAGGGAAGGACTTGATTCCCATTATGCAAAGTCTAGCTTGGGCTGTCTTGATTTTCCCGTCTATGAGTGTGATTCGTGGATTTTTCCAAGGAATGAATAATCTCAAACCTTATGCTATGAGTCAAATTGCTGAACAGGTTATCCGAGTCATTTGGATGCTCTTAGCGACTTTTATCATCATGAAGCTCGGTTCGAAAGATTATCTAGCAGCAGTCACCCAATCTACCTTTGCAGCCTTTGTGGGAATGGTGGCTAGTTTTGCAGTCTTGATCTATTTCCTTTACAAAGAGGGATTGCTTCAAAAAGTTTTTGAAACGCGAGATAAGATTGATAGTAAAGGTCTCTTGGTAGATACGATTAAGGAAGCTATTCCCTTTATTATAACTGGTTCAGCTATTCAACTCTTCCAAATCTTAGACCAGATGACCTTTATCAATAGCATGAAGTGGTTTACCAACTACAGTAATGAAGACTTAGTTGTCATGTTTTCTTATTTCTCTGCCAATCCAAATAAAATCACCATGATTCTCATATCGGTTGGAGTTTCGATTGGTAGTGTTGGTTTACCTCTCTTGACGGAGAACTATGTAAAGGGTGATTTGCCAGCAGCTTCTCGCTTGGTACAAGATAGTATCACCATGCTTTTCCTATTCCTCTTGCCTGCAACGGTTGGAGTAGTCATGGTAGGAGAACCCCTCTATACAGTCTTTTACGGTAAGCCAGATAGTTTGGCTATGGGCTTGTTTGTCTTTGCGGTCTTGCAGTCAACAATCCTAGGTTTGTACATGGTCTTATCACCAATGCTTCAGGCTATGTTCCGTAACCGCAAGGCAGTCTTGTATTTTGTGTATGGCTCAATTGCTAAGATTGTTTTGCAATTGCCATCGATAGCTATTTTCCATAGTTATGGTCCTCTCATTTCAACGACAATCGGTCTCATCATACCAATTGTTTTGATGTACCGTGAAATTTGTCGGATTACTGGAGCTCGTCGTAAGGTTATCTTGAAGAGAACAATTCTAGTCACTATTTTGACACTAGTGATGTTTATCCTAGTAGGCTTCTTACAATGGATTCTTGGATTTGTCTTCCATCCAACTGGACGTTTCTGGAGCTTCATCTATGTCGCCTTAATTGGTACAATCGGTGGTGGGCTCTACGGAATCATGAGTCTCTATACTCGACTCTTGGATAAGGTTATTGGAAAGGCAAAAGCTGACCAGTTACGAACACGATTAAAATTATCATAATGCTTTATAAATAAAATGAACAGTTTGAACTTTTAAAGAAAAAAAGTTTAGATTGTTCTTTTTTTCTTTAAAAAATATAAAAAAATATAAAAAATGTAGAAAAATGTAAATTTTTAACACATAAATGCTTGACTAAAAAAAACTTTAACTGTATAATGATACAAATATTTAAATTTGGAGGTTCTGGAGATGAAAAAGTCTAAGGCAAAATATCTGACGCTGGCAGGCGTCGTCTTAAGTGCTGGTTTACTATTAACTGCTTGTGGTAGTTCAGCTAGTTCTACAAAGACTTACAATTATGTATACAGTAACGATCCTTCCAGTCTTAACTATCTAGTAGAAAATCGTGCAACAACAGGTGATGTTGTTACAAACTTGGTAGATGGCTTGATGGAAAATGACCAATATGGGAACTACATTCCTTCATTGGCAGAAGATTGGTCTGTTTCCCAAGATGGTTTGACTTATACATACAAACTTCGTAAGGACGCCAAATGGTATACAGCAGATGGTGATGAGTATGCGCCTGTAACAGCACAAGATTTTGTGACAGGTTTGAAATATGCTGCAGATAAAAATTCAGAAGCCTTGTATTTAGTGCAAGATTCTGTTGCTGGTCTGGCTGACTACGTTAGTGGGAAAACAACAGACTTTTCAACAGTTGGAGTTAAGGCTATTGATGACCATACTGTTCAATATACTTTGACTCAACCAGAACCTTATTGGAATTCAAAAACAACTGCAACTATTCTGTTCCCAGTAAATGCTGATTTCTTGAACTCAAAAGGGGATGATTTTGGTAAGGTGGATCCAGCAAACATCTTGTATAATGGTCCATTCATCCTTAAATCATTCACATCTAAATCTGTACTTGAATACAAGAAAAATCCAAACTATTGGGATGCAAAAAATGTATTTGTAGATGATGTCAAGTTGACTTACTATGATGGAAGCGACCAAGATGCGCTTGTTCGTAACTTTAGCGAAGGTGTCTATAGTTTTGCCCGTCTCTATCCAAATAGTTCAAGTTTTGCAGGTGTGCAAGAGAAATACAAGGATAATATTATCTACAGTATGCAAACTGCGACTTCTTTCTACTTTAACTTTAACTTAGATAGAAAATCTTATAACCACACATCAAAAACGACAGACGCTGAAAAGACAGCTCAACAAGAAGCAGTTTTAAACAAATCATTCCGTCAATCCATTAACTTTGCCTATGACCGTACAGCTTATGGAGCTCAGTCACAAGGGGAAGAGGGAGCAACAAAGATTATCAGAAACTTGCTCGTTCCACCGACATTCGTTACTCTTGATGGTAAAGATTTTGGGGATGTCGTCGCTTCTAAGATGGTTAACTACGGCCAAGTATGGCAAAATATTAACTTTGCTGATGGACAAGATGCCTATTATAATGCTGATAAGGCTAAAGAAGCTTTTGCACAAGCCAAGAAAGAATTGGAAGCTAAAGGCGTACAATTCCCTATTCATCTAGACTTGCCAGTAGACCAATCATATAAGAAGGGTGTCCAAGAGGCAAGTTCCTTCAAACAATCTATCGAGTCCGTCTTGGGTGCAGATAATGTCGTCATCGATATTCAAATGCTGACTACAGAAGAAATGGATGGCATTGGTTATCTTGCGAATACAGCTGCCCAAAAAGATTATGACCTCTACAATGGTGGTTGGAGCCCTGACTACCAGGATCCATCAACTTATCTTGATACACTTAACCTTACAAATGGTGGTTCATTGCAAAACCTTGGCTTAGAACCTGGTGAAAGTAATGCTAAAGCAACTGCGGTTGGCTTGGATACCTACACTAAGATGCTAGAAGAAGCCAATGCTGAACAAGATTTGACCAAACGTTATGACAAATACGCTGAAGCACAAGCTTGGTTGGTGGATAGCTCTCTCACACTGCCAAACGTATCTCTTGGTGGAACACCAGGAATCAGAAAAACAGTTCCATTCTCTGCTGCCTTCTCTCAAGCTGGTAATAAGGGTGTTGAATCATACAAATACCTTAAGTTGCAAGATAAGATTGTCACAACGGCTGAGTATGAAGAAGCTAGACAAAAATGGCTGAAAGAAAAAGAAGAATCTAATAAAAAAGCCCAAGAAGAATTAGCAAAACACGTTAAATAATCAGTCTATTCAACAGGAAAAACGATAGTTTCTCAGGAAGCTATCGTTTTTGTATAGTTTGAAACTATAACTAGCTCTTGAAAACAAGAAAACGAAGGATCCAAAATAAGTGGTACAATAGTTACTATAGATTTGGAGGTAAAGTATGAGCAAATCATTTCATATCAACACAATTTTAGCCCAAGCAGGGATCAAGTCGGATGAGGCAACAGGTGCTTTGGTTACACCTATTCACTTTTCAACGACCTATCAACATCCAGAATTTGGTCAATCAACTGGATTTGACTATACTCGCACCAAAAACCCAACTCGTAGCAAGGCAGAGGAAGTTTTAGCAGCTATTGAATCAGCCCACTATGCTTTAGCGACTAGTTCAGGTATGTCTGCGATTGTGTTGGCCTTTAGTGTCTTCCCAGTAGGAAGCAAGGTTTTGGCTGTCCGTGACCTTTACGGTGGTTCTTTCCGTTGGTTCAATCAAGTGGAACAGGAAGGTCGTTTCCACTTTACTTATGCAAACACAGAAGAAGAGTTGATTGCTGAGCTAGAAAAGGATGTGGATGTACTCTATATCGAAACACCAACCAACCCTTTGATGTTGGAATTTGATATTGAAAAATTGTCAACATTAGCTCATGCTAAAGGTGCTAAAGTTGTCGTTGATAATACCTTCTATAGTCCGATTTACCAACGTCCAATTGAAGACGGGGCAGATATCGTCCTTCATTCAGCGACAAAATACCTTGCAGGACATAATGATGTTCTAGCTGGGGTGGTTGTGACAGATAGTGCGGATTTATACGAAAAACTCTTTTACAATCTCAACACCACAGGAGCTGTTTTGTCACCATTTGATAGTTATCAATTGATTCGTGGGCTTAAAACTTTGTCACTTCGTATGGAGCGCTCAACAGCTAATGCTCAAGAAATCGTAGCCTTTTTGGAACAGTCACCTGCTGTCAAAGAAGTCTTGTATACAGGACGCGGGGGAATGATTTCCTTTAAAGTAGCAGATGAGAAGCGCATTCCTCATATCTTAAATACCTTGAAAGTATTCTCTTTTGCTGAAAGTTTAGGTGGGGTTGAAAGTCTGATTACATACCCAACTACTCAAACCCATGCAGACATTCCTGCAGAGGTTCGCCATTCTTATGGATTGACAGATGACCTATTGCGCTTGTCTATCGGTATTGAGGATGTTAGAGATTTGATTGAAGATTTGCGTCAAGCCTTGGAAGGATAAAACTATGGGAAAATATGATTTTACGACCTTGCCCAATCGTTTTGGACATCATACCTACAAATGGAAAGAAGCCGAGACTGACCGTCAAGTATTGCCAGCCTGGATTGCTGATATGGACTTTGAAGTGTTACCTGAGATTCGTCAGACTGTCCATGACTATGCTGAGCAATTAGTCTATGGCTATACCTATGCTAGTGATGGATTGATTGAAGCTGTTCAACATTGGGAGGAAAAACAGCACGGTTATCGCTTTGATAAGGATGCCCTAGTCTTTATCGAGGGAGTAGTACCTGCCATTTCAACAGCCATTCAAGCCTTTACCAAAGAGGGTGAAGCAGTGCTCATTAACACACCGGTATATCCTCCTTTTGCTCGCAGTATTAAGCTCAATAATCGTAGACTAATCACCAACTCTCTAGTAGAAAAAGATGGACTTTTTGAGATTGACTTTGATCAATTGGAGAAAGACTTCGTTGAAGAGGATGTGAAACTCTACGTTCTCTGCAATCCTCATAATCCTGGTGGACGAGTTTGGGAGAAAGAAGTCTTGGAAAAGATTGGACAACTGTGCCAAAAACATGGTGTTTTGCTAGTATCTGATGAGATTCACCAAGATTTAGCCTTGTTTGGACATAAACACCAGTCATTCAATACGGTAAATGACGATTTTAAAGAATTTTCACTGATTTTAAGCAGTGCTACCAAGACCTTTAACATTGCCGGAACGAAAAACTCTTACGCCATTATCGAAAATCCAAAGTTGAGACTTGCTTTCCAAAAACGTCAGCTAGCCAATAATCAACATGAAATCTCAGGGTTGGGATATTTGGCAACAGAAACTGCCTATCGCTATGGAGAGGATTGGTTAACAGAACTCAAAGAACTGATTGAGAAACACATCAATTATGTAGTGGATTTGTTTGATAAAGAAACTAAAATCAAGGTTATGAAACCTCAAGGAACTTATCTCATTTGGCTTGATTTTTCAGCCTATGATATAAACGATGACGAGCTAAGAAGTCTCTTAAGAGATGAGGCCAAGGTTATCCTGAACAGAGGCTTAGACTTTGGTGAAGAAGGAGCCCTCCACGCTCGCTTAAATGTGGCCATGCCGACATCTGTCTTGGAAGAAGTTTGCCAACGAATACTTGCCACTTTTTCAAATAAATAAAAACTAGCCTTTTAGGAGAAAAGTCTTCCTAGAAGGCTATTTTCATAGGCAGAAATATGGTATAATTAAGAGATAAAGTAAAGGGGAAACTATGGCTAAATTGATTCCAGGGAAACTTCGAATGGAGGGAGTAGCACTCTACGAAACTGGTAAGATTGAAATCGTTAAAGAACAAGACCATTATATCTATGCGCGTGTAGCAAATGAAGAAATTCGCTATAGTTTGGATGATGACTTAATTTTTTGTGCATGTGATTTTTTCAAAAAAAGGGGTTACTGTGTTCATTTGGCGGCACTGGAAACTTACTTTAAAAATGACCAGCAAGGACAGAAAATCTTGCTCAACTTGGAGGCTAATCAGGAAGAGAAAGAGACTGTCGAGACACAGGTAACTATTGGAGGGAATTTTTTAGAATCAATCCAACTTCCAAGTCAGACTGACAAATATCAGCTTTCTGCTCAAGGACAGGTGGAAGCAGGTACCAATCGCATTGTCTGGACGTTAAGGGTTGGTCTTTCTCAGCAAGAAAAGTTTTATGTGATTAGAGATATCCCTCTTTTCTTAAAAGTTATTGAGGCTAACAAACCTTACATGATAGGAAAAAGTTACGAGTCTTCTTTAAGATTTGAGCACTTTGATAAAGGCAGCCAGGAAGTCTTGAATTTCTTACTAGGTTTGGTTGACGAGAAGGTTGAGTACACTATTTTTTTCCCAAATCAAGGACGACATCTCTATTTCCCTAAGTCTCTTTTTGAGCAAGGGGTTAGTCTCTTGATGGGCTTAGATGTGTTTCAATTTGATCATCAGATTTCAAATTATCATGAACTCCTTTTCCAAGATTTTGATGGTCAAGCAGGTTTGTTTTCTTTTGGGATTGAAGAAAAATCCAACTATTTTGAGATGGAAATCTTTGAACGGGCAGGAATCAATTTCTTTTATAGAGGACAAGTACTATTCTCAAAAGGAACTTTTTATCTCTTGTCAAAAGAACAGGCCAGCTTGTTAGATACATTAAGAAAAGTGCCTTTGGACAGTAGCGGCAAAAAGATTTTACAATTTGATACCAGCGATCGAGATCGCTTAGCATCAACCTTATCACGCTTTAAAAACCTTGGAACAGTTGATATTCCTGATGGTCTTAAAATCCACTCTTTCCGTCCTTCTTTCTACATGGAACGAGAAGAAGATGGTTCCATTCGTCTAGATATGCAGTTTCAATATGAAACTTGCTTAGTTAGGAACCGTAATGAACTAGAGAATCTCCCTTTTGCTAGTGATATTCAACTAGAGAAACAGATTTTTCAGTTGGCTCTATCTGCTGGATTTGAAGCGGAATTTCAATCGTGGCGTCAAAGTCTAAAAGCAGAAGGTGTCCATGCTTTCTTTCAGGAAGTTTTACCAGCCTTTGCAGCCCTTGGAGAATTAAAAATTTCTGAGAGCTTACAAGAACTTTATCAGGTTCAGAAGCCTCAAGTTCAGATATCTTCGAAGGGAAGTCTTTTAGAAATTCAATTTGATTTTCAAGATATCGATCAAGAAGAAATCAATCGCGCGATGAAAGCCTTAGTCGCAAAGCAAGATTATTATATCAGTTCCTCTAATCAGGTCTATTATTTCGATGAACAGACCAAGCGTATTCGTCAGGATCTAGAGGATTTAGGAATTGAAGAGATGGAGAGTGATTCTTTCCATGCTCGTAAATCTTTAGCTTATACACTTTCCTATCTATTTAAGGACCAGAATCAAGTTACATTTACTGAAGAATTCCGACATTTGGCACATGATTTAACGCATCCAGAAGATTTTCCAATGAAACCTCTGAATATCAAAGCAGAACTCAGAGACTATCAGAAAAAGGGAATTCAATGGCTTCAAATGCTTCACCATTATGGATTTGGTGGAGTTTTAGCAGATGATATGGGGCTTGGCAAGACCCTGCAAGCTATCGCTTTTCTAAGTAGCCAGCTTCAAGACAATACCCGTGTCTTAATTCTTGCTCCATCTGGTTTGATTTATAACTGGGCTGATGAATTTGAAAAATTTGCACCAGATATAGATGTAGCTGTTGTACATGGATTGAAACCTTATCGTGAGACTGTTTTAGCAGAAAATCATCAGATTTATCTGACGAGTTATGCTACTTTCCGTCAGGATAGTGACAGTTACAAGCGGATGTCTTTTGACTTTCTATTTTTGGATGAAGCCCAAGTGATGAAAAATGCCCAAACCAAAATTGCTAAGATTTTGAGAAAGTTTGTGGTTCCATCAGTTTTTGCTCTTTCCGGAACACCGATTGAAAATAATCTAGGGGAATTATGGTCTATCTTTCAAATTGTCTTGCCAGGGCTTCTACCAGCAAAAAAAGACTTTATGAAATTACCAGCCGATAGAGTTGCTCAGTTTATTAAACCGTTTGTGATGCGTCGAAAAAAAGAGGACGTTCTTACAGAGTTACCTGATCTGATAGAAGTCGTTTATAAAAATGAACTGGAGGACCAGCAAAAAGCTATCTATCTAGCTCAACTTCAACAGATGCAAGAGCGTTTGGGACAAGTGACCGATGCAGAATTTCAACGAAATCGAGTTGAAATTTTAACAGGACTCATGCGTCTTCGCCAGATTTGTGATACTCCAGCTCTATTTATAGAAGATTATAAGGGAGATAGCGGGAAGCTTGATAGTTTACGAGATCTGCTAAGTCAAATTGCTGAGGGAAATCATCGTGTACTCATCTTCTCTCAATTTAGGGGGATGTTGGACCGCATCGAAGAGGAGTTGCCACAGCTTGGTTTAACTTCCTTTAAGATTACAGGTTCAACTCCCTCACAGGAACGCCAAGAAATGACCAAAGCTTTTAACCAAGGGGAATGCGATGTATTTTTGATTTCTCTAAAAGCTGGTGGAGTTGGTCTCAATCTTACTGGTGCGGACACTGTTGTTCTGGTCGACTTATGGTGGAATCCAGCAGTTGAATCGCAGGCTATTGGTAGGGCTCATCGTATGGGACAAGAACAAGCTGTTGAGGTTTATCGACTAGTAACTCGAGGAACAATTGAAGAAAAGATTCAAGAGTTACAAGAGCAGAAAAGAAATCTGGTCTCAGAAGTATTAGATGGAACAGAGTCTCGTGGAAGTCTCACGCTTACTGAAATTCAAGAAATATTAGGAATTTCTGAAGCCAAGACTTGAAAAATCAAGACTTTACGCTATAATGGAGTATTGAAAGGGAATAAAAATGAAACAAGAAAGATTTCCAATAGTGTCAGATGATGAAATTATGCTGACAGAGATGCCATTTATGAACTTATATGATGAGTCGGATTTGATTAGTAATATCAAGGGAGACTACCAGGACAAAAACTACTTGGAATGGTCACCAATTACGACAGAAAAAAAGTCGCCGATTCAAGCATCAGATAAACGGATTGAAAAAAAGGAAAAATCCTACGCTGAACTGGCTCGTGAGGAAGCAAGAGCTGATTTGAAACGGAAACGTTCAGCAAAGTATTTGACCCAAGATGTTAGTTTTACCAAACGTTATAAACCTTCAAATAATGTTGTAAGGCAGGCAAATCAGCCAACAGCTCCTTTCCAAAAGGAAAATCCTGGTGAGCTTACCAAATATAGTGAAAAATTAACTCAAAGCCATTATATTTTAGCTGAAACTGCTCCTCAGATGCAACAAACGACTAAAGAAGAGCAACTTGGACCTAAGAAAAATAATTATGATTTTTTAAAGAAAAGCCAAATTTATAACAAAAAAGAACATCAATCAGAAAAAGAACGTAAAATTGCTCAAGAGTTAAACTTGACAAATATGACAGAGTAAAGGGGAAAAAGATGGCAAAAACCTATCATTTTATCGGAATTAAAGGATCAGGAATGAGTGCCTTGGCCTTGATGTTGCACCAAATGGGGCATAAGGTGCAAGGGTCTGACGTAGAGAAATACTATTTTACACAACGAGGATTAGAGCAAGCAGGGATCAAGATTTTGCCTTTTGATGAGAAAAATCTTCAAGGGGATATAGAAATTATCGCTGGGAATGCCTTTCGTCCAGATAACAATGTTGAAATTGCTTATGCAGACAAGAATGGACTAAGCTATAAACGTTATCATGAATTTCTTGGTAGCTTTATGCGTGACTTTATCAGCATGGGTGTTGCTGGAGCACACGGTAAGACTTCAACAACAGGTATGCTTTCTCACGTTTTGTCACACATCACTGATACAAGCTATCTAATTGGAGATGGTACAGGTCGTGGTTCTGAAAATGCCAAGTATTTTGTCTTCGAATCAGACGAGTACGAGCGTCATTTCATGCCATATCACCCAGAGTACTCTATTATTACTAATATCGACTTTGACCATCCTGACTATTTCACAAGCTTAGAGGATGTCTTCAACGCCTTCAATGATTATGCTAAACAAATTACTAAAGGTTTGTTTGTCTACGGTGAGGATGCTGAGTTGCGTAAGATTACGGCAAATGCACCAATCTACTATTATGGTTTTGAAGCTGAAGGAAATGACTTTGTAGCCAGCGATTTGCTTCGTTCAACAACTGGTTCAACCTTTACAGTTCATTTCCGTGGACAAGAGTTAGGTCAATTCCACATTCCAACCTTTGGTCGTCATAACATCATGAATGCCACAGCAGTCATTGGTTTGCTTTATACTGCTGGTTTTGATTTGAATTTGGTGCGTGAACACTTGAAGACTTTTGGTGGAGTAAAACGTCGCTTTACAGAAAAGATTGTCAATGATACAGTTATTATCGATGACTTTGCTCACCATCCAACTGAGATCATTGCGACCTTGGATGCAGCTCGTCAGAAATACCCAAGCAAGGAAATTGTTGCTATCTTCCAACCACATACCTTTACTCGAACAATTGCCTTATTGGATGATTTTGCCCAAGCCTTGAATCAAGCTGATGCAGTCTACCTAGCACAAATCTACGGATCAGCTCGTGAAGTTGACCATGGTGATGTTAAGGTTGAAGATTTAGCAGCCAAGATTCATAAAAAACACCAAGTCATCACTGTTGAAAATGTTTCTCCTCTTCTAGACCATGATAATGCTGTCTATGTCTTCATGGGAGCTGGAGATATTCAAACTTACGAATACTCATTCGAGCGTCTCTTGTCTAATTTGACAAGCAATGTTCAATAAGGAAGATTATGGAATTTCCAATTAAAATTCGGGAAGCTCAGCGATCAGATATTGATCAGATTTGCTTGATACAAGAAAGTAATTCAAACTTCCTAGAAAACATGAATAGAGAAATAATAGAAGAACGTATCCGCAATCATGCGGATACGTTTCTATTAGCTTGTCTTGATGATCAGGTGGTTGCCTATATTTCAGGGACAGACTTTGCTAATTCCTCACAAAGTAGATGGATAAAAAAGATAGCAAATGGAGAAGTTATCAGTGATAGAAATTTTGTGATTGACGCTTTATCTGTTCATCCGGAGTATCAGGGACAAGGATTTGGAACCTTGTTGCTGGCGGCCTTGAAACAAGTTGCTCTTCAACAAAATTGTCTCGGTATTTATCTTCTTTGCAAGGATGAATTGCTGTCTTATTTTGAGATGAATAAATTTATGGAGCAAGGAATAGTAGACGTGGGAGTTAGCAATGAAGTTAATTTTCTCATGTGGTGGAAGAATCCCTTTCATAAGGAGGAGCTATGATTATTCGACAAGCTAGACTTAGTGATTTAGACCGTATTTTAGAGATTGAACTAGAAAATTTTTCAATCGAAGAAGCCATTCCTCGTTCTGTTTTTGAAGCCCACCTAAAAGAGATTCAGACTAGTTTTTTAGTGGCTGAAAAAGAAGGGGAGATACTCGGTTATATTGAAGGACCAGTAGTCCCTCACCGTTATTTGCAAGATCAGTCTTTCACTGAGGAAATAAAAGACCACAGTCATAAGAAAGGTGGTTATATTTCTGTAACTTGTCTGTCTATAGCTAAAGAAGCTCAATCTCTAGGGCTAGGAAGAAAACTACTGACTGCTCTTAAAGAAGTGGCTCTTAAGCATGAACGAGAGGGAATCAATCTAACTTGCCATGACTACCTGATTGAATACTATGAGAAGCACGGTTTTGTCAATGAAGGAAAGTCTAAATCCCAATTTGCAGGCGAAGAATGGTATGATATGGTCTGGGAAAACAAGAATTAGTGATTGGAAAGGCTTCTAAGGTTGCTTTTCTCAAGTTTTTAAGATATAATATTAAGGATTATCAACAAGGAGGTAAATACCTTTGAGCGAAAATTCAAATGAAGAAAAGTTGAGTTTTAAAGAGCAAATTTTGCGAGACTTAGAACGATTAAAGAAAGAGGAAAGTTTAACAGAACAAACAGATGACCTCTTTTCAAATTTGATGAACTCTTCTGATACAAAAACAGAAGAACGAGTAATAACTCCAGAAGAAGAGCTGATTGCTAATTCTGTTTCAACCGTTGAACAATTGATTGAGAACGCACCTGCTGTTCCACCTCGTCCAGATCTAAAAGAAGAGGTTACAGAGGAAATTGCAAAAGAAGCATCAGTTGAGTTACCTCAATCAGTCTCAGATAAAGATGAAATGAATTCAATACCAACTAAGGTTTCAGTTTCTTACCGAACATTTGATACTGCTTCCGAAGACAAAGAAGCAGTAAACCTAGCGCCTCACAAGGAAGAATTGACAAATCACGAAGCTACTGAAGAAGCAGAACTTCCTAGAAGAAGTCGGAGAGAAACTGTGAAACCAGCCAAGAAAAAGAAGAAATCCCGCTTAAAAGGATTTTTAGTGACAGTTTTGGTATTACTCATTCTATTTGGTGCTGGCGGTTTCTTTGGTCTTCGCTATGCTGAATCAGCTTTGCAACCAGTGGATCCAAATTCTAAACAATATATGACTGTTCAGATTCCAGACGGATCTAATGTTCAAGAAATTGGTTCAACTTTGGAAAAATCAGGTGTCATTAAAAATGGTTTGGTCTTTACACTTTATGCCAAGTATAAAAACTACACTGGATTGAAGTCTGGCTATTATAATCTACAAAAGAGTATGAGTGTTGAGGATGTCATTAAAGAGTTGCAAAAAGGTGGGACACCTGAACCTCAAGAGGTTACACTTGCAAACTTGACTATTCCAGAGGGATATACATTAGAGCAAATTGCTCAAACTGTTGGCCAACTTCAAGGGGACTTTAAAGAACCTTTGACAGCGGAAGCATTCTTGGCCAAAGTTCAGGATGAGAACTTTATTGCTCAAGAGGTTGCCAAATATCCAAATCTTCTTGAAAGCTTACCTACAAAAGATAGTGGTGTTCGTTATCGCTTAGAAGGATATCTTTTCCCTGCGACTTATACGATTAAAGAAAATACAACTGTTGAAAGTTTAATTGATTCAATGCTTGCAGCTATGGATAAGAACCTTTCTTCACATTATGCTGCTATTAAGGAAAAGAACCTAACCGTAAATGAGCTCTTGACAATTGCATCACTTGTTGAGAAAGAAGGGGCTAAGACAGAGGATCGTAAGCTGATTGCTGGTGTATTCTATAATCGTTTGAACCTCGGTATGCCACTTCAAAGTAATATCGCTATCCTTTATGCTGAAGGAAAACTTGGTCAAAACATCAGTCTTTCTGATGATGCAGCTATTGATACATCTATTGATTCACCATACAATGACTATACAAAAGTAGGTCTAATGCCTGGGCCGGTTGATAGCCCAAGCTTGGATGCGATCGAATCAAGTATCAATCAGACAAAGAGTGACTATCTCTACTTTGTGGCCAATGTTCAAGATGGTAAAGTTTACTATGCAACAACACTAGAAGAACATGAACGCAATGTTCAAGAACATATCAATAGTAAATTAAACCAATCAAATAGCACAAACTAAAATTATGTGGTTTTCCACATAATTTTGCTTTAAAGCATATATTTATTAATTCAATCAAAAGAAAGTTGAGAAAAATGGTAGAAAAAACATATCCAATGACCTTGGAAGAAAAGGAAAAACTCGAAAAAGAATTAGAAGAATTGAAACTAGTACGTCGTCCAGAAGTTGTAGAACGTATCAAGATTGCTCGTTCGTACGGTGATTTGTCAGAAAATAGTGAGTATGAAGCAGCTAAGGACGAGCAAGCATTTGTTGAGGGACAAATCTCAAGTCTGGAAACTAAAATTCGTTATGCAGAAATCGTGAACAGCGATGCCGTTGCTAAAAATGAAGTTGCTATCGGAAAAACTGTAACAATCCAAGAAGTTGGAGAAGACGAAAAGGAAGTATACATTATCGTTGGTTCAGCTGGTGCAGATGCTTTTGCAGGTAAAGTATCAAATGAAAGCCCAATCGGTCAAGCTTTGATTGGTAAGAAAAAAGGTGATGTTGTTACAATCGAAACACCTGTTGGAAGCTATGATGTTAAAATCTTAAAAGTTGAAAAAACTGTTTAATAGAATAAAAAGAAGGAGTAGATTTAAGGAAAGCGTTTCCCATCACTCCTTTTCTTCATTCTAAAAAATAAGGAGACTATATGAATTCAGAAAAAAAGCACAAAAAGAAAAGTAAAATGGAGCGTGGCTTAACCAATCGCCATGTTCAGGTTATGGCTATTGCAGGAACGATTGGAACGGGACTTTTTCTAGGAGCTGGTCGCTCGATTAGTTTAACAGGACCTTCGATTGTCTTGGTTTATATGATTACTGGTGGATTTATGTATCTCATGATGCGAGCTATCGGTGAAATGTTATATCAAGACCCAGAGCAACATACCTTTATCAATTTCATTACCCGTTATCTTGGTAAAGGGTGGGGATATTTCTCGGTTTGGTCTTATTGGTTATCGGTGGTCTTTATCGGAATGGCTGAGATTACAGCTATCTCGCACTATGTTCAGTTTTGGTTTCCATCCTGGCCATCTTGGTTGATTCAGGTTGTCTTTCTAACAATTTTAGGGCTAGTCAATCTGATTGCCGTTAAAATCTTTGGTGAAGTGGAATTTTGGTTTGCCATGATTAAAATTGTGGCTATTCTTGCCATGATTGCGACAGGTATTTTTATGGTTTTGACCGGCTTTGAAACTCCTTATGGTTCAGCAAGCCTTGCAAATATCAGTGATCAATTCTCCCTTTTCCCAAATGGTGGTATGAACTTTGTCATGGCCTTCCAGATGGTTTTCTTTGCTTACTTGATGATTGAATTTATCGGTGTTACCACATCTGAAACCAAGGATCCAAGAAAGGTCTTGCCTAAGGCTGTTAAGGAAATTCCTTTGCGAATTATCTTTTTCTATGGTGGAGCTCTTTTAGCTATTATGTCTATTATTCCTTGGCGTGAGCTTTCTGCAGCGGATTCACCATTTGTAACGGTATTTGAACTTGTTGGCCTTAAGTGGGCAGCGGCCTTGATTAACTTTGTTGTCTTGACTTCAGCTGCATCAGCCTTGAATTCAACCCTTTACTCAACAGGTCGTCATTTGTACCAAATTGCCCATGATTCACCAAATCGTTTCTTGAAAGCTATTAAGGCAGATACACTCTCACGCCACAACGTTCCTCAGAATGCAATCATTGCTTCTGCCGTATTGATTGGTTTTGCAGCCTTCATCAATGTACTTCCTGGTGTATCAGATGCCTTTGCTTTGATTACAGCTTCTTCATCGGGTGTTTATATAGCTATCTACATCTTGATCATGGTAGCCCATCTCAAATATCGTAAGTCTAAAGACTTTATGGCAGATGGCTATCTCATGCCTCAATATCGCTTGCTAAATCCTCTGACCATGCTCTTCTTTATCTTTGTATTTGGAACACTCTTCTTACAAGAGTCAACTGTAATGGGAGCTAGAGGTTCAGCTATCTGGATTGTTGCATTTGGTATTTATAGCCAATGGAAGTTTAGAAAATAAGTCAGAAGCTCATCAACTTAGGTTGGTGAGTTTATTTCGTTTGACAGTTCTTTAAAATAGGAATATAATCAAGGCGTTAGTTGTCTTCGAGGAGGTTTGGATGCACATTAGATTGGAGAATACAGAGTCTCAGAAAGCACAAGAAATAGGGAATTTGATTCGCTCTTATAATCGTTCTAAAAGGGAAACTGCTGAAAGTGAGCCACTTAATCTTTATATCGAAGACGAACAAGGTCAACTCCTAGCTGGCTTAGTAGCAGAGACTTTCGGGAATTGGTTAGAAATTGAGTATTTGTTTGTGAAGGAGGACTTGCGAGGACAAGGAATTGGTTCCCAACTATTGCAGCGAGCAGAAAGTGAAGCTAAGAAGAGAAATTGTCGCTACGTTTTTGTGAATACGTATCAGTTTCAAGCGCCAGCCTTCTATCAGAAACATGATTACCAGGAAGTCTTTACCTTAAAAGACTATCCCTGCACTGGACAAAGGCACTATTATCAAAAAGATTTATAAACAGACATTGGATGCTTAAAGAGATTGTTCACAAAAAGATGGAGGTAGGTTGATGGATATCATACTGGATATGGGTAATGTTCTACTTGAATGGAACAAGGATAAGATTTTGAAAGCTGTAGCTAAAACTCAGAAAGATTATCTGATCTTAGACAAGGCGATTTTCCAGTCGGGGCTTTGGGAAAGATTGGACCTGGGAACCTTGACTCGAGAAGAATTGGTTGATAAGGTTCTTTCCCTATTAGGAGATTGCTATCAGAAAAAGGTTGAAGAAGTCATTTGGAACTGGCCTGCCTATATCGATATTTACACGGAAGTCTTTCCGCTTCTTGCACGTTTAAAGGAAAAAGGCCATCGTATTTTTGTCCTATCTAATACCTCACCAGTTTTTTATGAATTATTGAAAAATCAACTAGCACCTCTTGAAAAGATTTTAGATGGGTTTGTTCTTTCCTGTGATATCGAGGCTATCAAACCTGATCCAAAAATGTTTGAAGAAATTCTCCATAAATATCAGTTGGATCCTTCAAATTGTATTTTTCTAGATGATGTAAAAGATAATACCAACATGGCTGAAAGTTTAGGCATCAAAGCCTATCAAGTCAAACAGAGAAGTGACGTTGTAGATATTTTGAAAAAATTTGAATAAGTAGAAAACTCTCTATCATTTTGGTGGTAGAGTTTTTTTGTTAAAAAAATCGTACAAATTGACAGATATATATTGCATAATGTAAATTATATGATATAATGAAGTTGAAAAAAGAAGCGCGACTTTTAAAATTAAGGAGGAGGTTACAAGTGGCTAAGAATTTAAAATTAAAACTAGCTCGAGTAGAGCTTGATATGACACAAGGTGACTTGGCAGAAGCTGTAGGTGTCACTCGACAGACTATCGGCTTGATAGAAGCTGGAAAGTATAATCCCTCGCTTTCGCTTTGCCAGTCTATTTGCAGATGCTTAGGAAAAACTTTAGATCAATTATTTTGGGAGGAAGAAGATGAAAAATAGATTTTATTATTACCAATTATTAGACGAAAGAGAAGAGCAACAACTTCATAAAGCTGGTGCAGAGAGTTTTTATATTTCTATCGGATTATTGTTTCTAGCTTATTTCATATCAGTGTTAGCACCAAGCCTTTTTAATTCTAGCATGCTTCTCGCTATTATTATCATAGGGAATTTTTACTTTATCAATCGTGCTAGAAGTCTAGGTGTGACTTACTATAGTCGTTTTCATTTTACAATTTTAGGCTGCCTATTATTAACTCTAGTGATTACAGCTACCTTGATGCTACAGAACTACCAGTTCAATATCGAAATTTACCAGCACAACCCTCTACATCTTAAATACATTTTTGCTTGGATATTTACCTATGTCTTTTATCTCCCTTGGGTATTTATTGGTAACTTAGGTTTGAAAAGTTATGGTGAATGGGCTCAGAAGAAGTATGAAAAAGATATGGATGAGTTCGAGGGCATGGAATAGCTTGTTAGCTTTTTATCAATATCGAGAAAATGTGTTATAATAGTACTAATTTATGAGAAAAGAAGAAACATTTTCATCTTTTTACAAATAGGGAAGAAGGACAGTATATGTACCCAGATGACAGTTTAACTTTGCACACAGATTTGTATCAAATTAACATGATGCAAGTTTACTTCGACCAAGGCATTCATAACAAGAAAGCAGTTTTTGAAGTTTATTTCCGCCAACAACCTTTCAAAAACGGTTATGCTGTATTTGCAGGTTTGGAACGAATTGTGAACTACTTAGAAAACTTGCGCTTTTCTGAGAGCGATATTGCTTATTTGGAATCACTTGGTTATCATGGTGCCTTCTTGGAATATCTCCGTAATCTCAAGATGGAATTGACTGTACGTTCTGCTCAAGAAGGGGACTTGGTATTTGCCAATGAACCGATTGTTCAAGTGGAGGGGCCTTTGGCTCAGTGTCAATTGGTTGAAACAGCTCTCTTGAACATCGTCAACTTTCAAACCTTGATTGCGACCAAGGCAGCTCGTATTCGTTCAGTCATTGATGATGAACCTTTGATGGAGTTCGGAACACGTCGTGCGCAAGAAATGGATGCAGCTATCTGGGGGACTCGTGCGGCTGTTATTGGTGGTGCCAATGGAACTAGTAATGTACGCGCAGGTAAGCTCTTTGGTATTCCGGTTTTAGGGACTCATGCCCATGCTTTAGTTCAAGTTTATGGAAATGACTATCAGGCTTTCAAGGCTTACGCCTCAACGCACAAAAACTGTGTCTTTCTAGTAGATACATACGATACTCTTCGCATCGGTGTTCCAGCAGCGATTCAGGTTGCGCGTGAACTTGGTGACAAGATTAATTTTCTTGGTGTCCGCATTGACTCTGGAGATATCGCCTATATTTCTAAAAAAGTTCGTCAACAACTGGATGAGGCTGGATTTACAGATGCTAAGATCTATGCATCCAATGACCTTGATGAAAATACCATTCTTAACCTCAAGATGCAAAAAGCTAAAATTGACGTCTGGGGTGTAGGTACTAAACTCATCACTGCTTATGACCAACCTGCTCTTGGCGCAGTCTATAAAATTGTGTCTATTGAAGATGAAAATGGTCAGATGCGCAACACCATCAAACTCTCTAGCAATGCTGAGAAGGTTTCGACACCAGGTAAGAAGCAAGTTTGGCGCATTACCAGTCGTGAAAAAGGGAAGTCAGAAGGTGACTACATTACTTATGATGGCGTAGATGTTGCTAGTATGACAGAAATCAAGATGTTCCATCCAACCTATACTTACATCAAGAAAACTGTCCGTAATTTTGATGCCGTTCCTCTCTTGGTGGACATCTTTAAGGACGGTAAGCTGGTCTATGATTTACCGAGTCTACCTGAGATTCAGTCCTATGCTCGTAAAGAATTTGATAAACTTTGGGACGAGTACAAACGTGTTCTGAACCCACAACATTATCCAGTAGACTTGGCACATGATATTTGGCAAGACAAGATGGACTTGATTGATAAGATGCGTAAGGAAGCTCTAGGCGAAGGAGAAGAAGAATGAGTTTGCAAGAGACCATTATCCAACAATTAGGTGTTAAGCCAGTTATTGATGCCCAGGAAGAAATTCGTCGTTCCATCGACTTTCTAAAAAGATATTTAAAGAAGCATCCCTCCTTAAAAACGTTTGTGTTAGGCATTTCTGGAGGTCAAGACTCGACCTTAGCAGGACGCTTGGCTCAACTAGCCATGGAAGAAATGCGAGCAGAAACAGGTGATGATAGCTATAAATTTATAGCAGTTCGTTTGCCTTATGGAGTACAAGCTGATGAAGCAGATGCCCAAAAAGCCCTAGCTTTTATCCAGCCAGATGTGAGCTTAGTAGTGAATATCAAGGAATCTGCTGATGCTTTGACAGTAGCAGTCGAAGCAACAGGAAGTGTAGTTTCCGATTTTAACAAAGGAAATATCAAGGCTCGTAGCCGTATGATTGCCCAATATGCCCTTGCAGGTGCTCATAGTGGAGCTGTTATCGGGACAGACCATGCTGCGGAAAATATCACAGGTTTCTTTACCAAGTTTGGTGACGGTGGTGCAGATATTCTCCCACTCTATCGCCTCAATAAACGCCAAGGAAAACAACTCTTGAAAGAACTTGGAGCTAATCCAGCCCTCTATGAAAAAGTTCCAACAGCAGATTTGGAAGAAGAAAAACCAGGCATTGCAGACGAAGTAGCCTTGGGAGTCACTTACAATGAAATTGATGATTACCTCGAAGGTAAACAAGTAAGCTCAGAAGCCCAAGCAACCATTGAAAAATGGTGGTACAAAGGCCAACACAAACGCCACCTACCAATTACTGTGTTTGATACGTTTTGGGAGTGAGACAGAAATCGGTAACTCGAAGAGTTCGAGTTCGATTTCGTTGTCTCACCCCCGCAAGGCTGACTAGGCTTGAAAAAACTTGCTAAAGTGCATTTCAAGCCAGACAGCGACTGCGTCATGAAATTAGAGGGAACTGTTGTTTTCTCAATGTTTATGAGTATAGTGTTTTTACCCTGAGCCTAGAAATGAGAAAGCGAAGAAGGTCCGGAGGACCTTTTTCACTTTATAACTTGAATTGGGAGAATGAGACAGGTCAATGTAAGTTTTAAGCCATCCATAAAATAGAAAGAGAGTTAGCATCATGAAAGCACTAGGTACACAACCTTTAGAAACTGAACGTTTGATATTAAGGAGATTTGTAAAAAATGACGCTCAAGCCATGTTTGATAATTGGGCTTCACGCTCAGAAAATCTAACTTATGTGACTTGGAATCCACACTTGAATGTTGAACAGACTCGAAATTCTATAGGCAATTGGGTTAAATCCTATGACGAGCCAGATTATTACAAATGGGCCATTTGTCTCAAAGAAAATCCAGACCATGTCATTGGAGATATTAGTCTTGTAGGTGTGCATAAAGAAAACTCTAGCTGTGAGATTGGTTATATCTTAGGGATGGACTACTGGGGACGAGGACTCATGACAGAAGCCTTGAAGGCAGTTTTATCATACTGTCTAGATGAGATTGGATTTGAAGAGGTTGATGCTTGCTATGTAAGTCTAAATCCTGCATCTGGTCGTGTTATGGAAAAGGCTGGAATGACTTTTTGGAAGACAATTCCAGATGGTGTGAAACGAAAAGGATATATAGCGGATAAAATTTATTATCAAATCAAAAAGGCGGTGGGATAGAAATCGTTAGACGAAGTTTCGATTTCGTTGTCTCACCCCCGCAAGGCTGACTAGGTTTGAAAAAGCTTGATAAAGCATCTTTCAAGCCAGACAGCTACTGCGTCAAAGCGTTAATACCAGAAAAGGACGAGATTTTATATCTCGTCCTTTTTATATTGTATATCATTCAGCTTAATCAAAATAAAGCAAATCTTTGCTGGTACTTGTAAAGAGATCAAAGCCATCCTTAGTGACAACACCGCAGTCTTCGATACGAACTCCGACTTTACCAGGGATGTAGATACCTGGTTCAACTGAGAAGCACATGCCTTCTTCGATGACCATGTCATTTCCTTCCATGATTGATGGGAATTCGTGAACATCCATACCGATACCATGGCCGAGACGGTGGTTGAAGTACTCACCGTAGCCAGCTTTTTCGATCACTTCACGAGCTGCACGATCGACCTCATGGGCTGTGACACCAGGTTTGATAAAGTCAAGGGCAGCTTGTTGAGCTTCTAGAGTCAAGTTGTAAATATCCTTCTTGAATTGGTCTGGTTTCCCGACAGCGACCGTACGAGTCATATCTGATGCATAACCATTGACCATCACACCAAGGTCAAAGAGGAGAAGGGCGTTATTTTCAACCTTGTTAGCTCCAGGGATACCATGCGGATTCGCAGCATTATCACCTGTTAAGACCATGGTGTCAAAGCTCATTTCATAACCTTCGCGTTTCATAGCAAAATCGATTTGCGCAATGATATCTGTTTCAGTATTATCAAGAGAGATGTTGTCAAAACCAACTTTGACAGACTTGTCTGCATAGACACCTGCTAACATCATCTTTTGCACTTCGTCAGCTGATTTGATCAAACGCATACGTTGGATCAATGGAGTTAAGTTTTCAAACTCAGCAGATTCAAAGACAGTTTTCAAACCGTGATATTTGGTCAAGATGAGGTTATCAAACTCAACTGCTACACGTTTGAAATCAAATTGTGGCAAGGCATTTTGGATTTTTTTCCAAGGGTCTTCAGAGTCCACATAACCAACGACTGGGAAAGAAACAGTGCTAGTTGCACGCTCAACCTCAAGTGCTGGAACAAAGAGAAGCGGTTCCTGATCTGCAAGGACAAAAAGGAACATTTGACGTTCGTGTGGATCACTGTAAAAGCCAGTGAGGTAATTAATTGTGACGGGGTCAGATACGACAGCGACGTCTAGCTTTTCTGATTCGAGATATGTTAGGATTTGTTGTAATTTAGACATATGCTACCTTCTTTCTACCCCTCTATTTTTGCAAAAAATAGTAGAAAATGCAAGGGAGAAGGGGAAAAGAGCATAAAAAAATTCCAATTGCCGAAGCATATTGGAATCTAATGATTAGTTGAATTCTGCCTTGCTTTTTACATCGCTATATTCTTCAGCGACTTCTTGACTAAGAATATCCTCGTAAGATGGTAGAACGATGTCCTGACCGTATTTTTTCTTAAGAGCAGTAGTGACCAAGCGGTAGGCTAGATTTGCATTGCGGGATAAAATAGGTCCGTGGAAATAAGAACCGAAGACATTTTTATAGTGAACACCTTCACCGATTTTCTCTTCGTTATTTCCATTTCCGTAAACAACCTGTCCCAGTGGTTTTTGGTCATCTGAGAGGAAGGTGCGACCTTGGTGGTTCTCAAATCCATAGTAGATTTCATCGAATTCTTCATTATGAATTTTAATATCACCGATAAAGCGGTTATTGGTTTGGTTGAGTGTGTAGTGTCCCATAACACCGAGGCCTTCGATGCGTCTTCCGGAAGCCTCTATATAATATTGTCCCAATAGTTGGAAGCCACCACAGATAGCAAGAACGACACCATCATTTTGGATAAAGTTATCGATGCTTTCTTTTTTAGCAGGTAAATCACTAGCAATGATGCTCTGTTCAAAGTCTTGACCACCACCGAAAAAGGCGATGTCGTAGTGGTTTTCATCAAAGTCATCATGGAGAGAAACGATGTCAACTGTTACATGAGCCCCAAGTTTTTCAGCTACGTACTTGAGCATAAGGATATTTCCATTATCTCCGTAGGTGTTCATGAGGTTACCATAGAGGTGGGCGATATTCAGCTGGTATGGATAGTTACCGTCTTTTGAGGAAAGTGAAGTATAAACCATTAGTTCATCTCCTTTCTAACAAGTTGACGATTGGCTAGTAGTTCTCGGAATTCCAGCATAGCAGTGTAGGTCGCAAGGATGTAAGCATGTTTACAATCTTGGGCTTCAATCGTTTTAATAACTTGTTCCAGACTGCTTGTTTCAGTGATTTTATCAGCTGGATAGCCAGTTACTCGAAGACGACGAGCAATTTCAGAATGACGAACGCCACCAGCATTGATTTCTGGAATATCCATGTCAGTTATCTGTTCAAAATCCGCATCCCAGATCCAGCTGGTATCAATACCGTCTGCATAGTTAGCATTAAGGAGAACCGATAAACTAAATGGATAAGGAGCTAGTTTAATCATTTCAATAGCTTGTGTTGCACCAACAGGATTTTTAATAAGAACCAGTGTGCATTCCTTGTCACCGATATGGAAGGTTTCTTGGCGCCCAAAAACTGCACGACTCTTGTCAAATCCTTGTTTAATCAGTTGAGAATCAGCTCCAAGGTAACGGGCGATAGCGACTGCTGCGAGAGCATTGTAGATATTATAAAGTCCACCGATTTGGATACCGTATTCCTGTCCGTCAATAACAAAGCGAGAACGATTGTTGGTCAACTCAACCAATTCTGTTAGACGGTAGTCCAAGTCAGGTCTTTTACATCCACAATTTTCACAAATATAAGCTCCTAAGTTGGCATAAGTATTAAGCTCATATTTCAAAATACTTTGACAGTCTGGACAGAGAATACCTTCCGTATTGTAGTGAGCAAGCTTTGCTGGACCTTTTTCCAAATCAAAACCAAAATACTGAACAGGATTTGGAATTGCAGGCTTGTAGAAAAGCGGACTATCGCCGTTAAGGAGCACAGTAGCAGTAGGAACTTTTCGAATAGCGTCCAAAATCATGTTGTAGGTCGTATAAATCTCACCGTAGCGGTCCATTTGATCGCGGAAAATATTGGTGATAACGAAAAGACTAGGCTGGATGTAGTCACAGATACGTGAGAGACTAGCTTCGTCGATTTCAAGGACAGCGATGTTCTTGCCAGTTTTTGAAGATTTGGCTGTCAAGAAGGTAGTTGTAATCCCTGTGATCATGTTGGCACCACTTGGATTGGTTAACACTTGACCGTAAATTTCCTTTAGGATACCGACAGTGAGAGCGGTCGTCAAGGTTTTTCCATTGGTACCAGTTACCACAACAATCTCATAGTTCTTCGCTAAATGTTGTAAAATATCTTTATCAAATTGAAGGGCGAGTTTTCCAGGCAGCGTACTTCCACGTCCAAGACGACTCAAAATAAAGTGAGAAGAACGCCCAGCAAGAAGGCCCAAAGTAGTTTTTAATTTCATGTTTCTATTATATCATAAAAGCCAGAAAAGACAGATTTGAGATTTTAGAAAAAGAAAAACAGCCCAAGGAGGGCTGCTTGATAAAACTAAATCGCAAACAAGTCATTCAAGTTCTCAGCCAAGGTTGGGTGAGTGAAGATTTGTTTTGTGAAGTAAGTGTATGGAATCTTGTTGTCCATTGCAACAGTAATGATGTTGATGATTTCTTGTGAACCTTCAGAGAAGATAGTTGCGCCAAGAATTTCTTTTGTTTCAGTATTGACAACAGCTTTGAAGGCACCACGAAGGTCACCATTTACATGTCCACGAGGCATAGCTGCAACAGGAATTTCCTTAACAGCATATGGAAGTTTCAAATCAGCTGCTTGACTTTCAGTCAAACCAACTTGTGAAAGTGCAGGTGTGATGAAAAGAGTATTTGGTACATTGAGACGATCTTCGAGTGTGTAGCTGCCATCACCAGCGAGGTAGCTATAAACAACACGGAAGTCATCTAATGAAATGTAGGTAAACTGAAGGCCACCGTTGACATCTCCAACAGCAAAGACACCAGGAACGTTTGTTTGACAATGTTTGTCTACTTTAATAGCGCCTCGTTCAGTTAGTTCAATATCTGTGTTTTCGAGATGAAGAGGTTCAACATTTGGTTTACGTCCAGTTGCGTAGAGAAGGGCATCGAAACGGTATGTTTCGTTCTCAGTCACGACAAGAACCTGGTCACCGTCGTTTTTGATTTCAGTAGTGCGGACATTTTGTAGCAATTCAATGCCATCTTCTTCTAAGTATTGTTTGGCAAGAGCTGCGATAGAAGGTTCTGCACGAGGTAGGAATGTATCCAAGGCATCTAGGACTGTGACCTTGCTTCCAAGTTTGTTGTAAAGACCGGCAAATTCAAGACCGATATTTCCGCCACCAAGGACACCAAGTTTTTCAGGCAATTTGTCCAAGTTTTGGATACCTGTTGAGTCAAAGACATTCTTGCTTGTAGCAAGGCCTGGGATAGGTAAGACATTTGAAACAGCACCAGTGTTGATGACGATAGTTTCAGCAGTCAGTTCTTGTTTTTCGTCACCAGCTTGGATTTCGATGACTTTATTAGAAACAAAGTGAGCTTCAGCATCAAAGATATCTACGCCTGTACCTGCGACAGTAGCATAGTTTTTACCATTGAGGCGTGTAGTAACCGTGTTTTTAGTAGCCATGACTTGATCAAATGACAAGTCTTTTTCAGCAGCAACTAGCAAGGTTTTAGTTGGGATACAACCGATATTGATACAAGTTCCACCGTACATAGCTTTGCTACGTTCAACGAGGGCAACTTTTTTACCAGCTGAAGCCAGTTTTCCAGCAAGCGTCTTACCTGCCTTACCAAATCCAATGACAATTAAATCGTATGTTAACATTTTTATTCCTCCTGTTCGAATTTCATTCTAGCATAAGAAAAAAACTTTTGCACAAATCTGCTACGGAAAATAGTTTCAGGAACCGAATGCTCTAACAAATACTTTTTGAGTGAAGCAAATCGATAGAAAAATCGTTTACATGACTTAATCAGGAGGTTAGACTATCTTTTGACCTTCTCTTGTGTTATACTAGATAGGTTGCAAAAAAGCAGTACTTTTCTTTAGTGGAAAAGAAGCAACACGGTCTTTCATAAAAGCTATGAAAGTACGTCATGACAAGAAAAGTATAAACTAAGCGCTATAGGATGGCTTCGCACCATCTTTAGAAAGAAGAATAACGTGAAATTTAATGAATTTAATCTTTCTGCCGATTTGTTGGCAGAAGTTGATAAAGCAGGATTTGTAGAAGCAAGTCCCATCCAAGAGCAAACCATTCCTTTAGCTCTTGAAGGGAAAGATGTGATCGGACAAGCTCAAACTGGTACAGGGAAAACTGCAGCTTTCGGCTTGCCAACCCTTGAAAAAATTCGTACAGAAGAAGCAACTATCCAAGCTTTGGTCATTGCACCAACTCGTGAATTGGCTGTTCAAAGTCAAGAAGAACTTTTCCGCTTTGGTCGTAGTAAGGGTGTGAAAGTCCGTTCAGTATACGGTGGTTCAAGTATTGAAAAACAAATCAAGGCTCTTAAATCAGGGGCTCATATCGTAGTAGGAACACCAGGTCGTCTCCTTGACTTGATCAAACGCAAGGCCTTGAAATTGCAAGATATTGAAACTCTTATCCTTGATGAAGCGGACGAAATGCTCAACATGGGCTTCCTTGAAGATATTGAAGCCATAATCTCCCGTGTCCCAGAAAATCGTCAAACCTTGCTCTTTTCAGCAACCATGCCTGAAGCCATCAAACGCATCGGTGTTCAGTTCATGAAAAATCCTGAGCACGTCAAGATTGCTGCCAAAGAGTTAACAACAGAACTAGTTGATCAGTACTATATCCGTGTTAAGGAACAAGAAAAATTTGATACCATGACTCGACTCATGGATGTGGAGCAGCCAGAACTTGCAATTGTATTTGGTCGTACCAAACGTCGTGTGGATGAGTTGACTCGTGGTCTTAAAATCCGTGGTTTCCGAGCAGAAGGGATTCATGGAGATTTGGACCAAAACAAACGCCTTCGTGTCCTTCGTGATTTTAAAAATGGCAACCTCGATGTCCTCGTTGCAACAGACGTTGCTGCTCGTGGTTTGGATATCTCAGGTGTGACCCATGTCTACAACTATGATATTCCTCAAGACCCTGAGAGTTATGTTCATCGTATCGGTCGTACAGGGCGTGCAGGTAAGTCAGGTCAGTCCATTACTTTCGTAGCACCAAATGAGATGGGCTATCTCCAAATCATCGAGAACTTGACTAAGAAACGCATGAAAGGTCTCAAACCTGCAAGTGCAGAAGAAGCCTTCCAAGCTAAGAAACAAGTTGCACTGAAGAAAATTGAACGTGATTTTGCTGATGAAGCCATTCGTGGAAACTTCGAGAAATTCGCAAAAGACGCTCGTAAACTTGCTGCAGAATTCAGCCCAGAAGAACTGGCTATGTACATCCTTAGCTTAACAGTACAGGATCCAGATAGTCTTCCAGAAGTTGAAATTGCGCGCGAGAAACCATTGCCATTTAAACCATCCGGTGGTGGATTTGGCGGAAAAGGCAAGTCTGGTCGTGGTGGCCGTCGTGGGGATGATCGCCGAGATCGTGATCGTCGTGGCAATGGTCGTCGTGATGATTTCAAAAAGGGCAGTCGGAAAAACGACCGCTTTGATAAAGAGAAGCGTTACCGTAAGGACAATAAAAAACCACGCAATACTTCAAGCGAGAAGAAAACAGGCTTTGTGATTCGTAACAAAGGAGATAAATAACAAAAAAAGCGGTTCACTGAGGTGGATCGCTTTTATATATAAGGAGACCGAGAGTCATATAAAGATTCATACGAGAATTTAAATTTATAAATTTGTTATCTTGTAATATTATTCTATCAAAAAATCAGAAAGCTGTCAATAAGAAAATTATAAAAAATAGGAAAAATTTTCGAATACACTTGAATTGCAATTCAATAAACAATTTTCAGATAATTGTTGAAGTAGTCAGAATTTTATGATATAATGAAAGCGATTATATGCGAGGTAAAAAATGGCACATTTATTAGAAAAAACAAGAAAAATCACATCAATGTTAAAGCGTTCGGAGGAGCAATTACAAGATGAGCTTCCTTATAATGCCATTACACGTCAATTAGCAGATATTATTGACTGTAACGCTTGTATTGTGAATAGCAAGGGTCGTTTGTTGGGCTACTTTATGCGCTACAAAACTAATAATGACCGAGTTGAGCAATTCTTCCAATCAAAGACTTTCCCAGAAGATTATGTGCAAGGTGCGAACATGATCTACGATACGGAGGCCAATCTTCCAGTAGAGCATGATTTGACAATTTTCCCAACTGAGAGTCGTTCTGATTTCCCAGATGGTTTGACAACAATTGCTCCAATCCATGTCTCAGGGATTCGCTTGGGTTCATTGATTATATGGCGTAATGATAAAAAGTTTGAAGATGAAGATTTAATTCTTGTTGAAATTGCCAGCACAGTAGTAGGAATTCAACTCTTGAACTTCCAACGTGAGGAAGATGAGAAAAATATTCGTCGTCGTACGGCTGTAACTATGGCGGTTAATACCCTTTCGTACTCTGAACTTAGAGCAGTATCGGCTATTTTAGCTGAATTAAATGGTAATGAAGGTCAATTAACAGCTTCAGTCATTGCAGACCGTATTGGTATCACTCGCTCTGTAATTGTGAATGCCCTTCGTAAACTTGAATCTGCAGGGATTATTGAAAGTCGTTCTCTTGGTATGAAAGGAACTTATCTCAAAGTTCTAATCCCAGATATTTTTGAAGAAGTGAAAAAGAGGAACTATTAATGGCTAAGGCACTAATTTCTATTGATTATACAGAAGATTTTGTAGCGGATCATGGGAAACTGACTGCGGGTGCTCCAGCTCAAGCAATATCTGATGATATATATGCGGTGACCCAAAAGGCTTTTGAACGTGGAGATTATATCTTTTTTACAATTGATGCCCATGAAGAAAATGATGTTTTTCATCCTGAAAGTAAACTCTTCCCGCCACATAACATTATTGGGACTAGTGGACGAAATTTGTATGGCAAGTTAGCCGACTTCTATCAGGAACATGCTGATGATAGTCGTGTTTTCTGGATGGACAAGCGTCACTATTCAGCATTTTCTGGGACAGATTTGGATATCCGTCTCAGAGAGCGTAAAGTGGATACTGTCATTTTGACGGGAGTTCTTACAGATATTTGTGTCTTGCATACAGCCATTGATGCTTATAATCTTGGTTATCAGATAGAAGTTGTGAAACCGGCAGTAGCATCCATTTGGCCTGAGAATCATGCCTTTGCACTTGGACATTTTAAGAATACACTTGGTGCGAAATTGGTTGATGAAAATTTGCTTGAAATTACAGAATAATACATTTCAAGATGAAAAAATCTGAAAAAAGTCTTGACAATTTTTTTCAAAGTTGATATACTAGTAAAGTAATCGACGCGGGGATGGCGGAATTGGCAGACGCGCAGGACTAAGGATCCTGTGACCGCTTTAGGTCGTGAGGGTTCAAGTCCCTCTCTCCGCATAGCAGAAGAGCTAGCTTAGCTAGCTCTTTATTTTTTTTATAAAAAAGAGGCTGGGACAAAAGTCCTAGCCTCTCAATTGTTTTTGGATTGTCGAGCAAGACGCAGTGGTTGAGTGGGCTCTACTCCGCTGATTTCATCAGCTTTTACAGCCCTACTCAACTGTGCGGAGGTGGGACGACGAAATCGAATTCTAACGAATGACCGATTTCTGTCCCACTCTCTTTTTTTTGTGATTTCATAAACATTTCATATTTGAATATTATAATGGTTTTACAAATATGGAGGTGCTATATGAATCCCACTCAAAGAGCTTGGGCTTACGTCAGCAGAAAACGACTGAGAAGTCTCATATTATTCCTGATTCTATTTGTCTTATTGGCTGGAATATCGGCTTGTTTGACGCTTATGAAGTCCAACAAAACAGTAGAGAATAATCTCTACCGCTCCTTGAATACATCTTTTTTTATTAAAAGAATGGAGCCGGATCAAACCTTTCAGCTGTCTCAACTAGATGACCTTAAAAAAATAAAGGGACTTGAGGAGATTTTCCCAGAGCTAGAAACAATAGCTAAGTTGACTGACAACGAAGTAGTTACTGGAGAACAAAGTATCCAAAGGGATGATCTGACAGAAGCTGAAAAAAATCTTATCAGTTTAATTGCTTTGAAAGATTCTTCCAAGGACGTTTCTTTTACAAGTTCTGCCTTTACCCTTAAAGAAGGAAGGCATTTAGAAAAAGGAGATAGCAAAAAAATCTTAATCCATGAAGATTTAGCAAATAAAAACAATCTAAAGATAGGAGATAAGATTAGCTTAAATCCTGGTCAAGTAAAAGGAAATAGTGGACAAAGGCTAGACTATGAAATCGTAGGTATTTTCTCAGGTAAGAAGCAAGAAAAATTCACTGGTCTTAGCTCAGATTTTAGTGAAAACACGGTCTATACAGACTTCGAAAGTAGCCAAACTCTTCTTGGAACTAAAGAAGCACAAGTTACTGTCGCTCGTTTCTATCTAGAAAATCCCAAAGATATGGATGACATCATTCAAGAGGTTGAAAAGTTATCTCTTGAAAATCAAGGCTTTCAAGTGGAAAAGGAAAATAAGGCCTTTGAACAAATCAAGGATTCAGTTTCGACCTTCCAAACCTTCCTACAAATTTTCCTCTATGGCATTATGATTGCTGGTGTAGGAGCGCTGATCTTGGTCTTGTCACTTTGGTTACGAGAGCGAGTCTACGAGGTTGGTATTTTATTGGCACTAGGGAAGGGAAAAAGAGAAATCTTTAGCCAATTCTGCCTGGAAGTCATCATAGTTTCATTGGCATCTATTCTGCCTGCATTTGTAGCTGGAAATGCCATTACTTCCTATCTCTTGAAGACTGTACTAGCAAGCGGTGACCAAGCTGCACTACAAGATACTCTGGAAAAGGCAACGAATCTTACAACAAGTCTTCTTTCATTTGGTGAATCTTATATTTTCCTACTTATAATTAGTTGCTTGTCAGTTGCACTTTGTTTCCTATTTTTATTTAGAAAATCACCGAAAGAAATTTTATCATCTATTAGTTAATGAAGGAGAAATCATGACTTTACTACAATTACAAGATCTTACTTATCGTTACAAGAACACTGCAGAAGCAGTATTATATAAAATCAATTACGATTTTGAACCTGGTAAGTTTTATAGTATTATCGGAGAATCAGGAGCTGGGAAATCTACCCTCTTATCACTATTAGCAGGACTTGATAGCCCAGTAGAAGGTGCAATTAAGTTTGAGGGTAAGGACATTCGTGAACAAGGTTATTCTTATCACCGTATGCACCATATCTCGCTAGTTTTCCAAAACTATAACTTGATTGATTATCTTTCTCCATTAGAAAATATCCGCTTGGTTAATAAGAAGGCTAGCAAGGATACGCTTCTTGAACTTGGTTTAGATGACAGTCAAATCAAGCGGAATGTTCTCCAATTATCAGGTGGGCAGCAACAACGTGTTGCCATTGCTCGTAGCCTTGTATCTGAAGCACCAGTGATTTTAGCGGATGAACCAACCGGAAACCTAGATCCTAAGACAGCTGGGGATATCATCGAACTCCTCAAATCTCTTGCTGAGAAAACAGGCAAGTGTGTGATCGTTGTGACCCACAGTAAGGAAGTAGCACAGGCGTCAGATATTACACTGGAATTGAAGGATAAAAAGCTGACTGAAACAAGAAAAAAAAGTAACTAAATCTTTTAAATATATATAAGTGAAGTAAATCTAGAAAGGAATCTTATGTTACACAACGCATTTGCCTATGTCACAAGAAAATTCTTTAAGTCGCTTGTGATCTTTCTCATCATTCTCTTGATGGCTAGTTTGAGTTTGGTCGGCTTGTCTATCAAGGGTGCGACAGCTAAGGCTTCTCAAGAAACCTTTAAGAATATCACCAATAGTTTCTCCATGCAAATCAACCGCAGGGTCAACCAAGGAACTCCACGTGGTGCAGGGAATATCAAGGGTGAAGATATTAAAAAAATTACTGAAAATAAGGCCATCGAATCTTACATCAAACGTATCAATGCTATCGGTGATTTAACAGGCTACGAATTGATTGAGACACCTGAAACCAAGAAAAATCTAACGCCAGATCGAGCTCAACGTTTTGGAAGTAGCTTGATGATAACAGGTGTCAATGACTCTTCTAAAGAAGACAAGTTTGTATCAGGCTCTTATAAACTGGTTGAAGGTGAGCATTTAAAAAATGACGACAAGTACCAAATTCTCATGCATAAAGATTTGGCAGAAAAGCATGGATGGAAGGTAGGAGACAAGGTCAAACTTAACTCCAATATCTACGATGCGGATAATGAAAAAGGAGCCAAAGAAACAGTAGAAGTCACTATCAAAGGACTTTTTGATGGACATAACAAATCTGCTGTGACCTATTCACAGGAACTATATGAAAATACAGCAATCACAGATATTCACACAGCTGCCCAACTCTATGGATATACAGAAGATACAGCTATCTATGGAGATGCTACCTTCTTTGTAGCTGGGGATAAGAACCTCGATACGGTCATGCAAGAAATAGGATCCATCAACGGTATCAACTGGAAGATGTATAGCTTAATCAAGAGTTCATCAAACTATCCTGCTCTTGAACAATCTATCTCAGGCATGTACAAGATGGCTAATCTCCTCTTCTGGGGTAGCTTGAGCTTCTCGGTTCTCCTGCTTGCTCTCTTACTCACGCTATGGATTAATGCCCGTCGTAAAGAGGTTGGCATTCTCCTTTCAATTGGTCTAAAACAAGCAAGTATTCTAGGACAATTTATCACAGAAGCAGTTATGATTGCTATTCCAGCTCTCATTTCAGCCTACTTCCTAGCCAACTATACAGCTCGTGCTATTGGAAATACAATACTTGCCAATGTCACATCAGATGTGGCCAAGCAGGCAAGTAAGGCTGCACAAGCTTCCAATCTCGGTGGTGGAGCAGAAGTGGACGGCTTTAGTAAAACACTTTCTAGTCTTGATATTTCCATTCAACCATCAGATTTTGCTATCGTTTTTGTTCTTGGATTGGTTCTAGTAGTACTTGTTATGGCACTTGCTTCCAGCAATCTCCTCTTTAAACAACCAAAAGAACTTTTGATAGATAGTGAATAAAAAACCTGCTACCTATTCTCACTCAAATGAGATATAATATAGGTAGCATTTTTGATAGAAAAGGATTTATATGAAAATTCTAATTGTAGAAGATGAAGACATGATCCGTGAGGGAATTAGTGATTATTTGACGGATTGTGGCTATGAAACCATTCAGGCTGCAGATGGCCTTGAGGCTTTAAAACAATTTTCCAATCACCAAGTTGCCTTGGTTCTCTTAGATATTCAAATGCCGAAACTCAATGGTTTAGAGGTTTTGTCAGAAATCCGTAAAAGCAGTCAAGTTCCGGTCTTGATGTTGACAGCCTTTCAGGACGAAGAATATAAGATGAGTGCCTTTGCTGCATTAGCAGATGGATATTTGGAAAAGCCTTTTTCCCTATCTTTATTAAAGGTACGAGTGGATGCCATCTTTAAGCGTTATTATGATACTGGTCGTATTTTTACCTATAGGGACACCCAGGTAGACTTTGACAGTTATAGCGCTAAAGTAGCAGGTCAAGAAGTTGCAGTGAATGCAAAAGAACTAGAAATTTTAGACTATCTGGTTAAAAATGAAGGTCGAGCCTTAACACGGTCGCAGATTATCGATGCTGTATGGAAGATGACAGATGAGGTTCCTTTTGACAGAGTGATCGATGTCTATATCAAGGAATTACGGAAAAAATTGGATTTAGACTGTATTCTTACCGTGCGCAATGTTGGTTATAAATTGGAGAGAAAATGAGACGTTCAGGTTTATTTAAAAAAATTTTTATCTATACCTTCTCGGTATTTTCTACCTTGGTCATTTGTTTGCATTTGGCCATCTATTTCCTCTTTCCTCCGACCTATCTCAGTCATCGTCAGGAGAGCATAGGGCAAAAGGCTACAGAAATTGCCCAGTCTCTCCAAGGCAAAGATAGTCAAGCTATTCAGGAAGTCCTTGAACTTTATTCTAAAAGCAGTGATATTAAGGGAGCTGTTAAGGGAGAGATGACTCAGGATAAGTTGGAAGTCAATGATAATCTTCCCGTTGATAAACAACGACAAACGGCCTCCTTGGTTATTGAGGAAAGAGAAGTTCAAACTAAGGATGGTCAGACGATGACCTTACAGTTTTTAGCTTCTATGGATTTGCAGAAAGAAGCAGAAGACATCAGTCTTCAATTTCTGCCTTATACTTTATTAGCGTCTTTCATCATTTCGCTCCTCATCGCCTTTATCTATGCTAGAACCATTGTTGCTCCTATTTTGGAAATCAAACGAGTGACTCGACGGATGATGGATTTGGATGCAGAAGTGAGGTTGCGCGTGGATTCTAAGGATGAAATTGGTGATCTTAAAGAACAAATCAACAGCCTTTATCAGCATCTCTTGACGGTCATTGCAGACTTGCATGAAAAGAACGAGGCCATCCTTCAGCTGGAAAAGATGAAGGTTGAGTTTTTGCGAGGTGCTTCCCACGAACTGAAAACACCTCTAGCTAGTCTAAAGATTCTTCTGGAGAATATGAAAGCCAATATTGGACGCTATAAAGACCGTGACCATTATCTGGGAGTTTCTTTGGGTATCGTGGATGATTTGAGTCACCATATCCAGCAAATCTTATCCCTTTCTTCAGTGCAAGAATTGCGAGACAAGAAGGAAGAAATCAACCTTCTTGAAATGACAGGTTTTCTCTTAAAGGATTATGATTTATTAGCCAAAGAGAGGGAAATCTCAGTTGTGAATCAACTCACAGACCAACAAACTTATCTAAATCCTTCGGTACTCAAGCTGATTCTTTCCAATCTTATCAGTAATGCTGTGAAACACTCTGTTCAGGGTGGTTATCTAAAAATTGGGACAGAAGATGGCTGGGTTTTCATTGAGAACGCCTGTACACCTGAGGAGCAAGATAAGTTTGAACAATCCTTTACGGTTTCTAGTCGACAAAGTAAGGGAGCTGGCTTGGGACTATTCGTAGTTAAAAGTTTATTGGAAAACGAAGAAATTGACTATCGATTTGAACGCTATGAAGACCACTTAGCCTTTTATATGAACCTACCTAAAGACCTGTAAGATTAGGACTTTGAGGAGGGTTACATATTTTTAGATAGAAGAAATTCAATCTAAACTACAGGAAAAACTAGCTTTTTTTGTCAAAAAGTGATAAAATGAACAATGTAAATGGGATATCCCATAAAAATATACAGGAGGCCTGATAAAATGGCAATCGTTTCAGCAGAAAAATTTGTCCAAGCAGCTCGTGACAATGGTTATGCAGTTGGTGGATTTAACACAAACAACCTTGAGTGGACTCAAGCTATCTTGCGTGCAGCAGAAGCTAAAAAAGCTCCAGTTTTGATCCAAACTTCAATGGGTGCTGCTAAATACATGGGTGGTTACAAAGTTGCTCGCAACTTGATCGCTAACCTTGTAGAATCAATGGGTATCACTGTACCAGTAGCTATCCACCTTGACCACGGTCACTACGAAGATGCACTTGAGTGTATTCAAGTTGGTTATACTTCAGTTATGTTTGATGGTTCACACCTTCCAGTTGAAGAAAACCTTGAAAAAGCTCGTAAAGTTGTAGAATTTGCTCACGCAAATGGTGTATCAGTAGAAGCTGAAGTTGGAACTATCGGTGGTGAAGAAGACGGTATCATCGGTGACGGTGAATTGGCACCAATCGAAGACGCTAAAGCAATGGTTGCAACTGGTATCGACTTCTTGGCAGCTGGTATCGGTAACATCCACGGTCCTTACCCAGCAAACTGGAAAGGTCTTCATCTTGATCACTTGCAAAAATTGACTGAAGCTGTACCAGGATTCCCAATCGTATTGCACGGTGGATCAGGTATTCCTGATGACCAAATCCAAGCAGCTATCAAACTTGGTGTTGCTAAAGTTAACGTTAACACTGAATGCCAAATCGCATTCGCTAACGCAACTCGTAAATTTGCTCGTGACTACGAAGCAAACGAAGCAGAATACGACAAGAAAAAACTCTTCGACCCACGTAAATTCTTGGCTGACGGTGTAAAAGCTATCCAAGCATCAGTTGAAGAACGTATCGACGTATTCGGTTCAGAAGGTAAAGCTTAATCTAGCTTAACCATACAAAACAGAAACCTGCCCCTGAGGGTGGGTTTTCTCATTTTTCAACTCTTCTCAACCTTATTTAAAAAGTGATATAATGAGGATGGAGAGAATCATTTAGTGATTTTTTGGGTAAAACTAGCTTTTTAATCAACTTTTGAAAGGAAAAATAGCTATGATATTCGATCAGTCCTTACAAGCCTACCTTCATGAAGTAGATGATGTTCTTGTAGCTTGGGAAGAAAAGCCAAGTGGAAACTTTGAGGTGGAAGCTCAGTTACTTGCAGCCAATTACCATAAAAATAGGTCTCGTATTCTTGCGTTTATACTGCCTTATTTACAAGAATTTTATGGGTATTTCACAGATGAAGAAGCTACTGAAAAGTTGGGTAAACCAATCATCGAGCCAGAGCGACAAACCGTTACTTTCTGTGACCAAACTTTTGATGATATTCATATCTTTTCTTTTGACTATCAGGGACAGGCATTTGAGAGTCTGGAGAATTTTGCCATTGATGGTTAAGGTCTGTTTTCAGTTTAAAGTTTAAAAAGAAGGGGAGAGATTGATGAGTACTGCTGATTTTATCTTTATTGAGAGTAAAGAACACATATTCCTAGATTTACAAGCCTTTTGTACTGCTTTGAGAGAAAAATTCCCAGATATTATAATCAGAGAAAGGACTAACCCTGAAAAAGCTTACTCGCTTTCTTGGGATTATCAAAGTCCTCAGCTTACCTTGGAAAGTTCTTTGAGTAGCAAGAAAAATATTTTTGTGATAAATTACTTTGATTCAACAAACAGGTTACAAGATTATGCCTCCTATATCATCTGGCTTCGGAAATGGTTTCCAGCTGAAGAGAAGGTTTCCTTTTGTGATGAAGGCTATGAGTACGTGTTTGAACTTCCTAGTGATTTATCCCAAGATGAGTTGGAAAAATACTTACGAACAAGATTTGATGAGTGAAGAAAAAGTTCGAAAACGAAATATAGAAAACTGGAGAAGAACCATCCCTAAGTTGCTAAAAGTGTCTAATTTTTGTACAATAATGCTATGAAAAAACTAAAAAAATGGTGCCTTGGCTTTATTAGTTTCATTCTCTTGTTTCTAGTGGCTACATTTATCTTTCACCGTATCAGTTTAGAAAAGGAACAAGCCTCTCTAACTCCTATGGGTCAAACAGTTCTCGTCAATGGGCATCACATGAATGTTTACGTTGAAGGGGATGGTCCAGAGACTATAGTCGTTCTCTCAGGTGCTGGGATTGCTTCTCCAATATTGGACTTTAAGAATGTATCGGATTCCTTATCGAAAAGATACAAGGTAGTCATTGTGGAGCGAGCGGGATATGGTTATAGTGATGATAGCAATCATTCAAGAGATGTGATGGAGGTTTTGTCTGAGACTCGTCAAGCTCTTTCTCAGGCTAATGTCACAGGGCCTTTTATCATTTTGTCTCATTCTATGGCTAGTCTTGAGAGTCTGGCTTGGCAGGAAAAATATCCTGATGAAGTGAAAGCCTTGATTGGTCTGGATTGGGCATTGCCGTCAAGTTATGAGGATTTAAAGGACAATCAGGCCTTGCTTACTGTGGCCTATTGGAGTAGCAAGATTGGCTTGTTACGCTATTTCCCAGAGTCCTTTTATATAAAAAATCCAACTCTGACCGAAAGTGAACGACAACAATATAAACTCCTAGCATACAATCAGTTGATGTCACAAGCCATGCTTCATGAATCTCGTATGGTAAAGGAAAATGCCAAGAAAGTTCCCTCTAGCATCAATCCCAAAATTCCTACCTTACTACTGGTTTCTAACGGTCAAGATACAAGCTTTAGTCAATATGAATGGAAGCGCTACGCAGAGAAGTTTGCTAGTGAACAGTCTAATGTGAAAGTCATCTATATGGATGCACCACACGACCTTTATCATTATCAAAGTCATGAAATAGTTTCTCAGATTGAAGATTTTTTAAAGAGTTATTGATGGGATAAAAATCATTTTAGACTGATGACAATCATTAAATGTTAAAGGATTAACAGTAGAATCACTCATTTTTTTCTTACCAAAAAACCTACCCCTGAGGGTAGGTTTTTTGGTGTTTTAAGAGAGAAATCTCACATTTCATAATCTATAAGCAAACGCTTGCATTCCTTTATTTATTGGATTATAATAGGTTGGTATAAATCCTTCTGTAATAATATTGAGAAGGTGTAGAAAGTAAGGATTTAGAATATTTGTATTCAAAAATACAATGTTGTTTCTTACTAAAGGGAGATAGATATGGCAATGATAGAAGTGCAACATCTTCAGAAAAATTTTGTGAAGACAGTCAAGGAACCGGGCTTGAAGGGAGCTTTGCGCTCCTTTATTCATCCTGAAAAGCAGACCTTTGAAGCGGTCAAGGATTTGACTTTCGAAGTACCCAAGGGGCAGATTCTAGGCTTTATCGGAGCTAATGGTGCTGGGAAGTCGACTACCATCAAAATGCTAACAGGGATTTTGAAACCGACATCTGGTTTTTGTCGGATTAACGGCAAGATTCCCCAGGATAATCGCCAAGATTATGTCAAGGATATTGGAGTCGTTTTCGGACAACGTACCCAGCTATGGTGGGATTTGGCACTGCAAGAGACCTACACGGTTTTGAAGGAGATTTACGATGTGCCAGACTCGCTTTTCCATAAGCGTATGGACTTTTTGAATGAAGTTTTGGATTTGAAGGAATTTATCAAGGATCCTGTGCGGACTCTTTCATTGGGTCAACGGATGCGGGCGGATATTGCGGCTTCCTTGCTTCACAATCCCAAAGTTCTCTTTTTAGATGAACCGACTATTGGTTTGGATGTGTCGGTCAAGGATAATATTCGACGTGCTATCACTCAAATCAATCAGGAAGAAGAGACAACTATTCTCTTGACTACTCATGATTTGAGTGATATTGAGCAACTCTGTAATCGGATTTTTATGATTGATAAGGGGCAGGAGATTTTTGATGGGACGGTTGGCCAGCTCAAGGAGACCTTTGGCAAGATGAAGACTCTTTCCTTTGAGCTGACGCCAGGTCAAAGTCAACTCGTCTCTCATTATGAAGGCTTGTCTGATATATCCATTGATAGACAAGGAAATAACCTAATAATTGAATTCAATAGTTCCCGCTACCAATCAGCTGATATTATCAAGCAAACCTTATCTGATTTTGAAGTCCGTGATTTGAAGATGGTAGATACGGATATTGAAGATATTATCCGTCGCTTCTATCGAAAGGAGCTCTAAGATGGTCAAATTGTGGAGACGTTATAAACCCTTTATCAATGCAGGGATTCAGGAGTTGATTAGCTATCGAGTCAACTTTATTCTCTATCGGATTGGCGATGTCATGGGTGCTTTTGTGGCTTTTTATCTATGGAAGGCTGTCTTTGATTCCTCCCAGGAGCCTTTGATTCAGGGCTTCAGTATGGCGGATATCACCCTCTACATCATCATGAGTTTTGTGACTAATCTTCTGACTAGGTCGGATTCTTCCTTTATGATTGGTGATGAGGTCAAGGATGGTTCCATTATCATGCGCTTGTTGCGACCAGTGCATTTTGCGGCTTCTTACCTCTTTACGGAGCTTGGTTCCAAGTGGTTGATTTTTATCTCTGTTGGACTGCCATTTTTAAGTGTCATTGTTTTGATGAAAATCTTATCTGGGCAAGGGATTGTAGAAGTGCTGGGACTAACTACCCTTTATCTTTTTAGCTTAACGCTGGCCTATCTGATTAACTTTTTCTTTAATATCTGCTTTGGATTTTCAGCCTTTGTATTTAAAAATCTTTGGGGTTCCAACCTACTTAAGACTTCCATAGTGGCCTTTATGTCTGGGAGTTTGATTCCCTTGGCTTTCTTTCCAAAGGTCATTTCAGATATTCTGTCCTTCTTACCTTTCTCATCCTTAATTTACACTCCGGTCATGATTATTGTTGGGAAATACGATGCTAGTCAGATTCTTCAAGCACTTTTGCTTCAGCTTTTCTGGCTTATAGTGATGGTGGGCTTGTCTCAGTTGATTTGGAAACGAGTCCAGTCATTTATCACCATTCAGGGAGGTTAGGATGAAAAAATATCAACGCATGCATCTGATTTTTATCAGACAGTACATCAAGCAAATCATGGAATACAAGGTAGATTTTGTGGTTGGTGTCTTGGGAGTCTTTCTGACTCAAGGCCTGAACCTCTTGTTTCTTAATGTACTCTTTCAACACATCCCCTCGCTAGAAGGTTGGACTTTTCAAGAAATTGCCTTTATCTATGGATTTTCCTTAATTCCAAAGGGACTAGATCATCTCTTTTTTGACAATCTCTGGGCTTTAGGTCAACGACTAGTTCGAAAAGGGGAGTTTGACAAGTATCTGACTCGGCCTATCAATCCTCTCTTTCACATCCTCGTTGAGACCTTTCAGATTGATGCCTTGGGTGAACTTTTGGTCGGTGGAATTTTACTAGCGACAACGGCGACTAGCATTGCTTGGACGCTTCCCAAATTCCTGATTTTCCTAGTTTGTATTCCTTTTGCGACCTTGATTTATACTTCCTTGAAAATTGCAACAGCCAGCATCGCTTTTTGGACCAAGCAGTCAGGTGCCATGATTTACATTTTCTATATGTTTAATGATTTTGCCAAGTACCCGATTTCCATTTACAATTCGCTTCTTCGTTGGTTAATTAGCTTTATTGTACCTTTTGCCTTTACCGCCTACTATCCTGCCAGCTATTTCTTGCAGGACAAGGATGGACTCTTTAATATTGGTGGTTTGATTCTGATTTCCCTTGTTTTCTTTGTTATTTCCCTCAAACTTTGGGACAGGGGATTGGATGCCTACGAAAGTGCTGGTTCGTAAGAGGTAAAGTAAGACTAAAATCAAGAAAGGAACTTATGATGTTTGTAATTAAAGAAGTCAAGGGTGAAGATCAAAAAATGGCAGTTGTCGCTGAGATTTTAAGGGATTTGCCAGAATAGTTTGGAATACCAGAAAGCACGCAAGCCTACATTGAAGGAGCTAAGGATTTACGAGTTTGGGCTGCTTATCAAGAGAGTGATTTGCTTGGCTTTGTAAGCTTGTCCTATTCTAGTGAAGATTGTGCAGAGATTGATTGTCTCGGTGTAAAAAAAGCTCATCAAGGCAGGGGGATTGGAAGTCAGTTGCTTGCTACTTTGGAAAGTGAAGCCTGCAAAAAAGTCGACTATTTACAGGTAAAAACAGTGGCAGAAGGTTCTAACAAGGATTATGACCGAACCAATATCTTTTATCGCAGTCTTGGTTTTAAAAAACTAGAGATTTTTCCACAACTTTGGGGGCCTCAAAATCCTTGTCAGATTTTGATTAAAAAGATGGGTTAAGAATCCCTTGACATCCTTCCTTATAGTGCTATACTATAAGGGTAATCGCCGATTTAGCTCAGTTGGTAGAGCAACGCACTCGTAACGCGTAGGTCACAGGTTCGATCCCTGCAATCGGCAGTGTGAAAGAAGTCCTCTTGGACTTCTTTTTTCTTTTGATAAGATTTTTGACCACATAGTCTATCATGTCTACCACATAGGCAAAACCTATTGTTTGAGTTTTTTATTTTTGTTATAGTAGTAATTGTCAAGGGGAGATAAAGCTTCCTAACAAAATAGAAAATGAGGTTATATCATGAAAAAAGTATTAGGTATCGGATTTTTAGTCGTTGCAGCAGTAGTCTTGTATTTTGGAATTGTTGGATGGCCAAGTTTGGATGTTAACATCTGGGCACTTTTTCCAGTAGGTCTATTCTTATTCTTTACTCTTGAGAATTTGGTTAAAAAAGATTATAAGGCCAGTCTCATGAGCTTGATTATTGCCTTTATCATTGCAAATGCTATTTTTGATATCTTACCACTTTCAAGTGGTTTGGTTATCGGTGCTGGAGTGCTGGCTTGCGTGGGAATTGGATTTCTCTTTCCTGACGCTAATAAGAAAGAAGCATAATACAAAAAAGCCTCGAGATTTCTCGAGGTTTTTTCTTTATTTGCCTGCGTAATATTTTTGAATACCTTTGACAATACCTGCCACCAATCTATTTTGGTAAGCATCGCTACGAATTTGTTGGTTTTCGTTGAAATTGTCAATGTAACCAAGCTCCAATAGAACAGCTGGTTTATCCGTTTCTCGAAGGACAGCAAAGCTACTTTGGAGGAGACCGGCATCCTTGGCACCTGTTTCAGCTAGAAGAGAATAGTGGATATCAGCAGCCAGGCGATTACTTTCACTGATACGATCAGGATGGTTATGCCAGTATGGATTAATCTTAGAGCGATAGCCCGGGTCGTCTTCGTAAGAATAGGTCTGAATTCCAGAACGGTTAGAAGCAGGAGCTCCACTTGCATTGAAGTGAATACTTATGAAGATATCTGAGTTAGTATTATTGACCATTTTTGAACGTTCAGTGACAAAGTCGACATAGACATCACTATCTCTCGAAGAAAGAACGGTATAACCAAGTCCCTCGAGTTCCTTGCGAAGTTTCTTGTAAACTTGCATAGTGAGGTCTTTTTCATTCGTGTTATAGTAAACAGCACCTGGATCTTTACCACCGTGTCCTGGGTCTAAGAAAACAGTATTCGTATATTTTCCTTTTTCAAATCCGCGACTCACTGGAACTTCGCCAATCCATTTTCCATTGCTTTGGAACTGATGAGCTTTTCCCTCGATTTTACGAGTTCCTGTGACATAGATACCATTTTCATCCACATAGTAACGGGCATTGTAGTAGCTGTCGTCAATCCATTCACTCTTTGCCATATAACCACCTGACTTGAGGTAGTAGGAGCCAATCCATTCACGCGCTGCATAAGTACCACCAGATTTCAAATAGAACCAACTATTATAGTTTTTATCGAAAATCCATTCTCTTTCAGCCATGGCACCGCTAGCTTTTAGGTAGTAGCTCCCTTGCCATTGATTACTTACCATAGTGGCATCGTTATTAAAGTAGTACCAAGTACCACCAATTTTATCCCACTTATTTTTACTTAATTTGCCAGAAGCTTGGGCATAGTACCATTTACCATCTTGTTTGACCCAAGCGCTCTCGGCCATAGCCCCACTATTGGTAAAGATATAATCGTCAAAAATAGTGTTGCTGAGCATGATTCCGTCTTTATCAAAGTAGTACCACACACCACCAACTTTTTCCCATTTTTGCTGAGAGATTTTACCAGATGGCTTTGCATAATACCATTTATCTTTAATTTTAGCCCAGCCATTATCGACCATAGCACCGCTAGAAGTTAGAATGTATCCATCGAAAATAGTATTATCAAGCATGATTCCATTTTTATCAAAATAGTACCATTTTCCGTGAATTTTTTTCCAATTTAGAGCAGGTTTGTTTGCTTCATAGAAGCGCCAGATATTTTCTTCAAATACCCAACCATTTTTTTTGACTTCTGGCGCTTTTGTCTCTTCTTTTTTGTCTGAACTTGTACTTGGAGTTGTAGTAGATGTTGTAGGCAGGCTTGAACTTGCCTCAGTTGAAGGAAGAGTTTCCTTGGTTGAAGGTTTGTTATTCTCTACTTTATTTGCAGTTGTAGTCTCTTGTGTTGTTTCTGCTGAAGTAGTTTGTAGGTTATTTTCTTCAGCCAAAGCAGGGGTTGTTGCGAATCCTAGAAAAGTAAGGGTGATGGCACTTGCCAAGAGCGTTTTTTTCACTTGTTTGATCTCCTATTTTTTTAATAATCTCTTTTTAAAATGTCATTAGAAAAGCACCTCATGTGGGAAAACTAGTCGCCAACTGTTGAGGTGCTGGCATGATTTATTTTTATTTCATCATGAAGATTTGAACAATCATAACGATGTAGATGAGCAATGTGAGTAGAAATCCAGCTCTCCAAAAGAATTTAAGGAATTTTGGATAATAAAAACTACGTTTTTTGCTCAAGAAGAAAAAGGCTAGAATGATTGCCAACAAAGATAAGGCTGCTCCCAATATCGGAAGTTGATTATGAGTAAAAACCTTTGCAGTGATCAAATAGTATTCAAAAATCAGAAAAGGAAAAGCCAAATCTGCAAAGTTAATCCCCTTTTTCTTTAGCTTGAAGAATCTACTAAAGATAATAGCCAAAGCCAAGGTTAGTACCAAAAGCAAGACAGAAGCGAGTTTTATTAAAATCATAACAATATTGTATCATAAAATTTGAATAAAAGGAAAGCATATTCCTTGATTTAACAGTGTTTTTCTAAAAATTTTTGTTTAGAAACTGATTTTTTATACTATATCAAACATCAATGTGATTTACTTTGTAAAGTTGGAGTAGTTTGAACCTTCATTATAAATCTTTTTTATGGTGACAATAAAAAATATATATTAGTCAGGAGAGAAGAATAGTAGTAGAATGAGTAGCAAATAAAACAAAGGAGTTTCTTATGAAATTAGTTACTTTATGGTCAAAACTCTCACTAGGCATTCAATTATTGGTGGCTTTGGTCTTGGGGGTTATCGCTGCCCTTATCTGGCCACAATTTGCAGGCTTTTATCAATTTTTAGGTCAGGCCTTTATTAAATTGATCAATATGGTTATCATTCCGCTAATCTTCCCAACGATCGTTGTTGCAGTAGCTGGAGTTATTGGAAAAAAATCTTTCGGAAAAATCTTGACCAAGAGTTTGGTTTACTTTTTTGCCGTAACAACTGCCATTACTCTTTTGTTTGTATTTGCTAGTTACTATTTAGGATTTGGACAAGGAGTGAACATAGGTCAAACTGGTGGAAATCTTGATGGGATTGCTAACAATGTCAAGTTCAGCGAATTTTTGCTTGGTTTCATTCCATCAAATATCGTTAAATCTCTTTCAGATGGCGCTCTATTGCCAATTATCGTTTTTGCCATCTTTCTTGGTTACGGAATTGGGAATCTTAAGACTGATAAATCTCAGAAGATTATTGAAGGTTTCCAAATCTGGATTGAAGCCATTTATAAGATTGTCTCAGTGATTGTTAAATTATCACCAATTGGAATTTTTGGATTTATCGCTAAAGATGTTGCAACTACTGGTGTTGACAAGTTGATTGGGCTTGGCCAATTTGTAATTGGAACTTATTTGGCTTATGCTGTATTGGTTCTGCTTATTTTCCCCTTGATTGCTTTCTTCTTTAAAGTACCGTATTTGTCAGCCTTTCGTGAAAATTTGAGTCTCTTGACTCTGGCCTTTGTTACGGGTAGTTCTAGTGTTGTCTTGCCATCCCTTCTTAAAGATTTGAAAAAACAGGGCCATGACGAGCATACAATTGATTTAGTTGTTCCTTTAGGATATACTTTTAACTTAGAGGGAGCAGCAGTTTATTTCTCAGTAGCGACGATTTTTATCGCGCATGCCTACGGCATTCAATTTTCTTTATCAAGTCTCTTGTTTACTGTTTTGCTTTTGACTTTGATTGGAAAAACTGCAGCAACCGTACCATCAGGGGCTATCGTTGTTCTATTAGCAGCAGCACCTCAATTGGGCTTGCCAGTTGAAGGAGTGGCCTTGATTTTTGCAGTTGATTTCTTTGTCAATGCAGGCCGTACCATGATCAATGTTTTGGGTCAAATCTTAACAGTCAGCGTTATCGAAAAAACAGAAGGATATATTTTAGAAGAAGAAAAGGAAAGCCAACTATCAGTCAGCTTTTCTTAAGGAGAATATAAGTAATGAGTGAAGCAAAAGTTTATGTAATTCATGAGAATCTAGAATGGACTCAACATTTAGTGAAATGGTTGGAAGAATTAGAAGTCCCTTATGAACTATGGGATTTGTCTAGTGGGATTTTAGATTTGCAAAGCCCACCGCCGCAAGGTATCTTTTACAATCGTATGTCTGCCTCTTCTCACACAAGAGGACATCGTTATGCGCCAGAGTTTACAGAGCAGGTGATTACTTGGTTGGAGGCACATGGACGCAAGGTTGTGAATGGTACTGAAGCTATCAACCTAGAAATCAGTAAAGTCAAACAATATTTGAAGTTAAACGAGTCTGGTATTGAGACTCCTGCGACAGTTGCAGTTTTAGGTCAAGAAAATATCATTGAAGCAGCAAGAAAATTGAACATTTATCCTTTGATTACCAAGCACAATCGAGCAGGTAAGGGATTAGGCGTTCAACTCTTTCAAAATGAAGAAGAACTTGAAGCTTATGTCAATAGTCCTCTCTTTGAACCATCAGTGGACGGGATTACCTTGTTACAAGCCTACATCAAGCCAAGTGATGGACGTATCCGTCGTTCAGAGTTTATCAATCAGAAGTTTCTCTATACTGTTTCTATCGATTCTTCAGATGGTTTCCAACTGTGTCCAGCAGATGGTTGCCAAATCGGCAAGAGACCAGAGCAACTAGAAACGTCTGAAAAATTCCAGATTACAGAACCTCTACCAGATGACCGGAGAGAAGCTTATGAGAATTTCTTGAAAAATGCTCAGATTGAAGTTGCGGCGATTGAATGGGTTCAATCAGAGAGTGGAGACATTTATGTCTATGATGTAAATACCAACACCAACTACAATCCTACCGCAGAAAAAAATGCCAATATTTTTGCTCACCAACATTTGGCTCAGTATCTAAAAACAGAATTGCAAGCCCTAACGAGTGGACAATAAACTAGGAAATTCAAAAATCCCCCAGTATCAAATGACTGGGGGATTGATTTATTTCATCGATAAAAAATTATTGATTTGCTTTAAAGTCTGGATCCTTCAAACTTTGAACACTAGCATTGATGACTGCACCGATAATTAATATCTTGGCAATGATAATGAACCAGAACATCATGACAACGACGACGATTGAACTGAAAAATCTGACGTCAACGAGATAATTGACATAATTGTTGAAATAAGCTGCAAAGATGTTTAATAATGCAATAGTGGTAACTAGTACAAAGAGACTTCCAGGTATGACGTAGCGAATCTTACTTACTTTAACATTTGGTAGGAAATAATAGAGCATGATTACGATTGCAAAAAGAAAGGCATAAATCAGCGGACCTGTAAAATCTTGTAGATAAGAAAACAGAGTGCTTTCAGATTTCCAGTAGTTTTTAAGCAAATCCAATAACATATGGCCAAACATACTTAGGAATAAGGCAAGTGCAAAGAGAATTTGAAGACCAAAGCTAACCAAGAGGCTCATCAGTTGGTGTGAGATAATTCCTCTATTTTTTGCAATTCCATAGGCTTTATTAAAGGCCTTCTGGAGAAAATTCATGGATTTGGAGAAAGTCCAAAGAGCTGATAAGATCGCAAAACTTAGTAAACCTGTCGATGGTTGGGTAAGAACTTCTCTGGCAATCTTTGCAACAACTTCATAGATTGTATCCGGTAAAAATTCCTTGATGGTTAATAGAAAGTTGGAGATGGGAATTTGAAAGTAGGGTAAAATGTTGACTACAATCATGAGTAAAGGGAAGATTGAAATCAACCAATAGTAGGCAACAGCAACGCTAGTTAACTCACTATCGGAGGCTTGATAGTAGTGCAAAAAAGCTTTTAATAAGGGTCTATCAGTCAGCTGTTTCCACAACTTTTTCATTTTACAATCCTCCAGTTTTTCTCTTGTTTTCTTTAGACTTTAATTTCTTCGGACTAATTCCATCATATCATAAGGTAAGGTATTAGCAGATTCTTTTAAGGAATAAGTTTCTAAATTATTGACATTTTGGCGTAGCTTTTTAGCATATTGAGCTGAGATGAGTTTTTGAGCTTCGTATTCAAAGATACACTTACGCTCTAGGTAGTAACCTCTGAGCATTTCATCAATGTTATTGGGTTTGATACGATTGATAACCCGTTCCACAAAGGCTCCACTAGTAATATGACTGGTTTCGCGAAGACGAGATTCCTGCATAAAGCTGATCAGAGAACTCTTATAAATCCCTTTAAGGTTTTCCAAACTCTCGATAATAATTTCAGTGTTGGCTAGGTAGAGTTCTGCAATCTGGTCATAATCAATGGCAAGAAGTCTCTGTTTTTCCTTGTCTTTCCACGAACGGAATGTTTTCCCAAATGTGAGCAATTCATGAAGTAGAAAACGAAGAATGCGTATGGAGACAAGGAAGTAGTAGGTTAGTCGAGAAGCAAAGTTTCGCTTAATATTTTTTTCCATGTTTTTCAAGTAGCGTTGGTAGACACGATAAGCACGATCTCCAATCTTTCCTTCTTCATAGGCTTGTTCCAAGCCATCGCTTTCAACACTGAGAATCAAGAGTTTCAGAGCTTCCCAGTCTTCCTGAATTTCTTTGTTTTCTTGACTAAGAATAAGATTTTCAATACGTCCATGATAATTGTCAATAGCCGCATAGAGTGGAACCTTGTTTTTTGTGTTCTCTAAATCCTTCTCCAACTCCATGGTGACATCATTTAAAATAGCGATGTGCATGAGCTGATCCTTAGACGGTTCTTTCTCTTCAGAAAGGTGTGGGAGTACTAGTAATCCCGTCAGGAAACTTACCAGGGTTACACCAGCTACGAGGAAGAGAAGAAGAGGGTATTCTTGTTCCAGATTAGACGGTATCAAAAGGATAGTGGCAATGGATACAGTTCCCTTCACACCGGAAAACGTAAGGAGGAGCATGTCTTTGACGTACTTGTCTAAACTTTTATGAAGCTTTTTAATCCGAAAGGCGTAAAATCCATAGATCATGACAAATCGGATGGCAAATAGTAGGAAGGTTAATAGGAAGATCGTGACAAGAAGAAGCACATTGTTATAAAAAGCACTCTTGAGAATTGGTTCCGCAATCATTTCCAGTTCCATTCCAAGAATGACAAAGACAGAACCATTGAGCATAAAGGTTACAGTGTGCCAAACAGTCTCAGTAACTGTATCAACTTGTGCTTCAAGGAGATTTATTTTCTTGAAACGACTGGCTTTCAGAATCCCAGCAACAACAACGGCGATGATGCCTGAGACATGAAGCTCTTCAGCAATGAAAAAAGTTAAGAGAGGTAAACTGAGTTCCAATAAGAGTTCACTTGCTATATCCGTTGCACGAACACTGAGTAGAAAGCTATGGAGGAAGCGATTGATTAAGGCTGTTATAAGCCCAACTGCAAATCCTCCAACAATGGAAATAGCTAATGAAGTTCCGGCTTGGGTAAGGGAGAATGTTCCTGTTGTCCAAGCGATGAGAGCCATCCGAAAGGCTACTAGTCCAGAAGCATCATTAAGAAGACCTTCCCCTTTTAGGATATTAGAAACCCGCTTCGGGAAGGTAAAACGTTGAGAAAGGGAAGCGAAGGCAACTAGGTCAGTAGGGCCTAAAGCTGCACCAACTGCTACGCAGGCGGCTAATGGTAAGCTAGCCCAAAGGACATGAGCGAGTCCCCCCATGCTTAGGGCTGAAACAAAGATAACTGGAAAAATCAAAAAGAGGACAATGCGCCAGTGTTTTAGGATAGAAGTAATGTCTGCTTCTTGAGCCTCTCGGAATAGTAGTGGGCCAATGACTAAAGCTAGAAATAACTCAGTATCTAAGTGATATTGGTTGTTAGGTAAACAAAGGCCAAGCCCAATTCCCAGCAAAATCTGAATCAAAGGCATGGGTAAAAAAGGAAGCAGCTTGTTGGTTGTACTAGAAACAATGAGAACTAGTAAAAAAACCAAGAGATAAAAAAGTAAATTCATTTTCCACCTCCCTATTTTTGTTTACAACAATTTTCAAAAAGTTCCTTTTGTTCTTGGATTTTTTGATCAATTTTTGAGCAGTCCTTATGCTCGATTTTCTTCTGACAACGTTCCATTTCAAGTGAAATCATTTTTTTCTTGATTTTCAGCATTTTTTTGCTCATATGGGCCTCATCCAACATACCAACTGCACGTTCGTGTTGGGTTGATTCGACGAATTTGTGACGAAGAGTTTCGATTTTATCTTTTAGGTATTGTTTATCCATGTCGATACCTTTCTAATTTTTCAATCATGACCAAAAATGGTGGATGGTTAATTTGGTTGAGGGTGCGATAGATAGTAGCAGTATATTCTTGTTGCGGTAACTGACTGACATAATCCATGACTGCATCCCGTTCGATATCTCCACCTTCATGCCCGTAATAAATCATGATAGCTATTCGTCCGCCTTTAACGAGTATTTGACAGAGCTTTTCAAGTGCCTCGATGGTTGTTTGAGGCATAGTAATGATAGACTTATCAGCAGAAGGAAGGTAACCTAGATTAAAGATAGCAGCCTTGACTTCCCTTACAAACTGATCCACAGTCTCATGCCCCTGCAAGATTAACTCAACATTGGTGAAGCCAGCTTCTTGTAGGCGTTGACTAGTCTGTTTCAAAGCTTGTTCCTGTATATCAAAAGCGTAGACTTGTTTCGCTAACTTGGCAAGAAAAAGCGTATCATGGCCATTCCCCATGGTCGCATCAACGACAATATCTTCTTGGGTGATGACTTGGGCAAGAAAATCATGTGCCATTTCAAGTGGTCTTTTCATTATCAAACTCCTGTTTTTCAGCCTTGCAACCTTGAACACTACCTCGACGTCTCATTTCAGCTTCAATGCTATTTAGAACTTCCCATTTATTGAGACTCCACATAGGACCAATCAACATATCTCTAGGTGCATCTCCTGTAATCCTGTGGATGACGATATGTTTGGGAATGATTTCTAGTTGGTCACAGATGACCTTGACATAGTCATCTTGACTCATGAGTTGCAAACGACCTTCATGAAAGTCACGTTGCATTCGAGTATTAGTCATGAGGTGAAGTAGATGAAGTTTAATCCCTTGAATATCATTGTCAGTCACACAGCGGCGAACATTTTCCACCATCATCTCATGAGTTTCACCTGGTAGACCATTAATCAAATGGGCTACAATCTCAATCTTGGGGTATTTTCTCAAGCGCTTGACCGTTTCCACGTAGAGTTCATAGGAGTGGGCACGGTTAATCAATTCAGAAGTTGCCTCATATGTGGTTTGTAAACCTAACTCTACAGTGACGTGCATTCGTTCAGATAGTTCTGCCAAATACTGGATAGTCTCATCGGGTAGACAGTCTGGTCGTGTACCGATATTGATGCCAACGACACCAGGCTCGTTGATAGCCTGTTCATAGCGTTCGCGAATCACTTCAAGTTTCTCGTGAGTATTGGTAAAATTTTGGAAATAAACCAGATATTTTCTGACATCTGGCCATTTTCGGTGCATAAAGTCAATTTCCTTATAAAATTGCTCGCGGATTGGTGCGTCAGGAGCGACGATAGCATCTCCAGAGCCAGAAACCGTACAGAATGTACAGCCCCCATGAGCCACTGTACCATCACGATTGGGACAATCAAATCCGGCATCGATAGGAACTTTGAAAGTTTTTTCTCCGAATAAATTTCGATAATAATCATTCAAGGTATTATAGGATTTCATAGCTAATATTATATCAGAAAACCCCAGTAAACTCAAAGTTAGTAAACAATTGAAGAGAAGTAAGAAATTTTTAAAATCAAAAAAACTTATATAAATCCTTTACAAAAAAAATTAAAGTGGTATAATAGAGGTGTTATCGGTGCAAACGTTTTCGTAAATCGTTTGCACTAAAATAAAATAAGGAGATTTGAATGATGAAAGCTACATTCAAAAATGTTTTGTCTTTCGAGTTTTGGCAAAAATTCGGTAAGGCTTTAATGGTGGTTATCGCTGTTATGCCAGCGGCTGGATTGATGATTTCAATCGGTAAGACACTTGCAATGATTAACCCTAACTTTGCGCCACTTGTTGTTACAGGTGGAATCCTTGAGCAAATTGGTTGGGGAGTTATCGGTAACCTACATATCTTGTTTGCTCTTGCTATCGGTGGTAGCTGGGCAAAAGAACGTGCAGGTGGTGCCTTTGCAGCAGGACTTGCCTTTATCTTGATTAACCGTATCACTGGTGCTATCTTTAGTGTTAGTGGTGATATGTTGAAAGATCCTAATGCTATGGTTTCAACAATCTTTGGTAACTCTATCAAAGTTTCTGATTACTTTATCAGCGTGTTTGAAGCTCCAGCACTTAACATGGGTGTGTTTGTAGGGATTATTTCTGGTTTTGTAGGGGCAACTGCCTTTAACAAATACTACAATTTCCGTAAACTTCCTGATGCACTTTCTTTCTTTAACGGAAAACGATTTGTACCATTTGTTGTTATCCTTCGTTCAGCAATCGCTGCAATCCTTCTTTCAATTTTTTGGCCACTTGTTCAAACAGGTATCAACAATTTCGGTATCTGGATTGCCAACTCACAAGAAACAGCTCCAGTTCTAGCACCATTCTTGTATGGTACTTTGGAACGTTTGTTATTACCTTTTGGTCTCCACCACATGTTGACTATCCCAATGAACTATACAGCTCTTGGTGGTACTTATGATGTCATGACTGGTGCAGCAAAAGGTACTCAAGTATTTGGTCAAGATCCACTTTGGCTTGCATGGGTAACTGACCTTGTAAACCTTAAAGGTACTGACGCAGCTCAATACCAACACTTGTTAAATACAGTACATCCAGCTCGTTTTAAAGTTGGACAAATGATTGGTTCGTTTGGTATCTTGATGGGTATCATTGTGGCTATCTACCGTAACGTTGATCCAGATAAGAAACACCAATACAAAGGTATGATGATTGCAACTGCTCTTGCAACATTCTTGACAGGGGTAACTGAACCAATTGAGTATATGTTCATGTTCATCGCAACACCTCTTTACCTTGTTTACGCTCTTGTTCAAGGTGCTGCATTTGCAATGGCTGATATTGTGAACCTTCGTGTGCACTCATTCGGTTCAATCGAATTCTTGACTCGTACTCCACTAGCTATCAATGCTGGTCTTGGTATGGATATCATTAACTTTATCTGGGTTACAGTACTCTTTGGATTTATCATGTACTTCATCGCTAACTTCATGATTAAGAAATTCAACTATGCAACTCCAGGACGTAACGGTAACTATGAAAATGCAGATGGTTCTTCTGAATCTTCATCTGCTGGAGAAACTAAAGTTGCAGAAGCTTCTCAAGCTGTTAACATCATCAACCTTCTTGGTGGACGTGCGAACATCGTTGATGTCGACGCATGTATGACTCGTCTTCGTGTAACTGTACAAGATGCTGAAAAAGTTGGAACGGAAGAACAATGGAAAGCTGAAGGAGCTATGGGACTTGTCATGAAAGGACAAGGTGTCCAAGCTATCTACGGACCTAAAGCTGACGTTTTGAAATCAGATATCCAAGATATTCTTGACTCAGGTGAAGTAATTCCTGAAACTCTTTCAAGTCAAATGGCAGCAGCTCAAAAAGATGCTGTAGTCTATAAAGGTGTAACTGAAGAAGTTTACTCAGTTGCTGATGGTCAAGTTATCGAATTGGAACAAGTTAAGGACCCTGTCTTCTCACAAAAAATGATGGGTGATGGATTTGCAGTGGAACCATCAAATGGAAACATTGTATCTCCAGTTTCAGGTACGGTATCAAGTATCTTCCCAACTAAACATGCTCTTGGTCTTGTGACTGCAGATGGTCTTGAAGTTCTTGTTCACATTGGTTTGGACACAGTAAGTCTTGAAGGAAAACCATTCGATGTGAAGGTTTCAGAAGGGCAAGCAGTAGCTGCAGGTGATCTCTTAGTTAAAGCTGACCTTGGTGCTATTCAAGCAGCAGGTCGTGAAACTACAACTGTAGTTGTCTTTACAAATGGTGATGCTATTAAATCAGTAACATTAGAACAAACAGGAACTCTTGCAGCTAACACAGCAGTTGCGAAAGTAGAATTGTAATTGATTAGGGGTTGGAATCTATTTCCAACCTCTTGTTTATAGGAGAAAAGTATGAAGTTTTTAACACTCAATACTCATAGTTGGATGGAAAAAAATCCTGAAGAAAAATTTCAGCTCTTGTTACAAGATATCCTTGAAAACAGCTATGATTTGATTTGTTTTCAGGAAATCAACCAAGAAATTACTTCAGAGCAAGTAGAAGCGGGCCCGCTATATCATCCGTTACCTTCAGCAGAACCCATTCACCAAGACCATTATGTGCGTCTTTTGGTAGAGAAACTAGCTGAAAAAGGTCACAAATATTATTGGACCTGGGCCTACAACCATATCGGTTATGATCGTTATCATGAGGGTGTGGCCATTCTATCTAAAACACCAATTGAGGCTCGTGAAATTTTGGTTTCTGATGTAGATGATCCAACTGATTATCACACTCGTCGAGTTGCATTAGCTGAAACAGTAGTGGAAGGCAAAGAGCTTGCAGTTGCGAGTGTGCATCTTTCTTGGTGGAATAAAGGTTTCCAAGAGGAGTGGGCACGCTTTGAAGCAGTTCTGAAAGAATTGAACAAGACTCTCTTGCTAGCTGGTGATTTCAACAATCCTGCAGGTCAAGAGGGTTATCAAGCTATCCTAGCTAGTCCACTAAACTTACAAGATGCATTTGAAGTTGCAAAAGAGAGAAGTGGTAGCTATACTGTTCCGCCTGAAATCGATGGTTGGAAGGGAAACAGTGAACCTCTAAGGATAGATTATGTCTTTACGACAAAGGATATAGAGGTAGAAAACTTACAAGTAGTTTTTGATGGTCAGAAAAGTCCACAAGTTAGTGATCACTACGGCCTTCAAGCAATACTTTCTTGGAAGAACTAAGAAAGTATTTTACTAAAATATAACAAGCCCCCCTTTTGATAACGAAGGGGGGTTACTGATTCAAAGGGTTAATATAGTTAAAGTTTTTAGTTGAATAACTTGTAAAATAGAATAAAATCCTTTAAAATAAAAAGTGTTGGAGGAATTTATGAATGTAAATCAAATTGTGCGTATGATCCCGACGCTAAAGGTAAATAATAGAAGATTAAATGAATTGTTTTATATCCAAACCTTGGGTATGAAACCCTTGCTTGAAGAGTCGGCTTTCTTATCGCTAGGAGACCAGTCAGGCATTGAAAAATTGGTTTTAGAAGAATCACCAAGTATGAGAAGCCGCAAGGTTGAAGGGATCAAAAAATTAGCTAGATTGATTGTAAAAGTAGCGAATCCATCCGAGGTTGAAGCACTGCTAGCTAGAATGGAAAAACTTCCTCAACTCTATAAAGGAAACAAGGGATATGCTTTTGAAATCCTTTCACCAGAGGGGGATCTTGTCCTAATCCATGCGGAAGATGACATCAAAGATTTGAGAAAGTTTGATGAAACTGTTACTTTCACAAAAGATGAGAAACTGCAATATTTAACAGCATTTGATATTTCAGCAGAAATTAACTTGCCTGCTGAAACGACGAGCCTGCTTGAAAAAGAGGAAATCGAAACTAGCATAACTTTTAAGCAAGCCCAAGGTAGTGATTTGCTTGTTGAAAATAATGTAACTTGGGATTTGTCTATGTTGAAATTCCAAGTAAATGAACTTGAATTGGCAAGTCTGCGTCAGCGTTTTGAAACTGCAGGTTACTTTATTCCTAAGTCTGAGAAGTTTTTCCTAACCAAGGATGCCAACAATATCGAATTGTGGTTTGAAAAAGTATGAAACAAGAAATCATTCAAAAAATAGAGCAACAAATTGAGGCAGGGATTTATCCTGGTGCCTCTTTTGCGTATTATCGGGATGGTGAATGGTCTGATTGCTACCTCGGAGAAGCAAATCCAGAAATTGGAGAGCAGACTTGTCAAGGTTTAGTCTATGATTTGGCAAGTGTGAGTAAGGTTGTTGGCGTAGGAACCGTCTTAACCTTCATGTGGAAGCAAGACAAGATAGAGCTCGATCAATCCATAAAGACCTATCTTCCAGAGGCGGATTATCCAGACATCACCATTCGACAATTGCTAACGCATGCGACAGATTTGGATCCTTATATTCCTAACAGAGATCAGCTCTCAGCGGACCAACTAAGAGAAGCCATGTTTCATTTGAATCGCCGAGAGAAGAGAGCTTTTTTATACTCGGATGTGCACTTTCTCTTACTCGGTTTTCTCTTAGAGAACTACTTTGAGAAGAACTTAGACCAGATTTTACAAGAGCAAGTTTTAGATCCATGGAAGATGAAGGGAACTCATTTTGGACCAGTTAGCAGTGCTGTCCCTACAGTTCGTGGACAGAAGGCAGGAGTGGTGCATGATCCCAAGGCTCGTTTACTAGGTAGACATGCCGGGAGTGCAGGCTTGTTTTCAACTGTGAAGGATTTGAAAATCTTCCTAGAGCATTATTTACAGGATGATTTTGCTGCAGGATTAAGCCAGAATTTTTCAGATTTGAGTGATAAGGAACGATCCTTGGCCTGGAATCTTGAAGGTGATTGGCTAGACCATACAGGCTATACTGGAACCTTTATCATGTGGAATCGTAAGAAGCAGGAAGCTGTGATTTTCTTGTCCAATAGAACCTACGAAAAAGACCAGCGTGCCCAGTGGATCATTGACCGTAATCAGATTATGGATTTGATCCGTGAAGCAGACTAGGGAGGAAGTATGTCAAAAGCTCTTAAAGGAACTCTTTTTACAGTGATTGCTGGTATTGCTTGGGGCTTGTCTGGGACCAGTGGTCAGTACCTAATGGTTCATGGGATATCGGCTCTAGTCCTAACTAATATCCGTTTAATAATCGCAGGTCTCCTCTTAGTTCTTTTATCGTATATGAAGTCCAAAGAGCAATTTCTAGCTTTTTTAAAAGATAAATCAAGTCTCTTTTTTCTCTTCTTATTTTCTTTATTTGGCCTCTTTCTGAATCAATTGGCTTATTTATCGGCTATTCAGGAGACAAATGCAGGTACAGCGACGGTGCTTCAATATGTCTGTCCTGTTGGAATCTTGGCTTACACATGTATAAAGGATAGGGTAGCACCTACTATAGCCGAAATCCTTTCTATGATTTTAGCAATAGGTGGAACCTTTTTAATTGCGACTCATGGTCAGTTGGATCAGCTCTCTATGACACCAGCAGGTCTCTTTTGGGGATTGTTTTCTGCTTTAACCTATGCTCTTTATATCATTGTACCCATTAAGCTCATTCAAAAGTGGGGGAGCATTCTGGTTATTGGTGTCGGTATGACCATATCTGGGTTGGTAGCAGTGCCATTTACAGGGATTATCGGCGCCAGTATTCCTATGTCATTTGATATTTTTCTAGCCTTTTCGGGAATCATTCTTATTGGAACAGTATTTGCCTACACAGCCTTTCTTAAGGGAGCCAGTATGATCGGACCAGTCAAGTCAAGTCTTTTGGCTTCGATTGAGCCTATCTCTGCAGTCTTTTTTGCTTTTATGATTATGGGAGATATTTTTTATCCTGTAGATTTTCTTGGAATGGCAATGATTTTATTGGCTGTGACTATTATCTCTTTAAAGGATTTAATGCTAGAAAAGAAACACAAATCCGTTTAAAGACAGAACAACCTGATAAAAAGGTTGTTTTTTATGTTCTAGCATCAATTAAATTAATTTTAAGATTGAAAGTTTATAATGACTTTATCAAATACAAAGTTTTATGGAGGAAATATGAATTTTATCCAGAGTATTCATCCTACTAAACCTTTAAGATACTTAAAATGGTTTGATATCGTAATCATCACTGTTTTAATGTTTGGAGAGTTTATCATTCGATCCACCCAGCAATTTATGGAGAGTCTATCACCTTCGACTGTGACTAGCGTTGCAGAAACTACAACAAATGTAGCAAGTGATGGGGCAGCTTATTCGAGTAATTTTACTTTTCAATTGATCATGCTAGGGATTACTTTACTCTATCTCTTGATTCGAAACTACGATTTTAAACAGCTCTCCATCCGCTTGTCATGGTCGGTTTTCATTTGGGTTCCCCTTATTTTTGCTGTAGTTGGGATCTTCGGTGATATTATTACAACTCTCAGTGGCGAGTACAATTATTTTAATCCTCAACTGCTCCCTTTTATAGACCCTATGGAAATCATTAGAAAATTCATGGCCTTAACTCCAATGGCTATTGGCTATGCTCTGCTAAATGGTTTTTACGAAGAATTTTTCTTCTTAGGATTACTGACTTCAGTAAAAGAAAAGCATCAGTGGCTGGTTTTAGTATATTCGGTCATCATACGGATTTCATTCCATACCTATCAAGGATTACTCTGGGCCTTGGTTATTGGTCTTGTTTATGGACTATTCTATTATTTCTTGTACAAGTATCTAGTCAAGAACTTACTGCCATTCTTTCTCATGCATGCTCTTGCAGATATGTTCGGATCCAGTCTTTTATATCTCTTGATTGCTTGGAGGACTTAAGAAAAAAATCCACTCGAATGAGTGGATTTTTTATGAATACATTTTAGTCTTTGTTCTCGTATGGCAAGATCAAGTTTAGGATAATACCTGTCATAGCTGAGAGGGCAGTACCAGAAAGTGTAACTGGACCGAGTTTAAGGATTGCTCCACCAAGTCCAAGCACGAGCATTGCACTTGCGATGATAAGATTACGCATTTGTCCAAAGTCAACGCGCTCCTTAATCAAAACTTTTAAACCGTTGCTGGCGATAACCCCGTAAAGAAGGATTGACATCCCACCAAGTACGGCGTTAGGGATTGTAGAAATCAAGGCTGTGAATTTTCCAAGGAAGCTTAGGGCAATTGCGATAAAGGCAGCGTTACGGATAACTGAGACAGAAGCGATACGAGTCATACCGATAACCCCTGTGTTTTCACCGTAAGTAGTATTGGCTGGTCCACCGAGGAAGGCAGATACAGATGTTGCGATTCCGTCACCAAGAAGGGTACGGTGAAGACCAGGATCTTTCAAGAATTGGCGGCCACAGATTTGACTCAAGACCGTGTGGTCTCCGATATGTTCAGAAATTGTTACAATAGCAATTGGTAGGATTGCAATTGTTTCAGGACCGAAGTATAGGTTATATTCTTTGAAGGCACCACCTGTGCTAAATGGTAGGTAGAAACCAGGAACTTCAAACCAGTTAGCTTGAAGAACAGGTGTGAAGTCTACTAGACCAAGAAAGACTGCAAAGATATATCCACCGATAATGGCAAAGAGGAAAGGAATGATACGAAGGAATCCTTTTCCTTTTGTATTAATAAAAGCAGCGATGAGGAAGGTAACTACTGCTACAAGAGCATTTTTCCAGTTGCCATCAGCAACAAGACCAGCATTTGTTACAGCTGAGCCTGCAAGACCAAGACCGATAACGATAATCATAGGTCCGATAACGATTGGAGGCAAGAGCGTATCAATCCATTTTGTACCAGCAAAGCGGATGCTAGTTGAAACAAGAACGTAAATTAAACCAGTCAAGATAACCCCTGTTTGAGCAGCAGAAACATCTCCACCCAATTCCTTCATAGCAAGAGCCATTGCAGTGATGAAGGCAAAAGAAGAACCGAGATAGACTGGAACTTTAAAGCCAGTGGAAATCATGTAAATCAGTGTACCGACACCTGATGCAAAAAGGGCAACAGATACAGGCATTCCCAAAATCAGTGGCACCAAGATGGTCGCACCAAACATGGCGAAAACGTGTTGGAAACTGAGTAGAATTCCCTTACCAAAAGAAGGACGTTGGTCAACGTCGAGTAACAAATCAACAGTTGATTCTTGTTTCATAAATACCTCACTTTTTGGGCATCAAAAAAGAGCCCATTATTTTACAGCAATAGGCTCTCAGAGTAAGACATCTTTAAAAAGAGGATTATCTCATTCCTAAAGAATTTCATATATTTCCACGCCTTCGTCACCTCACGGGATGACATTAAAAACCTTTGCTTAGGATAGTATAGCAGAAAAAATTCGTTTTGTAAACGAATTTTTCCTGAGCCTTGAAATGAGAAAGCGAGGCGAGATTTTGTAAATCATTTTTTCCCGAGCCAAGAAACAAAGACGCGAGGTATGATTTTGTAAATCATTTTTTCCCGAGCCTTGAAATGAGAAAGCGAGGTATGATTTTGTAAACGATTTTTTCCCGAGCTAAGAAACAAAAAAGCGAGGCAAGATTTTGTGGTAAACTTTTAAAAATTTTTAAAGTGGGTGTTTATTTGGCATGCCCGCCTTACGGGGATATTTGTTTGGAGTTTCCTTTTTCTTTTCAACCACAGTGATGTAGCGAGGGTCACCATTAGGAAGTGTGTAGCTGATGTTGTCTTCAACTTTACTAAAGAGAAGGTTGAGAGCATTTTTGGATTCTGTCAATTCCTCAGGGGCATTACTGGCCTTAAGGGCCAAAAGTTTTCCACCAACTTTAAGATAGGGAATGGTTAACTCAGAGAGAACCTGCATGCGGGCAACCGCGCGTGCTGTTACAATGTCAAATTGGGCACGGAACTTCTTGTCTTGAGCAAAGTCTTCAGCACGACCATGGTAGAAGTGAACCCCTTCTAATCCTAGCTCTTCAGCCAGAAGCTGAAGGAAGTTAATCCGCTTATTCAGTGAATCAATGATGGTCACATCTAGCTGAGGGTAGAGAATCTTCATAGGGAGACTTGGGAAGCCTGCCCCTGCTCCAATATCCAGTAACTTAATTTCTTGATTTGCAATCAACCCATGTAGGATAGGAGCGATAGAATCATAAAAGTGTTTAAGATAAACTTCTTCTTTTTCGGTAATAGCGGTTAGGTTGATCTTTTCATTCCATTCAACTAAGAGTTGGAAATAACGATCAAATTGTGCTTTTTGCTTGTCAGTAAGAATAATATTTTGTTCAGCGAGTAATCTGTAAAAAGTTTCTGGTTTCATAGTTGTATCCTTCTTGTATATCATCTTATTTTACCACAAAAACATGGAAATTTGATATACTTGTACTAATCTAAAAGCAGAAAGGAGCTTTATGATGCAATGGATGTTTTTTGGAGTTCTTGCTCTCATTATTTTTTTGGTGATCGTTAGCTACAATGGCTTGGTAAAAAATCGTATGCAAACCAAGGAGGCTTGGAGTCAAATTGATGTTCAGTTGAAGCGTCGAAATGACCTTTTGCCAAACTTGATTGAAACGGTAAAAGGCTACGCAAAATATGAAGCTTCTACACTTGAAAAGGTAACGGAACTTCGTAGACAAGTGGCAGTAGCAACCACACCTGCAGAAGCTATGAAGGCTAGTGATGCCCTTACTCGTCAAGTATCAGGTATCTTCGCGGTTGCAGAGAACTACCCGGATTTGAAGGCTAGCAGTAACTTTGCACAATTACAAGAAGAATTGACTAACACAGAAAATAAAATTTCTTATGCACGACAGCTCTATAATAGTGTCGTTAGCAACTACAATGTTAAATTAGAAACCTTCCCTAGTAATCTGATTGCGGCTATCTTTGGCTTCAAGGCAGCGGATTTCCTTCAGACTCCAGAAGAAGAAAAGGCTGTTCCTAGAGTTGATTTTAGTGGTTTAGGTGACTAAGATGCTGTACAAACAAATCGCTAGTAATAAACGCAAAACTTGGGTTCTTTTAATTGTCTTCTTTCTTTTGTTAGCTATTGTAGGTTATGCAGTTGGATATCTTTTCATGAACTCAGGATTTGGGGGCGTGACTATAGCCATGATTCTTGGCTTTATCTATGCCTTGACCATGATTTTTCAATCTACAGAGATTGTCATGAGCATGAATGGTGCGCGTGAAGTTGATAGGAATGAAGAACCTGTTCTCTCTCATGTTGTTGAGGATATGGCTATGGTGGCGCAGATTCCTATGCCACGAGTTTATGTAATTGATGACCCGGGTTTGAATGCTTTCGCCACAGGTTCGAATCCTCAAAATGCTGCTGTTGCTGCTACGTCAGGACTTCTAGACATCATGAATCGTGAGGAATTAGAAGCTGTAATCGGGCATGAAGTTAGTCATATTCGCAACTTGGATATTCGAATCTCTACCATTGCTGTTGCTCTTGCCAGTGCAATTACACTTTTATCGAGTATGGCTGGTCGTATGATATGGTGGGGTGGAGCATCACGTAGTAGAAGAAATAGTGACCGTGACAGTGGAGGACTTGAAGTGATTATGTTAGTCATTTCTCTCTTAGCCATAGTTCTGGCACCTCTTGCAGCAACTTTAGTGCAATTAGCTATTTCTCGACAACGAGAATTTCTAGCAGATGCTTCAAGCGTAGAATTAACTCGTAATCCTCAAGGGATGATCAATGCCCTCCTTAAGCTAGAAAATAGTCAACCAATGACTCATCATGTGGATGATGCTAGTAGTGCGCTTTATATCAATGATCCTCAAAAACCAGGTTTCTTGAAAAAACTATTTTACACGCATCCACCTATTTCAGAACGGATTGAGCGTTTGAAACATATGTAAAAAACATCCAGAGGTTTTCCTCTGGATGTTTTATTTCCAAAAGTTAAAGATCTTGTAAATCGACTACTTCTAAACCATACTCTGTCAGACTATAGATACTCGTACAGACTTCTTTCAAGAAACGTCGATCATGCGAAACAGTGACAAGACCACCAGAATAATTGGCAAAGAGTTTTCTGATTTCTGGTTGAGATGTTGGAGAAAAATTTCGTGTGGGTTCATCTAGAAGGAGAAAGTTCGGTTTTCGCAGAACTAAATTCAAAAGAAGGAGTTTACCTTGTTGACCTCCAGATAAGGAGTGGATTTGCTGGTGCATCTCTGGATAACTGAAATTGAGACTGGCTAGGAAGGATTGGATTTTCTGTAATTCCTCTTTATGTCCAGTTTGGCTGAGAAATTCTACTGGCGATAGAGCCAATTGCAATGTTTCTTGGTAATCTTGTGGCATAAATCCAAGCGAGATTTCTCTCTTATTATTAAGAAGTTGCTGCAGCTTGGCTAAAAGTGTGGATTTGCCAATGCCATTGGGACCGATAATACCAATTTTTTCTTGACCACGGACAGTTAGTTGTAACTCCTGAGCTAAAACACGCTCACCAATAGACAAATTTTCCTTTTCCAGTAGAATTAAGACCTTAGAAGCCGCTAATGGCTCTATATCTGAAAAGAAAAGTTGGATTTGTTCCTCTTCAAGTGGCTTTTGGGTCATGGACTGAGCTGCTTTTTCGTAACGTTTTTCTTGAGAAAGAACATTTTTCATCTTTTTAGCTAATAGGCGACCGGCAGTACTGTCTTTGGTAGCTCGAAGTGCAGTTTCTACATTTTGCTTGACGCGACGATGCTTTTCCATGGTTTTGTCATAGGCTCTCTGGTCGTTGGCAGCTTGCTGGCTTTGTCTGGCAAAATGAGCCTTTCTCTGTTCACTATAGCGATCATAGTCTAGATGTTCGACTAGGGTTTCAGCTTCCTTTCGGTGCTTGACTAGTCGCAAGTGGATAATGGTGTCTGCCGTTCGAGAGAGGAAGTCTTCATCATGAGAAATGAAAATAACGGTTTGCCTCATCTTCTGAATTTGACCTTTTAGCCAATCAATCGTCTCAAGATCTAGGTCATTTGAAGGTTCATCTAAAAATAGAATGTCAAAGGGTTTAGCCAATTCATGGATGAGCTGAATTTTCAAAGCTTCACCACCCGAGAGACTACCAATTTCTTGATCACTTGCAAAACGACTGCTGTCAAAGTGTAATTCATCAGACAAGCGATAGAGAATGCTGTAGTCCAAATCTGTAGACTCTAAAAAGAAGTAGTCCTGTAAAGATTTTTTCTTCAGTTCTTCAGGGAGATGCTGGGGAATGTAGGCCAGAGACTGAAGGTCAGACTGAATGTCTCCCTTGATAGAGAAATCAGCTAATTTTTCTCCCATTAAAGTTTTAAGTAAGGTTGATTTTCCATTTCCTTCTTCACCGATAATAGCGACCTTTTCTCCGTCTTGGATAGTCATATTTAAATCGGAAATAAGGTCTCTTAAATCTTTGTTTTGTGTGATGGTCAGATGGTTGATTTTTATCATATTGTTGCCCTTTCTAGAATGTCGATAGTGCATAACAAAAAGCTCTACTTTACCTAGTAGAGCCCAAAGTCTATGTCAAAAAAACTCTTTTAATACTCTTCGAAAATCAAATTCAAACTACGTCAGCGTCGCCTTACCGTACTCAAGTACAGCTTGCGGCTAGCTTCCTAGTTTGCTCTTTGATTTTCATTGAGTATAAAATGCCAGAAGAAAGAGCATAAAAGAGCACACAAAAAGAGACAAAAACAAGATCTACTAAATAAAGGTTCTTTATTTGATAGACTTAGTTGTTCATGTCTCCTTTACCTCCGAGTATTGTTGGAATCATCATACTCTTTTTGAAAAAATTTGTCAAGATTTAGACAGAAAATCTTCTTTTTAAAGACCAAAAACAGGTCCATAAAGTGTCAGGGGATGTTTAACGTGATCGTAGTGGAACTTATCATAGTTTCGCCAAGCTGTACGAGCCTGGTCGTTTAGTTTTAGGCTACCAAGTCCAATCAAAAGACTAGTACGTTGGAAAAAAGTTTCCAGTTCAATTAAGATAGCGTTGTCTACTTTCTCAGCTTTTTTGAGTGCTCTGAGAATTTCGTCTATATTTTGCTGTAAGCGTAGGTCATCAGGTAAGCCCTGTTTACAGCTTTGTATTGCTTGGTTTAATTCTGAGACTAATTGATAGGCTTCTGTTAAAAGAGCTTTGTCTTCCATATGAGCTTCCTCCTTGCTCATGTATTGATGCCTATAGTATAGCATAAAAAGTAAAATTATCATAATAAATATATCAAAAAAATACAGAAAGATCTTTTAAAAGTTTAGAGGCCTTACTTGACCGCTTTTCATGGTATAATCAAGTGAGTAAATCTTAATGGAGGAAGTATGAAATTAAATATTCAAGAAGTTCGTAAGCAGCCTGAAGGTTTGTATTTTGAGCAAACTCTAGACCTGTCAGCTGACTTACGTGAGCGTAACCAAGAAATTTTAGATGTAAAAAATATTGTCGCAGTTGGGAAGGTTCAGTATGAAGACCGTATGTATTTCCTAGATTATCAACTATCTTACATTATAGTTCTTGCTTCTAGCCGTAGTATGGAACCTGTTGAGTTAGCAGAGTCTTATCCAGTGACAGAAGTCTTTATGGAAGGTGCTACTAATCATCTGGACCAAGAAGTTCTAGATGATGACTTGGTTTTACCCATCGAAAATGGTGAAATTGACCTTGCTGAGAGCGTTTCGGACAATATCTTGCTAAACATTCCAATCAAGGTATTAACAGCAGAAGAAGAAGCTGGTCAGGGATTTGTTTCTGGAAATGACTGGCAAATCATGACTGAGGAAGAGTACCAAGCTCAACAAGCAGTCAAGAAAGAAGAAAGTAGTCCTTTTGCAGGTTTACAAGGGCTTTTTGATGGAGATGAATAGATGGTTTTATCCAAGAAACGTGCCCGTCATGTCATAGAAGAAATCATTGCTCTTTTTCCTGATGCGAAACCAAGTCTAGATTTTCGCAATCATTTTGAATTGCTAGTTGCAGTCATGTTGTCTGCTCAGACGACGGATGCAGCAGTAAATAAAGCAACCCCAGCTCTTTTTGAAGCCTTCCCTACACCGCAAGCCATGGCGAACGCAAGTGAGAATGAGATTGCTAAACATATTTCTCGTCTAGGCCTTTATAGAAACAAAGCCAAGTTCCTTAAGAAATGTGCCCAACAGTTATTAGAAGATTTTGACGGTCAAGTTCCTCAGACTAGAGAAGAATTAGAAAGTTTGGCGGGAGTTGGGCGTAAAACGGCTAATGTAGTCATGAGTGTGGGTTTTGGAATTCCAGCTTTTGCGGTAGATACCCATGTGGAGCGCATTTGCAAACACCATGATATTGTAAAAAAATCTGCTACACCATTAGAAGTTGAAAAACGTGTCATGGATGTCTTGCCACCAGAAAAGTGGTTGGCGGCACATCAGGCCATGATTTACTTTGGTCGTGCTATCTGTCATCCGAAAAATCCAGAATGCGAACACTATCCACAATTGTATGATTTTAGTTCATTATAAGGTCAAATATTGAATGTTTTTACTTGCTTTGAACTGGGCTTTGTGTTATAGTAAAAACAATAAAATATTCCTTTAAACCTGTCCCGTGAGGCAGGCAAGGAGCTCGATAAAGTAGAAGGGTAAGTCTATGCTGTTTCCAGTATGGCTCGCTTAATGATACATTCTCAAGTCTCCTTGTCTAAGGAGACTTTTCTTTTTGGAGGTTTGTCATGAAGACAAAAGAAGTTGTAGACGAATTAACCGTCAAGCGAGCAATTACGCGTATCACTTATGAGATTATCGAACGCAACAAAGATTTGAACAAAATCATTTTAGCAGGAATTAAAACACGTGGTGTCTTTATCGCCCACCGCATCCAAGAGCGCTTGGAACAATTGGAAAACATCTCTGTTCCCGTTGTAGAATTAGATACCAAACCTTACCGTGACGATGTCAAAAGTGGTGAAGATACTTCCTTGATTTCTGTTGATGTGACAGACCGCGAAGTTATCTTGGTGGATGATGTTCTTTACACAGGACGTACAATTCGTGCCGCTATCGATAACATTGTCGGACATGGTCGCCCTGCCCGTGTGAGTCTTGCAGTACTAGTGGACCGTGGACACAGAGAATTGCCAATTCGTCCAGATTACGTTGGGAAAAATATTCCAACTAGTCGTTCTGAAGAAATCATCGTTGAGATGACAGAACTTGATGGCCAAGATAGAGTTTTGATTACTGAAGAAGCTTAAAAGCTAAAGGAGTAGCCATGTCAGAAAATCAACAAGCACTGGAACACGTGGTGTCCATGGAAGATCTCACTGTAGATCAGGTTATAAAATTGATTAAACGAGGGATTGAGTTTAAAAATGGAGCCCAGTTGCCCTACGAAGATCATCCTATTGTTGCCAACCTTTTCTTTGAAAATTCGACAAGAACGCATAAATCTTTCGAAGTTGCAGAGATTAAGCTGGGAATGGAACGACTTGACTTTGATGTAAAGACAAGTTCAGTCAACAAGGGTGAGACACTCTATGATACAATCCTGACCTTGTCTGCGCTTGGTGTAGATATCTGTGTTATTCGACACCCAGAGGTTGATTACTACAGGGAATTGATTGCGAGCCCAACGATTACGACTTCCATTATCAACGGTGGAGACGGATCAGGGCAACATCCTAGCCAAAGCTTGCTTGATTTGATGACAATTTACCAAGAATTTGGTCGTTTTGAAGGGCTCAAGGTTGCGATTGCTGGTGATTTGGACCATTCACGTGTAGCCAAGTCCAATATGCAAATTCTGAAGCGCTTGGGAGCTGAACTTTACTTTGCAGGACCTGAGGAATGGAGAAGTCAAGAGTTTGCAGACTACGGACAGTTTGTAACCATTGATGAGATTGTTGATCAGGTGGATGTTCTGATGTTGCTTCGAGTTCAACATGAACGTCACGAAAGTGGAGCGTTCTTTTCAAAAGAAAGCTATCATGCTCAACATGGCTTGAACCAAGAACGCTACAATCGCTTAAAAGAAGAAGCAATTATTATGCACCCGGCTCCAGTTAATCGAGATGTAGAAATTGCTGACCACTTGGTTGAGGCTCCAAAATCACGTATTGTCCAACAAATGACCAATGGAGTCTTTGTTCGAATGGCAATCTTAGAATCCGTATTGGCAAGCAGAAAAGCCAAATAAGACACAAAACGTTAAAAGACGCCAGTGAGCGTCCACGAGAGGTGAGAATATGACAAAACGACTTCTAGTTTTAGAAGATGGCACAGTTTTTGAAGGTAAAGCCTTCGGTGCAGATATTGATGTAACAGGGGAAATCGTCTTTAACACAGGGATGACAGGCTATCAAGAATCTATTACAGACCAGTCTTATAATGGGCAAATTTTGACCTTCACTTATCCATTGGTGGGGAATTATGGAATTAACCGTGATGATTACGAATCTATTAGCCCAACCTGTAAGGGTGTTGTAGTTTTCGAAGAGGCACGTAGAGCAAGTAACTGGCGGAATCAAATGACGCTGGATGAGTTCTTGAAAGCTAAGAAAATTCCTGGTATTTCAGGAATTGATACACGTGCGCTTACAAAGATTATCCGTAAACATGGGACAATGCGTGCAACTTTGACACATGCTGGAGACAGTATGGATCATGTTGCTGATCAACTTAAAGCGACTGTTTTACCGACTGATAATATCAGACAAGTTTCTACCAAGACTTCTTATCCAGCTCCAGGAGTTGGTTTGAGTGTTGTTCTAGTAGACTTTGGTCTTAAGCATTCTATTTTACGAGAACTTTCAAAACGTGATTGTAACGTGACTGTAGTTCCATACACAACTACAGCTGAGGAAATCTTGCATTTAAATCCTGATGGAGTTATGTTGTCAAATGGGCCTGGGAATCCAGAAGATGTACCAGAAGCTCTTGATATGATTCGTGGGATTCTCGGGAAAATTCCAATCTTTGGAATCTGTATGGGGCACCAACTCTTTGCCATGGCAAATGGTGCGAAGACCTATAAAATGAAGTTTGGTCACCGTGGCTTTAACCACGCTGTACGTGAAATTGCAACTGGGCGCGTGGACTTCACTAGTCAAAATCATGGTTATGCAGTTAGCCGTGAGGATTTACCAGAGCACTTAATCATCACCCATGAAGAAATCAATGATAAGTCAGTTGAAGGCGTACGTCACAGATACCAACCAGGTTTCTCTGTGCAATTCCACCCAGACGCAGCTCCTGGTCCACACGACGCAAGCTACCTATTTGACGAGTTTATCGAGATGATGGAAGCTTTCAAACAAACAAACTAAAGACGAGTGAGAAATCGTCGGAGAATTTATTTAATGTCGCTCTGTGAGGCGACGAATAGAAAGGCAGGTCGTTTATTTTAGTCGCTATATGGCGAACTAAAAACTCCCTGCACTAGATTTTTTACCGAAAATGATCGTTTCGCTAAAAAATCGTCGGAGAATTTATTTAATGGCAATCAGAGAGTTGCCGAATAGAAAGGAGAAGGGTAGTTCGTATTTGCTGAATTGAATACGGGCTACGGACGGTGCTAAAAAGATAGTTATTCCTAGAACTGACTGTTCTTCGTCATAACTCCTATTTTAGCTTTGTTCGCTTGACGCCCTTAATATCTTATAAATGCCTAAACGTACTGATATTCAAAAAATTATGGTGATTGGTTCTGGTCCGATTATTATTGGTCAGGCTGCTGAGTTTGACTACGCTGGGACTCAGGCTTGCTTGTCTCTGAAAGAGGAAGGGTATGAGGTTGTCTTGGTAAACTCAAACCCTGCAACCATCATGACGGATAAAGAAATTGCAGACAAGGTCTACATCGAACCGATTACACTTGAGTTTGTGACTCGTATTCTCCGTAAGGAACGTCCAGATGCTTTGCTTCCAACTCTTGGAGGTCAAACAGGTCTTAATATGGCCATGGAATTGTCTAAAAATGGTATCTTAGATGAACTTGGAGTTGAACTTCTGGGGACAAAATTGTCTGCTATTGACCAAGCTGAGGACCGGGATCTCTTTAAACAATTGATGGAAGAACTCAAGCAACCAATTCCAGAATCAGAAATTGTCAACACAGTAGAGGAAGCAGTTGCCTTTGCAGCAACTATTGGCTACCCAGTTATCGTCCGCCCAGCCTTTACTCTAGGTGGTACTGGTGGTGGTATGTGTGCCAACGAAGAAGAATTGCGAGAAATTGCTGAAAATGGTTTGAAGTTGTCACCTGTTACCCAGTGTTTGATTGAACGTTCCATTGCTGGTTTCAAGGAAATTGAGTATGAGGTCATGCGTGACTCAGCTGACAATGCCCTTGTTGTATGTAACATGGAAAACTTTGACCCAGTCGGGATTCATACAGGGGATTCCATCGTATTTGCCCCTGCGCAAACCATGTCAGATTATGAAAACCAAATGCTACGTGACGCGAGCTTGAGCATTATTCGTGCCCTCAAGATTGAAGGTGGATGTAACGTTCAGTTGGCACTTGATCCTCATAGCTTTAAGTACTATGTCATCGAAGTAAACCCTCGTGTATCTCGTTCTTCTGCCCTTGCTTCTAAGGCGACAGGTTACCCAATCGCTAAATTGGCTGCTAAGATTGCAGTAGGATTGACATTGGATGAGGTTATTAACCCTGTTACAGGTTCAACTTATGCTATGTTTGAACCAGCCCTTGACTATGTGGTTGCAAAGATTCCACGCTTCCCATTTGACAAGTTTGAAAAGGGTGAACGTCGTCTTGGTACTCAGATGAAGGCAACTGGAGAAGTTATGGCTATCGGTCGTAACATCGAGGAATCACTTCTTAAGGCTTGTCGTTCTCTTGAAATTGGAGTTCACCACAATGAGATGCCAGAACTTGCAGATGTTTCAGATGATGCCTTGATTGAAAAAGTTGTCAAAGCACAAGATGACCGTCTCTTCTACGTATCTGAAGCCATTCGTCGTGGTTATACACCAGAAGAGATTGCTGACTTGACTAAGATTGATATCTTCTATCTTGATAAACTCTTGCATATCTTTGAAATTGAGCAAGAATTGGGCGCACATCCACAAGATGTAGCAGTCCTAAAAACAGCAAAACTCAATGGTTTCTCAGATCGTAAAATCGCTGAACTCTGGAACACTACAGCTGACCAAGTTCGCCAACTACGTTTGGAAAACAAGATTGTCCCAGTTTACAAGATGGTGGATACTTGTGCGGCAGAATTTGAATCAGAAACTCCATATTTCTATTCTACTTATGGTTGGGAAAATGAATCTATCAAGTCAGATAAGGAATCTGTTCTTGTCCTAGGTTCTGGTCCAATCCGTATCGGTCAAGGAGTTGAGTTTGACTACGCAACTGTTCACTCTGTTAAGGCAATCCAAGCTGCTGGCTACGAAGCTATCATCATGAACTCAAACCCAGAGACAGTTTCAACAGACTTCTCTGTATCGGACAAACTTTACTTTGAACCATTGACATTTGAAGATGTCATGAATGTCATTGACCTTGAACAACCAAAAGGCGTTATCGTTCAATTTGGTGGTCAAACAGCCATCAACCTTGCTGAACCATTGGCAAAAGCTGGTGTAACTATCCTTGGTACGCAAGTTTCTGACCTAGACCGTGCCGAAGACCGTGACCTCTTCGAGCAAGCCCTCAAAGACTTGGATATTCCACAACCACCTGGACAAACAGCAACCAATGAAGAAGAAGCTGTGCTTGCAGCTCGTAAGATTGGCTTCCCAGTTCTCGTTCGTCCTTCATATGTTTTGGGTGGACGTGCTATGGAAATCGTAGAGAACGAAGAAGACCTTCGTTCTTACATGCGTACTGCGGTTAAGGCAAGTCCAGACCATCCAGTTCTTGTCGACTCTTATATCGTTGGACAAGAATGTGAAGTTGATGCCATCTCAGACGGACAAAATGTCCTCATTCCAGGTATCATGGAACATATCGAACGTGCTGGTGTCCACTCAGGTGACTCAATGGCTGTTTACCCTCCACAAACCTTGTCTCAAAAGGTGCAAGAAACGATTGCAGATTACACTAAGCGTCTTGCAATTGGCCTCAACTGTCTTGGTATGATGAACATTCAGTTTGTTATCAAGGATGAGAAAGTATACGTCATTGAAGTAAACCCTCGTGCTAGCCGTACCGTACCGTTCCTTTCAAAAGTAACCAATATCCCTATGGCACAGGTAGCGACTAAGTTGATTCTTGGTCAAAGTCTCGAAGAACTTGGTTACCAAGATGGACTTTACCCAGAAAGTACTCGCGTCCATATCAAGGCACCAGTCTTCTCCTTTACCAAACTAGCTAAGGTAGACAGCCTTCTTGGTCCTGAAATGAAGTCAACAGGGGAAGTTATGGGGTCTGATACCACTCTAGAAAAAGCCCTCTATAAAGCTTTTGAAGCTTCATACCTCCACTTGCCAACCTTTGGGAACGTTGTCTTTACCATCGCAGACGATGCAAAAGAAGAAGCTTTAGATTTAGCGCGTCGTTTCCAAAATATTGGTTACGGAATCCTTGCAACTGCAGGAACAGCGGAGTTCTTTGCAAGTCATGGATTACAGACTCAACTTGTTGGTAAAATCGGTCATGATGAACACGATATCCCAAGCTACGTCCGCAAAGGAAAAATTCAAGCAATCATCAATACTGTCGGTACCAAACGGACAGCCGACGAAGACGGAGAACAAATCCGTCGATCTGCCATCGAACATGGGGTGCCTCTCTTTACAGCTTTGGATACAGCAGATGCCATGCTAAAAGTATTAGAAAGCAGAAGTTTTGTCACAGAGGCTATCTAGGATTAAAAAGATTCTCGTAAGAGAATCTTTTTTTGTTGAAAGCGTTGCTATCATTTTTCACAAAAAATTATATGTAAAACCAACGCATGAGTAAATATATAAAAATAGTATAATTTTAGATTTATTTATTTAAAAAAATAGACATAATATAGGATGATGTACATTTGCATATAAGTATATATAATAAATTAGAGTAGGTTTAAAAGGTCTAAAATATAACGAAGTAAACGATTTCAAGAGCTCATAATTATTTGAAGTTAGGTAAGACTTATGGTATGATAGAATTGCTAAGGTGTGAGAAAAATATTGTATTCTATATTCAGATATAGTATAATTTCTTCTGCTGATAGTAAAAAAATATAAAAGGAGAATATATCCAAATGATAAGAAAGGAACAACAACGTTTTTCTTTGCGGAAATATAAAGTAGGTGTTGCATCCGTATTTTTAGGAACAACCCTTAGCTTTATGCTGGCAAATGGTGGTGCGGTAAAAGCTTCTGAACTTCCTACGCAACCAAGTTCTGAAGAGAAGACAGAGTTGGTGAAAAAGGATAGTGGCATCGAGGATTCCTCTAAGAAGGAAGTGAATGTTGTCGAAAATGTTGCAACAACTGAGCTTGCTGAAACAAAAAAGGTTGAAGAAGCAAAACCAGCATCTGAGGTTAAAACAGAAGATCCTAAATCTGAACCAGTGTCTTCAGAAAAAGCAGAAGAGGCAAAACCAGCAACAGCTGAAGGCGGAGTTACTGCAGAAGAAACTGCTAAACCAGCAGAAAAAGCAGAAGAAGCAAAACCAGAAGTTGCTGAAGGAGAAACTAAAAAAGAAGAAAAAGCAGCAGCAGAGAAAGCAGTTGCAACTGAAGCAAAACCAGCAATAGATGAATCAAACAAACCAAGAGTACGTAGTCGTCGTGCCACTACTGACGAAGCTGTTACTGGAGATCACAACACTAAACCAGTAAGTGTTAGCACTTATTTAAAAGATGGGGAAACTGTTGATCCATCTATTACTAATCCTAACGGGGCAACTGTTAAGTCTCAAGATGTACCAGCTGGTTACGCGAGAAAAGAAGGAGATTGGTATACATACAGTATTGTAGATTTGACCAAATTTAACGAACGTTATAATACAAATTACTATACACGTGCTTATAAGAAGTTTGATGCTTCTACAGATACCACTGTCGAATTAATTGATAAAACAACTGGGAATGTAGTAGAAACAAAAACAATCACAGCAACAAGTGGAATTCAAAAATTCACTACTACTAAAACGGCATCAAATGGTGAACTAACTTGGCAAGTTGATTACAACCCAGGTACAGGAGCAGGGCCGGGTAAAACTGACCAACCATTTATCCAATTAGGTTATGAAGTTGGTGCAAGTATTCAAGCTTTAGTAAATCCAAAGAATGAAGCTGAACAAAAATTATATCAAGATGTTTATAATGCTCGTACATCAACTGATATTATTAACGTTGTAGAACCAGCTTATAATGGTCGTACAATCACAGATACAAACGCTAAAATTCCAATATTCGTTGATAAAACAACTTACTACAGAGTAGTTGATAAAAATAACCCAACATTTAACGCTAATAAAACAGATAAAACTGTTCAAGATTACGTACCAAATGGTAATGAAGTAGACTTGGCTAGATATACAACTAAAGCCATGGAAGGACAAAACTTCACAGCATCTGGTGAGCGCCAATTTGATGGCTACAAATTGTATCAAACAGCTGATGCAAACGATAAATCAGGTTATGTGAGTCGTCCTTACAAAGTTGGAACTAAATTCATGGACGCTGAGCGTGCAGGGATTAAACGGATTAAAGAAATCGTAGGGGAAGATGGAACTGTAGTCGTTCGTGTTTATCTTCTAGATCCAAAACAACAAAGCAAACGTTCTGATGGTACATTGAGCACTGATGGATACATGTTGCTAGCAGAAACTAAACCGATTAAACCTGGTGATTATAACAAACAAGAATTAAATGTTAAGAAATCACCTCTTAACACAATTGACTTCACCGGTAATGACGGTGTAAACCATCCTAATGGAGTAGAAGTTCCATTTGACTTCCAAAAAGCTGCTGGATATACACCGTATAAAACGGTATTCGTACCATTCTTAGGAGATGGTATCGGACACCTTTCACCAAATAGTCAATTAGGAAATGGTGCATATGTACAAATAGGTACAAACGTTGACTTGCTCAACTCATTGACACCATACAAGCAACCAATTTATTACTATGTCAAACAAGAACCAGTAACAGTCACTCCAGAAGTTGAAAAACAATTGGACGGACGTGTCTTGACAGACGGCGAGTTTACTTTCAAATTAACAGAAGAGAAAAGTACTCCTGATAAGCACGAAGAAACTGTTACCAACAAGGATGGAAAAGCTACATTCAGCAAGCTTACTTTTAACAAAGCTGGTACTTATAAATACAAGATCACTGAACAAAAGGGTTCTGATACAGACGTAGACTATGACGCAATGACTGTTACCATGACAGTTACTGTAACTGAGAATTCTAAAGGTGAATTGCAAGCAACTGTTAAATACAGTGCTGAAGGTGGATTCAAATCAAGTGATGATGATAAGATCTTCAACAACTATGTAGTAGCACCAGTAAAAGTTAAATTTGACTTCACGAAGAAATTGGCTGGACGTGAACTTAAAGACGGAGAATTCAACTTTGTTCTTAAAGATTCAAGAGGTCAAGAAGTTGAAACTGTTGCCAACAAAAAAGATGGTACAGTGACATTTACTGAATTGTCATTTGACAATACGAAAATTGGCACACATACCTATACTGTAGAAGAAGTTATTCCAACAACAAAAGAAGTTGGTATGACTTACGATACGATGAAGGCAACTATTACAGTTAAGGTTGCTAAGAACGGTCATACACTTACTACAGTAACAAGCGTATCATCAACTGGTGGTGTAGATGATAACGGAACATCAACTGATGGTAAGGAAGATAAAGTATTCAACAACAAAATCACTCCTCCAGAAACACCTGTTTTCCAACCAGAAAAATTTGTACTCAACAAAGAAAAGTATGACATCACTGGTACTAAGTTGGTTGATGATGACAACGAGTTAACGGATGAGTACACAGAAACGAATGCAGATCCGTATGCTGATAAAACTACTAACAACGAAGCAGAAAACATCAATACTAAGACAGTTGAACGTGGTGAAAAATTAGTTTACCAAGTATGGTTAGATACTAGAAACTTCTCAGAGAAGAACAATATCCAATCTGTTGGTATTTCCGATACTTATGATGCTGGAAAAGTAACAGTTAATGCTAGTGATATTAAGGCATATGATAGTGTAACTGGCGAAGATGTAACGGCTAAGTTTGACATTAAGGTTGAAAATGGTGTCATCACAGCAACTTCTAAGTCTTCTATGAACAAATCTTTAGGTGATGCTGATAATACTCAAGTTATCGACACAACTAAATTCGCCTTTGGTCGCTACTATAAATTCGATATCCCAGCTACTGTTAAAGCAGATGTTAAGGCAGGAGCTGATATTGAAAACAAAGCCAACCAAATCGTTCATGTCTACAACCCAGTAAGTAAATCTGTAGAAAAACCTGAAAAACCAACTCAAAAACGTGTCAACACTGTACCTGTTACAGTTGATCTCAAGTTCACTAAGAAGTTGGAAGGTCGTACTCTAGCTGCTGGTGAATTTAGCTTTGTTCTTAAGAAAGACAATGTTGCAGTTGAAACTGTTCAGAATGATGCAGAAGGTAAAATTACCTTTAAGACACTCAAGTTTGGTAAAGATGATCTTGGCAAGACCTACACTTATACTGTTTCAGAGGTTGCAGGTACTGATTCAACAGTAACCTACGATGATATGGTTGCAACAGTTACAGTGAAGGTAGACCATGATGGTACTGCTAAGGCAATCGTAGCAACTGTTAAAGACGCGCCAGATAAAGAGTTTAATAACACTGTGAAACCTCCAGAAGAACCTAAGTTCCAACCAGAGAAATACGTTGTTTCTGAAGAGAAATTCGATATCACAGGTGACAAGCTTCTTGACGATGATAAAGAGTTGGCAGATAAGTACGCAGACACAAATGCGAACCCATATGCGGACGATGCGTCAAACAACGAAAAAGAAAACTTGAATACTAAGACTGTTAAACGTGGCGCTAAATTGGTTTACCAAGTATGGTTGGATACTACTAAGTTTGACGCTAACAACAAGGATAACATCCAATCAGTAAGTATTTCTGATGACTTCGATGAAACTAAGGTTGATGTAGATGCTTCAGCTATCAAGGCTTACGATTCAGTAACTGGTGCTGATGTGACTGACAAGTTCGATATCAAGGTTGAAAATGGTGTCATGACCGCGACTCTTAAAGCTGACTTCACCAAGTCACTTGGAGACGCAGACAATACGCAAATCATCGACACAACTAAATTTGCCTTTGGTCGCTACTATAAATTCGATATCCCAGCTACTGTTAAAGCAGATGTTAAGGCAGGAGCTGATATTGAAAATACTGCAAGTCAGTTAGTACATTATTACAATCCATCAACTAAGAAGGTTGAAAAACCAGTTAAACCAACTGAAAAACGTGTTAACTCAGTTCCGATTGAAGTTGAATTCAACTTCACTAAGAAATTAGAAGGTCGTGAATTGAAAGCTGGTGAATTCAGCTTCGTGTTGAAAGACTCTGAAGGAAACGAAATCGAGACCGTCAAGAATGATAAAGATGGTAAAGTAAAATTTGAACCACTATCATTTATGAAGGGTGACGAAGGTACTCATAAGTATACTGTAGAAGAAGTAGCTGGAACAGATGCGACAGTAACTTACGATACAATGAAAGCTGAGATTACTGTTGAGATTTCTTACGATGGAAAAGCGAAAGCACTTGTGAAGACAATGACAGACGCTCCAGATAAAGAGTTCAATAACACTGTAACTCCACCAGAAGAACCTAAGTTCCAACCAGATAAATATGTATTGGATACAGCTAAATTCTCAATTACGGATAACAAACTTCTTGATGATGATTCTGAATTGGCAGACAAGTACGGAGATACGAATACAGATCCGTATGTAGATAAGACTGACAACAACGAAGCAGAAAACTTGAATACCAAGACTGTTAAGCGTGGTGCTAAGCTCTACTACCAAGTCTGGCTTGATACTACTAAGTTCGACGCAGCTAACAAGGATAACATCCAATCCGTAAGTATTTCTGATGATTTCGATGAAACGAAGGTCGATGTAGATGTCTCAGCGATCAAGGCTTACGATTCAGTAACTGGTGCGGATGTGACTGACAAGTTCGACATCAAGGTTGAAAATGGTGTTATGACCGCAACTCTTAAAGCTGGTTTCACTAAGTCACTTGGAGACGCAGACGATACACAAATCATCGATACAACTAAATTCGAGTTTGGTCGCTACTATAAATTCGATATCCCAGCCACTGTAAAATCAGACGTTGAAGGTGGAGTAGACATCGAAAATACAGCAGCGCAAATTGTAAACTACTACAACCCATCTACGAAGAAAGTTGAGAAACCAGAAAAACCAACTGAAAAACGTGTCAACTCAGTTCCAATTGAAGTCGAATTCAACTTCACTAAGAAACTCGAAGGTCGTGAATTGAAAGCTGGTGAGTTCAGCTTCGTATTGAAAGACTCTAAAGGTACTGAAATCGAAACGGTTCAGAACGACAAAGATGGTAAGGTGAAATTCGCTAAACTTGAATTCACTAAAGCTCAAGTTGGAACTCATAAGTACACTGTAGAAGAAGTTAAAGGAACTGACGCTACAGTCACTTACGACTCTATGAAGGCTGAGATCACAGTAGAAGTCAAATACGATGGTACAGCTAAAGCACTTGTGAAGACAGTGACAGATGCTCCAGATAAAGAGTTCAATAACACTGTGACTCCTCCAGAAACTCCTGAGTTTAACCCAGAAAAATATATTCTTAACGAAGAGAAATTTGACATTACTGGAACTAAACTTCTGGATGATGATAAAGAGTTGACTGATAAAGTAGCTGATACCAACAAAGACCCATATGTGGACAAAGTTGATAATAATGAAGCACAAAATATCAATACTCAAACACTCCACAAAGGTGATAAGGTTGTTTACCAAGTATGGTTGGATACAACTAAATTCACAGAAGCTCACAATATCCAATCTGTTGGTATTACAGATAAATATGACATCGAAAACTTGGATGTTAATGTAGCCGATATTAAAGCTTATGATTCAGTAACTGGTGAAGATGTTACAGCTAAGTTTGATATCTCAATTGTGGATGGTGTCATTACTGCTACATCTAAGACTGATTTGACTAAGTCACTTGGAGATGCAGAAAATACTCAAGTAATCGACACTGCTAAATTAGCATTTGGACGTTACTACAAGTTTGATATTCTTGCACGAATCAAGGATACTGCTAAGGAAGGTGTAGATATTGAAAATACAGCTTCTCAAATCGTTCACCAATACGATCCAACTAAGAAATCAGTTGAAAAACCAGAAAAACCAACTAAAAAACGTGTTGTAAATATTCCAGTTAAAGTTGAATTCAACTTCACTAAGAAATTGGAAGGTCGTGCGTTGAAAGCTGGTGAATTCAGCTTCGTATTGAAAGACAAAGATGGTAACGTGATTGAAACCGTAAGCAATGATGCTGAAGGTAAAATCAAGTTCTCAGCTCTTGAATTCAAACGTGGTCAAGAAGGTACTTATATCTATCATGTAGAAGAAGTGAAAGGTACAGAGGCTGGAGTTGAGTACGATAAGATGGTAGCGACTGTTGGAGTTACTGTAACTAAGGATGGTAAAGTGTTGACTCTTACTTCACAAATGCCTGAAGATACTGAGTTTAACAACAAGGTAACACCACCAACACCGCCAACACCACCAACACCACCAACACCACCAACACCACCAACACCGCCAACGCCGCCAACGCCGCCAACACCGCCAACACCGCCAACGCCGCCAACGCCGCCAACACCGCCAACACCGCCAACACCACCAACGCCGCCAACGCCGGTAGCACCACCAACTCCGGAAAAACCTAAAGGTCGTGAGTTGCCAAATACTGGTGAGCAATCTAAAGTTGGATTAGTGACTCTAGGTGCAGCACTTGGTCTAGTAGGTCTTGGTTTAATTGCAAAACCAAAAAGACGTGAAGACTAAGATTGAGATAAGATCAATATTTTGGTATTGAAATAGCAATTTTAGCTCTAAAATGAAGAGGCTTTGCTCGTAAGAGCAAGGCCTCTTTGTTATTTTCTTAAAAAAACCCGAGGACTTATTCCTTGGGTTTTTAAAATTATAGTAGTTTAATCTTGTTTCTTTTTATAACCGACAAGACCTGCAAATCCAGTGAGAAAAGCAAATCCAAGATATGCTAATTGGGAATTTTGCTCTCCTGTTGCAGGTAGCTGACTACCAGGTTTAATCAAAGTTCTTTCTGATTGTATTGACTCTTTTTGGCGTTCAGAACCTTGAACTTGAACTTGAGTTTGAGGTTGAACTTGAGTTTGAGTTTGAGGTTTAGGCTGAGGTTTAGGCTGAGGTTGAGGTTTAGGCTGAGGTTTAGGCTGAGGTTTAGGCTGAGGTTTAGGCTGAGGTTTAGGCTGAGGTTTAGGTTGAGGTTTAGGTTGAGGTTTAGGTTGAGGTTGAGGAGTTGGTAATTCTTTGACTTTGTATTCAAAAATCAGATCTGTAGTACCTACTCCGACTTGGCCTGATTGTTGTGCACTGCTAATACGTTCGTATGTTTGACCATTATAAGAAATTTCGTCCGGTGCAACAGCAATGTAGGCAGAACCGTTATCTGCATTTGAAGCAACAACGATAGCTGGTTGCAATTCAGTTGTGGTGTTTTGAAGGACAAATCGTGCTATTACATTTCCTGAAGCAAGTTTGTAGTCATAAATTACTGTTTTATTTCCCTTAGATACTGTTCCTGAAACATCAGCAGAACCCTCACGATGACCAACTAAATTATAGACTAGACCGTCTTTGGTAATGACTTTTGGTGCATCTGTAGTATAGTTCGTACCAAAGTCTGCATTTTCAAAAACTGTTTGAGAGTCTTGTAGTTCTGTATTGCTACCTGCAATGAGGAAGAGTACAGTCACTGTTCCTTGAGAAATGGTATAAGTAATTGGTGTATCAATAGTGGCAGAAGTTGCAGTCGGAAGAAGGTAACCCTTAGTTTCATCAAGTGGGTCTACGAAGGTTAAGACTTTTCCAGTTGCATCTTTAGGTTCTAATCCTTCAATATATGGCAGAGTTGCAGTTGGCGCTGAAATAGCAGTTGGATTGGAAGGATCATTGAGATAAGGAATCTCCTTAATAGCATTTGCTGGTTCTTTTCCAGAAGCATAACTAATTGTATAAACACCAACTGGTCGGTAGACAACAATATCAGAAATGTCATCTGATTCAGCTAGGATTCCAGTGTGAGTTCCAGATTTCTTAAGATCAGGAGTGATTGTTGCATTTGATTCCTCAGATACCACAACATATCCATTTTTGACTGGATTTTCATAATCTGCGAAAGTAGTGCCGTCTTTAGGTTCCCAATCTTCAAGTGTAGTTTCTCCACTTACCAAATTGATAGTCCCTTTGCGGCTAAAGCTTAAACTATCTGTTTTTGAAGTGATGCCAGCTTCTTGACGATTGTGTCCATTCTTATCTTCAATCACATATGTGATGGTACGAGTCACTGTTTCAGATAAATGATTGAGATCACTAATAGATTTTCCATTTGGAGCTTTAGGAGTTGGATAGAGGCTGCCATCAGTATCTCCTGGAACAACTTGACCAACTTGAATTGGCTGTGTCTCAGAAAAATCTACGATTTTTGGAGCAAAGCGAACAATGAATTCTTGTACGCCATCATCATTAATGTTTGAAGCATCTCGGTCAAATTTTGCTTGTCCATTTTTATCAAATTCGTTCTCAACTAGTTTATAACCTTGCTTCAAATATTTAGCAATCGTATCTTTTGTTGAGTAGTCAATTTTTTCACCAGTATGACCAACAAAGTCTTTTGAACGTTCCAGTTCTTTACCAGTTTCATCTTGATAAATTACACGGGCAACCTCATTGAGTTTGACATAGAGCATATCCCACACATCAAGGCTAGGAACATCAATTGCAGCCATCCATTGTCCCGCACCGCTATCGTAATATACGTTGGCAGTAGTTTCACGAAGTTTAATATTATACTTTCCTTCTACAGCATCTGGGGTAGCCCAATAGATATTAGCATGTTCAGCCTGATCTTTTGTGATTTTTCCAAGTGGAACAAAGGCTTGGATGTTAGTCAGTTTGGTAGTGGAATTAACAGCACTATTCCATTTGTTTTCAGTAATTCCAACTAAATTAATTAAATGAGCAATTCGATCGCCGGTCTTCGTTTCTTTTGTGATGGTATAAACGGTACCTGGTTGAACACCGTCTGAATTATCAAGATTAGAACCGATAAAGTTTCCATCTACAAGAACATTTGTATTGTCACCGATGCGACGAGTATCATGTGCTAAGGTTTCGCGCCCACGAAGGAGTTCCTGATAAGCAACGATGAATTCTTGGTAGTTGAATTCTGCATTCGCAAAATCAGCATTGACTGGTAAGTTTTGATTGAGGTACCATTCCGCCTGAATAACACCAAAACCTTTTTCGTCTTGAGAGGTATTGAGAGCAGCAGTTGTCATATGATAACCACCACTTGCTGCAATAATTGCATCTGTTAGCAATTCATTATCTTTACTGAGTTTTGCTGCATGTTTTTCACGATGTGTATAAGCAGCAATAATTGGAGATTTTCCGTTGTATAAATCTCGCATACGCTCAGTCAAGCGTGTTAAGGCTTGGTAGGTAGAATCATGGGCGATGCTATCTCCCCAAACTTCCGCGTATGGTGCAGAAACATTTGTTTTTCCTAATCGATCAGCATCTCCAGTAGAGATATCGTTGATCATGAAGTCATAGCCTTCTTTTTTGAGGGCCTCTGTTGCAGCTGCGGCTAGTTTTGGATAGTTTTCACTTAAAGAGAAAGCTTTTCCAGGTTCGTTAACTTTTTCAACCAAGTTAGTCCCCATAGTGTCTCCTTGCCAACCATCGAAGCCGCCTTCTTTCATGGCTTTTAACATCACATTGATGATAAAGTTTTGCCAGTTTGGATCTCCTGGATCTAGAAATTGTTGGATGTCTGTTGCTGTAATATCACCAGTCTTTCCAAAGTTGAAGTGATCTTGCAAGTTGCGTACGATCGCACTTTTTACTTGGTCTGGGATTTTTTCATCAAGAGACACAGCGTAAATCATATTATAAAGCATAGCTTTAGCACCAGTTGAATGGACATGAGAAACCAACTCTTTTACAGCTTCTGTGTCAATAACCGGTAAGTATGTTTTACGTTTTTCGGGATCTGTTTCATCTTTCGGAATCAAGAAAGTAGCCCAATCTTGAGTGAATCGTTCAACATTAGCTGGGAATGGATTAGCAGGAGTATTGTAAACGTCGTAGAAGAAGTAGTTATTGATGTGCATGTTGGCCAATTGGTCAATACTATTTTTATATCCTTCTACTTGATCTTTTGTGATTGAATTGTGATTGTCTTTTGAACCTGCAACAACACCATAACGTGGATATACAGTCCAATCATCTTCGACTGATAGACCAGCTACTTTGTGAAGTTCTTGTTTTCCATCAGCATTCTTTCCAATGATGTCAATGAGATAACCAGAATTTGGAGAGAAGACAGAGTTTGGAATGACAAGTGAATTTCCTGGAGCATTCTTCAACTCATAAATGACTTTGTCTAAATGAGATATTGTCAAATCAGATGAAGTTACGTTAGGATTATTGATTGAGATGCTAACATCCTCACCACTTTTATATGTAGCCTTGTTAAATGTTACATCGTTTCGGATTTTTGGAGTGTTATAAGTGCTTGTTGTAGATGAAGTACTAGCCGTTGTGGGTTCAGTTGTACTTGAAGTTTGAGGCAAAGTTGATGTCTCTTCGCTTGAAGAAGTCTTTGGGGTTCCCTCACTAGTTGTTGTAGTAGGTTGCTCACTAGTGGTCTCAGTACTAGTGGTCTCAGTACTAGTGGCTGGTTGACTTGATGTAGTTACGTTTGTAGTTGAAGTTGTAGTTGAAGCAACTTCATCTGCCATAGCAACAGAACTTAACATCAAGGAACCAAAGACCGTAATCATAGATACAAGTACTTTATTCCTCTTACGGAAATAACCGTGCCCTTTTTCTTGAGAAAAGTTATTTGAAGATCTCATTATATCTCTCCATTCATAATATTTTGTTAGTTGAGATTATACGATAGTTCATAAGAAAATGTCAAGAAAAACGTAATCTTTTTGAAACCGACATGAAAATCTTTTGAAAATAAAGTGAAAAAAGATTGAAAAAAAAATAAATAAAAATGCTTGACTTTTAAAATTATTTATGATATGATTTTTGGGACTTCGAAGAACAAAAATTCTTTTTGCTTGAGAAGCATATATAAAAAACATTAAAAAGGAGTTTGTCATGTCATCGTTAAAGAATAATAAAACGATTAAGTATGCCTTGAGAAAAACCTCAGTTGCTTTTGGTTCTGTTGCAGTCGCAACAGTGATTGCAGCTGCAGGTATTGCGACTGTATCTGCCGATGAGACTTCATCAGCGACTACACCTGTTACTTCAACTACAACAGTAGCTGGAGAAGAAACAAAAGAAGTTGCGGTTCCAGAGAAGTTGGAAGAAGCTAAAACTGCTGCCACAAAAGAAGGTCTTGAAGTTAAAGAAACTGAGACTAAAAAGCAAGACTCTGAGGAAGCTGCTGCTAAAGATTACGAAAAACAAGTTACTGATATTCATAAAACTGTAGCTGATTATAAAGCTGAGGTTGCAGCAAATCAAGAAGCTTACGAAAAAGAAAAAGCTGAAGTTGATGCTAAAAATGTTGCTACAAAAGCAAACTACGATAAAGAGCTTGAAGCTTACAACGAAAAACTTACTGCTTATAAAAAAGAATTGACTGAAAAATCAGCAGAAAAAACAGCAGTAGAAAAGAGTAATGAGGAAGCACGTGTTGCTTATGAAAAAGCGCTTGAAGAATATAACACAGCTCTTGCAGCATATAATGCATCTGTAAAAGCAAATCAAGAAGCTACTGAAAGTAATAAATTAGCTCAAGCAGATTATGAAGCTAAATTAGCTGAATACAAGACTAAAAAAGCTGTTTATGAAGAAGCGCAAGCTGCTTACTTGATTGAACTTGAAATTTACAACAAGAAAAAAGCACAATACGATGATGCTAAAGATGCCTTCAATAAGATGGTTGCAGAGCGTGGTGGAAATCCTGAGAAATACAAACAAGATTTGACATTCCTCTCTGAAGAACTTGCTGATGGCGAAACAACTAAAATCACACACCAAACAACTGGATTAACAACTTACTTGACAAAAGAAGGTCATTCTCGTATGTACGGCGATGGGAAAGCTACAAAAATGTATGAAACAAAGAATCTTCAAGATTCTGATTTGACAACTACAAATCCATATGCCAACAATGAAATTGAGTGGGGAGTTGTAAAAGTCGGAGACAAATTTGATGTGACATACACAGGACTTACTCAAGCTAAAATTGTAAAAGGTAGCGAAGAAAAACGTATTGCAAAAGTTGTTTATAAATACGAAGTGAAGAGCCTTCCATCATCAGATGGAAAAGGAATCGTTCAAATTTATAACGATCCAGCAGTTACAATGACAATTGGTAGCTCAACAGATACTGAAAACCCAGTAACTGTTGGTGTTGACATTGAGTTTTACGATGAAAATGACCAATTAATTGATTTGTCACAACACAATGCAATCCTTGCCCTTAACTCACTTAACCACTGGAATGGTGCATCTTATGTTGAAAATGACAAACCTCGTCCTCTAGTTGTTGAAGCTAAAGATAGCGAAGGCAATACAGTTCGTGGAACTTGGGATCCATATTCAGATGGAACTGAACCAAAACTCGATGGTGCAAACGTTGTTGTGAAAAGCGGTAAAGCTGACTTCGGTAGTGCAGAAGTTGATATCAATGCTGATAATCCTTTGAAAATTGTTGCTCAAAAAGCAACATGGGTTGATGATGCCTTCAAAGTAACTGAAGAAACAACAGTTGATGCTACAACAGTGAACGCATCTGGTGGCGGAAATGGTCACTCAGTTGGTACTGAAGATTACACATTTGGTGATAAATCAGATGTTATCGGTTCTTACACTGTAGACGCTACATCAGGTGTTTTGAGATACACACCAAAAATGAAACACCAAGATACTCCTCACGTTGAGTCTGTAAACATTGGTGACAAAGAGTTTATTAAACTTCCAAATTCAAGTGTAGACCAAGATTCATCTACAAAAGAAGTATCTGCTAAAGAACAAAACCAATACATGGATCAAGGTGCTACATTTAATGCAGACTCTTCAAGTCAAACTAAGGGTTGGGATGATCCTACGAGCCCTTACCTTTACTATGGTGGTGCTGCTGTTATTTTGAAAGATGGTCATCTTGAATTTACAGCAAAAGGTGCTAACGCAACAGGCGAAGCAACTATCTATTGGTTCTCTATCAACTCAAACGTTGGCTTCCCTCAAGATCCAGGTGAAGAGCCAGTTAAACCAACAGAACCAACACCTCCAGTTAAACCTGAAAAACCAGAATTGACAGAAGTACCAACTGTTAAAGAAAAACCAGTTCCACCGACAGAACCAGAATATAAAACTGTACCTGTCTTACCAAGTGAACCGGTTAAACCAGAAGCACCTGAGTTGCTGAAGGATCCTGTTAAGAAAGAAACAGAAAAACCAGCTGTTGAATGGAATAAAAATGTTGTGCTTATCAAGAAAAATGAAAAACCACAACCTAAGCCAGAACCAAAACCAGAGCCTAAGCCAGAACCAAAACCAGAGCCTAAGCCAGAACCAAAACCAGAGCCTAAGCCAGAACCAAAACCAGAGCCTAAGCCAGAACCAAAACCAGAGCCTAAGCCAGAACCAAAACCAGAGCCAAAACCAGAGCCTAAGCCAGAACCAAAACCAGAGCCTAAGCCAGAGCCAAAACCAGAGCCAAAACCAGAATCATCTAAGAAATCATTGCCAAATACTGGTTCAGTTGAACAATCATTCATGACTTATTCAGCACTTATTGGTTTAGCTACTGCCGGTTATGCTTTGTCAAGAAAGAAAAAAGAAGACTAATTCATTCTGACAATTTAAAAAGAGAAGACTAGTTTAGTCTTCTCTTTTTTTTAACATTCTCCTATAAAATTTAAAATATTAAACCGTTTTCACTTGACAAAAATTGGTCTATACCATATAATGAAATAAAGAAATATGGAGGAACAATTATGAAAGTTATTCAAGTAAAAAATCCTGAAGAAGGTGGAAAAGTAGCTTTTGAAATTTTAAAAGAAAAGTTAGCAAACGGTGCTCAAACATTAGGACTTGCGACAGGTAGCAGTCCACTTGAGTTTTATGGAGAAATCGTTAAGAGTGACCTTGATTTTTCAAATCTTACAAGTGTTAACTTGGACGAATATGTAGGTCTTGATGGAGATAACCCACAATCTTATCGTTACTTTATGCAAGAAAATCTATTCAATAAAAAGCCATTCAAAGAAAGCTTTTTACCGCGTGGTGTAAAAGATAATGCAGAAGAAGAAGTAGAACGTTATAATCAAATTCTTGCAGATCATCCAGTAGATTTACAAATCTTGGGAATTGGCCGAAATGGACATATTGGATTTAATGAGCCAGGAACTCCATTTGATAGTCAAACACACCTTGTAGATCTTGATCAGTCTACTATTGAAGCAAATGCTCGCTTCTTTGATAAGATTGAAGATGTACCAACACAAGCTATCTCAATGGGCATTAAGAACATTTTAGACGCTAAGTCTATCCTTCTATTTGCTTATGGAGAGTCAAAAGCAGAAGCTATCGCTGGAACTGTTGAAGGTCCAGTTACTGAAAGTCTTCCAGCAAGTAGTTTGCAGAACCATCCAGATGTAACTATTATTGCGGATGCTGGAGCACTCAGCCTGCTTGAAAAATAAATTCACAACCACTTGCTCTTTGTAGTGAGTGGTTTTTTACTTCAAATGTTCACTATCCTGCTAAAGTGGTATAATATAGCTATATAAAGGAGGTTCGAACTTTGATTTATATAATCGGTTTTATTTGTTTTTTACTTTTAATGTTACTGTTTTATCGTCTCATTCAGCAATCAAAGAACCCTTCAGGTATTCTAGGAAAACGAATGATGAAATTGTGGAATAGAGCCTATCTCCCCATGTTTGTATGGGCAATTCGTCATCTGGATAGGACATTTTACCCTGTAATCTTAGATGTAGGAGTTGGGAACGGCCGTTCAACCATCCTACTGAAAGAAACTTTTCCGCAAAGTACTATAACTGGAATCGATATTTCAGATACCGCAATAGCTCAAGCCAAACAGATAGAGATGACTAATCTAAATTTTGAACGAAGAGACGTTAGGGAGACAGGTTTTTCTGATGAAAGTGTTGATTTAATCACAGCCTTTCAAACTCATTTTCATTGGCAGAATCTAGAGGCTTCTTTTATGGAAATTCGAAGAATACTCAAATCAGACGGGATGCTCTTACTGGCTTGTGAATATAACAAGTTATCTTACTTTTTACCAGAGGTTCAAAGCGAAGAAGCATTTAGACGATTCTTGTTATCAGTAGGCTTTGAGCTCGTAACTAGTCAAAGAAAGGGATCGTGGATCCTTTATAAAATTCGTAAAGGATTTGTTAAAAAGTAGCTTTTTTAAAATCTTTTACAGGAGGAATCAGAATGAATACGAAGAATAGGAATTTGATAGAAGATAATAAAAAGGCTGAAAACCAAAGCTTTCTCTATTATTTACACGAGGAAAAAGTATTTGATAGGCAGTCGCTGGCTGATTTATGTCACTACGTAGAAAAGATCGATTCTATTAGTATAGATCAGCTGAGGGATTTGCATTTTATTGAAAATCAAATTCTTCGTCATCTGGTATATCATTTTGATAGCAATGACTTGAGTAAGATTTCAAATCTTCCTGATGAATATTGGGAATATATTGAATCTTTTGAACAAGCAGTAACAAAGTTGTATGATTTGATAAAGTATAGGTAAGAAAGTAATTAATAAACTGGAAAATAGGAATAAATGTAGGCTTCCCCTTGACATTTATTCATTATGCATGTAAAATAGAATAGATCTTGAACTTGAAGGGAGTGAAAAAAATGTCTAAAACAGTAGTACGTAAGAATGAATCTCTTGACGATGCACTTCGTCGTTTCAAACGTGCGGTTACTAAAGCTGGTACTCTTCAAGAAACACGCAAACGTGAATTCTATGAAAAACCTTCTGTAAAACGTAAACGTAAATCAGAAGCAGCTCGTAAACGTAAAAAATTCTAATTGAAGTGAAAGGCTAGACTTGTCTAGTCTTTTTTGTATTCTTAAGACCCGAATAATTTTACATGTTTCAATGATTATTTAGGAATTGGATAAAAATCAAACTTAAGAGTGTAATAACTGAATATTATAACTCTATTTACTTTTATTTGACATTTAAAATAATCATTCGTTTTAGTTGATTTTAATTGAAAAATATTGTAAAATCATGTTAAAATAGTGTAATTTTACACGGAGGTAAATAGGGATGAAAAACCAGAAAAGGTTTGGAAAATTATTGATCACTTTGTTGTCTACTGGAGTGCTTTTGGCTGCGCTTCAAAGTCAAGAAATTATCACTGCCGAAGAAACAACAACGGCTGAGCAAATTTCTACAACAAGTGCTGAAGCAACAACTACTGCTGAAGCAGTAACAACTACAGAAACTCCTGCACGTGAAGCTAGAGAAGTAGCTGCAGAAGTGACTGGTACCATAAAAAACCATGACATTAAATACTTTGAATACTATACAGATGTAGACCTTTCTTTTTCAATTACAGAAGATGATGTGAAAGAAGGCGACTATGTTACAGTTACATTAGAAAACGTCGCTATCTTAAATCAATTAAATGGCAAGGATGTCACTTACGAAGGTAAGACAATTGGTAAAATTTCAATTGTTTCGTTTGAAAACGTCAATAAAGCACGTCAAGGTTCAAACGATACAGCTCAAATGCGACAAGCTCAATTGGAATCAACACGCGCGACATTAAAAATTACATTTACGAAAGCTATTGAAGCTGAAAAACCAGATGTATTGAAACAAGTCAAGTTCCAAATTAAATCAGATAACGCTTATAATGGAGCTGTAATCGCAAATAAAGACTACACTTTAAACCAAGTGATTAAAGTGGGGTCTTCTTCTGTGACAAGTACAGTAGATATTCCGAAAGTAGAACAATTTGCAACCGATACAAACTCAATTAACATGCCACCTTCTGGAAATACAATTAAGTTCAAGGCTGATGGTTCATATGAAACATATACAGAATTCCAAGTTCGTGGAAGTGAAGGTATGAAAGTTGGTTCAACTGTTGAGTTAGAATTCAATGATGCTTCAGGTATCGAGTGGAAAACAAGTGGTGATACTGCACTCAAAGTTGGAGATACTTTTACTTCAAGATTTATCTTGCCTGTATATAGTACATATGAAGTCAATGAATATGGCGCATATGTATTCCCGACAGGTGTTGAGCCAACATTCAAAGTAACTTCTATCTCTGAAAAGAAAATAACAATGGAAATGATTTCAGGAGATGTTCCAAAAGAATTAGGTGTATTCTTCGGTGTTGGTCAAAACCGTATTAATATCATCGATAAATCTAAGATTGATCTTGAAAAAATGCAATATGATGTTTCGAAAGTAGCTACGGCAACTATTGACGGGAAAGATTCAAAGGGTATCTATATTTACCGTATCATTAATGACTCTGCAGGTGCACAATTAGTTCTTGATACGCTTGTGACAGAGTACAAGGATATCGATACAAAAGAAAATCTTAAACCACAGGATAAGGGTTGGAAAGATCCAGCTACTATTGATGGTTATGAGTTTGTAAAAACAGAAAAAGATCGTGAAGGAAATCGTATCCACTGGTATAAAAAAGTTGAACAAACTACGACAACAACTAGTACTACAACAACCACGACAACAACAGAAGAGCCAACAACAACCACGACTACAACGACAGTTGGGCAAACTACAACAACCACAACAACCCAAGAGCCAACAACCACTACAACAACAGCTGAGTCAACAACGACTACAACAACAGGTGAGACAACTCCAGGTAAATCAAGCGAAGAAACAACTTCAGGCAAAACAACTGAAGAAACAAAACCTGAGACTACGTCTACAACAGTTGAACCTAAAAAAGAATTACCAAATACAGGTTCTAAAGAATCATTGTTTGCAACAGGTGTAGCACTCTTGGTAGCTGGTCTTGGAGTATTGGGCTTAAAGAAAAAAGATAACTAAAGTCCATTATTTATGATTTAATTAAACTGTTAAAAAATTAGAAGGGATTAGGCAATATTTCATTGTCTAGTCCCTTTTTGTATGGTTCAAATATTATCAGTCAAATAAATAGCGTAAACACTGTTAAAAAAACGAACTTCCAGCTACAATTTGATATAATGGTAGAGAGAACTCAATTGAAGGAGGAATATATGTCGGTTTCAGTAAAAGAAGTAATTGAGAAGCTTAGACTGGACATTGTCTATGGCGAACCTGAATTACTGGAAAAGGAAATCAATACTGCAGATATAACGAGACCAGGTCTTGAAATGACAGGCTATTTTGATTACTACACTCCAGAGCGGATTCAACTGTTGGGAATGAAGGAGTGGTCTTACCTGATCAGCATGTCTTCTCACAACCGTTATACTGTTTTGAGAAAAATGTTCCAGCCAGAAACACCAGCAGTTATTGTTGCACGTGGTCTAGTTGTTCCTGAAGAAATGTTAAAGGCTGCTAGAGAATGTAAAATTGCAATCTTAACAAGTCGTACAGCTACAAGTCGTCTCTCAGGCGAATTGTCTAGTTATCTTGACTCTCGCTTAGCTGAACGCGCAAGCGTACATGGTGTTTTGATGGATATCTATGGTATGGGTGTTCTGATTCAAGGTGATAGTGGTATTGGTAAGAGTGAGACTGGTCTTGAGCTCGTAAAACGTGGCCATCGTTTAGTCGCAGATGATCGTGTAGATATCTATTCTAAGGATGAGATGACACTTTGGGGAGAACCTGCTGAAATTTTGAAACATTTGTTAGAAATTCGTGGAGTTGGTATCATTGACGTCATGAGCCTTTATGGGGCTAGTGCTGTTAAGGATTCTTCACAGGTTCAGTTGGCTGTCTATCTAGAAAATTACGATACAAATAAGGTCTTTGACCGCTTAGGGAACAATGCTGAAGAGTTGGTAATTTCAGGTGTTTCTATTCCGCGTATTCGGATTCCTGTAAAAACAGGACGTAATATCTCTGTGGTCATCGAAGCTGCTGCCATGAACTATCGTTCTAAGGAAATGGGCTTTGATGCGACACGTCTCTTTGAAGAAAGATTGACGAAACTAATTGAAAAGAATGAGGTGCAAAATGATTGATCCAGTTGCTTTTCAAATTGGTCCGTTAGCTATTAGATGGTATGCACTCTGTATCGTTTCTGGCCTTATCTTAGCGGTATATTTAGCAAGTAAAGAAGCGCCTAAAAAGAATATCTTATCGGAAGATATTCTGGACTTTATCTTAATTGCCTTTCCTTTGTCAATCATCGGCGCGAGACTGTACTATGTCGTTTTTAGATTTGACTATTATAGTCAACATTTAGGAGAGATATTTGCTGTCTGGAATGGTGGTCTTGCGATTTATGGTGGTTTAATTACTGGAGCGATTGTACTCTATATTTTCGCTGATCGTAGATTGATCAACACGTGGGATTTCTTAGATATAGCAGCTCCGAGCGTTATGATTGCTCAGAGCCTTGGACGATGGGGGAACTTCTTTAACCAAGAAGCATACGGTGCAGTTGTTGAAAATCTTAACTACTTGCCTGGTTTCATTAAGAATCAGATGTATATTGATGGCTCATATCGCCAACCAACCTTCCTGTACGAATCCATATGGAACCTGATTGGTTTTAGTTTAATTGTTATTTTTAGACGCCGATTAAAGGGTATTCGTCGTGGTCATATCACAGCTTTTTATCTAATTTGGTATGGATTTGGGCGTATGATTATCGAAGGCATGCGCACAGATAGTCTCATGTTATTAGGAATTCGAGTATCTCAGTTGTTATCCGTCTTCTTAATTGGTCTTGGAATTTATATTATTATTTATCAAAACCGGAAAAAAGCACCATTTTATAATGTAAAAAAGGAGAATTAAAATGTTAGAAGTTGCTTATATTTTTGTGGCTATTGCCTTGGTTGTATTTATTGTTTATTTGATTATTACCCTTCAAAAAGTTGGACGTGTAATTGATGAAACAGAAAATACTGTTAAAACGCTAACTTCAGATGTAAATGTTACTCTACATCACACAAACGAACTTCTTGCCAAGGTCAATGTTCTTGCTGATGATATCAATATCAAAGTTGCAACCATTGATCCACTCTTTACAGCAGTTGCAGACCTTTCTGTTTCTGTTTCTGATTTAAATGAGCAGGCTCGTGTCTTGAGCAAAAAAGCATCATCTGCAGGTTCAAAAACATTAAAGACTAGTGCAGGCTTATCTGCCGTTCGTATTGCAAGTAAATTTTTTAAAAAATAAAAAGGAGATAACTCATGGGTAAATTATCATCAATCCTTTTAGGAACTGTTTCAGGTGTGGCTATTGCCTTGTTTTTAACAAGTGAAAAAGGGAAACGCGTTACGAGTCAAGCACAAGACTTTTTAGAAGATCTGAAAGAAGATCCAGAATACGCAAAAGAACAAGTCTGTGAAAAGCTGACTGATGTCAAAGATCAAACCAAAGAATTTGTTCTTAAAACTAAGGAACAAATCGAATCTGGGGAAATTACGATTGATACAGTCCTAGATAAAGCAAAATACCATGCTCAACAAGCGACTGAAGCTTCAAAAGAGACCTTGAACAATCTCAAGGAACAATTGGAAGAAAAAGTAGTTGTTGAAGATCCAGAAGACGGTCAAGAAATCATCATCGAAATCGAAGAAGATTAAAATAGAAATCACCATTTTTGATTCCCTTAGAGTCGGAGATGGTGATTTTTTTTCTTGAGGGAAGTCTTTGTGGTATAATAAATACTATGCAGAAGAAACCAACATCAGCTTATGTGCACATTCCCTTTTGTACACAAATCTGTTATTATTGTGACTTTTCAAAGGTCTTTATTAAAAATCAACCGGTAGATAGCTATCTGGAGCATCTCTTAGAAGAGTTTGCTTCTTATGATATTCAAAAGTTGCGTACTCTCTATATTGGAGGAGGGACACCGACAGCCTTGTCTGCTTCACAATTGGAAGTTTTATTAGACGGTTTGACTAGGAATCTGGATTTGTCTGTTTTAGAAGAATTAACCATTGAGGCTAATCCAGGTGATTTGGATGAGGACAAGATTGGAGTTTTAAAGAATTCAGCTGTCAATCGTGTTTCACTAGGTGTGCAAACATTTGATGATAAAATGCTGAAAAAAATTGGTCGAAGCCATTTGGAAAAAGATATCTATGAAAATATAGATCGTCTTAAATTAGCAGGATTTGATAATATTTCTATTGATTTGATTTACGCTCTTCCCGGTCAAACTATGGAACAAGTAAAGGATAATGTTGCCAAGGCCATCGCTTTGGACATTCCCCATATGAGTCTTTATAGTTTGATTTTGGAAAATCATACGGTCTTTATGAATCGCATGCGGCGTGGAAAGTTACCACTTCCTAAAGAAGAAGTAGAAGCTGAGATGTTCGAATATATCATTGCTGTATTAGAGCGGGCTGGTTTTGAGCATTACGAAATTTCAAATTTTTCAAAACCAGGTTTTGAAAGTCGTCATAACCTTATGTACTGGGATAATGCCGAGTATTATGGTATCGGCGCAGGAGCTTCAGGTTATGTCAATGGTGTTCGCTATAAAAATCATGGGCCTATCCGCCATTATTTGAAGGCAGTAGAAGAGGGAAATGCCCGAATTACAGAGGAACATTTAACTTTGCGAGAGCAGATGGAAGAAGAGATGTTTCTTGGCCTTCGTAAGAAGTCTGGTGTTTCCATGACACGATTTGAAGAAAAATTTGAGCGGTCTTTCGATGGACTTTATGGAGAAATTGTCAGAGATTTGGTTCAACAGGGGCTTATGCTGGTTGACGGTGACCGAGTGAGAATGACGAAGAGAGGTCTCTTTTTAGGAGATACAGTAGCAGAAAGATTTATATTGGAGTAGAATTATGGGCTTAACTTATCAAATGAAGATGAAAATTCCTTTCGATATGGCTGACATGAACGGTCATATCAAGCTACCAGATGTGATTTTGTTATCTTTGCAGGTATCAGGAATGCAGTCAATTGAACTGGGAGTAAGTGACAAGGATGTTTTAGAACAGTACAATCTAGTCTGGATTATCACAGATTATGACATCGATGTGGTTCGTTTGCCTCGTTTTGCTGAGGAGATTACGATTGAAACAGAAGCCTTGACTTATAACCGTCTTTTTTGCTATCGCCGATTTACCATTTACGATGAAACTGGTCAAGAAATCATCCACATGGTAGCTACCTTTGTCCTCATGGATCGTGAGAGTCGAAAGGTTCACCCTGTAGAACCAGAAATTGTTGCCCCTTATCAATCTGAATTTTCTAAAAAACTGATCCGTGGACCAAAATACCAAGAGCTAGAAGAAGCAATCAGCAAGGACTATCATGTTCGTTTTTACGACTTGGATATGAATGGGCATGTCAATAACAGCAAATACCTAGATTGGATCTTTGAGGTTATGGGAGCAGATTTTCTGACCAACCATATCCCTAAAAAAATCAACCTCAAATATGTCAAGGAAGTTCGACCAGGTGGAATGATTACTTCTAGCTATGAATTAAATGGGTTAGAGAGTAATCACCAAGTTACAAGTGATGGCGATATCAATGCTCAGGCAAAGATAACCTGGCAAGAAATTAACAAAGATTAGAAAGAAAATTTATGACTTATAAAGGCTATTTAATCGATTTAGACGGAACAATTTATAAGGGAAAAGACAGAATACCAGCGGGAGAAGCTTTTGTTCACGAGTTACAAAAGAGGGAGATTCCCTATCTTTTTGTAACAAATAATACCACTCGTACACCTGAAAGTGTCCAAGAGATGTTAGCCAATCAGTTTAACATCGACACGCCTGTATCGACAATCTATACTGCTACCTTAGCGACTATTGATTATATGAATGATCTAGGACTTGAAAAGACAGTCTATGTCATCGGAGAAGCAGGGCTTAAGGAAGCGATTCAAGCAGCTGGCTACGTGGAAGATAAAGAAAATCCAGCCTATGTGGTTGTTGGTCTAGACTGGCAAGTAGACTATGAAAAATTTGCTACGGCAACCTTAGCTATCCATAAAGGTGCTCATTTTATCGGCACCAATCCAGATTTAAATATTCCAACAGAACGTGGACTTTTACCTGGTGCTGGTTCACTGATTACTCTTCTTGAGGCAGCAACTCGTGTAAAACCAGTTTATATTGGAAAACCAAACGCGATTATTATGGATAAGGCTGTTGAACACCTAGGACTTGAACGCCAAGAAATTGTCATGGTGGGGGATAATTATCTTACTGATATTCGCGCTGGTATTGACAATGGTATTCCAAGTCTTTTGGTGACGACAGGATTTACAAAAACTGAAGAAGTAGCGAATTTACCAATCGCCCCAACCCATGTCCTCTCAAGTCTTGCGGAGTGGAATTTCGATGAAAACTAAATTTACTTTTGGAGGAAGTCTTCTCTTTCTTCTTTCCCTTGCCATATTATTGACAATTTACCTGGCTTGGTTGGTTTACCCTATGGAGATTTCTTGGTTAAACTTGACTAGCCGTGTTCCTTTCCAATCTCAGACCATCCAGCATAACTTCAATGTTTTGATGGATTATTTGACCAATCCATTGAGTCAAGTATTGGCAATGCCGGATTTTCCTTCGTCTGCTTCTGGGCTCCATCATTTTGCAGTTGTGAAGGGACTCTTCCATCTGACTCAAGGTGTAGCGATAGTTGCTCTACCGATTTTTTATCTTTTTTGGAAGCAGGTCATTCAGAAAGGTTTTCTGCCTCTTTATCGTAGAGGTCTCTTGATCATGCTTTCTCTACCTTTGGTTCTTGGTTTAGTTGGTGTTTTCATTGGATTTGAACAGTTCTTTACCTTGTTCCATCAGATACTTTTTGTAGGTGATGATACCTGGCTGTTTGATCCTGCAAAAGATCCAGTCATTCTCATCCTACCAGAGAATTTTTTCTTGCATGCCTTTCTCCTATTTTTCTGCTTGTATGAACTGCTTTTTGGTTTCATGTATCTACTAAGTTGGAAAAAATTACCGAAAAAAGAATAAATGCATAAAATTGTTTTAAATAATTGTAGGAAAAACCTATTTTTCTTTAAAAAGTAGGTTTTTTTACGAAAATAACTAGTCAAGCGCTTTATTTTTTTGTATAATAGAATTAGAAAAGTATGCAAAGTAGAGAATAGCATGATTACACTATTTTTATCACCGAGTTGTACATCATGTCGTAAGGCAAAGGCCTGGCTTGATAATCATAAAGTGCCTTTCCAAGAGCACAACATTATGACCAGTCCTTTATCAAGAAAAGAATTACAACACATTCTTTCCTTGACCGAAAACGGTACCGATGACATCATTTCAACTCGTTCAAAAATTTTCCAAAAGTTAAATATCGATGTGGAAAGTATCTCGGTGACAGAGTTGCTTAATTTAATTGAGCAATATCCTAGTCTTTTGCGTCGTCCAATCATCATTGATGATAAACGTATGCAGATTGGCTTTAATGAAGATGAGATTCGTGCATTTCTTCCTCGCAGTTACCGTAAGCAAGAATTGAAAGAAGCTACATTAAGAGCTGGTATTAATTAGATGAATAAACAGTATAGTTACCCACTAGATTTGTCGTGGAGCACTGAAGAACTTGCTTCAGTGCTTTCTTTTTTTAATGATGTTGAAGCTGCCTATGAAACACAGGTAGATGCTAAGAAACTATTAGATTCCTACAAGGTATTCAAGTCAGTTGTGCCTAGCAAGAGCGAAGAAAAACGTTTGGGACGTGAGTTTGAATCAGTTAGTGGATACTCTTTTTACCGTTCAGTCCAGTTGGCCAAAGAAAAAGGAGAAGGGAAGATTTCACTTGGAAAATAAATTTATATTTGCCAAAGAAATTGTCAGGGAAGCTGGGGAATACATTCTCCAGCATATGAAAGAAGATCTCCATGTTGAGAGAAAGTCTTCCCCTACAGATTTGGTAACTAAGTTAGATAAAGAAGTTCAAGACTTACTTATTAAAAAAATCCGTTCTCGCTATCCAGATGATCTATTTTGTGCAGAAGAAGGCTGCATGCGTGCAGCAGTAGGACAAGGTTCTGTATGGATTATTGATCCTATTGATGGAACCAACAACTTCGTAGCACAAGGTGAAGATTTTGCCGTTATGCTGGCCTATTTTGAGGATGGTGTTGGGAAATTTGGGATTATCTATGATGTTATGAAAGGTGACTGCTTCCATGGTGGAGGAGACTTTCCGCCTTGTCGCAATGATGAACCTTTACCTGCATTTAAAAAGAAACCTTTGAGAGAATTTTTGGTGGCTGGTAATTCTGGTATGCTTGAAACTAACGAATGGGGCTTAGCAGACTTGGGAAATGCTGCACTTGGCACACGAGTTTATGGCAGTGCCGCTATTAGTTTTGCTAAGGTATTATCAGGTCGACTTTTAACTTATATCACATATTTACAACCTTGGGATTATGCAGCAGCAAGTATCCTAGGTGAGAGTTTGGGTTATAAGGTTTTTACGATTGCTGGTGAGGAAGTCGATTTTCAAACGCGACAGGCTGTTATGATGGTACCAGTCGAGATGAAAGATGAGATTCAATCCTATATCTATGAAAGGAAATAAACCTACATGCAATTTCCAGATGGATTTGTAAAAAAATACGAAACAATATTGGGAGATGAGGCAAGAGCTTTTCTTGCCTCTTTTGATGATGAAGCTGTTTCTGCCTTTCGTATCAATCCCCTAAAAGAAAGCCAAGTTTCTTTTTCAGATGCGATTCCCAATACACCCTGGGGCTACTATGGGAAGGTTTCAGGGAAATCACCAGAACATGTAAGTGGCTTGGTCTATTCACAAGAACCTGCCGCACAAATGGTCGCACAAGTAGCCCAGCCAAAACCTGGAATGAAGGTCTTAGACTTGGCAGCGGCTCCCGGTGGGAAATCCACTCAACTGGCCTCCTATCTTGCAGGAGACGGTCTTCTTGTTTCAAATGAGATTTCAAGCAAACGGTCAAAAATTTTGGTTGAAAATATGGAACGCTTTGGTTCGATTAATGTTGTTGTAACCAATGAATCTGCAGACCGTTTAGCCAAGGTTTTTAAAGGGTACTTTGACCTGATTGTTTTAGATGCGCCATGCTCAGGAGAAGGGATGTTTCGTAAACAACCTGACGCTATGGATTATTGGAGTGAGGATTACCCTAGCCAATGTGCAAACCTACAGCGTGAAATTCTAGAGGATGCAGTAACGATGTTGGCTGATGGTGGTCGACTTGTCTATTCTACTTGTACTTGGGCTCCAGAAGAAAATGAGGAAATCATTCACTGGCTTCTGAATAGCTATGATTTTGAATTGATTCCAATCCAACATATCAATGGTATGATTCCAGGAATTGATTTGCCTGAAACAGCTCGGATGTACCCACATCATTTTAAGGGAGAAGGTCAGTTTGTTGCCTATCTTCAGTTTAAGGGACAAAACAAGCCTGGGAAGTTCAAGCCTTCTAAGACGAATCTCAGTCGTGAACAGTTGAGTTTGTGGCAGGATTTTGAGAAGAAGCATTTAAAAGAAAAACTGCTGGGAGTCCTACAAGTTTTTGGGGACCAACTTTATCTCTTACCAGAAGTCCTACCCGATATAGGAAAACTCAAGATAGCTCGTAATGGTCTTCATCTTGGAACTTTTAAGAAAAAACGTTTTGAACCAAGTTTTGCTCTTGGCTTAGCTTTAAAACCGAGCCAAGTCAAGCAAGGAATCGAAATTCATCAAGAAGACTTTGTCAAATATGTAGCTGGTGAAACGGTCCAATTAGCTGAAACTCTTCCAAATGGTTGGTACCAAGTCTTGGTTGGAGGAAATGGTTTAGGTTTTGCCAAAGTAACTGGAAATACCTTGAAGAACTACTTCCCTAAAGGCTTGAGGTTTCAGGTGAAAAACTAGTCAAAATCAATATTCTATGTTATAGTGGAAGTATGGATTTATCGTGAAAGTATTAGAAATTAAGGACGTAAATCCAAGCTATTCATCATTATTTTCAAGGAGACAAATAGTGAAAAAATTTAAAAAACTCACCCTCTCTCTTGCAGCTCTTTTACTTACTGGTTCGCTAGCAGGGTGTGCAAGTTGGATTGATCGTGGGGAGTCTATGACTGCTGTTGGGTCAACGGCCCTTCAACCTTTAGTCGAGGCAGCAGCAGATGAATTTGCATCAGCCAATATTGGTAAAACAGTTAACGTTCAAGGTGGTGGTTCTGGTACTGGTCTGTCTCAAGTCCAGTCAGGAGCAGTAGACGTTGGGAACTCTGATGTATTTGCGGAGGAGAAAGATGGTATCGATGCCACAGCCCTAGTTGACCACAAGGTAGCTGTTGCGGGTATAGCTGTTATCATCAACAAAGAAGTAGATGTTGATAATCTTACGACAGAACAGCTCCGACAAATCTTTACAGGAGAAATTACCAACTGGAAAGAAGTTGGTGGTAAGGATTTAGCTATTTCTATTATCAACCGTGCTGCGAGCTCAGGTTCTCGTGCGACCTTTGACAGTGTGATTATGAATGGTCAGTCAGCGATTCAAAGTCAGGAGCAAGATTCAAAAGGAATGGTCAAATCAATCGTTTCTCAAACACCGGGTGCCATTTCCTACCTAGCCTTTGCTTATGTTGATGATTCGGTTGGGACCATCAAACTTAACGGGTATGAACCAATTTCTGAGAATGTAACCACGAATAACTGGCCTTTGTGGTCTTATGAACACATGTATACCCTTGGTGAGCCAAATGAATTGGTTGCCGAATTTTTAAACTTTGTTCTTTCAGACGAAGCGCAGAATGGAATTGTTAAAGGAATGGGCTATATTTCTGTTAAGGAAATGAAGGTCGAAAAAGATGCTGCAGGTACTGTGACAGCACTAGAAGGGAGCCAATAATGAATCAAGAAGAATTATCAAAAAAATTGCTCTCTCCTTCAAAAAACTCTCGTCTTGAGAAATTAGGAAAAGGGCTAACCTTTGCCTGCCTATCTTTGATTGTTATCATTGTTGCAATGATTTTAATCTTTGTAGCCCAAAAAGGCTTGTCAACCTTCTTTGTTAATGGTGTGAATATCTTTGATTTTCTTTTTGGTGCAACTTGGAATCCGTCAGGTAAACAATTTGGTGCCCTTCCAATGATTTTAGGTTCCTTTATTGTTACCATCCTGTCAGCTCTTATTGCAACACCATTTGCCATTGGTGCAGCTGTCTTTATGACAGAAGTGTCTCCAAAAGGAGCTAAGATTTTGCAACCTGCAATCGAACTCCTAGTTGGGATTCCTTCGGTAGTTTACGGATTTATCGGTTTGCAGGTCGTCGTTCCATTTGTTCGTACTGTCTTTGGAGGAACAGGTTTTGGTATTTTATCAGGGATCTTTGTTCTCTTCGTTATGATCTTGCCAACTGTTACCTTCATGACCACAGATAGCCTACGTGCAGTACCTCGTCACTATCGTGAAGCCAGTTTAGCTATGGGAGCGACTCGTTGGCAAACTATCTGGCGTGTAACATTGAAGGCTGCTCGTTCAGGTATTTTTACGGCAGTAGTCTTCGGAATGGCGCGTGCCTTTGGTGAAGCCCTGGCTATTCAGATGGTTGTTGGTAACTCAGCAGTTGTTCCAACTTCATTGACGACACCAGCAGCGACTCTGACATCTGTTTTGACCATGGGAATCGGTAATACCGTTATGGGAACTGTTGATAATAATGTTCTTTGGTCACTGGCCTTAGTATTGCTTTTGATGAGTTTGGCCTTTAACAGTGTCATTAAACTGATTACGAAAGAAAGAGGAAAGAAAAACTATGCACGCTAAGAAATTAGATAAACTTGCAACAGCTGTCCTCTACACCATTGCAGGAATCATTGTGACCATTTTAGCTTCCTTGATTCTTTATATCTTGGTTCGAGGCTTGCCACATGTTTCTTGGTCTTTCTTGACAGGAAAATCATCCTCATATCAAGCAGGTGGTGGTATTGGGATTCAGCTTTATAATTCCTTTTTCCTTTTAGTAATTACCTTATTAATCTCTGTGCCTTTATCAATGGGAGCTGGAATTTTCCTAGCAGAGTATGCCAAAAAAGGTCGTATTACAAATTTTGTTCGTACCTGTATTGAAATCCTGTCATCTCTACCATCAGTCGTTGTGGGACTCTTTGGTTACCTGATCTTTGTAGTCCAGTTTGAGTATGGATTTTCAATCATTTCAGGTGCCTTGGCTTTAACAGTCTTTAATCTTCCACAGATGACTCGTAACGTTGAAGACAGTTTGAAACACGTTCACCATACGCAACGTGAAGCTGGTTTGGCGCTTGGCCTCTCTCGTTGGGAAACAGTCCTTCATGTGGTTATTCCTGAAGCTCTTCCTGGAATTGTTACAGGTATAGTACTTGCATCAGGTCGTATCTTTGGTGAAGCTGCAGCCCTTATCTACACAGCAGGTCAATCTGCACCAGCTCTGGATTGGTCTAACTGGAATGTTTTCAGTGTAACTAGTCCAATCTCAATCTTCCGTCAAGCAGAAACCTTGGCTGTCCATATCTGGAAGGTCAACAGTGAAGGAACCATTCCTGATGGAACTCTGGTTTCAGCAGGTTCTGCAGCGGTGCTCCTCATCTTTATCTTGATCTTTAACTTTGGAGCACGTAAACTCGGAAGCTATCTACATAAGAAATTAACTGCTGCCTAAAGGAGAAGCCATGTCAAAATATAATTGGGATGAAAGGCATATCATTACTTTTCCAGAAGAAAAAGTGGCCCTCTCTACGAAGGATTTACATGTTTACTATGGTAAGAATGAATCCATCAAGGGCGTGGATATGCAATTCGAGAAAAATAAAATTACTGCCTTGATTGGCCCATCAGGTTCTGGGAAATCAACCTACCTACGTAGTCTCAATCGTATGAACGATACTATTGATATTGCTAAGGTAACTGGACAAATTCTTTATCAAGGAATTGACGTCAACCGTCCTGAAATCAATGTCTATGAAATGCGTAAGCATATTGGAATGGTTTTTCAACGTCCAAACCCATTTGCTAAATCAATCTACCGCAACATCACCTTTGCACACGAACGTGCAGGCGTTAAGGACAAGAAGGTTCTTAATGAAATTGTAGAAACCTCTCTTCGCCAGGCTGCCCTCTGGGATCAGGTCAAAGATGACCTTCATAAGTCAGCCTTGATGCTTTCAGGTGGTCAACAGCAACGTCTCTGTATCGCTCGTGCTATCTCAGTAAAACCAGACATCCTCTTGATGGATGAGCCGGCATCAGCCTTGGATCCGATTGCGACAGCTCAGCTGGAAGAAACCATGTTGGAGTTGAAGAAGGACTTTACCATTATCATCGTAACTCACAGTATGCAACAGGCTGCGCGTGCAAGTGACTACACAGGATTTTTTTACTTGGGTGATTTGATTGAATATGATAAAACTGCTAATATTTTCCAAAATGCTAAGCTACAGTCAACCAATGACTATGTAACAGGACACTTTGGTTAGGAAGGGAACAGTATGACAGAACCGATTTTGCAGGTTTCAGACCTGTCAGTCTATTACAATAAAAAGAAGGCCTTGAATAGTGTTTCCTTATCATTTCAACCCAAGGAAATTACAGCCCTTATCGGTCCGTCTGGATCTGGGAAGTCAACACTTCTAAAGGCTATTAATCGAATGGGTGACCTTAATCCAGAGGTGACAACTACTGGTTCAGTGGTTTATAACGGTCACAATATTTATAGCCCTCGTACCGACACGGTTGAATTACGTAAGGAAATCGGGATGGTTTTCCAACAACCCAATCCATTCCCAATGTCTATCTATGAAAATGTTGTCTATGGTCTCCGAATCAATGGAGAAAAAGATAAGAACGTTTTAGATGAAGCAGTGGAGAATGCTTTACAAGGTGCTTCTATCTGGGATGAGGTCAAGGATCGCTTGCATGATTCAGCAATTGGTCTTTCAGGAGGGCAGCAGCAACGTGTTTGTGTAGCCCGTGTTTTGGCAACCAGTCCAAAGATTATCCTCTTGGATGAGCCAACTTCAGCCTTAGACCCTATCTCGGCTGGAAAAATCGAAGAAACCCTTTATAGTCTCAAGGACAAGTACACCATGCTTTTGGTTACTCGTTCCATGCAGCAAGCATCTCGAATCTCTGATAAAACAGGCTTTTTCCTTAATGGAGATTTGATTGAATTTAACGATACCAAGGAAATGTTCCTCTACCCACAACATAAGGAAACAGAAGATTACATTTCAGGTAAATTTGGATAAGGAGAAAAAGATGTTACGATCTCAATTTGAAGAAGATTTAGAGAAATTGCATAATCAATTTTACGCGATGGGGCAAGAAGTTCTTTCCCAAATCAATCGTACAGTACGAGCTTTTGTGACACATGACCGTGACTTGGCAAAAGAAGTTATCGAGGAAGACGCAGAAGTAAATGAATATGAAGTAAAACTCGAAAAGAAATCATTTGAAATTATTGCGCTTCAACAGCCTGTTTCACAAGACTTGCGTACGGTGTTGACAGTCCTAAAAGCTGTATCAGACTTAGAACGTATGGGTGACCATGCGGTATCTATTGCGGAAGCAACTATTCGTATGAAGGGTGAACAACGTATCCCAGCAGTTGAGGAAGAAATCAAAAACATGGGACGTGATGTGAAAGCCTTCGTGGAAACAACTCTTGAACTTTACCTTAATGGATCAGTCGACAAGGCCTACGAAGTTGCAACCATGGATGAAAAAATCAACCATTATTTCGAAAATATTCGTGACCTTGCAACTGAAGAAATCAGAAAAAATCCAGATGCTATTGTCACAGGACGTGATTACTTCCAAGTCATTTCTTACTTGGAGCGCATTGGTGACTATGCAAAGAATATCTGTGAATGGGTTGTTTACTTTGAAACAGGTAAGATTGTCGAATTGTAAAATTGATTAATTATACATAAAAAGGAGCTGAATAATGAATAAAAGCTCCTTTTTTGTTAAAGAAATCGAAAAAAATAAATAAATATTAAAAATACACTTGACAAACAATTTTTATAGAGTTATAATTATACAAAATTAACAGAGAGGTTGTTTATTTATGAAATTTAAAAAATGGATATTTGTTTTATGTAGTTTTCTTGCAAGTTTCTTTTTAGTAGCTTGCCAATCATCTAGCTCAAGCTCACAGTCTGCAGTAGAGGCTATCAAACAAAAAGGGAAATTGGTGGTCGCAACAAGCCCAGATTATGCTCCATTTGAGTTCCAAGCACTTGTGGATGGTAAGAACCAAGTTGTAGGTGCTGATATTGATATGGCACAAGCAATCGCTGATGAACTTGGTGTGAAACTAGAAGTTTCAAGTATGAGTTTTGACAACGTCTTGACTAGTCTTCAGACAGGAAAAGCAGATTTGGCCATTGCGGGTATCAGTGCAACTGAAGAAAGAAAAGAAGTTTTTGATTTTTCAATTCCTTACTATGAGAACAAAATTAGCTTCCTTATCAGAAAGGCTGATCTTGAAAAATACAAAGATTTAGATTCTCTAGCAAGTGCTAATATTGCAGCTCAAAAAGGAACTGTTCCTGAATCAATGGTTAAAGAACAACTTCCAAATGCGCAATTAACATCTTTGACTAACATGGGTGAGGCAGTCAATGAGCTTCAATCAGGCAAGGTTGATGCTGTTCATATGGATGAACCAGTTGCTCTAAGCTATGCTGGTAAAAACTCTGATTTGGCAGTTGCTACAGTAAGCTTGACCATGAAAGAAGGCGAAGCAAATGCTGTTGCTATCAAAAAAGGCAACTCAGATTTGAAAGAAGTAGTTGATAAGGTCATCCAAAAATTGAAAGATGACGGAACTTACCAAACTTATCTTGAAAAAGCTGCGAAGCTAACAGAAGTAGAACAATAAAAAATAACAGAGTTGGACTCAGTCCAGCTCTGTTTTTAAGTATTTTAGTGTTGCTTCAAGATTTTCAAAAGGAACTTTTGCAAAGTGATAGGGACAAGTCCCTATGTAGGATGATTCGAAAAAGTCGAGATTTAAAGGACTATGTTTTAGACTTGCAATCTTAGGATAGTTCCTGAGATCAAGCAAAAGTCCATCATGGAGAGGATAGTTTGGTAGGGAAAGGGGATAAGATTTTAATAGCTTATGAATGAAGTCTTGACTTTTCTCTTGCAGTGCCAATCTTGCTACTCTATTTTTTTCAAAAAGCTGACTATCAATATAGAGTGATAAAGCCTTTTGCATAATGAGGTTGTTATCATAGTCCAGAATGTTTTTGTAGGCCACAAAAAGACCTTTAATAGGATTTGGAAGTATGAGAGCAGTGATTCGAAGTTCAGGGAAAATACTTGTAGAAAAAGACTTGATGTAGATGACCAAATCATTTTGGTCCAAATAATGAAAGGTTTGTCCCATTTTAGGATCTAGATCCCCCAGATAATCATCTTCAACGATATAAATTTGATATTTGGCTGCTAGATCAAGGATAGCACGTTTCTCCTCTTCAGAATATGAATGACCCAGCGGATAGTGGAATCGAGGAATGGTGTAGAAAAATTTAATGTTACCACTTTTAAAATGTTTCTCAAGTTCTTTCAGGTCAATGCCATCCACGCGACGTTCAATGGTTTGATAGGGAAGATTTTGAGCCAGCAGAAGTTGGTTCATTCGGTGATAGGTTGGTTGTTCGACCAGTATCTCTTGGCCCTTACCTGGAAAGTCAATTTTAGAAAGAATAAAAAGAGCTTGTTGGGTTCCAGTTGTCATGACTAATTGATCGGGTTTACTATAGATAGCTTGCTCAAACAGTAGTTTCTGAACAGACTTTCGTAATTCTTCTAAACCCTCTTGGTGTTCATAGTAGTTGTAGAGATAATTTTCTCGACCGATCAAGCTTTCGTTGACACAAAGACGAAAATCATCATAGGCAGCAGCATGTTCGTCATTGACCGAGATAACGAGGTCTTCGTGGCTAGCTTGTTGTTCTAAAACATAATAGCCACTTTGAGGTTTGGAGTATATGTATTTCTCGTATCGGAGTTCCAAAAGTGCACGCTGTACCGTATCTTTACTGCAGTGGAAGTCTTGACTGAGTTTACGGATAGAAGGTAGACGACTTCCTGTTTGAAGTTTTCCTGATTCTATCTCTGCTTTTAGATAGTGAACAACTTGTTCGTACTTGCTTTCTTGCTTCATTCCAGCCCTCTCTTGATTTTGTTACATTGTACCTTTTTTTTAGACGTTTGGCAATGTTATACTCTTCGAAAATCTCTTCAAACCACATCAGCTTCACCTTGCCGTATGTATGGGATACTGACTACGTCAGTTCTATCTACAACCTCAAAACAGTGTTTTGAGCAACCTGTGGCTAGTTTCCTAGTTTGCTCTTTGATTTTCATTGAGTTTTAAACAGCAGTCTAGCGTTCAATTCTAAGAAGAAATGTGATATACTTAGTAAGTAAAATTTTCAAAGAAGAGTGAGATGATAAAGGTGCAAGAACCAGTTAAATTATTCCAATACAATACCTTGGGAGCCTTGATGGCTGGACTATACGGTGGGACCATGACCGTTGGTGAGTTGCTTGAACATGGGGATTTAGGACTAGGAACCTTGGACTCTATTGATGGAGAATTGATTGTCTTGGATGGGAAAGCCTATCAAGCTAAGGGTTCAGGGGATAAGCCTGAAATCGTAGAAGTTTCACCAGACGCACTGATTCCTTATGCGGCAGTTGTCCCCCACCAAGCAGAAGTTATTTTCCGTCAGCGTTTTGAGATGACTGATAAGGAACTAGAAAAACGAATTGAATCCTACTATGATGGAGAAAACCTTTTCCGTTCGATTAAAATTCATGGTGATTTTAAACACATGCATGTTCGCATGATTCCCAAATCAACATCCGAAACAAAGTTCGCTGAGGTTGCGACTCATCAGCCTGAATATAGAGCTGAAAATGTGACAGGAACTATCGTTGGTTTCTGGACACCAGAGATTTTTCATGGGGTCAGTGTTGCCGGTTATCATTTACACTTTATCTCGGATGACCTAACTTTTGGTGGTCACGTCATGGACTTTGTCATCAAGGAAGGAATCATAGAGGTTGGAGCGGTTGATCAACTGGATCAACGTTTTCCTGTCCAGGATCGTCAGTACCTCTTTGCTAAGTTTAATGTTGATGAGATGAAAAAAGATATCGATCAGGCAGAATAAAAGGAGACAAGTATGAAAATTCATGTAATAATCACAATGATTGCTTTATTTGTATTTCTCATAGCAGTCATTTGGTATGCAAAAAAGAAGTACAAGATTAACCTTTCAGTTTTAGGCCTTGGGGCAGTCGCATTTTTTGTCTCATCTCAGGTACTGGAGAAAATTGTTCACCTTATCGTTCTTCATCCACAAAAAGATGGAACCATTTCGCTTATGCAGGAGCATCCTTTTCTATATGTCCTTTATGGAATCACTATGGCAGCTTTCTTTGAAGAAACGGCGCGCCTTGTCTTCTTTAAATGGTTAGAGAAGAAGAGAACATTGGAAGATTCGGATGCCCTCGCCTATGGACTTGGTCATGGTGGCTTGGAATTACTCTACCTCGGAATGGGAAGCTTGATTAGTCTATTAGTCCTCTTTTCATTATTAGGGTCTTCAAATCCAGATTTGGCAAATATCCTTCCCCAAAATACACTTGAAACAGTTCAATCTCTATCTGGATGGCAGGTTTATTTACTAGGTGTTGAGCGTGTGCTTGCTCTGATTATGCAAATCGGTCTCACTTTCTGGGTTTATCAAGCAGTTCGTCAAAAGAATTGGATTTATCTAGCAACTGCTTATGGCTTACATGCCTTCTTTGATTTGGCTCCGAGTCTATCTCAGGTTGGTTGGATTTCAAATCCTCTTCTAGTCGAAGGGTTGTTAGCAGTGGAAGTTGTCCTATTTGTATACTTTACAAAAACAATCTTATATAAAAAATAATCATGCAAAAGAGGTCTAACCTCTTTTTTATCTGCATGGATAAAAAAGCTCATCAAATCATCGAAAAATGCTCCTAAAAATGGTATAATAGAATGTATTTTATAAAAGGAAGAGTAAAATGACTGTATTAGATAAAATAAATGAAACCTTAAAAGGAATCGATATTCGTTTCGATGAGCCCTTAAAATCTTATGCCTATACAAAAGTCGGAGGAAAGGCAGATTACTTGGTTTTTCCTCGCAATCGTTATGAGATGGCTCGTGTGGTGAAGTTTGCCAATCAAGAAAATATCCCATGGATGGTTCTCGGAAATGCTAGTAATATTATCGTCCGAGAAGGTGGGGTTCGCGGCTTTGTTATTATGTGTGACAAACTCAACAATGTTTCGGTCGATGGTTATACGATTGAAGCGGAAGCTGGAGCTAACTTGATCGAAACAACTCGTATTGCTCTACGCCATAGTTTGACAGGATTTGAGTTTGCCTGTGGAATTCCAGGAAGTGTCGGTGGCGCTGTTTTTATGAACGCTGGTGCTTATGGAGGTGAGATTGCTCATATTTTGCAGTCTTGCAAAGTATTAACCAAGGATGGAGAAATCGAGACTTTATCAGCCAAGGACTTAGCCTTTGGTTATCGTCATTCAGCTATTCAAGATTCTGGAGCAGTAGTCTTATCAGCTAAATTTGCACTATCTCCAGGGAATTATGAGACTATTAATCAAGAAATGGAACGTTTGACTCACCTTCGAGAACTCAAACAACCTTTGGAATATCCATCATGTGGTTCTGTCTTTAAACGTCCAGTTGGGCATTTTGCAGGACAATTGATTTCAGAAGCTGGTTTGAAGGGCTACCGTATCGGTGGTGTCGAAGTCTCAGAAAAACATGCAGGCTTTATGATTAATGTAGCTGATGGAACTGCTAGAGATTATGAAGACTTAATTGAGTCTGTCATAGAAAAAGTTAGAGAACATTCTGGTGTTACCCTTGAGCGAGAAGTTCGTATCTTGGGTGAACACGAATAACATTATTTTTACATATTATTCAAAGATTGGGATTTTATTGCTAGATAAAAGGTTTAGGACGTTTTATTTCCGACACTTGTTTTTAGCATGCTAACAAGGTCCCAATTTGTTATTTTACGAAGAAGAAGGAATTTAGAGGAATTGAAAAAACCAATTATCGAATTCAGAAACGTTTCTAAAGTTTTTGAGGATAGCGACACTAAGGTTCTCAAGGATATTAACTTTGAGTTGGAAGAAGGAAAATTTTATACACTGCTAGGAGCTTCTGGTTCAGGAAAATCAACCATTCTCAATATCATCGCAGGTTTGCTAGACGCAACGACGGGTGATATTTTACTGGATGGCGTTCGTATCAATGACATCCCGACCAATAAACGCGATGTTCACACGGTCTTCCAATCTTACGCCTTGTTCCCGCACATGAATGTCTTTGAAAATGTTGCCTTTCCATTGCGATTGCGCAAGGTCGATAAAAAAGAAATCGAACAACGTGTCTTAGAAGTTCTCAAGATGGTTCAGTTAGAAGGTTTTGAAAAACGTTCGATTCGTAAGCTATCTGGAGGACAACGTCAGCGTGTAGCTATTGCGCGTGCGATTATCAACCAGCCTCGAGTGGTGCTCTTGGATGAGCCTTTGTCAGCACTTGACTTGAAGTTGCGGACAGACATGCAGTACGAACTACGTGAACTGCAACAACGCTTGGGGATTACCTTTGTCTTTGTTACTCACGATCAGGAAGAAGCTCTGGCCATGAGTGACTGGATTTTTGTCATGAATGACGGTGAGATTGTTCAGTCTGGGACACCAGTTGACATCTACGACGAGCCAATCAACCACTTTGTAGCCACCTTCATCGGTGAATCAAATATCTTGCCAGGAACCATGATTGAGGACTACTTGGTCGAGTTCAATGGTAAACGATTTGAAGCGGTCGACGGTGGGATGAAGTCAAATGAACCGGTCGAAGTCGTCATTCGTCCAGAGGACTTGCGCATTACTCTTCCAGAAGAAGGAAAGCTTCAAGTGAAGGTCGATACGCAGCTATTCCGTGGAGTGCACTATGAGATTATCGCCTATGACGAACTTGGCAACGAATGGATGATTCACTCAACTCGTAAGGCCATCGTTGGTGAGGAAATCGGTCTGGACTTTGAACCAGAAGACATCCACATCATGCGTCTCAACGAAACCGAAGAAGAGTTCGATGCTCGTATCGAAGAGTACGTAGAAATTGAAGAGCATGAAGCAGGTTTGATCAACGCTATTGAGGAGGAAAGAGATGAAGAAAACAACCTCTAAACTCTTTGTAGTGCCCTACATGCTTTGGATTGCCCTCTTTGTATTAGCACCCTTGGTCTTGATTTTTGGTCAATCCTTTTTCAACATCGAAGGCCAGTTCAGTTTAGAAAACTATAAATCCTATTTTGCGTCACAAAACTTAACCTATCTCAAAATGAGCTTCAACTCTGTTCTCTATGCAGGGATTGTAACTCTAGTGACGCTTCTTATCAGTTATCCAACAGCCCTCTTTTTGACTCGTCTCAAACACCGTCAACTATGGCTCATGCTAATCATTTTACCAACCTGGATCAACCTTCTCCTTAAGGCCTATGCCTTTATCGGAATTTTTGGTCAAAATGGCTCTATTAACCAATTCCTAGAATTTATCGGAATTGGTTCTCAGCAGTTGCTATTTACAGATTTCTCATTTATATTTGTAGCAAGCTACATCGAGCTTCCATTTATGATTTTGCCCATCTTCAATGTTCTGGATGATATGGATAACAATCTCATCAATGCCAGCTATGACCTCGGTGCGACCAAGTTGGAAACCTTCCGCCATGTCATCTTTCCCCTTTCTATGAATGGAGTGCGAAGCGGAGTCCAATCTGTCTTTATCCCAAGTTTGAGTCTCTTTATGTTGACACGTTTGATCGGTGGGAACCGAGTGATTACCTTGGGGACTGCCATCGAGCAGAACTTCTTGACCAATGACAACTACGGTATGGGTTCAACGATTGGTGTGGTTCTTATCCTGACCATGTTTATCACTATGTGGGTGACTAAGGAAAGGAGAGAACGATGAAAAAATTATCGAATCTTTACCTGGCCTTTGTCTTTATCGTCCTTTATTTACCAATCTTCTACTTGATCGTCTATGCCTTCAATGCCGGGGATGATATGAATAGCTTTACAGGCTTTAGTTGGACTCACTTCGAGACGATGTTTGGCGATGGAAGGCTCATGCTGATTTTGGTTCAGACCTTTTTACTAGCCTTTCTATCAGCCTTGATTGCGACTGTCATTGGAACCTTTGGGGCTATCTATATCTATCAATCACGCAAAAAATACCAAGAAGCCTTCCTATCTCTCAATAACATTTTGATGGTTGCGCCAGACGTTATGATTGGTGCCAGCTTCTTGATTCTCTTTACACAGCTCAAGTTTTCACTTGGTTTTCTGACAGTTTTGTCCAGTCACGTGGCCTTCTCGATTCCAATCGTAGTGCTCATGGTCTTGCCTCGATTGAAAGAGATGAATGGAGATATGATTCATGCGGCCTATGACCTTGGGGCTAGTCATTTCCAAATGTTCAAGGAAATTATGCTTCCTTACCTAACGCCGTCTATCATTGCAGGCTACTTTATGGCTTTCACCTATTCATTAGATGACTTTGCTGTGACCTTCTTTGTAACGGGAAATGGTTTTTCAACCTTGTCAGTTGAGATCTACTCTCGAGCTCGTAAGGGAATTTCTTTAGAAATCAATGCTCTTTCAGCCTTGGTCTTTCTCTTTAGTATTATCCTGGTTGTCGGATATTACTTTATTTCACGTGAGAAGGAGGAGCAAGCATGAAACGACTCTATTCATTTTTAGCAGGAATTTTAGCGATTATCCTTGTCTTATGGGGAATTTCTTACCATCTTGATAGTAAAATCAATAGTCGTGATAGTCAAAAATTGGTCATCTACAACTGGGGAGACTATATCGATCCTGAACTTCTAGAAAAATTTACAGAAGAAACAGGAATTCAGGTTCAGTACGAGACCTTTGACTCCAACGAAGCCATGTACACGAAAATCAAGCAGGGTGGAACAACCTATGATATTGCCATCCCGAGTGAGTACATGATTAACAAGATGAAGGACGAAGACCTTCTAGTTCCGCTGGATTATAGTAAGATTGAGGGAATTGAGAATATTGGTCCAGAATTTCTCAACCAGTCCTTTGACCCAAACAACAAGTACTCAATCCCATATTTCTGGGGGACTTTGGGAATTGTCTACAATGAAACCATGGTAGAAGAAGCACCTGAACATTGGGACGATCTCTGGAAGCCAGAGTACAAGGATTCTATCATGCTCTTTGATGGGGCGCGTGAAGTACTTGGTTTAGGTCTTAACTCATTAGGCTATAGCCTTAACTCAAAAGATCCAGAGCAACTGTCACAAACGGTCGATAAACTTTATGAGCTGACACCTAATATCAAGGCAATTGTAGCCGATGAGATGAAGGGCTACATGATTCAGAACAATGCTGCTATCGGTGTGACTTTCTCAGGGGAAGCTAGCCAGATGTTGGAAAAGAATCCTAACCTCAAATACGTCGTACCGACAGAAGCAAGTAACCTCTGGTTTGACAATATGGTGATACCAAAGACAGTTAAGAACCAGGATGCGGCCTATGCCTTTATCAACTTTATGTTAAAGCCTGAAAATGCTCTGAAAAATGCAGAATATGTCGGTTATTCAACACCAAACAATGCTGCTAAGGAAATGCTCCCTGAGGAGACAAAAGAGGACAAGTCCTTCTATCCTGATGCAGATACTATGAAACACCTAGAAGTTTATGAGAAGTTTGACCATAAATGGACAGGAATCTACAGTGACCTCTTCCTACAATTTAAGATGTATAGGAAGTAGGAGATTATCTGCTATCGGAAATAATTTCAATTAAATTAGAATAAAACCTGGCTATTAGTAACTAGTAAAGTCTTTTTAGCTAGGTTTTATTATGGTTATAAGCGGTAAGTAGTAATAATTTTTGAATCGTGTTATAATTTTTCTATTCTTAAAGAATTTATTTTTTCAAAAAATTGATTAGGAAACTATTTGTAGGAGTATTATGTCTATTTCGTTTACTTATTGTGGAGTTGCATGTGGAATCCTTTCCATTGATAATAAATTTTATATAGGAATTGATCCTGATTTATCTCCCAAAGGAACTTTAGTTCAGTTTAAAGGATTTGTGTCCGAGAAACAAACTAATGTCAATAATGATAAGTCTCTTCTTAATAAAGTTGATGTATGGCTAATAACTCATGGTCATCAAGATCATTTAGATGATGTTGGCAAAGGATACCTGAAGGACAAAACGGTCATTTCTCCTAACAGAAAAATTACAGAAGGATTGTCATGTTTAAAAAATATAGTTTTAAAATGGGGAGAAGAGCAATATTTTTCTGTTGATGAGTATGAAATTGCTATTAAAGCTATACCAGCTTATCATGCGAGTAATTTTATAATGCAAAAAATAGTTGGGAAAGTTAATGGTTATCAAATAACAATCACAAGTCCATTGCAAACTAAAATAATCTATTTTACAGGTGACACGATTTTATATCCAAGATTGACTGATTTTGTTCCCAAAAACATTGATGCTATTTTTGTAAATCTTGGAGCCGTTAAATCAGATTCATTTGGTGGTCCATTCACAATGAATTTAAAGATGTTACAACAATTAGAATCTATACTTCAGCCCCAAAATATCTATCCAATTCATATTGACGATTATAGTCATTACCAGACGACAAAAAAAGAAGTTGAAGATGCTAAATATAAAACTCTTTCTGTAGGCGAGACGATTAGCATCTAGCTTTCAGAATTTATTGCTTGATGCAGTATCTTTAAGATGATAAATCTTGACGAACCTTTCCAAAAACGGTATAATACTAGAGTTGAGAATTGGTTTTCTCTCCATCTTAGTTCAGAGAATTGGCGGTGCTGCGAGCCATCTAAGATAGAAAATCATGCTACTCAATCGAACAATTGCATAAGAATCAAAGAATGACAAGTTCATTGAATGAAGGTGGTACCGCGGTTTTTCGCCCTTCGTGATATGGATTTGTCTTTTATTTTTAGAGGTACTTATGAGAAGATTTCTTGTCAAACAAAAATTTCGCCTAGGTGGTGAACGCTTTGATATCAAGGATGAAATGGGCAATGTCGCCTATCAGGTTGAAGGTTCATTTTTTAAGATTCCAAAGACTTTTACCATCTACGATGCAGTTGGTGAACAAGTCAGTGGAATTAGTAAAGAAATTCTTACCTTCATGCCACGCTTTGAGATTCAACTCAGTAATGGAGATCATTTTTATATCCGAAAGAAGTTGACTTTCTTCAAAGATAAGTATGAGTTTGACAACCTCGGTCTTCGTATCGAAGGAAATATCTGGGATTTAAACTTTAAACTCCTCGATGATCGTGATCAAGTGATTGCGGAGATTGCTAAGGAACTCTTCCATTTAACTTCTACCTATACCGTGACAGTCTACGACGAATCTTATGCAGACCTAGTCATTTCCCTCTGTGTCGCTATCGACTATGTAGAAATGCTAGAAAGAGACTCAAATTAGTAAAAAGGAGATACAAATGAAACAATTATCTAGTGCACAAGTCCGCCAAATGTGGCTTGATTTCTGGGCGACCAAAGGTCACTCGGTAGAACCATCTGTTAGCTTGGTTCCAGTAAACGATCCAACGCTTTTGTGGATTAACTCAGGGGTTGCAACCCTCAAGAAATACTTCGATGGAACTATCAAACCTGAAAATCCGCGTATTACTAATGCTCAAAAAGCCATCCGTACCAACGATATTGAAAACGTAGGGAAGACGGCGCGTCACCATACCATGTTTGAAATGTTGGGAAACTTCTCAATTGGGGATTACTTCCGTGACGAAGCCATTACTTGGGCTTATGAACTTTTGACAAGTCCTGAGTGGTTTGACTTCCCTAAAGACAAACTCTACATGACTTACTATCCAGATGACACAGATTCATACAACCGCTGGATCGAAGTGGGCGTGGATCCAAGTCACTTGATTCCAATCGAAGACAACTTCTGGGAAATTGGTGCTGGACCTTCTGGACCTGATACAGAAATCTTCTTTGACCGTGGAGAAGCCTTTGACCCAGAAAATATCGGTCTTCGTCTGCTTGCAGAAGATATCGAAAACGACCGATATATCGAAATCTGGAACATTGTTTTGTCACAATTTAACGCTGACCCTGCTGTTCCTCGTAGCGAGTACAAGGAATTGCCACACAAGAACATTGATACGGGCGCTGGTTTGGAGCGTTTGGTAGCGGTGATCCAAGGGGCCAAGACTAACTTTGAAACAGACCTCTTCATGCCAATCATCCGTGAAGTTGAGAAATTGTCTGGTAAGGTCTATGACCAAGATGGCGACAACATGAGCTTCAAGGTCATCGCTGACCACATCCGTTCACTTTCATTTGCGATTGGGGATGGTGCCCTTCCAGGAAATGAAGGTCGTGGTTATGTCCTTCGTCGTCTCCTCCGTCGTGCTTCTATGCATGGTCAAAAATTGGGTATCAATGAGCCTTTCCTTTACAAACTGGTTCCAACTGTTGGTAAGATCATGGAAAGCTACTACCCAGAAGTGCTTGAAAAACGTGATTTTATCGAAAAAATCGTTAAGAGCGAGGAAGAGTCATTTGCCCGTACTCTTCACTCAGGTCAACACTTTGCAGAAACCATCGTAGCAGACTTGAAAGAAAAAGGCCAAACAGTTATCGCTGGACAAGATGTCTTCAAACTCTATGATACATACGGATTCCCAGTAGAGTTGACAGAAGAAATCGCTGAAGAAGCAGGTATGACAGTCGATCGTGAAGGTTTTGAAGCAGCCATGAAAGAGCAACAAGAACGTGCGCGTGCGTCAGCTGTTAAAGGCGGATCCATGGGGATGCAAAACGAAACCCTTCAAAACATTACTGTTGAGAGTGTCTTTAACTACAATGCTAGTCAATTGCCTTCAAAATTAGTAGCTATCGTGGCGGACAATGCTGAAGTAGAAGCAGTTTCAGAAGGAACTGCATCTCTGATCTTTGCAGAAACTCCTTTCTACGCTGAAATGGGTGGACAAGTAGCTGACCACGGTCAAATTTTGGATGCTACTGGAAATGTCGTAGCTACTGTGACAAACGTTCAAAAAGCACCAAATGGACAAGCACTTCATACTGTTGAAGTCCTCGCTCCACTTATTTTGAACCAAGAATACACGTTAACAATCGATACGAACCGTCGTCTTCGTGTTATGAAGAATCACACAGCAACTCACTTGCTCCATGCCGCTCTTCACAATATCCTTGGCCACCATGCAACTCAAGCAGGATCTCTTAACGAAGTAGAATTCCTTCGCTTTGACTTCACTCACTTCCAAGCGGTAACTCCTGAAGAATTGCGCGCCATTGAACAACAAGTCAATGAAAAGATCTGGGAAGCAATCGCAGTGGAAACAGTTGAGACAGACATTGATACAGCTAAAGAAATGGGAGCTATGGCCCTCTTTGGTGAGAAATATGGTAAAGAAGTCCGCGTTGTGACCATCGGTGACTACTCGGTCGAGCTTTGTGGTGGTACCCACGTTGGCAATACTTCTGAGATTGGTCTCTTCAAGATTGTCAAAGAAGAAGGGATTGGTTCAGGAACTCGTCGTATCTTGGCAGTGACTGGTAAAGAAGCCTTTGAAGCCTATCGTGAACAAGAAGATGCGCTGAAAGCAGTTGCAGCAACCTTGAAAGCACCTCAACTCAAGGAGGTTCCTCACAAGGTTGAAGGCCTTCAAGAGCAACTCCGTCAATTACAAAAAGAAAATGCAGAATTGAAGGAAAAAGCGGCAGCAGCGGCAGCAGGTGATGTCTTCAAGAATGTTCAAGAAGCAAACGGACACCGTTACATTGCGAGCCAAGTCTCTGTTTCAGATGCAGGTGCCCTTCGTACCTTTGCGGATAACTGGAAACAAAAAGACTACTCTGATGTGCTTGTTCTTGTCGCAGCCATCGGTGATAAAGTGAATGTCCTTGTAGCCAGCAAGACAAAAGACATCCACGCAGGTAACTTGGTTAAAGAATTAGCTCCAATCGTTGATGGACGTGGTGGTGGTAAACCAGACATGGCCATGGCAGGAGGAAGCAACCAAGCGAAGATCCAAGAATTGTTGGATGCCGTAGCAAGTAAATTGTAATCATTTAATACCTATCCATTTGGATAGGTATTTTTCTGTGAATAAGAAAAACTCCTCACATGGGATGTGAGGAGTTATATGCTTTCTAAAAATTAAACCAGACCTTGGGCAATCATAGCATTTGCTACGTTTTCAAAGGCTGCGATATTAGCACCTGCAAGGTAATCAGTACCAAGACCATATGTTTCAGCAGTTGTTTTAGCTGTGTTGAAGATGTTGGTCATGATGTCTTTGAGACGTCCATCAACTTCTTCACGAGTCCATGAAAGTCGAAGACTGTTTTGGCTCATTTCAAGAGCTGATACAGCAACACCACCAGCATTGGCCGCTTTGGCAGGTCCGTAAAGGATTCCATTTTCTTTGTAAACTTTGATAGCTTCAAGGTCGCTAGGCATGTTAGCTCCTTCAGAGACACAGATAACTCCTTGAGCAACCAAGCGTTTCGCAGCTTCACCGTTGATCTCATTTTGAGTTGCACATGGAAGGGCGATATCATAGTTGCCAGCGTAAGTCCATACAGAACCTTCGTGGTAAGTAGCAGTTGGTTTTTCTGCTGCGTATTCAGTCAGACGAGCACGACGTTTTTCTTTAACATCTGTAAGAAGGTCAAAATCGATACCATTTTCGTCGATGACATAGCCATTTGAGTCAGATACAGAGATAACAGTTGCACCAAGTTCAGTCGCTTTTTGAAGTGCGTATTGGGCTACATTACCAGAACCTGAAATCACGACTTTCTTACCAGCAAAGCTGTTGCTGTTTGCTTTAAGCATTTCTTCAGTATAGTAAACCAAACCGTAACCTGTTGCTTCTGGACGAATCAAGCTACCACCGAAACCAAGAGGTTTACCAGTCAAGACACCAGCATCAAATTGGTTGAGGCGTTTGTATTGACCGTAGAGGTAACCAATCTCACGTCCACCAACACCGATATCACCAGCAGGTACGTCAAGAGATGGTCCGATGTATTTTTGTAATTCGGTCATGAAGCTTTGGCAGAAGCGCATCACTTCAGCATCAGTTTTGCCTTTAGGATCGAAGTCTGATCCACCTTTACCTCCACCGATTGGTAGTCCAGTCAAAACGTTTTTAAAGATTTGTTCGAATCCGAGGAATTTCAAGATTCCTTGGTTAACAGTTGGGTGGAAACGAAGTCCGCCTTTGTATGGTCCAACAGCTGAGTTGAATTGAACACGGTAACCACGGTTAACTTGAACTTTCCCATCACGGTCAACCCAAGGAACACGGAAAGAAATTACTCGCTCTGGCTCAGTGATACGTGCCAAGATATTTTCTTCAATATACTCAGGGTGTTTTTCAAAGACAGGCTCCAAAGTGCTGAAGAATTCTTCAACCGCCTGGAGAAATTCAGCCTCATGCCCGTTACGAGCTTTTACAGTTTCAAACACGCTTTGGATATATTCTTTAGCAGATGTCATATCGTTCTCCTTTTTGTTGTCATATTTTATTACATGAGACATTATAGCAGAAAAATTTTTCACTGTAAAGGAAAAAACACAAATTTTCTAAAAATTCTTTCAATTTAGCAACAGCTGTTTTTTTTCAGCTAAAAAAGCCAACATTTTTATGAGGTTAGTTTTATTAAAAGGGTCCTATCAAAGTATGGTATAATAATAGAGATATAAAGGAATCTGGAGGAATAGAATCATGGTATCAACTAAAACACAGATTGCTGGTTTTGAATTTGATAATTGCTTGATGAATGCAGCAGGAGTTGCTTGTATGACCATTGAGGAATTGGAAGGTGTTAAAAACTCAGCAGCAGGAACCTTTGTCACTAAAACAGCAACCTTGGAATTTCGTCAGGGAAATTCTGAACCACGTTATCAAGATGTTCCACTTGGTTCTATTAACTCGATGGGGCTACCCAATAATGGTTTAGACTATTACTTGAACTACCTTTTGGAATTGCAAGAAAAGGAACCAAATCGGACTTTCTTTCTATCTTTAGTTGGAATGTCTCCAGAGGAAACTCATACCATCTTGAAAAAGGTTCAAGAAAGTGATTTTAGTGGCCTAACAGAGCTCAATCTTTCATGTCCAAATGTTCCTGGTAAGCCACAGATTGCTTATGACTTTGAAACTACAGACCGCATTTTGTCAGAAGTCTTTGAATACTTTACAAAACCTCTAGGAATTAAGCTTCCACCTTATTTTGATATTGTACATTTTGACCAGGCAGCAGCTATTTTTAACAAATATCCACTCAAGTTTGTCAACTGTGTGAACTCTATCGGAAATGGTCTTTATATAGAAGATGAGTCTGTCGTGATTCGTCCTAAGAATGGTTTTGGTGGGATTGGTGGAGAATACATCAAACCAACGGCCCTTGCTAATGTTCATGCTTTTTATCAACGCTTAAATCCAGATATTCAAATCATTGGAACTGGTGGAGTATTAACAGGGCGTGATGCTTTTGAACATATCCTATGTGGTGCCAGCATGGTACAAGTAGGAACTACTCTTCATAAAGAAGGTGTAGGTGCTTTTGAGCGTATTACAAAGGAACTCAAAGAAATTATGACGGAAAAAGGATACCAATGCCTAGAGGATTTCCGTGGAAAATTGAATTATATAGATTAAACGGAAGCTAAATTAAAAAGAAAGGAGAATAAATGCTAGCCATAGAAGAAAGTCGAAAGCTATCCTTAGCGAACCTTCCTAGTTTGACCCTGTTTACAGGAACTGATCAAGGACAGTATGACGTCATGAAAGCACAAGTTCTAAAGCAAATCGGATATGATCCTGCAGATTTGAATTTTGCTTATTTTGACATGAAAGAAGTAGACTACAAAAGCTTGGAGCTAGAGTTGGTCAGTCTTCCTTTCTTTGCGGATGAAAAAATTGTTATTTTAGATCATTTTCTCGATATTACAACTGCTAAAAAACGCTATCTAACTGATGATGAGCTCAAGGCCTTTGAAGACTATCTGGAAAATCCTGTACCCTCAAGTAAATTAGTAATCTTTGCTGAAGGCAAGTTAGATAGCAAGAGACGTTTGGTCAAATTACTTAAGCGGGATGCGACAGTATTTGAGGCTCTTGAACCTAAAGAGCAAGAGTTGAGAGCCTATTTTCAAAAGTGGGCTCAGGAACAAGGACTTACTTTTGATGGAAATTCCTTTGAACAGTTGCTTATCAAATCTAGTTTTCAATTCAGTGAAATTCAGAAAAACTTGCTCTTCTTACAGTCTTATAAGGATAGTGGTCTGATAACAGAAGAAGATATTGTTGAAGCCATTCCAAAGACTTTGCAGGATAATATTTTTGATTTGACCCAATTAATATTAACTAAGAAAATTGATCAGGCACGAGATTTAGTTAAAGATTTGACCTTGCAAGGAGAAGATGAGATTAAACTGATTGCCATTATGCTGGGGCAGTTTAGACTCTATACCCAGGTGAAAATATTGCAAGAGTCTGGTCAGACAGAATCACAGATGGTCAGCAGTTTGGGTCACTATCTTGGTCGCAATCCGAATCCCTATCAAATCAAATTTGCTCTTCGTGACACGCGAGGATTGTCCCTGAATTTCCTACAAAATTCTATTCGTTATCTCATTCAAGCAGATTATCAAATTAAGACTGGTGTTTACGAAAAAGGGTACTTGTTTGAGAAGGCTTTATTGCAAATTGCCAGCCAGTCAAATTGAGCAAATAACTTGAAAAAACAGGTTGTTTGCGTTATCATTTTTATATAAAAAGAAAAAGAGGTATTACAGATGGCTATTATCTTACCAGATCTTCCATACGCTTACGATGCATTGGAACCATACATCGATGCTGAAACAATGCACTTGCACCATGACAAACATCACCAAACATATGTCAACAACGCAAACGCAGCTCTTGAAAAACACCCTGAAATTGGTGAAGACCTTGAAGCTTTGCTTGCTGACGTAGAATCTATCCCAGCTGATATCCGTCAAGCGCTTATCAACAATGGTGGTGGACACTTGAACCATGCTCTTTTCTGGGAATTGATGACTCCTGAAAAAACAGCTCCTTCAGCAGAACTTGCAGCAGCAATCGATGAAGTTTTTGGTTCATTCGAAGAATTCCAAGCAGCTTTCACTGCAGCAGCAACTACACGTTTTGGTTCTGGATGGGCATGGTTGGTTGTTAACAAAGAAGGTAAGCTTGAAGTGACTTCAACAGCAAACCAAGACACACCAATCTCAGAAGGTAAGAAACCAATCTTGGGCTTGGACGTTTGGGAACATGCATACTACGTGAAATACCGCAACGTTCGTCCTGACTACATCAAAGCTTTCTTCTCAGTGATTAACTGGAACAAAGTAAACGAACTATACGCAGCGGCTAAATAATATTGAACATAACACCTTTTGGTTAGAAATTTATCTAACATGAAAGGTGTTTTTTGTTTGCTTTGATAAGAAGTATCGGTCTCATGATTTTCCTTTGTTGGATAGGCTTGATTTATGGTATAATGATAAGATAGAAATCGAAGGAGAAATCATGAATATTCAACAATTACGCTACGTTGTAGCTATTGCTAATAGTGGTACTTTTCGTGAAGCGGCTGAAAAGATGTACGTTAGCCAACCCAGTCTATCTATTTCTGTAAGAGATCTGGAAAAAGAGCTAGGCTTTAAGATTTTTCGTAGAACCAGTTCAGGAACCTTTCTTACTCGCCGTGGAATGGAATTTTATGAAAAGGCACAAGAATTGGTCAAAGGTTTTGATATCTTCCAGAATCAGTATGCCAATCCTGAAGAGGAAAAGGATGAGTTTTCAATAGCCAGTCAGCACTATGATTTCTTACCTCCAACCATTACAGCTTTTTCTCAACAGTACCCGGAGTATAAGAATTTTCGTATTTTTGAATCTACAACTGTTCAGATTTTGGATGAAGTAGCCCAAGGACATAGTGAAATTGGGATTATCTATCTCAACAATCAAAATCAAAAGGGTATCATGCAGCGGGTTGAAAAATTAGGCCTTGAAGTGATAGAGTTGATTCCTTTCCAAACGCATATTTATCTACGTGAAGGACATCCTTTGGCTAAGAAAAAAGAGTTGGTCATGGATGATTTGGCTGAATTGCCAACCGTGCGTTTCACACAAGAGAAGGATGAATACCTCTATTACTCAGAAAACTTTGTGGATACAAGTGCCAGCTCTCAAATGTTTAACGTAACAGACCGAGCTACTTTAAATGGGATTCTTGAAAGAACAAATGCTTATGCGACTGGTTCTGGATTCTTAGATAGCGATAGTGTTAATGGAATTACCGTTATTCCACTAAATGATAATCTCAATAATCGCATGGTTTATGTGAAACGTGAGGAAGTAGACTTGAGTCAAGCAGGGACTTTATTTGTAGAGGTTATGCAAGAGTATTTTGATCAGAAGAGGAAAGCATGAAAAAAAGAGGAATACTAGCAGGGATTATAGCAGCCTTGATTGTCTTAGATCAAATGGTAAAGGCTTATGTCGTTCAGAATATTGCTCTTGGTGAAATCAAGTCATGGATCCCAAATCTAGTTAGTTTAACCTATCTGCAAAATAGAGGAGCAGCCTTTTCGATGCTCCAAGACCAACAGTGGTTTTTTGCAGTGATTACCCTCGTAGTCATGGTTGGAGCTATCTGGTATCTTCATAAGCATATAGAGGATTCCTTCTGGACAGTCTTTGGATTGGTTTTGATTATTGCAGGTGGTCTGGGAAACTTCATTGATCGTATTAGCCGAGGATTTGTCGTGGATATGTTCCACTTAGACTTTGTCAATTTTGCCATATTCAACGTAGCTGATAGTTATCTAACAGTAGGAGTTCTTGTATTATTGCTTGCAATGCTAAAAGAGGAAATGAATGGAAATTAAAATTGAAACCGGCGGGATACGTTTAGATAAGGCTTTGTCAGATCTGACAGAACTGTCACGTAGTCTCGCCAATGAACAAATCAAGTCTGGTCAGGTCTTGGTCAATGGTCAGTTAAAAAAAGCCAAGTACTCGGTTCAAGAAGGGGATGTTGTCACCTATCAAGTTCCGGAACCAGAGGTTTTGGAGTATGAAGCTGAAGATATTCCTTTAGAAATCATATACCAAGATGAGGATGTAGCAGTAGTCAATAAACCTCAAGGTATGGTCGTTCATCCAAGTGCTGGTCATACTAGTGGGACCTTGGTGAATGCCCTTATGTATCATATCAAGGACTTATCAGGAATCAATGGTGTATTACGTCCTGGAATTGTCCACCGTATTGATAAGGATACATCAGGTCTCTTGATGATTGCTAAAAACGACGATGCTCACATGGCGCTCGCTCAAGAATTGAAAGATAAGAAATCACTTCGAAAATATTGGACTATCGTTCATGGAAATCTTCCCAACGACCGTGGAGTCATTGAGGCGCCAATCGGACGTAGTGAAAAAGACCGCAAGAAACAAGCTGTGACTGCCAAAGGGAAACCAGCCGTGACACGCTTCCAAGTCTTGGAACGCTTTGGTGACTATTCTTTATTAGAATTGCAACTGGAAACAGGACGAACTCATCAAATCCGTGTGCACATGGCTTATATCGGTCATCCTGTAGCCGGTGATGAAGTATATGGTCCTCGTAAAACCCTAAAGGGACATGGACAATTTCTCCATGCCAAGACGCTTGGATTTACTCATCCAAGAACAGGTGAAACTATGGAATTTACTTCTGATATTCCTGCTATCTTTAAAGAGACTTTGGAGAAACTTCGAAATAACTAAAAAAGAGGCTGGGACAAAAGTCCTAGCCTCTCAATTTTCTTTGGATTGTCGAGCAAGACGCAGTGGTTGAGTGGGCTCTACTAGGCTGATTTCATCAGTTTTACAGTCCTACTCAACTGTGCGGAGGTGGGACGACGAAATCGAATTCTAACGAATTACCGATTTCTGTCCCACTCTCCCTTTTATTTGCGTTTTTTCTTAGCTTTTTTCATTTTGTTGGCCATGCGTTTCATGGATTGCTTCATAGCAAATTCACCGATTTTACCCTTGAGACCTCCACCGAGCATCTGGCTCATATCAGGCATTCCAGCTCCTCCGAACGCTGACATATCAGGCATACCACCTTGTCCCATCATTCCTTCAAGGGCTGACATATCCATGCCACCAGGCATATTTTTAGGAAGATTGTTAGGGTTGATGCCCATTTGCTTCATCATCTTGTTCATGTCACCAGACATGACACCTTGCATGAGTTGTTTAGCTTGGTTAAAGTCTTTGATGAACTTGTTGACTTCGATAAAGGTATTCCCAGAACCAGCTGCGATACGACGACGGCGGCTTGGAGTGAGCAAATCTGGATTTTCACGTTCTTCAGGAGTCATAGATGAGACGATGGCACGTTTACGAGCGATTTGTTTTTCATCCACCTTCACATTTTGAAGGGCAGGATTGTTGGCCATACCAGGAATCATCTTGAGCAAATCTTCCATTGGCCCCATATTTTGCACTTGATCCAACTGATCGATGAAATCGTTGAAATCAAAGGTGTTTTCCCTCATCTTTTCAGCCATTTCAAGGGCTTTTTGCTCATCGTATTCTTGGGAAGCTTTCTCGATCAGAGTCAGCATATCTCCCATACCGAGAATACGGCTGGCCATACGGTCTGGGTGGAAGGTTTCGATATCTGTAATCTTTTCACCAGTACCAGTGAATTTGATAGGTTTTCCTGTGATATGACGAACAGAAAGGGCCGCACCACCACGAGTGTCCCCGTCAATCTTGGTAAGGATGACACCGGTAACCTCTAATTGATTGTTAAATTCTCGTGCAACGTTAGCAGCTTCTTGACCGATCATAGCATCGATGACGAGAAGGATTTCATTTGGTTGAGCAAGAGCTTTAACATCACGAAGCTCATTCATGAGAAGCTCATCGATTTGTAAACGACCGGCTGTATCAATCAAGACATAGTCGTTATGGTTGGCTTTGGCTTGCTCCAAACCTTGGCGAACAATCTCAACTGCAGGAACTTCAGTCCCAAGAGCAAATACAGGAACATCAATTTGTTGTCCCAGTGTTTTGAGCTGGTCAATGGCCGCAGGACGATAGATGTCGGCCGCAATCATCAGAGGACGAGCATCCTCTTCCTTTTTGAGTTTGTTCGCGAGCTTTCCTGCGAAGGTTGTTTTACCAGCACCCTGCAAACCGACCAGCATGATAATGGTCGGGATTTTTGGAGACTTGATAATCTCAGCTGTATCAGAACCAAGAACTGCAGTCAACTCTTCATTAACAATCTTGATGATTTGTTGAGCTGGATTGAGGGTATCAATGACCTCATGACCAATCGCACGTTCGCGAACTTTTTTGATAAAGTCCTTAACCACAGGTAAAGCAACGTCGGCCTCTAAAAGAGCCAGACGAATTTCCTTGGTTGCTTCTTGGATATCGCTTTCTGTGATTTTTCCTTTTTTACGTAGATTTTTAAAGACGTTCTGCAAACGTTCTGTTAAATTTTCAAATGCCATTATTTTCTCCTATTTTTTCAATTCAGTGGAAATCGTCCGAAATGTTGTAAACACTCTAGTTCTTCGGGTGTGACCTCTTTCATGATTTCATTTGGATATCCCCAACAGCTAAAACCTACTTGCATAGCTTTGGAGATATCATTGGACGAAATAATCTGTAGTCGAGTTGGAAATGGTTCCTCTGCCGCTAATAGTGTGCAAGGTATTCCTTGGTAAATGACAAGACTGCCCATGGTTACTCCCGATTATCAATACTTGTTAAGATTTCAAGTTGTTCTTGTAGAAAAGCATCTTCTGGGTAGCGCTCTAAGATCTGATCAAAAATCTGACTGCGAACAATGTAATCAGAGTACATATGAAGCTTCATTTCATAGTCTTCCAGAATCTTTTCAGTTCGTTTGATATTATCATAAACAGCCTGACGACTGACGCCAAACTCTTCAGCAATTTCAGCCAAACTATAGTCGTCTGCATAGTAGAGCTCGATATAGTTCATTTGTTTATCAGTCAAGAGGGCTGCATAGAATTCAAACAGAGCATTCATTCGATTGGTTTTTTCAATTTCCATAAGATTTATTATACCAAAAAATAGCCTGAACTGCTAGTAATGGATTGATTTTAAACACAAGTCAGAAAAAGGACTTTTAACGGTTATTTTCTGACTAAGAAACCTTTTTTTGGTATAATGGAGTGTATTATAATGTTTTAGAAAGAGGTTCTTATGAAAGAATTAGAAACCGTGTTAGAGCAACGTTTTGGGCTTGTTTTTTCAGATAAACAGTTACTTGAAACAGCTTTTACTCACACTAGTTATGCCAATGAGCACCGCCTCTTAAAAATTTCACACAATGAACGCTTGGAATTTTTAGGAGACGCTGTTCTGCAATTATTGATTTCAGAATATCTGTACCAAAAATATCCTAAAAAACCAGAAGGTGACCTGTCTAAACTCCGTGCCATGATTGTACGTGAAGAGAGTTTGGCTGGTTTTGCCCGTGACTGCCAGTTTGACCAGTTTATCAAGCTAGGAAAGGGAGAGGAAAAATCTGGAGGCCGTAATCGAGATACCATCTTGGGAGATGCTTTCGAAGCCTTTTTGGGTGCCCTGCTTTTAGATAAGGATCTACTTACGGTCAAAGAGTTTATCTACCAGGTCATGATACCGAAGGTGGAGGCTGGTGATTTTGAGATGATTAAAGACTACAAGACTCACCTTCAAGAATTACTCCAAGTCAATGGTGATGTTGATATTCGTTATCAAGTGATTTCAGAGATCGGACCTGCCCATGATAAGATGTTTGAGGTTGAAGTCCTTGTCGAGGGTCAAAGTTTAGGTAGGGGTCAAGGACGATCTAAAAAATTGGCCGAACAGGAAGCCGCAAAAAATGCAGTTGAGGAAGGGCTGGATTCATGTATTTAAAGGAAATTGAGATTCAGGGGTTTAAGTCCTTTGCTGATAAGACCAAGGTTGTTTTTGACCAGGGAGTTACAGCGGTTGTAGGACCTAATGGTTCTGGAAAATCTAACATCACAGAAAGCTTACGCTGGGCACTGGGTGAATCAAGTGTCAAAAGTCTTCGTGGTGGGAAGATGCCAGATGTTATCTTTGCAGGGACTGAAAGCAGAAAACCTTTAAACTATGCTTCGGTAGTTGTTACTCTAGATAACCAGGATGGCTTTATTAAGGATGCTGGTCAAGAAATCAAGGTGGAGCGTCACATCTATCGTACTGGAGATAGTGAGTACAAGATTGATGGGAAAAAAGTCCGTCTTCGTGATATTCATGATCTTTTCTTAGATACCGGACTTGGACGCGATTCCTTCTCTATCATTTCCCAAGGGAAGGTCGAAGAAATCTTTAACTCCAAACCTGAGGAACGCCGCGCTATCTTTGAAGAAGCGGCTGGAGTTTTAAAATATAAAACTCGTCGCAAAGAGACAGAAACTAAACTCCAACAAACTCAAGACAATTTAGACCGCTTGGAAGACATTATCTATGAGTTAGATAATCAAATCAAACCATTAGAAAAGCAAGCAGCAACAGCCCGTAAATTTATAGAACTAGACGGTCAACGTAAAGCCATCTATTTAGATGTTTTAGTTGCACAAATTCAAGCTAATAAGGCTGAATTGGACATCACAGAAGAAGAGTTAAACCAAGTTCAAGAACTTCTCACTAGTTATTACCAAAAGCGTCAAGAGTTAGAAGAAGAAAATCAAACTCTCAAGAAGAAACGTCATGATTTGCAGGCTGAGATGTCTAAAGACCAGTCAAGATTGATGGATTTGACTGCTTTAATTAGTGATTTGGAACGTAAATTGGCCTTGTCTAAACTGGAGACTGAGCAAGTTGCCCTCAATCAACAAGAGGCTCAAGCTCGTTTAGCTAGTTTGGATGAAAAAAGGACTGCTCTCATTCAAGAGAAGGAAGAAAAAGAAGCAAATCTGGCTCAGTTAGAAGCAAATCTAGCTGTCAATACCAAGGAACTCAATCGTTTAGAAGCTGAGTTAGTAGCATTTTCTGATGATCCAGATCAGATGATTGAACAACTGCGTGAGCGCTTTGTTGCTTTCTTGCAGGAAGAAGCGGATGTCTCTAACCAGTTGACACGGATTGAAAATGATCTTGAAAATAGTCGCCAACAGACTCAAAAGCAAGAAGAACAATTGGAGTCCTTGAAGGAACAATTAGCTTCTGCTAAATCTAAGGCTAGTGAGCAAGAAACTGCTCTTAAATCAGCAAAAGAAAAAGTACAAACCTTACTTGCTGATTATCAGGCCAATGCCAAACAGGAAGAAGAACAAAAGCAGGCTTATCAAAGTCAGCAAAATCAACTTTTTGACCGTTTGGATAGCCTGAAAAACAAGCAGGCCAAGGCGCAAAGTCTGGAAAACATTCTTAAAAACCATAGTAATTTCTATGCGGGTGTTAAGAGTGTTCTACAAGAAAAAAATCGCCTGGGCGGTATTGTCGGAGCGGTCAGTGAACATTTAACTTTTGATGTTCGTTATCAAACAGCCCTTGAAATTGCCCTCGGAGCAAGTAGCCAACATATCATCGTTGAAGACGAACAGGCTGCGACTAAGGCTATCGACTTCCTTAAACGAAACCGAGCTGGTCGTGCGACCTTCCTACCTTTGACAACCATCAAGGCTCGTAGCATTTCTGGTCAGAACCAAGATGTGATTGCCTCAAGTCCAGGTTTTCTTGGAATGGCAGATGAATTGGTTACTTTTGATACAAAGCATGAAGCTATTTTTAAAAACCTGCTTGCTACAACAGCAATTTTTGATATGGTAGAGCATGCGCGTGATGCGGCTCGCAAGGTACGTTATCAGGTTCGAATGGTAACGCTAGATGGTACAGAATTGCGAACAGGTGGTTCTTATGCTGGTGGTGCCAATCGTCAAAATAACAGTATCTTTATCAAGCCTGAATTGGAGCAGTTACAAAAAGAAATTGCTAAGGAAGAGAAGATTCTTGGTCATGAAGAAGAAAATCTGAAATCACTTCAAGAAAACTTGACTGTTCTCGCTCAAACTTTGGAGACTATTAAGTCTCAAGGAGAGCAAGCTCGAATAGAGGAGCAGGGCTTATATCTGGCTTATCAACAAACTTGCCAACAAGTCGAAGAACTCGAAACGCTTTTAGAACTTCAGGAAAAAGAATTAAACAATCTCAGAGATGGAGATTGGCAAACTGAAAAAGAAAAATGCCAAGAACGTCTTTCAATCATCGCAACTGAAAAGCAAAAGCTAGAATCAGAAATCGAAGAAATCAAGTCCAATAAAAATGCGATTCAGGAACGCTACCAAAACTTGCAGGAAAAAATTTCCCAAGAACGTCTGCTTAAAACAGAAATGCTTGGACGGAAACGTTATGAGGTTTCTGATATTGAACGGATTAACAAAGAACTTGAGAACCTCAATATCGAGCAAGAAGAGATTGAGCGTCTTTTGCAAGAAAAAGTAGACAATCTTGAAAAAGTTGACACGGAACTTTTGACTAAGCAGGAAACTGAAGCCAAGATTCAGAAGGAAGACATTCAACAAGGACTCATTCGTAAGCAGTTTGAACTGGATGATATTGAAGGCCAATTGGATGATATTGCTAGTCATTTAGAACAAGCTCGTCAGCAAAATGAAGAATTGATTCGTAAGCAAACACGTGCAGAAGCAACCAAAGAGAAAATTACGGACCGCCTTCGCTATCTTCAAGGTCAACTGACTGAAGAATATCAGATTAGCTATACGGAAGCTTTAGAACAAGCGAATCAGTTGGAAGATTTAGCAATCGCTGAACAAAAGGTTAAGGATTTGGAAAAATCCATTCGTTCACTTGGTCCGGTTAACTTGGATGCTATTGAACAGTTTGATGAAGTCCACGAACGTTTGGAATTCTTGAATAGTCAGCGAGATGACATTCTTTCTGCTAAAAACTTACTTCTTGAGACTATTACAGAAATGAATGATGAAGTGAAAGAACGCTTTAAGTCAACATTCGAAGCTATTCGTGAGTCCTTTAAAGTGACCTTTAAGCAGATGTTTGGTGGTGGTCAAGCAGACCTAATCTTGACCGAAGGAGATCTATTGACAGCAGGTGTTGAAATCTCTGTTCAACCACCAGGTAAGAAAATCCAATCCCTAAACCTCATGAGTGGTGGCGAGAAGGCTTTGTCAGCTCTAGCTCTTCTTTTCTCAATCATCCGTGTTAAGACCATTCCATTTGTTATCTTGGATGAGGTAGAGGCCGCACTCGATGAGGCTAACGTTAAGCGTTTTGGTGATTATCTTAACAGATTTGACAAAGATAGTCAGTTTATCGTTGTTACCCACCGTAAGGGAACCATGGCAGCAGCAGACTCTATCTATGGGGTGACCATGCAAGAGTCTGGTGTATCTAAGATTGTCTCTGTAAAACTAAAAGATTTAGAGAATATGGATGCTTAGTTAGTGCTCGTTACAAACTTTCAGCTAAGTATATAAAATGACCTTTAAAAAGTCAGAAAGGTTACAAAAATAAATTGAGGAGCTTATATGGATTTTGACCTATTCCTAATGATCTGTAATTATATTGGGACTATAGCCTTCGCGGCTTCAGGAGCCATCAAAGGATTTGGTAAACGTTTAGACATTTTTGGAATTAGTTTATTGGCTATTGTAACCGCAGTAGGTGGAGGGATTTTAAGAGATTCTATTATCAGTCGTTTTCCTTCCGCTCTCGCAGATCCTGGACCGATTTATGTCTCTATCTTTGTAGCGGTTATCATGTATATCTTTGTGACTTCAAAACAAGCCAATTCAAGTCAAGAAAAAAAATTCTATAAGTGGTTGAGAGAAGCTTATCTCATCTTTGATTCAATTGGCTTAATCATCTTTTCCTTGATTGGAGCTACCGCCTTAGCTGATAGTAAATTGAACTTGATGTCTGCAGGTATTTTAGCCTGTTTAACGGGAGCAGGTGGTGGTATTATCCGAGACCTCCTGATCAATGAAGTTCCAAGTGTTCTAAAAGAGGACATCTATGCCCTTCTATCTTTTGTAATTGGCGTTATTTATTACTGGTTGGCCTTTGTCCTACATTTTCCAAGAATTACTGCCTTTATTATTCTCTCAATTGTCGGTTTTGTGATTCGACTCTGTATTATTAAGTTTAAGCTCTCTTTACCAAATATGGATAAGAGAACCTTGAATTGATGAATAAGCGAGACTTGTTTTATATAGGCGTCTAATCTCGTATGGATTAGGCGCTATTTTGTTTTTTTGCAAATACGGGAAATATTTGATGAAATTAATATTTTTTGGTATTATATCTAAAATTTTAAATAAGATAGGAGCTACAATGTGTAATTTAAAGAATTCAGTCGATTTTATTAAAGAAATAGAGAAGTTAAAGTCAGTAACAAGATTCAATAGAACTCTTGATGGAAGATTTGAAAATAGTGCCGAGCATTCTTGGCAAGGTGCTATAGCTGCTATAGTTCTTCAAGATTATTATCCTGAAAAGTTGAAAATGGAAAAAGTCATTTCTATGTTATTGATTCATGATTTAGGTGAGATTTATGCCGGAGATACTTGGGTTTTTGATGATGAAAAAAAGCTTCATTCTCATGATAAAGAACTAGCATCTATAGAAAAAACAATGAGCCTCCTTCCAGAAGAGAAATATTTGAATATGAAAAATTTGTGGTTGGAATTTGAAAAAGGGCAGAGTGCTGAAGCAAGATATGCAAGAGTGATCGACGCCTTGGTACCGCTGATTAATCACTTAGAAGTGTCAGAATTCAATTATAACCCTGATAATATCAGTGCAGACATGGTATTAGAAAAGAAAAAGTTCATAAAAAGTGAATCTGAAGAATTATGGAAACTGACGGAAGACTTGATTCAGGAAAGTGTGGAGAAGGGCTTATATTTTTAATAACAATTGGTCCAATAGAAGATAGATTTTTAACTGGAGAATGGAAATATATATGATTAAACTTGTCACAACTGAAATCGGAATAAGGAAATTGATACAATAAAATACAAAGAAAGCCTTGGAATAAGCTGTTTCCAAGGCTTTTTAGCTATCTATAGATATAAGGAAAAAGTTGTTAGAGTAGATGATTTTTATTAGATACCCTTGATTATACCGTAGAGAATATTAGTCAAATAAAATTGTTTTGTTTTCACTAATGCATTTCTTATTATCATCCCAATAGTTAATACTTTCAAAGCTTCCTTTTCTTAAATAAAGTGGTAGCCTTTTTCTTATTTCATCTTGCATTGGTATTTTATCAATATCTTTTAGATTCCACCATTTTGGCTCACCTTCAGCAGATGTGCTTAGTTCACCAGTAAACTGAGTACATAAAAAGTCATAGAAGACAAATCTCTCATTACCAATTGAATTAGTAAAGCCTGAAATTCCTTTTAATTCAAGATTTAATGCAGTGAGTCCAGTCTCTTCCTTAAGTTCCCGTAATGCAGCTTCAAAAAAACTTTCAGGGAATTCAACTTTTCCCCCCGGTGGAATCCAGCCAGGAAAATTATCGTGCTGTCTATTAAGTAATAAAATTTCTTGATTTTTCAAAACGCAAATATTAACCCAGTTTTTGATTTTTTCAGTCATATTATTAACCTCCAACAAGTATTTTTTCATATGTTAGACTATATGTCAATAACTATATGCTATTCTAATTGTGACAAATGTGCGTCAGCCAAAGATTGATAATTTTTACGCAATAGCTGATTAATTATCAGAATAGAATTTAATCAAGATCATTGGTAGACAGGTGTTGAGAGGTTGTATATAAAAGAAGGCAAGCAAATCAGCCTGGTCTTTAAATGGCTCTACGGATAGATTTATAGAATACAAGGACGTGTTAATCCTGCACGTCTTATTTTACTTTTTCTATGGTATAATAGAAGATAGATTTACAACTGGAGAATAGAAGGATTTATGATTAAACTAGTCGCAACTGATATGGACGGGACTTTTTTGGATGAAGCTGGCCAATTTGATATGGAGCGTCTTAAAAAGCTGCTCCATTCATATAAAGAAAAAGGGATTTACTTTGCTGTGGCTTCTGGCCGAGGTCTTTTGTCTTTAGAAAAGCATTTTGCGGATGTCAAAGATGAGATTATTTTTATCGCTGAAAATGGTAGTCTGGTTCGTTTTCATGGACAAGACCTCTATGAAGCAACCATGCCACGTAATTTTTACCTATCAACTTTTGAAAAACTAAAAACTTCCCCTTATTTTGATGAAAAGAAGATGCTCTTGACTGGTAAGAAAGCTTGTTATGTTTTAGATACTGTAGATGAAACCTATCTTATGTTTAGCCATCATTACAATGAAAATATCAAAAAAGTAACTAGTCTAGAAGATATTACAGATGAGATTTTTAAATTCACAACCAACTTTACAGAAGAGACAGTAGAAGCTGGGGAAGCTTGGGTCAATGAATATGTTCCTGGTGTTAAGGCAATGACGACAGGTTTTGAGTCGATTGATATCGTTCTTGACTATGTGGATAAGGGAGTTGCTATTGTAGAGCTAGCAAAAAAATTAAATTTGGATATGGACCAAGTGATGGCCTTCGGTGACAATCTCAACGACCTTCACATGATGCAGGTTGTAGGGCACCCAGTTGCGCCTGAAAATGCTCGCCCAGAGATTTTAGAACTAGCTGAAACAGTTATCGGTCACCATAAGGACCAATCAGTTATCGCTTATATGGAGGGGTTATAATGGCAGATATTAAATTAATTGCCTTGGACTTGGATGGAACCTTGCTGACGACAGACAAAAAATTGACAGAACGTACCAAGGCGACTTTAAAGGCTGCGCGTGAACAAGGGGTCAAGGTAGTCCTAACAACTGGACGTCCCCTCAAGGCTATGGATTTCTTCCTTAAAGAGCTTGGAACAGACGGCCATGATGACGAATATACTATCACATTCAACGGTGGGTTGGTTCAGAAAAATACAGGTGAGATTCTTGATAAGACAGTCTTTTCAATTGATGATGTGACACGTATTTATGAAGAAACTGAAAAATTAGAAATCCCCTTAGATGCAATTTCAGAAGGAACAGTTTATCAGATTCAGTCTGACCAAGAAAGTTTATATGCCCAGTTTAACCCGGCTCTAACGTTTGTTCCAACTGCTTTTGAAGACTTGTCTAGTCAGGTGACCTATAATAAATGTGTGACTGCCTTTCCTCAGGAGCCTTTGGATGCGGCTATTCAGAAGATTTCACCAGAATTATACGACCAGTATGAGATTTTTAAATCTCGTGAACTCTTGCTAGAATGGTCACCAAAAAATGTCCATAAGGCGACTGGTTTAGCTAAACTGATTGAGCATTTAGGGATTGATCAAAGTCAGGTGATGGCCTGCGGAGATGAGGCTAATGACCTTTCGATGATTGAGTGGGCCGGTCTTGGTGTAGCCATGCAGAATGCAGTTCCAGCAGTTAAGGCAGTGGCCAATGTGGTAACACCAATGACCAATGACGAGGAAGCTGTTGCCTGGGCAATTGAAAAATACGTACTGAAGGAGAATTAAAGGATGGGATTATTTGACCGTTTATTTGGAAAAATAGAAGAACCAAAGATTGAAGATGTTGTCAAAGAGGCTCTAGAAAACATTGATTTATCGGATGATAGCGAACAAACTGAGCTACCAGTAACTGAAGACATCCAAACTAAAGAGCCTGTAGAAGACAACTTACCAGAAGAAGACCAGGAAGAAATCGACAATGGCTCATCTGAAACAGAGGTTGTAGAAGAACCTATCATTGAGCCAGTTGACGAAGTTGACTTTTCTCAAGATGAACCAATTCAAATCGAAGAGGCAGAAAGTCATCAAGAGGAATTGACTCATGTTGAAGAAGTAACTTTAAGTGAAAGTTTTGAGGAAGATGCTGATCAAACTCAATCAAACGAGACAGAAGTCGAAATCACTGAAGAACTTGAACCAGAGACTACCGAGGAAGTGGAAGAAGATCTAGCAATTGAGGAAACCCCTCAAGTCCAAGAGACTGAACAAGAAAAATATGACCGTAGTCTTAAGAAAACGCGTACTGGATTCGGTGCCCGTTTGAATGCTTTCTTTGCAAACTTCCGCTCAGTCGATGAAGATTTTTTTGAAGAACTTGAAGAACTGCTCATCATGAGTGACGTTGGTGTGCAGGTGGCTTCAAATCTTACGGAAGAATTGCGTTATGAAGCCAAGCTTGAGAATGCTAAGAAACCTGAAGCCCTTCGCCGTGTTATCATCGAAAAATTGGTGGAGCTATATGAAAAGGACGGCATTTATAATGAAAATATTAACTTCCAAGATGGATTAACGGTTATGCTTTTTGTTGGAGTTAATGGGGTCGGGAAAACAACTTCAATTGGTAAATTAGCTAATCGATACAAACAAGCTGGTAAAAAGGTTATGCTTGTTGCTGCGGATACTTTCCGTGCGGGTGCGGTTGCTCAGTTAGTAGAATGGGGGCGTCGTGTAGATGTTCCTGTCGTTACTGGTCCTGAGAAAGCAGATCCAGCTAGCGTTGTCTTTGATGGGATGGAACGAGCAGTAGCAGAAGGTATTGATATTCTCATGATTGATACAGCTGGCCGTCTGCAAAACAAAGAAAACTTAATGGCAGAATTGGAAAAGATTGGTCGTATCATCAAACGCGTAGTGCCAGAAGCACCTCATGAAACCTTCCTAGCTCTTGACGCATCAACTGGTCAAAATGCTCTTGTACAAGCTAAAGAATTCTCAAAAATTACTCCTGTTACAGGGATTGTCTTAACCAAGATTGATGGAACTGCCCGAGGTGGGGTTGTTCTTGCTATCCGTGAGGAACTCAATATCCCTGTTAAGCTAATTGGTTTTGGTGAAAAAATTGATGATATCGGTGAGTTTAACTCTGAAAACTTTATGAAGGGCCTTCTAGAAGGTTTGATATAAAAGAAAATCCTGCAAGAATTCTTGCAGGATTGTTTTTGATTATTCTAAACGACCATCTTTACGATAGGCGATATCTGGTTGCCAGGTCCACTCAGCTCCGTATTTTTCAAGTAAGTCAAAGCTAGCTTGAGGTCCCATGCTACCAGCCTTGTAGTCATGAAGTGGAGCACCGTTTTCAGCCCAAAGCTTCTCGATACGGTCAATCAATTTCCATGATGCACTCACTTCATCCCAGTGGCTAAAGTTTGTTGAGTTATTGTTCAAAACATCATAGATTAGTTTTTCATATGGGTCAGGTGAAGCACCTGTTGCAGTCGCATCTGTTCGATAGTCAAGCGAATTTGGTGCGAGGCTAAACTCTTCCCCTACCTTCTTACCGTTAAGGCTAAGAGAGAATCCTTCCGTCGGTTGGATATAGATGGTCAAAATATTTGGTGCTAGAGGCTCTCCAAAGATTGAATCCATTTGTTTGAAGACGATGTTTACGTGTGTTCCTTTTTCAGTTAGGCGTTTACCTGTACGGAAGAAGAAAGGTACATCACGGAAGCGGTCGGTATCGACAAAGAAGGCACCTGAAGCAAAGGTTTCTGTCATTGATTCTGGGTTGACATTTGGTTCGCTGCGGTAAGAAATGTACTTCATGCCATCAACTTTACCAGAACGATACTGACCACGGATGAAGTGCTCTTTAAGTTCCTCATCTGTAGGGTGGTAAAGGTTCTTGAAGACCTTGATTTTCTCTGCACGAATGTCATCCTTTGTAAAGCTTGCAGGCTTGTCCATAGCAAGGAGTGACAGAAGCTGAAGTGTGTGGTTTTGAACCATATCACGAAGGGCGCCAGACTCATCATAGTAGCCACCACGCTCTTCAACACCTAGACGTTCTGCAAAGGTAATTTGCACATTATCAATATGTTCCCGATTCCAAACATTTTCAAAGATCATATTGGCAAAACGAATGGCAAAAATACTCTGAATCATCTCTTTACCAAGATAGTGGTCGATACGATAGATTTGCTCTTCGTTAAAAGTAGCTAGAAGCTCTTCGTTTAGTTTGCTTGCAGTTTCATAATCCGTACCGAAAGGCTTCTCAACAATCAAACGTTCAAAGCCCTTACCATCAACGATTTGCTCAGACTTGAGGTGTTTAGCGATGGTACCGAAGAATTGTGGTGCCATTGAGAGGAAGAAGAGCTTGTTGTGTTCAGTTTGATACTTTTCATTTAACTCAGCCTGAAGCTTGCGCAATTCGATATAGTGCTCAGTGTCATTAACATCGTGACTTTGATAGTAAAAATGACTAGCAAAAGCTTGAGCCTCTTCTGCGCTATCTGCCAAGTCTAAAATAGATTCGACAACAACAGATTCGAAATATTCCTTACTCCAAGGTCTACGAGCAGTTCCAATAACAGCAAAATGATCAGACAAATTACCTGATTTATAAAGTCTAAAGAGTGAAGGGTAGAGCTTGCGTTTAGCCAAATCTCCACTAGCACCAAAAATTGTAACAATAACTTTAGATGACATCCAGCTACCTAATTTCTATTTACTTTCCTAGATATCCTAGGCATGAGGAATCCCCATTTTCATACCCTTTATTTTATCATAATTTTCTAAAAAATCCAAAATTCAAATACAAGTGAGAAAAAACTGCAAGGGAAACCTTGCAGTTTTTTAAGCGTTGAGGACCTTGTCTAAAAATTCTTTTAGACGAGGGTGTTGTGGGTTGTCAAAGATTTGATCAGGTGTCCCATCTTCTAGGAATTCACCGTCTGCTGTAAAGATAACTCGATTGGCAACCTTACGAGCAAATCCCATTTCGTGGGTTACGATAATCATGGTCATGCCTTGTTCAGCCAACTCTTTCATGACGTTCAGAACATCACCGACCATCTCAGGGTCAAGGGCAGAAGTTGGCTCGTCAAAGAGCATGATATCAGGGTTCATTGCTAAACCGCGAGCGATAGCCACACGTTGTTTTTGACCACCGGATAAACTTTCAGGATTGGCATTGGCCTTGTCAGCAAGCCCAACTTTTTCAAGGAGTTCCATACCCAATTTTTCTGCTTCAGCCTTAGTCATTAACTTATGTTCTACAGGAGCGAAAGTGATATTTTCCAATACGGTCATATGTGGAAAGAGATTGAAGTGCTGGAACACCATTCCGATATTTTCACGAACATGGTCTACGTTGGTAGATTTATCCGTCAAATCATAGCCGTTAACTGTGATGCTTCCTTTTGTTCCTTCTTCGAGGAGATTTAAGCTACGCAAGAAAGTTGACTTACCTGAACCAGAAGGTCCAATGATACAAACAACATCTCCTTCGTAGAATTTCGCTGAAATTCCTTTAAGGACTTTGTTTTTACCATATTGTTTATGTAAGTTATGAACGTCAATTTTTAATTTTGCCATTATTGAATCCTCTTTTCTAAGCGTTTTGCTAGTCTAGTTAGAAGAGTGATAATCACAAGGTAAAAGACTGCGAGAATTGCATACATCTTGAAACTTTGGTAGTTACGAGCAATGATAATCTTACCAGTCTGGAAGAGTTCTACCAAACCGATTGCAGATACGATCGTTGTATCTTTAAGAGCGATAACAAATTGGTTGACGAAGTTTGGAAGCATGAGCTTGGTTGCTTGTGGCAAGACAATCTTACGCATGGTTTTTCCATATGAAATACCAAGACTTCGACTGGCTTCCATTTGTCCAACAGGTACGGCCTTGATACCACCACGAACAATTTCAGCAATGTAGGCAGCTGAGTTTAGGGAAAGTGCGATAGTACCAGCGACAAAGTCATTAATGGGACTTTGTTGACCAGTAAGAGATTCGATAAAGTTAGGAATTCCCCAGAAAATGAAGGCTGCAAGAATCATCAATGGAATACCACGGATAACGTCAACGAAAATCTCTGAAATCATACGGAGGGATTTATATGGGCTGACACTAAACATCCCAAAGATAATTCCGATGAAAATTGCAATTACAAATGAAAGAAGTGCTAATGAGAGAGTAATACCAAGTCCGCTGAGAAGTTGTTTGTAGTTGTTTTTCAACAAGCCCCAAATAGTCGTTTCATCAGCAGTTGAGGTTGTGGTAGTAGAATTGCTTGCTAGATATTTATTTAGTATTTTTTGGAATTCTCCATTCGCCTTAAGGTTTGCGAGTCCCTTGTTAAACTTCTCTAGCAATTCTGGATTGCTTCCTTTTTTGACAGCAAAGGCAGTTTCTCCAATTGGTGTACCTTCGATTGGTGTTTTTAATTTTTGTCCTTGGCTGATAGAATATTTAATAACAGGCTCATCGTCCATGACGGCATCAATTGAACCAGTATTTAAACTATCATACATAGATGCAGCATCTGAAAAAGTTTTGATTTTGTAACCGTATTTGCTTTGGTTCTCTGTTAGGAAGCTTTGTGAAGCTGTACCATTCTTGACACCTACAGTCTTACCGTTCAAATCTTCATAAGAAGAAATGGTACTTGATTCTTTAACACCGAGGATAGTATTTGCTGTATAGTAAGAATCTGAGAAATCGAAAGTTTCTTTACGGGCATCAGTTACAGACATTCCTGCAATGACACCGTCTGCTTGTCCAGATTGAACAGCGTTAATAGCTGCGTCAAAGCCAGGGTTGGTAATTTCAATCTCAAAACCTTGGTCTTTGGCAATAGCCTTGATGAGATCCATATCGATACCAGTGTATTGATTGCTCGAGTCTTGGAAAACAAATGGCGCAAAAGATGAGTCACTAGCGATAACATATTTGGTTTTCTCAGTATCAGCTTTTACGAGCCCTAATGAGAAAATAGGAAATAAAATTAGCAAACATGCTAGGATTTTTTTCTTCATGTGATGTCTCCTTTCAGGGTATTTTCAAATTATAGCAGAAAAAATTAAATCCGGCAAATATTTTATATTTCTATGTCAGAAGATATGACATAGATTTAATAAATTGCTAAAATTGAGAATCAGAAAGTATCTCCTTTTTATGGTAAAATAGAAGGATAGAATATGTGTATGAGGCTTTTATGATAAATCGAATTACTGATAACAAATTTAAACTGGTATCCAAATACCAACCATCTGGGGACCAACCGCAGGCCATTGAGCAGTTGGTGGATAATATCGAGGGCGGAGAAAAGGCCCAAATTCTGATGGGAGCAACTGGTACGGGGAAGACCTATACCATGAGCCAGGTCATTGCCCAGGTCAATAAGCCGACCCTGGTCATCGCCCATAATAAGACACTTGCTGGTCAGCTTTATGGAGAGTTCAAGGAATTTTTCCCGGAAAATGCTGTCGAGTACTTTGTGTCTTACTATGATTACTACCAGCCTGAAGCTTATGTGCCTTCAAGTGATACTTATATAGAAAAAGATAGTTCGGTCAATGATGAAATTGACAAGCTTCGTCACTCAGCAACATCAGCTTTGTTAGAGCGTAATGATGTTATCATTGTGGCATCTGTTTCTTGTATCTATGGTTTGGGTTCACCTAAGGAATATGCAGATAGCGTGGTAAGTTTGCGTCCAGGTCTTGAGATTTCTCGAGATAAACTGCTTAACGACCTGGTTGATATCCAGTTTGAACGTAACGACATTGATTTTCAGCGGGGGAGATTCCGTGTACGTGGGGATGTAGTGGAGATTTTCCCAGCCTCTCGTGATGAGCATGCCTTTCGTGTTGAGTTTTTCGGAGATGAGATAGACCGTATTCGTGAAGTCGAAGCTCTAACTGGTCAAGTTCTGGGAGAAGTGGATCATTTGGCGATTTTCCCGGCGACTCACTTTGTGACCAATGATGACCACATGGAAGTAGCTATTGCTAAGATTGAGGCTGAGTTGGAGGAGCAGTTAGCTATCTTTGAGAAGGAAGGTAAACTGCTGGAAGCTCAACGCTTGAAACAACGAACAGAGTACGATATTGAGATGCTTTGCGAGATGGGTTATACAAACGGCGTTGAAAACTACTCACGTCATATGGATGGTCGAAGTGAAGGAGAGCCTCCTTATACTCTTCTTGATTTCTTCCCTGATGATTTCCTGATTATGATTGATGAGAGTCACATGACTATGGGGCAAATCAAGGGCATGTACAATGGTGACCGTTCTCGTAAGGAAATGTTAGTGAATTATGGTTTCCGTCTGCCGTCTGCCCTAGACAATCGTCCCCTTCGTCGTGAAGAATTTGAAAGTCATGTTCATCAGATTGTCTACGTTTCAGCGACACCCGGCGATTATGAGATGGAACAAACCGACACCGTAATTGAACAAATCATTCGTCCAACTGGTCTTTTGGATCCAGAAGTTGAAGTCCGTCCAACTATGGGACAAATCGATGATCTTTTAGGTGAAATCAATGCCCGTGTTGAAAAGAACCAACGTACCTTTATTACAACCTTGACCAAGAAAATGGCAGAAGACTTGACCGACTACTTCAAAGAAATGGGGATTAAGGTCAAATACATGCACTCGGATATCAAGACCTTGGAACGTACGGAGATTATTCGTGACCTGCGCTTGGGAGTCTTTGATGTCTTGGTTGGGATTAACCTCCTTCGTGAGGGAATTGACGTGCCAGAAGTTAGTCTAGTTGCTATTCTCGATGCCGATAAAGAAGGTTTCCTTCGTAACGAGCGTGGACTGATTCAGACCATTGGTCGTGCTGCCCGTAATAGTGAAGGGCATGTGATTATGTATGCGGACACTATGACGCAGTCTATGCAACGTGCGATTGATGAAACAGCTCGTCGCCGTAAAATCCAGATGGCTTATAATGAAGAACATGGTATTATTCCACAAACTATTAAAAAAGAAATCCGTGACCTGATTTCTGTAACCAAGGCAGTTGCTAAGGAAGAGGACAAGGAAGTCGATATCAATAGCCTTAACAAACAAGAACGTAAAGAACTGGTCAAGAAACTGGAAAAGCAAATGCAAGAAGCTGTAGAAGTGCTTGACTTTGAACTGGCAGCACAGATTCGCGATATGATGTTGGAAGTGAAGGCATTGGATTGAGTAGACTCTTCAGTCTAGTTTAATTAGCCAAATTGCTATGTCATTCTGTCAGTTGTCTATATATGAAGAAAATGGAAAAAATGAATAAAAGAAATTCAAATACAAAAAAGAATCTCTCAATGAAAGAAAGTTTTCATCTTTGGCTAGATTCTCATAAATTTTTAGGATTCTTCTTGATCCTCGGTCTTATCCTAGCAATAGGACTAAGTTTGAATCTAATTTTTGAAAGTCTTCCTATTCCTTCACCATACAGAGATATCAACTATAGTTTTCCAATATATATAAATCTTTTTTGCCTGGTATATCAATTCTTTGACTATTGGTTCCTAGACTTGTCAAGGACAAAGATGACAATAAAAAGATATGCGGATTTATTTATCTATCTTAATAGTATCGGTTTGATAGTCCATCTATTTTTAGGAGTTGGTGGGAAAAATAGTAAGGGCCTTCTGCCTTCTCTCTTATCCCTAGATCACCGCTACATCTGGTTTCCTATTCTTACTTATATCATCTTCTTCCTAGTAGCTGCTTTGATTATTTTAATTTCCAAATATATTAAAAAGAAAAGGAGTTAATCATGCTGAAACATCTGACTGTATTTAGGGTAATTTACCTTTCGTGCCTGGTATTTGTACTGATTCATTTTATCTTAGGATTGTTTGGTTTAGCTTTTACACCAATTTTATGGAATATCTGGTTCTTTGGCCTCTGCCTAACCTTATTTATTCAGCCGTGGACCATCTTTTATAAAACGAGGATTTTTCAATGGCATCATCTGATTTTTCAAGCTCTCAGTGGATTTTTCGCTCTTTTAATCTGGTTAATGATATTCTTTTTCCTATCTTTCATTCCAGACTCATCCATACCTATCAGTATAGACTATCAAGTTAATAGTAAAGACAAAGAGATAAGAATTAATAGGGGTTTTTTTCTTGATGATATTCGTGAATATCACGACTTGATTAATCCTTTGATTATGAAGTCTAAAATTAAGTACAAGATAGAAAATTATTATTAGAAAGTGAGTCCTATGTCTCGAGCGCAATTAACTATTCTTACCAATATTTGTATGATTGAAGACCTTGAAAAGCAGCGCGTAGTCATGCAGTATCGTTCACCCGAAAGCAATCGCTGGTCTGGTTATGCTTTTCCAGGAGGCCATGTTGAAGATGGAGAGGCTTTTGCAGAGTCAGTTATTCGTGAAATATACGAGGAAACAGGTCTGACAATCCAAAATCCTCAACTTGTCGGCATTAAAAATTGGCCCTTAGATACAGGAGAGCGTTATATTGTCTTTTGTTATAAGGCGACTGAGTTCTCAGGTACCCTTCGTTCCTCAGATGAAGGAGAAGTTTACTGGGTACAAAAAGACCAGATTCCAAATTTGAATCTGGCCTATGATATGTTACCCTTGATGGAAATGATGGAAGCACCTGACAAGTCGGAATTTTTCTACCGTCGTCGTACAGAAGACGGATGGGAAAAGAAAACTTTTTAATCCTTTACCAAATACCCTAACTTGTCCAAGGCTTTCTCGATATAGAGAAGGTCTTGTTTATTTTCTGCTTCAATCAAATGATAATGGACGCCATCTGTTAATTCAGATAAGGGTCTAAAGTCTGAGGTCTTGACTTGGTTTAAGAAATGCTCGACATCTCGTCTACAACTCAACTTGAGAAGGGTTTCGATTTCTCCGTAAACAGGATGATCAATCTGGATATTTTGAACTCTTCCACCATTATCAACAATGGCAAGGAGTTCTTGCTCCATATCTTCTTCTCCGTGTTTAACTTTAAACAGTTTATGTACATAAGGATTTGATTTACTTTCCTTATAAATATAGCCACGATTGGTTGATAAGATAGGAGCACCATCTGCACGAAGCACAGCAATGTCCTGAACAATAATCTGGCGAGTGACATGAAAATGTTCAGCTAAACTTTGGCCGTTTAGAGGTTTTTGGGATTCTTTCAACAGTTGTAAAAGGGTTTCTTTCCTATTGTTTGTCATAGTCTCTTTCTTAATGGCGTTTTTTTAGTGCTTTATAAACAGCTAATGCTAGGTAATAGTCTATCATACTATGAATAATTGTACCAAAGCCAACTAATACAAACAAGACATAGAACATATTTTTTAGGTCTGTTCCTGTACTAGCGTAAAAGATGATACAAGCCAACACTTCAGCAACAGCGTGAACTAAACCGAGTACAAAGTTAAAAATCAAAGAAGATTTAGGATTATCTAAGGTTTGAGGATGTTTTTGAAGATAGAAAGCTCCAAGAGTACCAAAGAAGATATGAGAGAGAGCTCGAAGGACGATGACAATTGGGTAACCCGCTAAAAGGAAGCCAATACTTGAAGCTACGATTACAAAGATAGCCATCCATGGCGAGAGAAACATAGCAATAAAAATGGCTACGTGACTTCCTAGTGTGTAAGAAGCCGGGGGGATAACTAGTTTAAAGGGCATGATTATGGGGATGAGGATAGCGATAGCTGTCAATAATGCGGTTACGGTCATGAATTGGGTTTTCTTTTGTGTATTCATAATAACTCCTTTTTATCTGTATATACAGTTGTATAGTACACTAAAATTTTACACTAGTCAAGGAGTAAATTGCATTTCTGAAGAAAAATAGTTAAACTATAGTAAAGTATCTTAGTAAATGGAGAGTTAAGATGATTGATATTGTATATCCGATTTTTGTTATTCATTATTTAGCCAAACAGAAAAAAACAGGAATAATAGTATCGACATTTACTACGTTTACAGCCTATAGTTTCTTGCTGATCTCCCTCATTAAAATTACTTTTGGATCGATAGCACTAATGGTTTTCAGTATACCCATTTTTGGTTTTCTCTTTTTTAGTGTTATTGAGGAAATATTTCTACATATTAGTATTATTTATGGAATCACCTTGCTTTTTTTGTCATTATCTATTTTTATAGACGGTCATAAAAATAGCCAGACTATTCAGAACACGCACTACACACCATTTATGTTTTATCTACTAATGTTATCCTTTCACGCACTCTTAATCTATACTAACTTAGTTCCAATTCTTTCTATTCAGTGAAAAATCTAAGTATTTTCTTTAAAAAAAGCAGCAGAAGAAGGACAAATAAATATTAAAAAATTTTTCAGAAAAAGACTTGCTTTGAAATGACAGATATGGTATACTTATAAACGGTTTGAAAAAACTGCCTAAGACAGTAGGGGAGCTAGACTCATAAATATCCTACCGAGGACAAAACGTATCATGTAAAAAGAAGCGTATTGTACTTTCGTGTCTAGGTTTGGGCGCGTTTTTCTTTTGGAAAAATTCCCCAAGCAAAATAATTACGGAGGTGAACACACTAATGAGTGAAGCAATTATTGCTAAGAAAGCGGAACTAGTTGACGTAGTAGCTGAGAAAATGAAAGCTGCTGCATCAATCGTCGTTGTTGACGCTCGTGGTTTGACAGTTGAACAAGATACAGTTCTTCGTCGTGAGCTTCGTGGAAGCGAAGTTGAGTATAAAGTTATTAAAAACTCAATCTTACGTCGTGCAGCTGAAAAAGCTGGTCTTGAAGATCTTGCATCTGTTTTTGTTGGACCATCTGCAGTAGCATTTTCTAACGAAGATGTTATCGCTCCAGCGAAAATCTTGAACGACTTTGCTAAAAACGCTGACGCACTTGAAATCAAAGGTGGTGCAATCGAAGGCGCTGTCGCATCTAAAGAAGAAATCGTTGCTCTTGCAACTCTTCCAAACCGCGAAGGACTCCTTTCTATGCTCCTTTCTGTACTTCAAGCGCCAGTGCGCAACGTTGCTCTTGCAGTCAAAGCGGTTGCAGACAACAAAGAAGACGCAGCTTAATCTTAAGCTACGCAGCGTAGCCTAGCTACAAAAGATAACAAAATTAAATTTAAACATATTTGGAGGAAATAACAATGGCATTGAACATTGAAAACATTATTGCTGAAATTAAAGAAGCTTCAATCCTTGAATTGAACGACCTTGTAAAAGCTATCGAAGAAGAATTTGGTGTAACTGCAGCTGCTCCTGTAGCTGTTGCTGCAGCTGGTGCTGCTGACGCTGGTGCTGCTAAAGACTCATTTGACGTTGAATTGACAGCTGCTGGTGACAAAAAAGTTGGCGTTATCAAAGTTGTACGTGAAATCACTGGTCTTGGACTTAAAGAAGCTAAAGAACTTGTTGATGGTGCACCAGGTGTCATCAAAGAAGGCGTTCCAACTGCAGAAGCTGAAGAAATCAAAGCTAAATTGGAAGAAGCTGGAGCTTCAGTTACTCTTAAATAATAGAGTAACTACATTAGTAGCTTAAAAACATGATTAAACCGCTATTCTTAGGAGTAGCGGTTTTTCATTTTGTTCAACAAGGGGCAAAAAGGGAAACGATGTCGAATTGGTATGTCTATTTTATATCATTTAGAAAAGATTCCTTATAAAAAAAATTTACTTTTTAATTTCATTTTGTTATAATAAACTACAAGAAAGAATATCTTATCGGTAAATCCCAAGCGAGCCTGAGATAGTGAGAGTCAGGTGGTTGAGAGATAAGGGTGGCGCTTTTGGTATATTTTTTAAAAATAATGAAGTAATAAATTAGGGTGGAACCGCGTTTTTGACGCCCCTAGGTCGCAGACTTAGGAGCAAAGACTCGGTTCTTTTTGTATCCAAAGTCTCAAGAATTAAAAAAAGGAGTAAAACATGTCTAAAAAATTTACTTTCCACTGCGTCAGTGGCAAAGACCTCCTTACAGTCGGACTGCCCCACGCTCAGCACTAGGGTGCCTGAGCTAGACGCAGTACTAACTCGTCTTGCCTCGTATAATCGACGAGGCAGACTCATGTCGCAATAATTTATAATAAAGGAGTAAATAATGTCTAAAAAACTAACCTTTCAAGAGATTATCTTGACTTTGCAACAATACTGGAATGACCAGGGTTGTATGCTGATGCAGGCTTATGATAATGAAAAGGGTGCAGGTACAATGAGTCCGTATACTTTTCTTCGTGCTATTGGTCCTGAGCCATGGAATGCGGCTTATGTAGAGCCATCACGTCGTCCAGCAGACGGTCGTTATGGGGAAAACCCAAACCGTCTCTACCAACACCACCAATTCCAAGTGGTCATGAAACCATCACCATCAAACATTCAAGAACTTTACCTTGAGTCATTGGAAAAATTGGGCATCAATCCATTGGAACACGATATTCGTTTCGTTGAAGATAACTGGGAAAACCCATCAACTGGATCTGCAGGTCTTGGTTGGGAAGTTTGGCTTGACGGTATGGAAATCACACAGTTTACTTATTTCCAACAGGTCGGTGGCTTGGCAACTGGTCCTGTAACTGCTGAGGTTACTTATGGTTTAGAGCGTTTAGCTTCTTACATCCAAGAAGTAGATTCTGTTTATGATATTGAGTGGGCTCCAGGTGTTAAATACGGAGAAATCTTCCTTCAACCAGAATATGAGCACTCAAAATACAGCTTTGAAGTTTCAGACCAAGATATGTTGCTTGAAAACTTTGAGAAATTTGAAAAAGAAGCAGGACGTGCTCTGGAATTGGGTCTTGTTCACCCTGCTTATGACTACGTTTTGAAATGTTCTCATACCTTCAACTTGCTAGACGCTCGTGGTGCTGTATCTGTTACAGAACGTGCTGGCTACATTGCCCGCATCCGTAACTTGGCCCGTGTCGTAGCCAAAACCTTCGTAGCAGAGCGTAAGAAACTCGGTTACCCACTGCTAGACGAAGCAACCCGTGCAAAACTCCTAGCAGAAGAGGAAGAATAGATAGAATTACAGGAATAAATGACTGAAAGTCGACCGTAGGTCGCTAAATAAAACAAGACCGCTGTAGTGAAAGTCGGATAAGAAGTTTCTTATCCGACTGGGGAACTGACGAGACTTAAGGCTTGACAGTTAGCAATGAAACCGAAGGTTTGCTTGCGTCCCCCACTACAAAAGATCTTGTTAAAGACATTAATTGTGTAAAGGAAAAAACATGACAAAAAATTTATTAGTAGAACTTGGACTTGAAGAGTTGCCAGCCTACGTTGTCACACCAAGTGAAAAACAACTAGGTGAAAAAATGGCAGCTTTCTTGGATGAAAATCGCCTTTCATACGAAGGGATTCAAACTTTCTCAACTCCACGTCGTTTGGCTGTTCGTGTACTTGGTTTAGCAGACCAACAAACGGATTTGACTGAAGATTTTAAAGGACCTTCTAAGAAAATCGCCTTGGATGCAGAAGGGAACTTTTCTAAAGCAGCTCAAGGATTCGTCCGTGGAAAAGGCTTGACAGTTGATGATATTGAATTCCGTGAAATTAAAGGTGAAGAATATGTCTATGTAACCAAGCATGAAGCTGGAAAACCTGCTGAGGAAGTGTTGACAGGGATTCCAGAAGTATTGGCTAGCCTTAGCTTCCCAGTAAGTATGCACTGGGCAAATAATACCTTTGAATACATTCGTCCTGTCCATACTTTGATAGTCCTTTTGGATGATGAAGCTCTTGATATGGACTTCTTAGATATTCATTCAGGCAGAGTGAGCCGTGGACATCGTTTCCTTGGACATGAAGTGGAAATTCGTCATGCTGATAGTTACGAAGAGGATTTACGAAAAGTCTATGTCATTGCTGACAGTATTGAACGCGAAAATATGATTCGTGAACAAATCAAGGCTATTGAAGCATCAGAAGGTGTTCAAGTTCAGGTTGATGAGGGACTTTTGAATGAAGTTTTGAATCTGGTTGAATATCCAACCGCTTTTATGGGTAATTTTGACCCTAAATACCTAGAGGTTCCAGAAGAAGTTTTGGTTACTTCAATGGAAACTCATCAACGCTACTTTGTAGTCCGTGATCTTAAAGGAAATCTAAAACCAAACTTCATTTCAGTTCGTAACGGAAATGCTGAACACTTGGAAAATGTCATTCGAGGAAATGAGAAAGTTTTGGTTGCTCGTTTGGAAGATGGAGAATTCTTCTGGCGTGAAGACCAAAAACTCAAGATTGAAGATTTAGTTGCTAAACTTTCACACGTTACCTTCCATGAAAAGATTGGTTCTCTTCGTGAACACATGATTCGTACAGGGCAAATTGCGATCCTTCTAGCTGAAAAAGCTGGTCTATCAGTTGATGAATCTATTGATCTTGCTCGTGCTGCAGCCATTTATAAATTTGACCTCTTAACCGGTATGGTTGGTGAATTTGATGAGCTTCAAGGGATCATGGGTGAGAAATATGCGCTTCTCGCTGGTGAAAATGCGGCAGTAGCACAAGCTATTCGTGAGCACTATCTTCCAGATTCAGCTGACGGAGCCCTTCCTGAGTCTAAAGTTGGTGCTATCCTTGCACTAGCTGATAAATTAGATACTCTCTTATCTTTCTTCTCTGTTGGTTTGATTCCATCTGGTTCAAACGACCCTTATGCCCTTCGTCGTGCAACACAAGGGATTGTTCGAATCTTGGAAGACTTTGGTTGGAAGATTCCAATGGACGAATTGATTGCGAGCCTTTATGCCTTATCATTTGAAAGTCTAACTTATGATAATCAAGAAGAAGTGCTTAACTTCATTAAAGCTCGTGTTGATAAGATGATGGGTTCTACTGCAAAAGATATCAAAGAAGCTGTTCTCGCAAGTTCAAACTTTGTTGTCTCTGATATGATTGAAGCAGCAGAAGCTCTTTCAGAAGCTGCGAAAACTGAAGATTACAAATCATCAGTTGAGTCTTTATCTCGTGCCTTTAATTTAGCTGAAAAAGCAGATGGTTTGGTTAAAGTCGATGCAAGTCTTTTTGAAAATGAACAAGAAAAAGAACTTGCTCAAGCAGTAGAAAGTCTTGAATTGCAAGGTTCAGCTAGTGATAAATTAACGCAACTATTTGCTCTTAGTCCAGTAATTGATGCATTCTTTGACAATACCATGGTTATGGCAGAAGATGTTGATGTGAAGAACAACCGTTTAGCTATCCTAACTGAACTTGTTAATAAAGCAAAAACAGTGGCTGCTTTCAATCTTCTCAATACAAAATAAAAATAAATTGGAGGTCCAAATATGACACCAGAAAAAATCGCTCGTATTAATGAGCTTGCTAAAAAGAAAAAAACAGAAGGTTTGACTGCGGAAGAAAAAGTAGAACAAGCCCAACTTCGTGAAGAATACATTGAGGGATATCGTCGAGCAGTTCGTCACCACGTTGAAGGAATTAAAATCGTGGATGAAGCTGGTAATGATGTGACTCCTGAAAAACTTCGTCAAGTGCAGCGAGAAAAAGGTTTACACGGTCGTAGTCTTGATGATCCGAATTCATAAATAAAAAAATTCTCGGTTTGTGTGTGCGAACCGAGATTTCTATTATAAAAAAGGAACCCAAAATGGTTCCTTTTTGTTAGTTATTAGTTACTAGCACCAGAAGTAGCATCTGCGCCACCACCGTGGCCGCCATCGGCTGAGTCAGAAGCGCCAGAAGTAGCATCTGCATCACCATGACCTGCAGCAGGAGCGAAAGGTCCGCTACCGCCTACCAAACGTTGACCAGTTTCTTTCAAGTACCAGTCAAGCCATGGTTGGAAGTTAAAGACAATTTCATTGATACCAGCATATGATCCATCAGGATAGTACATAGCTTGGTAGTTGTGAGTATTGATAACACCTGCAGGTGAACCAGGAACAATTGTACGTACGTATTCTTGGTTGCCATTGCGAAGCGTACCAATAACCCACTCAACGTTTTTCATACGTGCAGGTGGAAGTGAACCGTGAACTGTAGACATACGGCTACCAGATTGAGGTGGTACACGTTTCGCAAACATTGTTTCTGGATCTTGGTGAGCATTGTTGTAGTAGAGGAATTGGTTGTTGTCATCAGCATATGTCAATTCAAAAGGCATAGCTTTCAAGAACATATCGATTTGATTAACTGTAAGGATACCATGGTCAAGTTTAACGTATGTATCACCAGATACAGCTCCTGTGATTTCTGCAACTTTTTCTACCCATTCTGGATCATCAGGGTCAACTTCTGTAATAGTTGTGGCAATTGGTTTTCCACAATCCAAATCTTCTGGTTCAATTGGTTTTGGTTTTTTCAAATTAGATACGACTCCTACGTATTTGACAAAGTTATCTAAGCAAGTTTCAAGGAATTTAACAGTTCCTTCGTTAATAATATTTCCGTTTGCATCAAAAGCTTCTTTGGCTTTTCCAAGAAGGAATTCATTACCTGGTAATGTGTAGGCATTTACTCCTGGTGCATCAAGAATTTTACGAAGGTGAACTTGAGCACGTGAAGTACCTTGGTCATAATATGAAGCACCCACGATCATAACTGGTTTGTTTTCAAATGGATGAACTTCGTATGAAAGCCATTCAAGGACTGACTTAAGTGAAGCAGAAATCGTGTGGTTGTGCTCTGGAGTAGCAATAATCACACCATCAGCTCGAGTAATTTTGTTGTAAAGAAGGCGCAACTGGAAGCTCTCGTCCCATTTTTCGTCTTGGTTAAACATTGGAACTTCATCGATTTCCAAAACTTCTAGTTCAAATTTAAATTTAAACTGACGGCGGATGAACTCCAAGAGTTTGCGGTTATATGATTGATCATAGTTTGATCCAACAAGTCCAACAAATTTCATTCTTTCGATCTCCTATCTTACAAATTTTCCCAATCAAAATCTTCAGCATCTTTGCGAAGAAGTTCTTGTGCGTTACGCAATTTCTCAGTAACTTTAACAAAGATACGGAAGTCATCAAAGATGGCATCCAATTTCTTGATGACATCAAGATCTACCAAGTCACCATTTTGATCAAATGCTTGAAGAGAATGTGAAAGCAAGAATTCATCTGGGAGAACATTAGCTTTGATTTCAGGAGCATTAAGAATTTGACGAAGTTGCAATTGAGCACGTGATGAACCGAGTGTACCATATGAAGCACCTGTAATCATGACAGGTTTGTTCAAAAGCGGGAATACACCATATGAAATCCAAGCAAGAGCGCTCATAAGAACAGCTGGGATTGAGTGATCGTATTCAGGTGTACCGATAATAACTCCATCAGCAGCTTCGATTTTAGCAGCGATTTCCGTAGCTTCAGCTGGGATTTGTTTGTCAGCTGGTTTGTTAAATACAGGCAGATCTTTAATTTCTACCAATTCGATTTCTGCTTTGTCAGCAAAGTGTTTCTGCATATATTGAAGCAGTTGGCGGTTTGTGGAACGTTTTGAGTTTGTTCCTACAATAGCAATAAGTTTAAGCATGGGCTTTCCTTTCTCTTTTGCATTATTAATTAATTACCGTTGGATACCAGATGAACAAGCTAAGCGTCCATCTTTGTCAATGAGGATGGCTTCGATACCATCAATATTTTCGACTTGCCACATAATAGAGGCGCTTCGCTCTCCAAACAAACGAGTGGTCCATATCTCACCGTCGACTGAGCGGTCAGATACAATGGTTAAACTGGCTAAATCCGTTTCAATGGGATAACCTGTCTCACTATCAAAAATGTGATGATAATCCTTGCCGTTGATTTCAAGATGTCGTTCATAAATCCCAGATGTAACAACTGATTTTCCAGTAATAGACAAGGTCATCAGGTGATTACCTCGTGGATTATTTGGGTCTTGAATACCGATTTGCCACGGACGTCCATCTTTTGATTGGTTGTTCCCAATTGTGAGGATGTTTCCTCCAAGATTGATAAGAGCAGAAGTGACGCCATTTTCTTTCAAGAAAGCAGCAACCTTATCTGCACTGTATCCCTTTGCTAAACAGCCTAAGTCAATTTTCATTCCCTTTTTTTCTAGGAAAACCGTAGAATTGATTGAATCGAGTCTAATAAAATGAGGGTCTATTAGTGGTAAGACTGAAGCAATTTCTTCAGGGCTTGCAACCTTTGCATCGGAAAAACCAATACGCCAGGTTTGAACCAAAGGCCCGATACTAATATTGAGATGACTTTTAGGTGCTAGACTGTGTTCTAGACCTAATGAAATCAGTTCAAATAAATCAGTGTGGACCTTAACTGGGGCAATACCTGCCTGATAGTTAATTTCCATTAATTCGGATTCAGTACTGTTAGCATTGAAGCGGAATTCAAGTTCCTTGAGCAAATCAAAAGCTTGACGGAGAAGATTATCGGCTTGTTCATGTACTAAGGAAATAGTAATCGTAGTTCCCATTAATCTCTCAGATAATGAACTAAGAGGCAAAGAATCAGCTCCCTTCAAATCACTCGGAAATAGCTACAAATCTTGAATGAATAAGAAATTAAGAATTTATAATTTATTTCCATATAAATAGAATATCATAAAGTCAGCGTTTTCACAAATCATTTTTTACAAAAAGTCAAGAAATATGCTTAAAAAATTAAAAACACCTCCAAATCAATGAGGACCCTTTGAAAACAAATTAATATATCTTTCAAAAACTTTCTTAAATAGCATCAAACTAGTCAAAAGTCTTGAAAACGTTCACAGATAATGGTATACTTGAAAGGTAAATAAAAAAATAAAGGTAGGATTTATCTTATGAGTAAAATCGTAGTTGTGGGTGCTAACCACGCTGGAACTGCATGTATCAACACTATGTTGGATAATTTTGGAAACGAAAACGAAATCGTTGTATTTGACCAAAACTCAAACATTTCATTCCTTGGATGCGGAATGGCACTTTGGATCGGTGAACAAATTGACGGACCTGAAGGTTTGTTCTACTCTGACAAAGAAAAATTGGAAGCAAAAGGTGCTAAAGTTTATATGAACTCACCAGTTCTTTCAATCGACTACGACAACAAAGTTGTTACTGCAGAAGTTGACGGTAAAGAACACAAAGAATCTTATGATAAATTGATCTTCGCTACTGGTTCAACTCCAATCTTGCCACCAATCGAAGGTGTTGAAATCGTTAAAGGTAACCGTGAGTTCAAAGCAACTCTTGAAAACGTACAATTCGTTAAATTGTACCAAAATGCTGAAGAAGTTATCAACAAACTTGCTGACAAGAGCCAACACCTTGAGCGTATCGCTGTTGTCGGTGGTGGATACATCGGTGTTGAACTTGCTGAAGCTTTCGAACGTCTTGGAAAAGAAGTTGTACTTGTTGATATCGTTGATACTGTATTGAACGGTTACTACGACAAAGACTTCACTCAAATGATGGCTAAAAACTTGGAAGACCACAACATCCGCTTGGCACTTGGTCAAACTGTAAAAGCTATCGAAGGTGATGGTAAGGTTGAACGTTTGGTAACTGACAAAGAAACATTTGATGTGGATATGGTTGTCCTTGCAGTTGGTTTCCGTCCAAACACTGCTCTTGCTGACGGTAAGATTGAACTCTTCCGTAACGGTGCCTTCCTTGTAGACAAGAAACAAGAAACTTCAATTCCAGGTGTATACGCTGTTGGTGACTGTGCGACTGTTTATGACAATGCTCGTAAAGACACTAGCTACATCGCACTTGCTTCAAACGCTGTACGTACAGGTATCGTAGGTGCTTTCAACGCTTGTGGACATGAACTTGAAGGAATCGGTGTTCAAGGATCAAATGGTATTTCTATCTATGGTCTTCACATGGTTTCAACTGGTTTGACACTCGAAAAAGCAAAAGCTGCAGGTTACAATGCAACTGAAACTGGCTTCAATGATCTTCAAAAACCAGAATTTATGAAGCATGACAACTATGAAGTAGCTATTAAGATTGTTTTTGATAAAGACAGCCGTGAAATCCTTGGTGCACAAATGGTATCTCGTGATTCAGCAATTAGCATGGGAATTCACATGTTCTCACTTGCTATCCAAGAACACGTTACAATTGATAAATTGGCATTGACAGACCTATTCTTCTTGCCACACTTCAATAAACCATACAACTACATCACAATGGCTGCACTTACAGCAGAAAAATAATTGATGATATGACAATAAAAAAAGTAACTTCAACGATTGAAGTTACTTTTTTGTTTTAAATATAAGGGACTTAGTCTTTTGCTGGGTAGGTAAAACCTTCACCAAGGATTTCGTGAGCTTCCGTTATAGTGATAAAAGCCATCGGATCAATTGTATGAATCATCTCTTTCATCTTCACAATTTCATTTCTTGCGACAATGCAGTAGACAATTTTTAAATCTCTTTGACTGTAGTAGCCTTGTCCTGAGATAAAGGTAACGCCGCGACCAAGTTCTTCGTTGATTTTATCGGCTAATTCCATCGGTTTTTGAGTGATAATCATAAATCCTTTACCGGCATATCCACCCTCACCGATTAGGTCAATGACTCTTGAAACGATAAAGTCAAATAAGAGAGTATAGGTTACGAGGCGAAGGTCTTGGAAGATGATTAAAATCAACATTAGAATCAGAAAATCAAGTCCAAAAAGCAACTTGCCGACTGAAATATTGGTGTATTTATTAAGGATACGAGCGACAATATCAGTTCCACCAGTTGTTCCCCCTGCGTTGAAAATAATACCGAGTCCAACTCCTAGGAGGACACCGGCTACTAAAGCCACTACAACGAGATCTCCTTCAAGGTTAAACTGAAGAGGAATCTTTTCAAAGATAGCTAACCAGACAGATAGGGAAATAGTTCCAAGTAAACTGGAGTATAGTGATCTTAGTCCAAATATCCTCCAAGCTAGCAGGAAGAGTGGGATATTTATCAAGAGGTTCATCAGTGAGATAGGGATATTAAAGAGATAGTAAGTAATCAAGGTTATCCCCGTTGCTCCACCCTCAAACAAGTGATGTGGAACAACAAAATAAGTAAGTCCGAAGGCGAAGATAGCAGCTCCGAATATAATAGTGATAGTTGATTTAATATGCCGTAGCATTGAGCTCCCCTCCTATTTTTGTGCAAAAGTGAAGTAGTAAGAGTTTTAGAATAGTGCTAAAATCAGATTTTCATAGATTGAATTTTCTCGGAATCTGGTGTGACACGTAAGGTTTTTTGTCCTGTATAGGTGACAAAACCAGGTTTTCCACCAGTTGGTTTATTTAGTTTTTTAACCTCAATCATATCCACTTGAACAAGATTTGAAAGGCGCGCTTTCGAATAGTAGGCGGCAAGTTCAGCAGCATCCGTCTTGACTTCATCAGAGGGATTCAGGTTACCTGAGATGACGACGTGGCTTCCTGGAATATCCTTAGCGTGGAACCAAAGTTCATCTTTTCGTGCCATCTTAAAGGTTAATTCTTCGTTTTGAAGATTGTTTCGTCCAACGAGAATAATGGTTTTACCGTCACTAGCCAGATATTTCTCTGGCTTTTTACGTTTTTGAATTTTCTCTCGCTGCCGTCTTCTAATGAAGCCAGTTTGAATTAATTCTTCACGAATTTCAGCAATTTCATCGAGTCCAGCTTGGTTGAGAACTGTCTCCACGCTTTCCAGATAAAGAATAGTAGATTTTGTTTCTTCGATTAGTTCGGTTAGATATTTAACAGCCTCTTTTAACTTCTGATATCGCTTAAAATACTTTTGAGCATTTTGGCTAGGTGTTAAGGCCTTATCAAGCGAGATTGTAATTGGCTGATTGGTGTAATAATTGTCTAAGACGACTTGGTCTTGGTCATTTGGAACTTGATGTAGAAAAGTCGTTAGCAACTCACCTTTTTGTCGGAATTCCTCAGCATTTTCAGTAGCAAGCAGTTCTTTTTCTTGCTTCTTAAGCTTTTGACGATTCTTTTGCAGTTCATTTTCAACTCGGCGAATGAGTTCGCTAGCCTGTTGCTTCACCCGATCACGTTCGGCTTTGTCTTTGTAATAGACATCAAGTAGTTGAGAAAGGCTTGAAAAATCTACGTCTAATTTATTGGAAAATGGTACACAAGAGAATGATTTATCCGTTAAGCAAGGTTTAGTTTCTTGTTTAAAAAAGTTACGGAAATTGGAGAGTTTATCACTGACCAATAATGTTTCCAATTCGTTTGCCGTATCACGACCTAATCCTTGAAAGAGAGTCTGAAGATTTTTTGCCTTCAGTTCCTGTGTTTGTAGTATTTCAAAGAGTTTTTCATCTTTGATAGTAAAGGGGTTTAGAGCTTCTGTACTTGGTGGAGCTATGTATGTAGCTCCAGGTAGGAGCGTCCGGTAACTATTTTGAGAGAAACCAATATGTTTAATCACCTCAAGAATTTTGTTGCTAGACTTGTCTACGAGGAGAATATTACTATGTTTCCCCATAATCTCAATGATCAGTGTTGCCTGAATATCATCACCAATCTCGTTCTTGTTAGAAACAGTGATTTCAACGATTCTATCATTTTCAATCTGCTCAATAGATTCGATAACAGCACCCTGTAAATATTTCCTTAAAACCATGATAAAAGTAGAAGGTTGAGCAGGATTTTCAAAGGTCGTTTCTGTCAACTGGATGCGTCCAAAAACAGGATGAGCAGACAGGAGCAGACGATGACTTTGGCGATTGCTACGGATTTGTAGGACCAATTCTTGTTCAAAGGGTTGATTGATCTTTTGAATGCGACCATTTAGTAATTCGGTACGCAATTCCTCAACCATGTGGTGTAAAAAAAATCCATCAAATGACATCGTTCTCTCCTTGTGAATGTATTCCATAGTATTATATCAAAAAGGTAGAATAAAATCATAGAAATATGGTATAATAAAGCCAAGTAAAGAGAATCGAGAAACGCATGTATATTGAAATGGTAGATGAAACTGGTCAGGTTTCTAAAGAAATTTTAAAGCAAACTCAAGAAATTTTGGAATTTGCTGCTAAAAAAATTGGAAAAGAAGACAAGGAGATGGCAGTCACTTTTGTGACCAATGAACGCAGTCATGAACTCAATTTAGAGTTTCGTGCTACTGACCGTCCAACAGATGTTATTAGCCTTGAATACAAACCTGAATTAGAGATTACCTTTGATGAAGAGGATTTGGCAGAAGATCCTGACTTAGCAGAAATGATGTCAGAAATTGATTCTTATATCGGCGAGTTATTCATTTCAATTGATAAAGCGCATGAGCAAGCTGAAGAGTACGGTCATAGTTTCGAACGTGAAATGGGCTTTTTAGCTGTGCACGGTTTTTTACACATAAACGGTTATGATCACTACACTCCGGAAGAAGAAGCGGAGATGTTCGGTTTACAAGAAGAAATTTTAACAGCCTATGGACTCACAAGACAATAAACGAAAATGGAAGAATCGTGACTTGCTCTCAAGTTTAGATTTTGCCCTGACAGGTATTTTTACTGCCGTAAAAGAAGAGCGTAATATGAGAAAGCATGCAGTGACTTCTCTCTTAGTTCTACTTGCAGGCATTGTTTTTCAAGTTTCCAGAATTGAATGGCTCTTTCTCCTATTAAGCATTTTTTTAGTAATTGCTTTTGAGATTTTGAATTCTGCTATTGAAAATGTAGTGGATTTGGCTAGCCATTATCACTTCGATATGCTTGCAAAGAAGGCTAAAGACATGGCTGCAGGTGCAGTTCTTGTTGTGTCTTTATTTGCTGCAGTGACTGGACTTATCATTTTCATCCCTAGGATTTGGGATTTGCTATTTTAAACATTATAGAGGTAACTATGACATTTAAATCAGGTTTTGTAGCCATTTTAGGACGTCCTAACGTCGGGAAGTCAACTTTTTTGAATCATGTCATGGGGCAAAAGATTGCCATCATGAGTGATAAGGCGCAGACGACGCGCAACAAGATTATGGGAATCTACACCACGGATAAGGAACAAATCGTCTTTATCGATACCCCAGGGATTCATAAGCCTAAGACTGCCCTTGGAGATTTCATGGTGGAGTCAGCCTATAGCACTCTTCGGGAAGTCGATACGGTTCTCTTTATGGTGCCAGCAGATGAACCACGTGGGAAGGGTGACGATATGATCATCGAACGTCTTAAAGTAGCTAAGGTTCCTGTGATTCTAGTGGTCAACAAGATTGACAAGGTGCACCCAGACCAACTTTTGGCTCAAATCGATGATTTCTGTAATCAGATGGACTTTAAGGAAATTGTTCCGATTTCAGCCCTTCAAGGAAATAATGTTTCGCGTTTGATTGATATTTTGAGCGAAAACTTAGAAGAAGGTTTCCAATATTTCCCGTCAGATCAAATCACCGATCACCCAGAACGTTTCCTAGTATCAGAGATGATTCGTGAAAAAGTGTTACACTTAACACGTGAGGAAATTCCACATTCAGTTGCAGTAGTGGTTGATTCTATGAAACGAGATGAAGAGACAGACAAGGTTCATATCCGAGCAACCATTATGGTCGAGCGTGACAGCCAAAAAGGGATTGTCATCGGTAAAGGCGGTGCCATGCTCAAGAAAATTGGAACCATGGCTCGTAAAGATATCGAACTCATGCTAGGAGACAAGGTCTTCCTAGAAACATGGGTCAAGGTTAAGAAAAATTGGCGCGATAAGAAATTAGATCTTGCCGATTTTGGTTACAACGAAAAAGAATATTAAGAAGAGGTGGGCTGTAGCCTGCTTCTTGTTTTTAGAGAAGGAGGAGTTATGCCTGAATTACCAGAAGTTGAAACTGTCCGACGAGGATTGGAAAAATTGATTCTTGGCAAGAAGATTTCAACTATTGATATTCGTTATCCCAAGATGATTAAGACAGATTTGGATCAATTTCGGAAGGAATTGCCTGGTCAAGTCATTCAGGCCATGGGGCGCCGTGGGAAATATTTGCTTTTTTATCTGACAGGCAAGGTCTTGATTTCACATCTGAGAATGGAAGGGAAATATTTTTATTATCCTGATGAAGTTCCCGAACGTAAGCATGCCCATGTTTTGATTCATTTTGAGGATGGCGGGACTTTAGTCTATGAGGATGTCCGTAAGTTCGGAACTATGGAGTTGCTTGCTCCTGAGCTTTTAGAAGCTTACTTTATTTCAAAAAAACTTGGTCCGGAACCCACTGAGCAGGATTTTGATTTAGGAAGTTTTAAACTAGCCTTGAAAAAATCTAAAAAACCAATCAAATCGCATCTTCTCGACCAGACTTTGGTTGCAGGATTAGGAAATATCTATGTTGATGAAGTTCTTTGGAGAGCGAAAGTCCATCCTTCTAGAACCTCTAATAGTTTAACTGCACAAGAGGCTAGAAAAGTCCATGATGAAACGATCAATGTTTTAGGTCAGGCGGTTGAAAAGGGTGGTTCAACAATTCGTACTTATACCAATGCATTTGGAGAAGATGGCACCATGCAGGAATTCCATCAAGTATACGACAAGGCAGGTCAAGCTTGTTCGCGTTGTGAAACCATCATCGAAAAGATTCAACTAGGTGGTCGTGGAACTCACTTTTGTCCTAAGTGTCAAAGGAGGAAGTGATGGGAAAAATAATCGGAATTACTGGTGGTATTGCGTCAGGTAAGTCCACTGTCACAGAATTTTTAAGACAAAAAGGGTTTCAAGTTGTAGATGCGGATGCAGTCGTCCACCAACTACAAAAACCTGGTGGACGACTCTATCAGGTTTTAGTGGAGCATTTTGGGGAGAAAATCCTTCTTGAAAATGGTGAACTGAATCGCCCCTTACTTGCTAGCCTTATTTTTTCAAATCCTGAAGAGCAAGAATGGTCTAAGAGAACCCAAGGTGAGATTATTCGTGAGGAGTTAGCTGCATTACGAAATCAGTTTGCTCGGACAGAAGTTCTCTTTTTCATGGATATCCCCCTACTTTTTGAGCAAGACTATGCTTCATGGTTTGATGAAACTTGGCTAGTCTATGTAAATCGTGATGTTCAATTGGAGCGATTAATGAAACGGGACCAAATTTCAAAAGAAGCAGCTGAATCCCGTTTAAACTCTCAATGGCCTATAGAAAGAAAAATTAGTCTGTCTAGTCACAGTCTAGATAATAATGGAAATCAGGAACAGTTGATAGCTCAAGTAGTTCAGTTGCTTGAAGAAATGTGTCTATAAATTAACATTGTTAGGAAGGAGAATTTTGGTATTGTTTGTTCAAATCATCTTAGATTGAAATAGTATCAAATACAAAAAATCTAGTGCGTGTAAAAATTAATCTAAAATGCTCCTCTTGTGGCAGCATGAATTATCTAACCAGTAAGAACTCCAAAACACATCCAGATAAGATTGAAGTCTTAAAGTATTGTCCTAAAGAAAGAAAAGTGACTCTACATCTTGAATCTAAGTAGAAATTATGGTAGAATAATAGGGATTTTAAGGAGTTTGATATGTATAACCTATTATTAACCATTTTATTAGTATTATCTGTTGTGATTGTGATTGCAATTTTTATGCAACCAACTAAAAATCAATCTAGCAATGTATTTGATGCCAGCTCAGGTGATTTGTTTGAACGTAGCAAAGCGCGTGGTTTTGAAGCCGTAATGCAACGTTTGACAGGAATCTTAGTCTTTTTCTGGCTAGCCATTGCCTTAGCATTGACGGTATTATCAAGTAGATAAGAAAATAATGGGCGAGACTAGGTCTTTGCCTATTTTTATTTTTATACTCTTCAAAAATCTCTTCGAACTACGTCAGCTTCCATCTGCAACCTCAAAACGGTGTTTTGAGCAACCTGCGTCTAGCTTTCTAGTTTGCTCTTTGATTTTTATTGAGTATTAAATGTTATTTGAGAAGGTTTTACACCAAAAAAAATTAACAATCTAGAAAGAAAACATGAAAGATAGAATAAAAGAATATTTAAAAGAAAAGGGACGAGTCACTGTAAATGACTTGGCTCAAGCTCTTGGAAAGGATGGTTCCAAGGATTTTCGAGAGCTCATTAAAACCTTGTCCCTAATGGAGAGAAAGCACCAAATTCGCTTTGAAGAAGATGGTAGTCTCACCTTGGACCAAAAGAAGAAACACGAGATAACTCTTAAAGGAACTTTTCATGCCCATAAAAATGGCTTCGGCTTTGTCAGTCTTGAAGGCGAGGAAGACGATCTTTTTATAGGAAAAAATGATGTTAACTATGCCATTGATGGCGATACTGTAGAAATTGTAATCAAGAAGGTTGCGGACCGCCAAAAAGGAACTGCAGCTGAAGCAAAGATTATCGATATTTTAGAACACAGTTTGACGACGGTTGTTGGTAAAATCGTTCTTGATGAGGAAAAACCCAAGTATGCAGGTTACATCCGTTCAAAAAATCAAAAGATTAGTCAACCAATCTACGTTAAGAAGCCAGCTATTCAATTAGACGGTACAGAAGTTCTCAAGGTCTTTATCGATAAATACCCAAGTAAGAAACACGATTTCTTTGTCGCTAGTGTCCTAGATGTGGTTGGACATTCTACAGATGCAGGGATTGATGTCCTCGAGGTCTTGGAGTCAATGGACATTGTATCTGAGTTTCCAGAGGCTGTTCTTAAAGAAGCAGAGAGTGTTCCGGATGCACCATCAGAGAAGGATATGGAAGGTCGTCTGGACTTAAGAGATGAAATTACCTTCACCATTGATGGAGCTGATGCAAAAGACTTGGATGATGCTGTTCATATCAAACCATTGAAAAATGGAAATATCGAACTAGGTGTTCACATTGCCGATGTCTCCTACTATGTGACAGAGGGATCTGCTCTAGATAAGGAAGCCCTTAATCGGGCAACATCTGTTTATGTGACAGACCGTGTAGTTCCAATGCTACCAGAACGCCTTTCAAACGGTATCTGTTCTCTTAACCCTCAAGTGGACCGCTTGACTCAATCTGCTATTATGGAGATTGACAAAAATGGTCGTGTTCGTAATTATACGATTACACAGACTGTTATCAAGACAAGTTTCCGTATGACCTATAGCGATGTCAATGACATTTTGGCTGGTGACGAGGAGAAGAGACAAGACTATAAGAAAATTGTTCCTAGCATCGAACTCATGGCCAAGCTCCATGAGACTTTGGAAAGTATGCGAATTAAGCGTGGAGCTCTAAATTTTGATACCAATGAAGCTAAAATATTGGTTGACAAGAAAGGGAAACCAGTAGATATTGTTCTTCGTCATCGTGGGACTGCAGAACGTATGATTGAGTCCTTTATGTTGATTGCTAACGAAACAGTTGCTGAGCATTTTAGCAAGCTTGATTTACCTTTCATCTATCGTATCCATGAGGAACCTAAAGCTGAGAAAGTTCAGAAGTTTATTGATTACGCTTCTAGTTTTGGCTTACGAATCTACGGAACTGCTAGTGAGATTAGTCAAGAAGCCCTCCAAGATATCATGCGCGCCGTTGAGGGAGAACCTTACGCGGATGTATTGTCGATGATGCTTTTGCGTTCGATGCAACAGGCTCGTTATTCTGAGCATAACCATGGGCACTATGGCCTAGCAGCAGACTATTACACTCACTTTACCAGTCCGATTCGCCGTTATCCTGACCTTCTTGTTCATCGTATGATTCGTGACTATGGACGTTCTAAGGATGTAGCAGATCATTTTGAACAGGTCATTCCTGAGATTGCCACCCAGTCTTCCAACCGTGAGCGCCGAGCTATCGAGGCTGAGCGTGAAGTCGAAGCCATGAAAAAAGCTGAATACATGGAAGAGTACGTTGGCGAAGAGTATGATGCAGTTGTTTCAAGTATTGTTAAATTTGGTCTTTTTGTTGAATTGCCAAATACAGTCGAAGGATTGATTCACATTACAAATCTCCCTGAGTTCTACCATTTCAATGAACGTGATTTGACTCTTCGTGGGGAGAAATCAGGTATTACCTTCCGAGTGGGACAGCAGATCCGTATTCGTGTCGAAAGAGCCGATAAGATGACTGGCGAGATTGATTTCTCCTTTATTCCAAGTGAATTTGATGTCATTGAAAAAGGTTTGAAACAAGCTGGTCGCAGAGACAGGGGTCGTGGTTCAAGTCGTCGTTCAGATAAGAAGGAAGACAAGAGAAAATCAGGACGCTCAAATGATAAGCGCAAGCATTCTCCAAAGGACAAAAAGAAAAAGAGCAAGAAACCTTTTTATAAGGAAGTAGCAAAGAAAGGAGCTAAGCATGGCAAAGGGCGTGGGAAAGGTCGTCGCGCAAAATAAAAAGGCGCACCACGACTATACAATCGTAGATACGCTAGAAGCAGGAATGGTCCTGACAGGAACTGAGATCAAGAGTGTTCGAGCAGCCCGCATCAATCTGAAAGATGGGTTTGCCCAGGTTAAGAATGGGGAAGTTTGGCTGAGTAATGTCCATATCGCTCCTTATGAAGAAGGAAATATCTGGAATCAGGAACCCGAACGTCGTCGTAAACTCCTCCTTCATAAAAAACAAATCCAGAAATTGGAGCAAGAAACAAAAGGAACAGGGATGACCTTGGTTCCTCTTAAAGTTTATATCAAAGATGGCTATGCCAAGTTACTTTTAGGACTTGCAAAAGGGAAACATGATTATGATAAACGTGAGTCTATCAAACGACGTGAGCAAGATCGTGATATTGAGCGTGTTATGAAAGCTGTTAACCACCGATAGAAAGAGTGAAGAATATGGAAAAACTAGTTGCCTACAAACGCATGCCTGTCTGGAATAAAGACACCATGCCAGAAGCTGTTCAAAGAAAACACAATACTAAGGTCGATACTTGGGGCAAGATTACCGTATTAAAAGGGACTCTTAAGTTTATTGAGTTGACTGAAGACGGGGAAGTTATAGCTGAGCATCTCTTTGAAGCAGGTGCTGATAATCCTATGGCGCAACCTCAAGCCTGGCATAGAGTGGAAGCCGCCACAGAAGATGTGGAATGGTACTTGGAATTTTATTGTAAAGCAGAGGATTACTTCCCTAAGAAATACAATAGCAATCCAGTTCATTCGGAAGTTTTAGAAGCTATGGATACAGTAAAACCATGTAAGGCACTAGACCTAGGATGTGGTCAAGGAAGAAATGCACTCTTTCTAGCTCAACATGGCTTTGATGTCACTGCTGTAGATCAAAATGAGTTATCTCTTGAAATCTTGCAAAGCATTGTGGAGCAAGAAGATTTAGAAATGCCTGTCGGTATCTACGATATCAATTCAGCTAGCATTGGACAAACTTATGATTTTATCGTATCAACGGTTGTTCTCATGTTTTTACAAGCAGATCGCATTCCAGCTATTATCCAAAACATGCAGAATCAAACCTCTATTGGTGGCTACAATTTGATTGTGTGTGCTATGGATACAGAAGATTATCCATGTTCTGTTCATTTCCCATTTACCTTCAAAGAAGGGGAATTGGCTGATTACTACAAGGACTGGGAATTAGTGAAGTACAATGAAAATCCTGGCCATCTCCACCGTCGTGATGAAAACGGCAATCGTATCCAACTACGCTTTGCGACCATGTTGGCTAAAAAAGTAAAATAAATGAATAAAAGGGATAGAGAGCAGTTGTTTTCTATTCCTTATTTGTTACCCTAGTAAGAAAGGAAAAACTCAATTTATGCTATACTAGAAGTAGGAGAAGTCGATGAAATTAAACAGAATTGTGATAGTTTTAAAACGATTCTGATCGACCACTATTCTTTCAGACTTTTTTGTCTAGGAGGTCTTAAGATGACTAGTCTTTTAATTGAACTATACGACCGTCATACCATTGAGAAAAATGTCTACCAGGCTTTTGTCAATAATTGTGATGAGATTTTATACCTTTCTATAAGAAAAATTGCTGAGGAAGATAAGCTATCCTTGAAGAATTTTCTAATGGAACAAGTTCCACACTTAAAACAAGTACATTTTCGACAATTTCACCTAGAAAAAATCTGCCAGGAATTAGACGTATTTATCAATGATTTTGAGACAGTTACCATTGATGTTTTTGGCGGAGATAATCTATTAGCAATAGTTCTATATCAGTATGGTTTGGAGAAAGGTATTCCCATTATTGCTATGGATGTTGAACAAGGAAAGCAGTATGCATGGGAAAGGGGTAAGGTTTATGATAAAAAGTTAGAGATTCCTAGTTTATCCATTGAACAATTGATAGGTTTACGTGGTGGAAAAGTCCTTAAATCAAGAAGACCTCAGCATTCTAATAAGCAAGTGCTAGCTATTAAAAAATTGGCCAAATATGCTATCGAAAATCCTGAAAAATGGTATCAGATTACCCAATTCTTTGCACTGGCAAAAACAAATGATTTTCACGCTGAAACAGCAAAAGTTTTGGAGAGTAATGGAAAAATTTATTCTTACCCCAGTAGCTTGATTCCTTTGTTCACAAAAGCTAATTTATTGAAAGTAGAAGAGGAAACAACAGATACTGTCTCTTATACATTTCCGAGTTCAGAAGCGCAGTTGCTTTGTAGAACCAAGGGACATATCTTAGAGCTCTATATTTATCTACTTGCTTTAGAATCAGGGTATTTTGATGAATGTATGATTGGTGCTGAAATTGACTGGAATGGCATTTTTCCAGAAGTAGATAATGTTCAAAATGAAATTGATGTAGTCCTTCGAAAAGATTACTCTGTTATATTCATATCTTGTAAAATGACTGATTTATCAGTTGAAGCTATCAACGAGCTCGAAGTTTATGCCAATCATTTTGCAGGAGATAATTGTTTAAAATTGATTGTATGCTCCGGCAGGATTAATCCTGTTTTTAGCAATCGTTGTCAAGAATATGGTGTATCCATCATTAAACATGATCAGATATCAAATCTCATTCCCATGTTGCAGAAATGTTTGAAGAACAAACGGAAGTGATACTAGATGTTATAGTGAAGAAGAGTCTGGGATAATAGTTCTAGACTCTCAATTGTCTTTGGATTGTCGAGCAAGACGCAGTGGTTGAGTGGGCACTACTACGCTTATTTCATCAGCTTTTACAGCCCTACTCAACTGTGCGGAGGTGGGACGACGAAATCGAATTCTAACAAATTACCGATTTCTGTCCCACTCTCTTTTCTAATCCTTTTCGAATAAAGTAGAAAAGGAGAGTTTATGTTTTTAGCTAGAGATAAAAAAGGTCATTTAATAAACGCGTTAGAGAATGAAGTAAAGAAACAAGCTTATTATTGTCCAGATTGCGGAACGAGTGTTCGCTTGAAAAACGGAAAAAATGTAAGAACTCATTTTGCGCATGAAAGTTTAAAAAGTTGTGATTTTTATCATGAGAATGAAGGACCAGAACATTTAGAGAATAAGGTTGCACTTTTTAATTGGGCTAAGAAAGATGCTGAAGTAGAAATGGAATATCCGATTCCTGAACTTAAGCAAATCGCAGATATCCTCATCAATAAGCAATTAGCTATTGAGGTTCAATGCAGTCACTTGTCTTCTAAACTGTTGCAGGAGAGAAGTAATGGTTATAGAGATTCTGGAATTCAAGTTCTTTGGCTACTGGGAGAAAAGCTCTGGTTGAAAGAGCGCCTGACTAAACTTCAGAGAGATTTTCTTTATTTCAGTAATAATATGGGATTTCATCTTTGGGAATTAGACCATAAAAAACAAGTTTTGAGACTCAAGTACCTACTCCATCAAAATTTGAAAGGGAAACTCCACTATCAGGTCAAGGAATTTTCTTATGGCAAAGGGAATCTTCTTGAAATCTTACGGAGTCCTTATCAGCAACAAGCCCTTATCACTTTTTCAGTTGAGCAGGACAGGAAGATTTGTCAATACATTCAAAAACAACTCTATTATCAAAATCCCTATTGGATGAAGCAACAAGCCCAAGCTTACTTAAGAGGAGAGAATTTATTAAATTTGAAGCTTCAGGACTGGTATCCCCAAGTAAGGCCGATAGAAAATGGTCATTTTTGTCAAATAAATCAAAATCTAAATGATTATTTTCGTAACTTTCAGGCCTATTATGAACGGAATCCTCAAGAAAAGCAACAAAAGCTCTATCCACCTGCCTTTTATCAGCAATATTTCTCGAAAAATATGGTAAAATAGAAAGGATGGAGGAAATTTATGGTATTACAACGAAATGAAATCAATGAAAAAGATACATGGGATCTATCAACAATCTTTGAAACAGACCAAAAATGGGAAGAAGAACTAGCTCTTTTGACCGAAGAGACAAAACAAGCAGCTAGTCTTGAGGGGCACCTCTTGGACAGTGCAGAAAGCCTTCTTAACATTACAGAGTGTTATCTGGACTTGAGTCGTCGTCTTGAAAAACTCTATGTCTACGCACATATGAAAAACGACCAAGATACACGAGTTGCTAAATATCAAGAATACTATGCAAAAGCAATGACTCTTTATAGTCAACTCGACCAGGTATTCTCTTTCTATGAGCCAGAATTTATGGCAATTACTGAAGAGCAGTATCAAAACTTTTTAGCAGAAGAACCAAAACTCCAGCCTTATAAACACTTCTTTGATAAACTCTTACAAAATAAGGATCATGTCCTTTCACAACGTGAAGAAGAGTTGTTGGCGGGTGCTGGTGAAATCTTTGGTGCTGCTAGTGAAACCTTTGCTATCTTAGATAATGCAGATATCGTCTTTCCATTTGTTAAAGATGAAGATGGAAACGAGGTACAGTTGTCACACGGCGTTTATATGCGCTTGGTAGAATCTAAAAATCGTGAGGTTCGTCGTGGAGCTTATGAAGCCCTATACTCTACCTATGAGCAATACCAGCACACTTACGCTAAAACACTACAGACCAATGTCAAAGTGCAAAACTATCGCGCTAAGGTTCGTAACTATAAGAGTGCGCGTGAAGCAGCTCTTGCGATCAATTTTGTACCTGAAAGTGTTTATGACAACTTAGTGTCTGCTGTTCGTAAGCATTTGCCGTTATTGCATCGTTATCTAAATCTACGTTCGAAGATTTTAGGTATTCCTGACCTCAAGATGTACGATGTCTATACACCATTGTCTTCAGTGGAATACAGCTTTACTTATGAGGAAGCCTTAAAGAAAGCAGAAGAAGCTTTGGCAGTTCTTGGTGAAGATTACTTGAGTCGTGTGAAACGTGCCTTCAGCGAACGTTGGATTGATGTTTATGAGAATCAAGGGAAGCGATCAGGTGCCTACTCTGGTGGATCATATGATACCAACGCCTTTATGCTTCTTAACTGGCAGGATAACCTCGATAATCTCTTTACTCTTGTACATGAGACAGGTCACAGTATGCATTCTAGCTATACACGTGAAACTCAGCCTTACGTTTACGGAGATTACTCAATTTTCCTAGCTGAGATTGCTTCAACAACCAATGAAAACATCCTGACAGAAAAATTATTGCAAGAAGTTCAAGATGATGCAACACGCTTTGCCATTCTCAACAACTTCTTGGATGGTTTCCGTGGAACAGTATTCCGCCAAACTCAATTTGCAGAATTTGAACATGCCATCCACCAAGCAGATCAAAACGGTGAAGTCTTAACAAGCGAGTTCCTAAACAAACTCTATGCAGACTTGAACCAAGAATACTATGGTTTGAGCAAAGAAGATAATCCACAAATCCAGTACGAGTGGGCTCGAATTCCTCATTTCTACTATAACTACTATGTGTATCAATATTCAACAGGATTCGCAGCAGCTTCAGCCTTGGCTGAAAAGATTGTTCATGGTAGCCAAGATGATCGTGACCGTTATATTGAATACCTCAAGGCAGGTAAGTCAGATTATCCACTTAATATCATGCGAAAAGCTGGTGTTGACATGGAAAAAGAAGACTATCTCAATGATGCCTTTGCTGTCTTTGAACGACGTTTGGACGAGTTTGAAGCCCTAGTTGACAAATTAGGACTGGCATAAGATGGTTGAGTCATACAGTAAAAATGCCAATCATAACATGCGGCGTCCTGTTGTAAAGGAAGAAATTGTTGAATTCATGCGCCACAGACAAAAGCAGGTAACGGGTTCTCTGAAAGAACTAGAAAGCTTTGCTCGCAAGGAAAATATTCCAATTATCCCTCATGAAACGGTCGCTTATTTTCGTTTCCTTATGGAAACAATACAACCAAAAAATATTTTAGAAATTGGGACGGCGATTGGCTTTTCGGCACTTTTGATGGCTCAACATACCCCAAATGCAAAAATTACAACCATAGACAGAAATCCTGAAATGATTGGTTTTGCCAAGGAAAATTTTGCAAAATTTGATAGTCGTAAACAAATTACCCTCTTAGAAGGCGATGCGGTAGACGTTTTGTCAATATTGACAGAGACCTATGATTTTGTTTTTATGGATTCTGCTAAGTCCAAATACATCATCTTTCTACCAGAAATACTCAAACACCTTGAGGTTGGTGGAGTAGTTGTCTTGGATGATATTTTCCAAGGTGGAGATATTGCTAAGGATATTATGGAAGTCCGACGTGGACAACGGACGATTTATCGGGGCTTGCAACGACTCTTTGATGCGACTTTGGACAATCCAGGATTAACCGCTACTTTGGTTCCTCTTGGAGATGGAATATTGATGCTAAGAAAGAATCAAGCAGAAGTAGAACTGCCTGATGTTGATTAGTTTCAGATATTTTTAAGACAATTTAGTAAAATAGATAAGGTAAACATTTATCTAGTGATAAAAAGGAGTAAACATGAAGAAAAAATTATTGGCTGGTGCCATCACTTTGTTATCAGTAGCTACTTTGGCTGCTTGTTCAAATGGCTCTCAAGGAGCTGACCTCATTACTATGAAGGGTGATGTCATCACTGAGCACCAATTTTATGAAGAAGTGAAAAACAACCCAACTGCTCAACAAGTATTACTTAACATGACTATTCAAAAAGTTTTTGAAAAACAATATGGATCTGAAGTAAGTGATAAAGAAGTTGAAGAAGCTGTAGCAGAAGAACAGAAGAAATATGGTGATAGCTATCAAATCGTTCTTTCTCGTGCTGGTATGACAGCTGAAAGTCGTAAAGCTCAAATTCGTACAAGTAAATTAGTTGAATACGCTGTTAAGAAAGCGGCAGAAGCCGAATTAACAGATGAAAACTACAAGAAAGCATATGAAGAGTACACACCAGATGTTACTGCTCAAGTTATTAAACTTGACAGTGAGGATAAGGCTAAAGAAGTACTAGCTAAAGCAAAAGAATCTGGAGCTGACTTTGCCCAATTGGCTAAGGATAATTCAACAGACGAAAAAACAAAAGCAAATGGTGGAGAAATCACCTTTGACTCTGCATCAACAGAATTACCAGACGTTGTTAAAAAAGCAGCTTTTGCACTTAATGTTGATGGAATCTCAGATGTGATTACAGCTCCAGGTACACAAGCTTATTCAAACAGCTTCTATATTGTAAAATTAATTAAGAAAACAGAAAAATCTTCTAACTGGGAAGATTATAAAGAAAAATTGAAGACAGTTATCCTGACTCAAAAACAAAATGATGCTACTTTCGTTCAAGGTGTCATTAGTAAAGAGTTGCAGGCAGCAAATATCAAGGTCAAAGACCCAGCCTTCCAAAATGTCTTTACTCAGTACATCCAAAGTGATACAACAACTGAAACGACAACTACATCAGCAGCAACTGAAACGACAACAACATCTTCAAACTAAAGATGAAAACTCTATCTTTCTACTCTTGAAAGGTAGAGTTTTTTGAAGCTTTCTTAACTAAAAGTTGAAAATGTAGATAAATGATTTGTGAATTCTCCAAGTACAAATTCTAGGCTTTAACGGATAAGAGTTTTTTTCTAGTTTAAAAAATGGTATAATAGCTTGTAAAACTAGAATGAATAGAAAATTAAAAATTTAGTAGATGGTGAAATATGAAAATTAGTAAAAGGCACCTGTTGAATTATTCCATTTTGGTGCCCTATCTTCTCTTGTCTGTTTTGGGACTGATAGTGGTATATTCGACAACGAGTGCATCCTTGATTCAGGAGGGTAAGAGCGCCTTTCAATTAGTTCGAAATCAGGGCTTATTTTGGATCGTTAGTTTGTTGCTTATTGCAGTAATCTATAAGCTGAAACTTGGTTTTCTTCGAAACGAACGTTTGTTATTTATCGTTATGTTTGCTGAGTTAGTGTTACTAGCTTTAGCTCGTTTGATTGGGATTCCTATCAATGGTGCATATGGTTGGATCAAAGTAGGACCTATTACTGTTCAGCCTGCGGAATACTTGAAAATTATCATCATTTGGTACTTGGCTCAACGTTTTTCAAAACAACAAGAAGAAATTGCCGTTTATGATTTCCAAGTTTTAACTCAAAACCAATGGTTTCCTAGAGCGTTTAACGATTGGCGATTTGTACTTTTAGTCATGATTGGTAGTTTGGCTATTTTCCCTGACCTTGGAAATGCTACAATTCTCTTTTTGGTAGCATTGTTGATGTACTCAATTAGTGGGATAGCTCACCGATGGTTTGCAACTATTCTTGGAATATTGACTAGTTTATCCTTTGTTTCCCTTACAGCCATTAAATTGATTGGTGTCGATAAGGTTTCTAAGGTTCCAGTATTTGGATACGTAGCTAAGCGATTCAGTGCTTTCTTTAATCCATTTGATGACGTCGCTGGAGCTGGACACCAATTAGCTAATTCTTATTATGCAATGGTTAATGGTGGATGGTTTGGCTTAGGATTAGGAAACTCCATCGAGAAGCGTGGCTATCTACCTGAGGCGCACACGGACTTCGTTTTCTCTATTGTGATTGAAGAGTTTGGGTTTGTCGGTGCAAGTCTTATCTTAGCTCTATTATTCTTTTTAATCCTCCGTATTATCTTGGTGGGTGTTCGTGCAAAAGATCCATTCAACTCAATGGTAGCAATCGGTATTGGTGGAATGATTTTAATTCAGGTATTCGTTAATATCGGAGGGATTTCAGGATTGATCCCTTCAACAGGTGTAACCTTCCCATTCCTTTCACAAGGGGGGAATAGCCTCCTGGTTCTATCAGTAGCTATCGCCTTTGTGTTAAATATTGATGCTAGCGAAAAACGAGCAAAACTCTATAGTGAATACGAATCACAGCTTTAAGAAAAAGTGATAAGGAGAAGAATATGTCTCTTCAAAAACTAGAAAATAATAGGAACAAAACTGTCGTACAGGAAGAAGTTCAAATCTTGACAGATTTACTTGAAGATATTACGAAAAATATGCTTCCTTCTGAGACCTTTGACAAGATTATTCAGTTGAAGGAGTTGTCATCAAAATTAGACTATCAAGGTCTTGATAAAGTAGTTACAAGCCTTACTAATGATGAAATGGTCTATATCTCTAGATATTTCTCTATCTTGCCACTTTTGATTAACATTTCTGAAGACGTTGACCTGGCATACGAGATTAACCATCTAAACAATATCGACCAAGATTATCTTGGTAAATTGTCAACAACTATTAAAATGGTAGCTGAAAAGGAAAATGCTGCTGAGATTCTTGAACGTCTAAATGTGGTGCCAGTTTTGACAGCCCACCCAACGCAGGTTCAACGTAAGAGTATGTTGGACCTGACCAATCATATTCATACCTTGTTACGTAAATATCGTGATGTGAAAATGGGTCTGATTAATAAAGAAAAATGGTACAATGATCTTCGCCGTTATATTGAGATTATCATGCAGACGGATATGATTCGAGAGAAAAAACTAAAAGTAACGAATGAAATCACAAACGTGATGGAGTACTACAATAGTTCCTTTCTTCAAGCTGTACCAAACTTGATGTTAGAATACAAGCGTCTTGCAAGAGAGCAAGGTATTGACCTAAAACAAGCCAAACCAATTACTATGGGAATGTGGATTGGTGGAGACCGAGATGGGAACCCATTTGTAACTGCTGAAACACTCATGCGCTCTGCTACCATTCAAAGTGAAGTAATCTTAAACTACTATATTAGTAAGATTTCAAGTCTCTACCGTACTTTCTCTCTATCTACCAATTTATCTAAGACAAGCAAGGCTGTTGAAGAAATGGCAGCTCAATCTCGTGATACATCTGTTTTCCGTGAGAAAGAACCTTATCGTCGGGCCTTCCATTTGATTCAATCAAAATTGATTCAAACTCTTTTAAATTTGAAAGAGTGGGCTCTTATTGGGTCATCGGCAGATGAACGTCATCATATAGAACGACTCTTTGGTTCTCAAGGATATCAACAAGATGTGGTTACTGACTATATTAGTAATCGTCTCTCAGGAGCCGTTCAAGAATTGGCTGAAGATCGTCCTCCTTACTACGAAACAGTTGAAGAATTTAAACAAGACCTAGCTATCATTAAAGATTCATTACTTGAGAATAAGGCAGAAGCCTTGCTTACTGGAGAATTTGCTGAGCTTTTGGAAGCAGTAGAAGTCTTTGGTTTCTTCTTGGCTTCTATCGATATGCGTCAAGATTCTAGTGTGCATGAAGCCTGTGTTGCCGAATTATTAGCATCTGCTGGAATTAATGATCACTATAGTGATTTATCAGAAGATGAAAAATGTGAGTTGCTTCTACATGAATTGTTAGAGGACCCTCGAATCTTGTCTGCGACTCATGCTGAGAAGTCTGAACTTCTTGAGAAAGAATTAGCTATTTTCAAAACGGCCCGTGAATTAAAAGATCGTTTGGGAGAAGATGTCATTCGTCAAACGATTATCTCTCATGCAACTAGCGTGTCTGATATGCTAGAATTGGCCATTATGCTGAAAGAAGTAGGGCTTGTTGATAATGAAAAAGCACGTGTCCAAATCGTTCCACTCTTTGAGACGATTGAGGACTTGGACCATTCTGAAGAAACAATGAGAAAGTATTTCTCTCTACCCCTTGCTAAGAAGTGGATTGCTTCTAAAAACAACTACCAAGAAATTATGCTTGGTTACTCTGATAGTAACAAGGATGGCGGTTACCTCTCATCTTGTTGGACTCTATACAAAGCTCAACAACAATTAACCGCTATCGGTGATGAATTTGGAGTCAAAGTAACCTTCTTCCACGGTCGTGGTGGTACTGTTGGTCGTGGTGGTGGCCCTACTTATGACGCCATTGCTTCTCAACCACTCAAATCAATTAAGGACCGTATTCGATTAACTGAACAAGGTGAAGTTATCGGAAATAAATACGGAAACAAGGATGCAGCCTACTATAACTTAGAAATGTTGGTATCAGCGGCTATCAACCGTATGATTACACAGAAGAAGAGTGATACTAATACATCAAATCGCTATGAGGCGATTATGGACCAAGTAGTCAGTCGTAGCTATGATATCTACCGTGAACTAGTATTTGGAAATGAGCTTTTCTATGATTATTTCTTTGAATCTAGTCCAATCAAAGCCATTTCAAGTTTCAATATCGGTTCTCGTCCCGCAGCCCGTAAAACGATTACTGAAATCGGTGGTTTACGTGCTATTCCTTGGGTATTCTCATGGTCACAAAGTCGTGTCATGTTCCCAGGTTGGTATGGTGTTGGTTCAAGCTTCAAGGAATTTATTGATCAAGATCCAAAAAATATTGAATACCTTCGTGACATGTATCAAAATTGGCCATTCTTCCAGTCACTCCTATCTAACGTTGATATGGTCTTGTCAAAATCAAATATGAATATTGCTTTTGAATATGCTAAACTTTGTGAAAGTGAAGAAGTACAAGCAATCTACTATACTATTTTGGATGAATGGCAATTGACCAAGAACGTTATCTTAGCTATCGAAGGCTATGATGAACTTTTGGCAGAAAATACTTACTTGAAAGACAGTCTAAACTATCGTATGCCTTATTTCAACATTCTGAACTATATCCAGTTGGAGTTGATTAAGCGTCAACGTCGTGGTGAGCTTTCTTTAGATGAGGAAAGATTGATTCATACGACCATTAATGGAATTGCTACAGGATTACGTAATTCAGGTTAATACAGGCAAGATTTTCCAAAAACCGTAGGAATTTTCATAATTTTTTAAAATAATTCATGAAAATCCTTGACAAGTTTTAGTAAAATGATATAATTTAAGCATTCAGAAAGTAATCATCGAATTTTTTTAGCGAGTCTGTGGTTGGTGGAAACAGATAGAAGAAGATGATGAAATTGGGCTGGATGTTATTAAGAATTTGAAATCATAAGAATTCGGTGAGCACACCTTATAGTGCAACTCGTGAAGCGAGTAAGAGAGATAGGACTAGTTCCTATAATTGAGGTGGCACCGCGCATCGACGTCCTCACACAAGTTTTTTGTGTGAGGACTTTTTCTATGGGGAGGAAAAAATGATGGAAATCAAACGATGGCGACGCTTGGTAAAGTTATATTGAAAGTGTAATGAACATTACTAAGTTTAAGTGAAATAAGGAGAAATAGATATGAATAAACGTTTAATTGGTATTATTGCAGCACTAGCACTTGTAGTTGGAGGAAGCTTGGTCTACTCTAACTTAACGAAACAAGATGCTAAAACCGAGACAGCTAACAAAACTGCTAAAGTTGGTGTTCTACAGTTCGTCAGTCACCCATCGCTTGACTTGATTTACCAAGGTATCCAAGATGGACTTGCTGAAGAAGGCTATAAAGGCGACCAAGTTAAAATAGACTTTATGAACTCAGAAGGTGACCAAAGTAAGGTTGCGACAATGAGTAAACAATTGGTAGCAAACGGAAACGATGTCGTTGTCGGAATTGCAACACCTGCAGCTCAAGGTCTAGCAAGTGCAACAAAAGACCTTCCTATTATCATGGCAGCTATTACAGACCCAGTTGGAGCTAACCTTGTACAAAACTTGGAAAAACCAGGTGGAAACATCACAGGGGTATCCGACCATAACCCTGCTGAACAACAGGTTGAATTGATTAAAACATTGACTCCTGATGTCAAGATAGTTGGAGCTCTTTACTCAAGTAGCGAAGATAACTCAAAATCACAAGTCGAAGAGTTCAAAGCTTACGCAGAAAAAGCTGGTTTGAAAGTAGAAACATTCGCAGTTCCATCAACTAACGAAATTGCTTCAACAGTTAATGTTATGACTGGGAAAGTTGATGCTATTTGGGTTCCAATTGACAACACAATCGCATCTGCGTTCTCAACTGTAGTATCAAGCAACCAAACAGCTAAAAAACCAATCTACCCAAGTGCGACTGCCATGGTAGAAGCAGGTGGTTTGGCATCAGTCGTTGTGGACCAACACGATCTTGGTGTTGCTACCGGTAAGATGATTGCCAAAGTCTTGAAGGGTGAAAAACCTGCAGATACACCAGTTAATGTCTTCTCAACTGGTAAATCAGTTATCAACAAAAAAGTGGCTCAAGAACTTGGAATTACTATTCCCGAATCAGTTCTAAAAGAAGCTGGTCAAGTGATTGAATAATAATAAAGGAGGAGTTGGAGACATCTCCTCCAATTTTTAAAAGAAGGAAATGAATGTAACATGATAGTATCGATTATCTCTCAAGGATTCGTCTGGGCTATTCTGGGTTTGGGAATCTTTATGACTTTTCGAATCCTCAACTTTCCAGATATGACAACCGAGGGTTCCTTCCCACTTGGAGGAGCGGTAGCAGTAACTCTAATTACACAAGGTGTTAATCCTTTTCTTGCTACCTTAGTAGCTGTTGGAGCAGGTTGTCTTGCAGGTTTAGCGACTGGTTTACTCTATACTAAAGGTAAAATTCCAACTCTCTTGTCAGGAATTCTAGTCATGACTTCCTGTCATTCTATCATGCTCATGATAATGGGACGTGCCAATCTTGGACTTTTGGGAACTAAACAAATCCAGGACGTTCTTCCATTCTCATCTGAGGTTAATCAATTGTTTACAGGTTTGATTTTTGTGACTTTGGTTATTTTAGTGATGCTTTTCTTCCTAGATACTAAACTTGGACAAGCTTATATTGCTACTGGTGATAATCCGGATATGGCTCGTAGTTTTGGTATCAATACGGGACGTATGGAGTTGATGGGCTTGGTCTTGTCAAATGGTGTGATCGCACTTGCTGGCGCTCTTATTGCTCAACAAGAAGGCTATGCAGATGTTTCTCGTGGTATCGGGGTTATCGTGGTTGGTCTTGCAAGCTTAATTATCGGTGAAGTACTCTTTAAGAGTCTTACATTAGCAGAACGCTTGGTTACTATTGTCGTTGGTTCTATTAGCTACCAATTCTTGGTATGGGGAGTCATTGCTCTTGGCTTTAATACTAGCTACCTCCGTCTATACAGTGCTCTTATCCTAGCAACTTGTCTAGTTATTCCAACCCTTAAGGATAAATACTTGAAAGGAGTCAAGATAAGCAAATGACAGCAATTGTAGAATTGAAAAATGCCACAAAAATTGTGAAAAATGGCTTTGACGAGGAAAAAATTATCCTAAACGATGTTTCTCTGGATATATACGAACATGACTTCATCACAATCCTGGGTGGAAATGGTGCAGGGAAATCAACTCTCTTTAATAGCATTGCAGGAACTTTGCCCCTGACTAGTGGGACTATCCGTATTATGGGAGAGGATGTGACTCATTTCAGCCCTGAAAAACGTGCCAAGTACCTTTCTCGTGTCTTCCAGGATCCCAAGATGGGAACTGCCCCTCGTATGACGGTTGCAGAAAATCTCTTGATTGCTAAGTTTCGTGGTGAAAAACGTGGTCTATTTCCAAGAAGACTATCAGCTTACAAAGAAGAATTTCAAGCAACCATTGAGAAAGTCGGAAATGGTCTAGAAAAACACTTGGATACACCGATTGAATTCTTGTCAGGTGGACAAAGACAGGCCTTGAGCCTCTTGATGGCAACTTTGAAACGTCCTGAACTACTTTTGTTAGATGAACATACAGCTGCCCTTGATCCTAAAACAAGTGTTGCCTTGATGGAATTGACAAATGACTTTGTCAATAAGGACCATCTGACTGCTCTGATGATTACCCACCATATGGAAGATGCTCTCAAGTATGGAAATCGTCTCATTGTTATGAAGGAAGGACGAATCATCCAAGATTTAAGCAAGGATGAAAAAGCCAAGATGAAGATTTCAGATTACTATCAGTTGTTTGAATAAGATTTCTCATTTACAAAAAACTTAGAGATAAAATTTTATCTCTAAGTTTTTTTTGAAGCAAATAGAGATTTTTTTATTTATATATTTTTTTCAATTTTAAGTAAATGTGTAATTTCCTAAAATTTTACTTTCGAAAATGCCTATTTTCTATGAAATAGAAGCATGTAAAAGGTATGAAATGGTTTACTTTTTTTCAGAAATAAGCTATACTATATAAAGTAAACTGTGATAAAATGGAGGTATTGTCTATGGTTGACAAGAGAGTCATCGAAGAAATCAAAAACAATACCAATATTGTCGAAATCATAGGAGAAGTGATTTCTTTACAAAAATCTGGACGGAACTTTTTGGGGCTCTGTCCTTTTCATGGTGAAAAGACCCCTTCCTTTAACGTGGTCGAAGATAAGCAATTTTACCACTGTTTTGGTTGTGGTCGTTCTGGAGACGTCTTTAAGTTTATAGAGGAGTATCAACAAGTAACTTTTTCAGATGCGGTAAGGATTTTAGGTGAGCGTCTGGGGATGCACCTGGAAGCTCCTGTACATAACCCTGTCCCACACACGTCACCCCATCAAAATCTCTACGATATGCATGATAACGCTGCACGCTTTTATCATGCAATCCTCATGACGACTAAAATGGGTGAGGAGGCGAGAAACTATCTCTATAAACGTGGCTTGACTGATGATGTCATTAAACACTTTATGATTGGTCTAGCTCCAGCAGAACGCTCTTATCTTTATCAGCGTTTAGCAGACGATTATAGTGAGAAGGACTTGCTGGATTCAGGTCTATTTTATATATCTGAGAGTAACCAATTTTTTGATACTTTCCATAACCGGATTATATTTCCACTCTCAAACGACCAAGGAAAGGTAATTGCTTTCTCTGGACGGATTTGGCAAGAGACGGATTCTCAAACTGCCAAGTATAAAAATAGTCGAGCGACGGCAATTTTTAACAAGAGTTACGAATTATATCATTTGGATAGGGTAAAAAAAGGTTCTGGTAAAGCTCCTGAAATTTATCTGATGGAAGGCTTTATGGATGTCATTGCAGCCTACCGGGCTGGTATTGAAAATGCAGTAGCTTCCATGGGAACAGCTCTAACTAGTGAACATGTTGAGCATCTCAAACGCTTTACTAAAAAAGTGATTATCACTTATGATGGTGACAAAGCGGGGCAGGCTGCAACTGCCAAAGCCCTAGATGAACTTAGCGATTTGCCTGTGCAGATTGTTCAAATTCCTGATGCTATGGACCCAGATGAATACTTGCAGAAAAATTCTGCAGAAGACCTGGCTTATCTCTTGGCCAATACTCGTATCAGTCCGATTGAGTTTTATATCCATCATTACAAACCTAGTAATAGTGAAAATCTACAAGCACAGATTGATTTTATCGAGAAAATTGCACCTCTTATCGTCAAAGAACCTTCTATCACAGCCCAGAACACCTATATTCATTTACTGACTGATCATTTACCATCTTTTGATTATCAACAAGTTGAGCACATCATCAACGAAAGTCGTGTTAGACAAAGACAAGAAAAAGTGAAACAGGTTGTTAATCCGACACCAATTACTATGTCGGTTTCTAAACAATTGACGGCAGTCATGAGAGCTGAAGCACATATTCTTTATCGTATGATGGAGCACCCCCTTGTGTTGAATGATTATCGTTTGAGAGATGATTTTGTATTTGAAACTCCAGAGTTTCAGACCTTGTATGGACTCTTGATTGATAATGGTTCGATATCTTCTGAAGACTTAGCAAATCAGACTAGAGAAGTGGAAAATGCTTGGTACCAAGTGTTAGCCTTGGATCTACCTTCTGAAATGTCTCCAGAAGAACTAAAAGAAGTGGAAGAGTCTCGTAATCGTGCTCTTTTGAATCAACAAAACTTGCAAATCAAAAAGAAGGTTCAGGAAGCTAGTCATGTAGGTGATACAGAAACTGCTTTAGAAGAGCTTGAACGCTTAATTGCCCAAAAAAGAAGAATGGAGTAAGAATGGCAAAAAAACAAAAAGAAGTAACAACTTTTGATGTCCAAGTCGCTGAGTTTATTCGTAACCATAAGAAAACTGGTACTGCGACAGATGATGAAATTAACAATGTCCTTGTAATCCCTTTTGCTCTTGATGTTGAAGGAATTGAAAATCTGTTGCAACGTATTCAAGATGCTGGTATTGCAATCACTGATAACGAAGGAAATCCAAGTGAACGTGTCTTAAGCACAGAGGAAGAACCAGAACTTAGCGATGAAGACTTAATTGGTTCAACATCTGCCAAAGTGAATGACCCTGTCCGCATGTACTTAAAGGAAATCGGTGTCGTACCTCTTCTTACAAACGAAGAAGAAAAAGTGTTGGCCCTTGCCGTTGAAGCAGGAGATGTAGAAGCGAAACAACGTCTAGCAGAGGCTAACCTTCGTTTGGTAGTCTCTATCGCGAAACGCTATGTTGGACGCGGTATGCAATTCCTTGACTTGATCCAAGAAGGGAATATGGGATTGATGAAAGCCGTTGATAAATTTGACTACTCTAAAGGTTTCAAATTCTCAACTTACGCAACTTGGTGGATTCGTCAGGCTATTACACGTGCCATTGCTGACCAAGCTCGTACCATTCGTATTCCAGTTCACATGGTAGAAACCATCAACAAACTTGTTCGTGAGCAGCGTAACCTTCTTCAAGAGTTGGGACAAGATCCTACTCCTGAACAAATTGCTGAACGTATGGATATGACACCTGATAAGGTTCGTGAGATCTTGAAGATTGCTCAAGAGCCAGTGTCTCTTGAAACACCTATTGGTGAAGAGGACGACAGCCATCTTGGTGACTTTATCGAGGACGAAGTGATTGAAAATCCAGTAGACTACACAACTCGTATCGTCTTGCGTGAGCAGTTGGATGAAGTGCTAGACACCTTGACTGACCGTGAAGAAAATGTATTGCGTCTTCGTTTTGGTCTTGATGATGGAAAGATGCGCACTTTAGAAGATGTTGGTAAAGTCTTCAATGTCACTCGTGAGCGTATCCGTCAAATTGAGGCTAAGGCCTTGAGAAAACTTCGCCAGCCTAGTCGTAGTAAACCACTTCGTGACTTTATCGAAGATTAAAATTGGAGGATTACACATGGCTTATACAGAAGAGCAAATTGAAACTATCAAAACGAAAATCTTATCTGCATTAGAAGAGGTTATCGACCCAGAATTAGGAATCGATATCGTCAACCTAGGTCTGATTTATGAGATTCGATTTGATGGTGATACCGGTGATACTGAGATTGATATGACCTTAACGACTATGGGTTGTCCATTGGCAGACCTCTTGACCGATCAAATTTATGATGCAATGACTGATGTTCTAGAGGTTACCAACGTTGAAGTAAAATTAGTTTGGTATCCAGCTTGGACGGTTGAAAAAATGAGTCGCTATGCACGTATCGCTTTAGGTATTAAATAGAATGATAAAAAAGAGAAATAGTATAAGTGTTAGGAGATTCCCTAGCTTTTATGCTATCTCTCTTTTAATTTGCTGATTTTCTTTCAATAAAATGATATAATGGATAGTATGGAAAAAGAGAAATTACGCATCAATATGCTAAGTTCGAGTGAAAAGGTAGCAGGACAAGGTGTTTCTGGAGCTTACCGTGAACTTGTGCAACTTTTGAAACGTGATGCGAAAGACCAACTAATTGTAACGGAGAATCTTCCTGTAGAAGCTGATGTTACTCATTTTCATACAATCGACCTTCCTTATTATCTGTCAACTTTTCAAAAGAAGCGATCAGGTCGTAGGATTGGTTATGTCCACTTCTTGCCTGACACCTTAGAAGGTAGTTTGAAGATTCCATTCTTCCTAAAAGGGATTGTTAAGCGCTATGTGTTTTCTTTTTATGACCGTATGGAACACTTGGTTGTGGTCAATCCTACTTTTATCGAAGATTTGGTTGCAGCTGGTATTCCTCGTGAAAAGGTGACCTATATCCCTAACTTTGTTAACAAAGAAAAATGGCATCCATTACCATTAGATCAAGTTTCTCAACTGCGTCAAGATATGGGAATAAGTGAGGAACAGTTTGTAGTAGTGGGAGCTGGGCAGGTTCAAAAGCGTAAGGGAATCGATGATTTCATCACTCTTGCGGAGGAACTGCCGGATATCACCTTTATTTGGGCTGGAGGCTTCTCTTTTGGTGGGATTACAGATGGTTATGAACGCTATAAAAAAATCATGGATAATCCTCCGGAAAATCTGATTTTCCCTGGAATTGTTGAGCCAGAACGGATGAGAGAACTGTATGCTTTGGCAGATTTGTTCTTACTTCCTAGTTATAACGAGCTCTTTCCAATGACCATTCTAGAAGCTGCGAGTTGTGAAGCTCCCATTATGCTTCGGGACTTAGATCTTTATAAGGTGATTCTAGAAGGAAATTACAGACCAACCACCGATGTGGAAGATATGAAAGAAGCTATTGTGGAATATCGAGAGCATCCAGAAGCTTTGAAAGAGTTAAAAGAAAAGGCGAAGGCTATTTCTAAAGAATACTCCGAAGAGCATCTTTTAGAAATCTGGCTTAAATTCTATCGGGAGCAAGCAGCTTTAGGAAAAAAATGAGGTAGTATATGCGAATTGGATTATTTACAGATACTTATTTCCCACAGGTTTCTGGTGTTGCAACCAGTATTCGAACCTTAAAAACAGAGCTTGAAAAGCAAGGGCATGCAGTCTTTATCTTCACGACAACCGATAAGGATGTCAATCGTTATGAAGACTGGCAGATTATCCGTATTCCAAGTGTTCCTTTCTTTGCTTTTAAAGACCGTCGTTTCGCTTACCGTGGATTTACCAAAGCTCTTGAGATTGCGAAACAATACAAACTCGATATTATTCATACCCAGACTGAGTTTTCTCTTGGTTTATTGGGAATATGGATTGCACGAGAATTGAAAATCCCAGTCATTCATACGTATCATACCCAGTACGAGGATTATGTTCACTATATTGCTAAGGGGATGTTGATTCGTCCAGGTATGGTCAAGTATCTTGTGAGAGGATTTCTTCATGACGTTGATGGGGTCATTTGTCCAAGTGAAATTGTGCGCGACCTTTTATCTGACTATAAGGTAAAAGTTGAAAAGCGTGTCATTCCTACTGGAATTGAACTTGCCAAATTTGAACGCCCTGAGATTGGTCTCGAACACATTAGTGACTTACGGGATAAACTAGGGATCCAACAAGATGAAAAGATGCTTCTAAGTCTTTCTCGTGTTTCGTACGAGAAGAACATTCAAGCAGTTCTAGCAGCTTTACCAGATGTCCTAAAAGAAGAACCAAATGTTAAACTGGTTGTAGCTGGAGATGGACCTTATTTAGACAACCTTAAGGAGCAAGCAGAAGATTTAAAAATTCAAGATTCTGTTATCTTTACAGGTATGATTCCGCCAAATGAGACGGCACTCTTTTATAAGGCAGCTGATTTCTTCATATCGGCTTCTACAAGTGAGACTCAGGGATTAACTTATCTTGAAAGTTTAGCTAGTAAGACACCTGTTATTGCCCATGGTAATCCTTATTTGGATAATCTCATCAGTGATAAAATGTTCGGAACCCTTTATTATGAGGAAAGGGACTTGGCAGGAGCGATTCTTGAAGCCTTACTTGTTACACCGTCAATGGATGAAAAACACTTGGCTGAAAAATTATATGAAATTTCTGCTGAGAATTTTGCTAGAAGAGTCCATGAATTTTATCTAGACGTCATTATTTCAAATAATTTTGCTAAAGAAATAGGGGCTGACGAACCTGTTACAAAACGTATTTTAAAGACAGTCTTCTATATCCCGCAACAGGCTGTTACTATGCCAGTTAAAGGTTCGAAGCGTATGCTTAAGGCATCTAGAAAACAATTAAGAAATTTAAGAAAATATATAAATGATTAATCGAATCAAAGAAAGGAAATAAAAATATGCAAAAGAAATTTATGAGAAGTGGTAGAGATCAAAAAATCGGTGGTGTATGCGCTGGTTTAGCATATTATTTTGATATCGACCCTACAATCGTACGTGTTATTTGGGGAGTTTTAGCTTTTTGTTATGGTGCTGGACTTATTGCTTACTTAATCTTGTGGGCAATCGCTCCTGTATCAGATGAATATTAAGAACAGAGTATTATAGTAAAGGAGAAAACATGGCATTCGGTGATAATGGTAAACGTAAAAAAACATTCTTTGAAAAACTTACAATGTTTGTAGTATTAGTAATGTTATTTGTAACATTGGCAGGTATCTTTGCTACTGCCATTGGTGTATTTAGCAGATTCTAAAAAGTTAATCATTTTATTGTTTGGCAATAAGTTGGGTGACTGGGATTTCCCAGCCCTTTTTGAAGTGAGAAGAGAATATGAGTATGTTTTTAGATACAGCCAAGATTAAAGTAAAGGCTGGTAATGGTGGCGATGGCATGGTTGCCTTTCGTCGTGAAAAATACGTCCCTAATGGTGGACCATGGGGCGGTGATGGAGGACGTGGTGGTAACGTTGTTTTCGTTGTAGACGAAGGTTTACGTACCCTTATGGACTTCCGTTACAATCGTCATTTCAAAGCCCAATCTGGCGAGAAGGGAATGACCAAAGGGATGCACGGTAGAGGGGCAGAAGACTTGATTGTCCGTGTGCCTCAAGGAACAACCGTGCGTGACGCTGAAACAGGAAAAATTATTACAGATTTGATTGAGAATGGGCAAGAATTCATTGTGGCCCACGGTGGTCGTGGTGGTCGAGGAAATATCCGTTTTGCAACACCAAAAAATCCTGCACCAGAAATCTCAGAAAATGGAGAACCAGGTCAGGAACGTGAATTACAGTTAGAACTTAAAATTCTTGCGGATGTTGGCTTAGTTGGCTTCCCATCTGTCGGTAAATCAACACTCCTTAGCGTGATTACCTCTGCTAAGCCAAAAATTGGTGCCTACCACTTTACGACAATTGTTCCAAATCTTGGTATGGTTTGTACCCAGTCCGGTGAATCCTTTGCCGTTGCAGACCTTCCTGGATTGATTGAAGGTGCTAGCCAAGGTGTTGGACTAGGAACTCAGTTCTTGCGCCATATCGAGCGTACTCGTGTTATCCTACATATCATTGATATGTCAGCTAGCGAAGGACGTGATCCTTACGAGGACTATCTAGCAATCAATAAGGAACTTGAATCTTACAATCTTCGTCTGATGGAGCGTCCACAGATTATTGTTGCCAATAAAATGGATATGCCTGAGAGTCAAGAAAACCTTGAAGAATTCAAGAAAAAATTGGCTGCTAATTATGATGAATTTGAAGAATTACCACCAATCTTCCCAATTTCAGGTTTGACTAAGCAAGGACTTGCACCGCTATTAGACGCAACGGCTGAGCTTCTTGATAAAACGCCAGAATTCCTTCTTTATGACGAATCAGAAATGGAAGAAGAGGCTTACTATGGCTTCGATGAAGAAGAAAAACCATTTGAGATTGGTCGTGACGATGATGCAACATGGGTTCTTTCAGGTGAAAAACTCATGAAACTCTTTAATATGACTAACTTTGACCGTGATGAGTCTGTCATGAAGTTTGCTCGTCAGTTGCGTGGTATGGGTGTTGATGAAGCTCTTCGTGCTCGTGGCGCTAAGGACGGCGACCTTGTCCGTATTGGAAAATTTGAGTTTGAATTTGTAGACTAGGAGATAGCTATGGGTGATAAACCAATATCTTTCCGAGATGCTGATGGAAATTTTGTTTCTGCAGCAGACGTCTGGAATGAAAAGAAATTAGAAGAACTTTTTAATCGCCTCAATCCCAATCGTTCATTGAGACTTGCGAGAATGAAAAAACAAGCCGAAGAAAAAAAATAAGAATAAAAGAACCCGTGATAAACTTATCACGGGTTTTCTGATTCACTAACTACTGTTGATAGGGAATTTCTAGACTAGACTTAGCAAGGTCTACAGTTAATTGATAATCTGTATTGTCACGAACAGTAATTTCAAAGTCAGTAGTATAAAGAACGAGACGGAGGGTATCGCCCTCTTTTAGTTTGTAAATTGTTGGTTGCAATTCAAATTGGAATTCCATCCATTTATCTGGTTTAACTTCTTCAATTTTTAATAAATCATGACGATTTTGGAGGTTGAGATAGCCTTTGGTGATGACGCGCTGAGCATTTGGGCTAAATGGTAGCTCACAGAGATTGTCTAACATGTGATAACGACCATTATCTAGTGTTCGACCGTATAAGACTCCTGGATATGGTTGAAGGTATTTCTTTTGACCAAGTTCGAGAAGTTGAGCAGAGAGAAGGCCTTTATTGGTACTTGACTTGAGACGAAGGTTTAGTTTAACACGACCATTGATATGAAGATCTTCAGTCACTGGAAGATCAATGGTAATCTGATTCACCTTGCCTTGATAGAGTTCATTATTAAAGGTTTGGTAGGTTTTTCCAAAACGTTCGAAGTCAGAATCTTGGTAATGATTTTCAATGACAGCTTCTTCAGTACCTAAAGAGAAAGTTTTATGTTCAGTTTGATTTCCAAAATCTTCAAGTGACAGCCAGGTTTGAGGAGCAGTGTTGTCTTGCCACACGACTTTTGGAAGTTGGTGGTCAGTCTCTTGACCCAATAATTTTTGTGTCAAAAGAGCGTTCATAGACTCCCGAAAATCAATCGACTGCCAGTTGTTCATATAAACGTGAGCGCCATTATGATAAAAGAGGTGTTTTTTAATATGGCTTGGAAGAGCATTGAACATTTGATAGACATGAAGTGGTTTCACATTCCAGTCTTGAGAACCGTGGGTAAAGACAACCTCGGCTTTAACTTTCTGGGCGTTGAGTAGATAGTTTCTGTCATGCCAAAATTGGTTATAGTCCCCAGTTTTACGGTCTAGATTTTTCTTAAGTTCTTCTATGGATGCTTTATGAGCCTCGTTTCCACGAATAAAGTCACCAGCTAAGAGATTGCGAGAATAAGTTAATTCATCTAATGAATCGAAGTCTTCTCCAGGATAGCCGCCTGGGCTTGTCACAAGACCATTTTCACGGTAATAGTTGTACCATGATGAGATACCTGCTTCTGCAATAATAACCTCTAAACCATCAACTCCTGTGCTAGCAATACCGTTAGACATTGTTCCTAGGTAAGAAAGTCCTGTAGTCGCGACTTTACCGTTTGACCAATCAGCTTTTACATGACGTTTACGACTATGATCCGTAAAAGCACGACAACGACCATTTAGCCAATCGATAACATTCTTATAAGCTTCAACTTGACGGTAATCTCCATTGGTCATTAAACCTTGTGAATCTTTGGTACCAAGACCTGATACGTAGATATTGGCAAATCCTCTTGGAAGGAAGTAATCATTAAGTGTGTAGCTGCTATTGATATGAGTGAGCTTTTCTTCAGCTTCTGGAACTAGTTCAGCTTCTACAACTGGTTCAACTAGGTCTAATGTCGGTTGCTCTAGTGAAATTTCATGTGGTTCCTTGACTGCTAGCTCAGCTTCCATCTTGTAAAGAGCCTTATCGCTTGCTTTGTCATTGGTTCCTTGATGATATGGACTTGCTGTCATAACAGCTGGAATCTTTCCATTGTAAGCTGGACGAATGACATTTACCTTAATAAGATCAGGAAGTCCATCTCTATCAGAATCAACACGAGTCTCTACATAAACTACTTCACGAATGACATTGTTTGCAGAGAAGGTTGCCAAACTCTTGCCATTGAAGTAGTGATAGTTATTGTCCTCAGAAATGAGTCCATCACTAACTAACTGATCAATTAAGGTATTTCCTTTTTTAGTGCGTGTATTTAGAAGTTGATAGAGATTGTCGATTAAATCTCCGTAAACAATCGGAAACGCTGTTTCTTTGTGAAAAGCAAGACCATCTTCAAAGTCTACTAAGTAACTGAATCCAAGCAATTGAAAGGCAACAGTGTAGAAAATTTCTGCTGTCAATTCACGGTCTGAATTAAAGAAAGTAAGCAAATCAGTTTCTTTATCAACTGCTAAAGTAGTGAGGGGATATTCCGTATTTTTGTAATTAAAAAAACAAGTTCTAACAAATGCTTCAAACTGTTCTTTTGCTGAAGTTGATTTATCAAACTTGAAGCCCAGTTCAGATAATTCTTGCAGAGCTTCTTGGTTTGTAACGGAATAATAACTAAATTGATTAAAACGCATGGATCTCTCCTTTTAAAGAATCATTCAAGAGTCATTATATCAAAAAATCATAGAAAATAACAGAAAGAGTAGAGATATGACTTATAGTCAGACATGATAAGAGAGCCAATTCTAAAACAAGGACAATTTTCATTTTTTGAGTATCCTCTAAGGTTATGCTATACTAGATATATGTTAGATTTGGAGAAATACGGTGTGACCATGTGGGAAGAGGAGAAAATTCTCTCTTTCCGTCAAAAACTGTTAGCCTGGTATGATGAAAATAGACGAGATTTACCTTGGAGAAGAAGCAAAAATCCTTACCATATCTGGGTATCTGAAATCATGTTGCAGCAGACAAGAGTTGATACAGTTATTCCCTATTACGAACGTTTTTTAGAAAGATTTCCAATTGTAGAGAGTTTAGCAACTGCACCTGAAGAAGACTTATTAAAGGCGTGGGAAGGTCTCGGATATTATTCGCGTGTTCGCAATATGCAAGCAGCAGCTCAGCAGATTATGAACGAATTTAATGGAGAGTTTCCATCAACTTACGAAGGTATTTCAAGTTTGAAGGGGATTGGTCCTTATACGGCGGGTGCTATTTCAAGTATTGCCTTTAATCTTCCACAACCTGCAGTAGATGGGAATGTCATGCGTGTTTTAGCTCGCCTTTTTGAAGTGAATCATGATATTGGAAATCCTTCAAATCGCAAGATATTTCAAGCAATGATGGAAATCTTAATTGATCCAAATCGTCCAGGTGATTTTAATCAGGCTTTGATGGATTTAGGTTCTGATATTGAAGCGCCGGTCAATCCTAGGCCTCAAGATAGTCCAATTAAGGAATTTAGCGCAGCTTATCAGCACGGGACTATGGATCGCTATCCCATTAAAGCGCCAAAGAAAAAGCCCGTTCCCATTTATCTAAATGCCTTAGTTGTTCAAAATGCTAAAGGACAGTTTTTACTAGAAAAGAATGAAAGTGAAAAGTTACTCGCTGGATTTTGGCATTTCCCCTTGATTGAGGTAGATGAATTTTCAAAAGACGAAGAAGAGTTAAATCTCTTTAATCAGGTTTCCGAAGCATCACTGCAATTCGGTCCATCACCTCAAGACAGTTTTGAGCAGGATTATGATTTAGAGGTTGACTGGCAGGATACTCATTTTGAAGAAGTGAAACATGTCTTTAGTCATCGAAAGTGGCATGTACGAATCCTATCCGGGCAAGTAGTTGATAGCAAAGAATATTGTGATAAAGAGGTAGTTTGGTTAACTCCTGAAGAGTTTGACCTCTACCCACTTGCAAAACCTCAGCAAAAAATTTGGCAAGAGTATTCAAAAAGATGCTGACAACACTAGTCTTTCGTGTCTTCTTTGCATTTTTTTGGTATAATTGATACAAGGAAAAAGGTGACTATATGAAAAAAATATTGATTGTAGATGATGAAAAACCAATCTCAGATATTATTAAGTTTAATATGACCAAGGAAGGCTATGAAGTGATTACAGCCTTTAATGGACGCGAAGCAATTGAGCTGTTCGAAGCTGAAAAACCAGATATTATTATCTTGGATTTGATGCTCCCAGAGATTGATGGTCTTGAAGTGGCTAAAACAATTCGCAAGACAAGCAGTGTTCCAATTATCATGCTTTCAGCAAAAGATAGTGAGTTTGATAAGGTTATTGGTCTTGAGCTTGGGGCGGATGATTATGTGACTAAGCCATTTTCAAATCGTGAGCTACAAGCGCGTGTTAAGGCTCTTCTTCGTCGTACGGAGTTAGTAGCAGTAGATAACCAAGAGGAAGATACTAAATTACAAAGTCTTCAAATTGGAGATTTAGAGATTCTTCCAGATGCTTATGTAGCCAAAAAATATGGAGAAGAATTGGACCTAACTCACAGAGAGTTTGAGTTGTTGCATCACTTAGCTTCTCATCTTAGTCAAGTTATTACCCGTGAACATCTCCTTGAGACTGTTTGGGGCTATGACTATTTTGGTGATGTTCGTACTGTCGATGTTACCATTAGACGTCTACGTGAGAAGATTGAAGATACACCAAGTAGACCTGAATATATCTTAACTCGTCGTGGTGTGGGTTATTATATGAGAAATAATGATTGATATAATTAAACAAACAATTTTAACCAGAGATTTCGTCTTTGTACTCATATTAATTGGTTTTATCATGCTTGTTAGCTTTCTCTTGCTTGAAGGCCGTAGAGATAATATTCGACTCAAACAGTTAAATCAAAAGATTAAAGATTTAATTGCTGGTGATTATTCTCAGGTATTAGATATGCAGGGGAATACTGAAATCACTAACATTACGAATAACTTAAATGATTTGTCTGAAGTTATTCGTCTAACTCAAGAAAACCTTGAGCAGGAAAGTAAAAGATTGCATAGTATCCTGTCATATATGACAGATGGGGTTCTTGCAACCAATCGTCGTGGTCAAATCACTATGATTAATGATATGGCTAAAAGACAACTTGGGATCGAAAGTGATGATGCGCTCAATCAGAACATTTTAGAGTTGCTCAAGATTGAAGATGAGTATGAACTGAGAGACTTGATTACTCAAAGTCCTGAATTGATGATTTATTCCCAAAATGTAAATGGGGAGTACGTCAGCTTGCGTGTGCGTTTTGCCTTGATTCGTAGAGAATCTGGCTTTATCTCTGGTTTGGTAGCAGTCCTACATGATACGACTGAACAAGAGAAAGAAGAACGCGAGAGAAGACTATTCGTTTCAAATGTTAGTCATGAATTGCGAACTCCTTTGACCAGTGTAAAATCTTACCTAGAAGCCTTGGATGAGGGTGCATTATATGAACCTGTTGCTCCTGATTTTATCAAAGTATCTCTAAATGAGACTAACCGCATGATGCGAATGGTAACGGACCTCTTGCATCTTTCGCGCATTGATAATGCAACCGGTCATTTGGATGTTGAGTTGATTAACTTCACAGCATTCATCACATTTATCCTTAATCGTTTCGACAAGATGCGAACGCAGGATGAAGAAAAAAAATACGAGTTGGTTCGGGATTATCCGATTACATCGGTCTGGATTGAAATTGATACAGATAAGATGACTCAGGTAATTGATAATATTTTAAATAATGCTATCAAATATTCTCCAGATGGTGGTAAAATTACAGTTAGTATGAAAACCACAGATGACCAGATGATTTTATCAATTTCGGATCAAGGACTTGGAATTCCTAAAGAAGATTTACCGAAGATTTTTGACCGTTTCTACAGGGTTGATAAGGCTAGAAGTCGTGCCCAAGGTGGGACTGGTTTAGGTCTTGCAATAGCAAAAGAAATCATCAAACAACACAATGGTTTTATCTGGGCCAAGAGTGAATATGGCAAGGGTTCAACCTTTACCATTGTTCTTCCTTATGATAATGATGCTGTAAAAGAAGAAGTATGGGAGGATGAAGTAGAAGACTAGAATGAGTGAAACAGGCTTTAAATATAGTATTTTAGCATCGGGTTCTAGTGGAAATTCCTTTTATCTAGAAACCCCTAAGAAAAAGATTTTAGTAGATGCCGGCTTATCTGGCAAAAAAATTACAAGCTTATTGGGTGAAATCAATCGTAAACCAGAAGATTTGGATGCTATTTTGATTACGCATGAGCATGCTGACCATATTCACGGTGTCGGAGTTTTAGCCCGTAAGTATGGCATGGATCTTTACGCCAATGATAAAACCTGGCAAGCTATGGAAAATAGTAAGTATCTAGGTAAAGTTGACTCTTCACAAAAGCATATCTTTGAAATGGGGAAAACTAAAACATTTGGAGATATCGACATTGAGAGTTTTGGAGTTAGCCATGATGCAGTTGCTCCCCAATTCTACCGTTTTATGAAGGATGACAAGAGCTTTGTTATGCTGACGGATACAGGTTATGTCAGTGACCGTATGGCTGGCATTGTCGAGAATGCAGATGGCTACTTGATTGAATCTAATCACGATGTCGAGATTCTGAGAGCTGGATCTTATGCTTGGCGACTCAAGCAAAGGATTCTGTCTGATCTTGGTCACCTCTCAAATGAAGATGGAGCCGATGCCATGATTCGCACACTAGGTAATCGCACCAAGAAGATTTACCTAGGACATTTATCTAAAGAGAATAATATCAAGGAGCTAGCTCACATGACCATGGTCAATCAGTTAGCGCAAGCAGACCTAGGAGTAGGAGTGGACTTTCAAGTTTACGATACATCTCCTGATACTGCAACACCACTGTCAGATATATAAAAAAGAAGGTCTATTGCCTTCTTTTTTTAATGATTTTTACAATCCAGCGAATTCTTTGATTTCTTGAGCCGACATTGAAGAGTCACAGCGGACTTTGATTTGTCCATTTGAAATATGAACGAATCCTGGTACAGTTGGAATTTCATAGCGTGAACGGAAATCTCGCAAAGCTTCAAGTTGACTTGGTTCTTCACTATTAATGAAATAGATGTGAGCTTTAGTTTCAGTAACCACGCCTGCTAATGTTGTAGCAAATTTTCGGCAGTAAGGACAAGTTTTACGCCCGATAAAGAATGTTGCAGTTTCTTTTTTATCAAGAGCTTCTTGAGCACGAGCAACAGTTGTCACTTCAAGATCTTTAATATTTTCTAAAAATTGTTCCATGAGTTTACCTCTTTTTCATTGATAAATCTAGTATGCCATAAAGTCTTTAAAAATGCTTAGATTTGATACGAAAAAGGGAGTGGGACAGAACGAATTTTGACTAAAAATCGTTCGTTGTCCCACCCCCGCAAGGCTGATTAGATCATCTTTGGAGCTTAAAAGTCGAACAAAGATGCCAATCAGCTACTGCGTCTTGCTGTTATAACTTATAAGAGGCTGGATGCTCTATGCCCAGCCTCTTTATGTTTCTTACCTTACAAAAGCATTGATTTCAGCTTCGATGTTTGCGATCTTAGTTTGTGAATCTTCGTTAGTTTCACCTACAACTGCAATGTAAAACTTGATTTTTGGTTCTGTTCCTGAAGGGCGAACAGCAATCCATGAACCGTCAGCAAGTGTGTATTTCAAAACATCACTTGGAGGAGTTGTCAAGTTTGTAACAGTTCCGTCAGCAGCAGTAGCAGTTTGAGCCTTGAAGTCTTCAACGACAGCGATGGCAGTTCCATTGAACTCTTTTGGACCGTTTTCACGGAATTTCGCCATAATGGCTTTGATTTGCTCAGCCCCGTCAACACCAGAAAGAGTAACAGAGATTGTCTTTTCAGCATAGTAGCCGTACTCTTTGTAGATTTCTTCGATACCGTCAGCAAGTGTCAAACCACGAGAGCGGTAGTAGGCTGCAAGTTCAGCAACAACAAGGACAGCTTGGATAGCGTCTTTATCACGTACGAATGGTTTGATCAAGTAACCGAAGCTTTCTTCAAATCCCATCATGTAAGTGTGATTGTGTTTTTCTTCAAATTCTTGGATTTTTTCAGCGATAAATTTGAAACCAGTCAAGACGTTAAACATGGTTGCGCCGTAGCTTTCAGCAATCTTAGTTACCAAGTCAGTTGAAACAATTGATTTGCAAAGGGCTGCATTTTCTGGAAGGGTTCCAGCGTTTTTGTGGGCTTCCAAGATGTACTTAGCCATGATAGCACCGATTTGGTTACCTGAAAGGTTAAGGTAGCTGCCATCTTTTTGAAGGACTTCAACACCGACACGGTCTGCGTCAGGGTCAGTTGCGACAAGAACATCTGCACCAACTTGACGACCAAGTTCTTCAGCAAGGGCAAAGGCCGCTTGGTTTTCTGGGTTTGGAGATTTAACAGTAGAGAAATCTGGATCTGGAATTGCTTGAGCTTCAACGACTTGTACTGAATCAAATCCTGCTTGAGCAAGAGCACGACGAGCCAACATTTCCCCAGTACCGTGAAGTGGAGTGTAGACAATCTTCATGTCTTTACCAAATTCTTCAATCAAAGTAGGGTTAATGTTCACATCTTTAACTTCTTTGAGATATTCTGCATCGATTGATTCACCAATAACTTCAATCAAACCAGATGCTTTTTCAGCCTCAACATCAGCGACTTCCACAGCAAATGGATTTTCGATCGCACGGATATAAGTAGTCAAAGCGTCTGCATCGTGTGGAGGCATTTGGCCACCATCTTCACCGTAAACCTTGTATCCGTTAAATGGAGCTGGGTTGTGACTAGCTGTAATCATGATTCCTGCAAAACAGTTGAGGTGACGAACAGCAAATGAAAGTTCTGGAGTTGGACGGAGACTTTCAAAGACATATGATTTAATACCGTGTTTTGCAAGAACTGCTGCTGATTCAAAGGCAAATTCTGGAGAGAAGTGACGGCTATCATAAGCGATGGCAACACCACGATCTTTTTCGTTTCCACCTTTTGATTCGATTAAACGAGCCAAACCTTCAGTTGCTTGGCGAACAACATAGATATTAATGCGGTTTGTACCAGCACCAATCAAACCACGCATACCAGCAGTACCAAATTCAAGGTTTGTGTAAAAGGCGTCTTCCTTTGTTTTTTCATCCATGCTTTCCAAATCACGACGAAGGTAATCTGGTAGGTCAGCGAAATCAGCCCATTTTTGGAAGTTTTCTTGGTAAGTCATAAGATTTCTCCTTTAATATATAATCTAATCGCCTTCATTATACCACTATTTAAAGTTTTAGTAAAACGTTAGCGTGGCTCAGTTATTTGAATTTAAGTTTCATTTTAATCATAGAATGAGTAGATATTTATTATATTTAAAAATTTACAATATTTTTAAAGCGATTTCCTGTTTCTGGTTTGAAAATTTTTGACTGTATGGTACAATATAATAAATAAAAAAAGGAGATTTTCTATTATGAAAAAGGTTCTTAAGCATTCTGCTTTAGTTTTGACTGCTTTAGCATTGGTAGCTTGTGGAAATAGTAAGAAAGCAAGTGACAATGGTACTGCATCTAACTCAAACTTTGAAGTTTCTGTTAAAGACGGTATGTATGTCTTACCAAAAGATGAAGATTCATCATCACACTATCTTGCTCTTCAAGTAGAAATTAAAAACAATCGTGATAAACAGTTTAGTTTTACCAGCCAAGATATCACACTTTATAACGAAAAAGATGAAAAAGTTGAACCAATTCAAATTTATGAATCTGACAGTAAAACAAAATTCATGTCATACGGAGATAGCCTCTCTAAAGGCAAGAGTGTTGCTGGTTATGTAGTTTATGAAGTTGATAAAGATGCTAAGTATGAACTTCACTTTGCGCCAAGCTTTTACGATGATGTAAAAGAAAATAAAAAAGGTAAAAATGACGTAGCTATCAAGGTTGACCCAAGCCAATACGAAGACACTATTGATGAAGCCAAAGAAGCTATGAAAAAATATGTTGATGCTGTTTACCTAGATGGTGAAAACACTGGTGGTGCATCAAACGTAAGCTTTACTAATGATAAAACTCAAATCGTCGCGCTTGAAGATAAAAAATCAGACAACAAGAAATCAGACGATAAGAAATCTGAAGAAAAGAAAGATGGTAATAAGTCTGAAGACAAAAAATCAGATGACAAAAAATCTTCAAGCGACTCTGATGTGATCACAAATGACGTGAAGGCTGATAGAGAAGAATTTATCAAGAAATTCATCGAGTCATTTGGTAAAGGATTCTACAACTACAAGCCTTCTGATTCTGAACTTCGTACATTTGCAGAAGCGTACATCAAAGCAAATGCAAAACGAGCAAAAGTTGATTACAAAGTAAAAACTTACTTGCCAGACTATGCAGTTATCTATGTAAGACCTGAAACAATCGATTTGGATAACTTGAATGTTCATGAATTGAGCCGTAAATTCTATGAAGAAAACAAAGGTAAATACAGCAACTACTCAGAAGCTATGAAAGCTGGTGAGAAGTACATTTTAGAAAATGCACCAAGTCAATTTGATTCAACTCCTCTTGATACTAGCGATAATATGCAAAAAGAAGGTTACGAAATCAAGATGACTAAGAAAGATGGTAAATGGACAATCGACACATCTTCTAAGAACTATAACTTAAAAGATATGGCACGTACATTCCGTGGTGGTATCGGTTATTAAAATTTAAAAGTTCGAGTTTAAAGCTCGAACTTTTTTATTGGAATTGTGAAAAACGGAAAAAGATAGTAAAATAGTTACATGATTATTTTACAAGCTAATAAAATCGAACGTTCTTTTGCAGGCGATGTTCTATTTGAAAATATTAATCTACAAGTAGATGAAAGAGATCGTATTGCTCTCGTTGGGAAAAATGGAGCAGGTAAGTCGACACTATTAAAGATATTAGTCGGGGAAGAAGAGCCAACTTCTGGTGAGATTAATAAGAAAAAAGACATTTCCCTTTCTTACTTAGCACAGGATAGTCGATTTGAATCAGAAAATACTATCTATGACGAAATGCTTCACGTCTTTGACGACTTACGTACTACAGAGAAACAGCTTCGCCAAATGGAACTGGAGATGGGGGAAAAGACAGGTGCAGATCTCGATAAGATCATGTCAGACTACGATCGTCTATCTGAAGAATTCCGTCAGGCTGGAGGATTTACCTATGAAGCCGATATTCGCTCCATTTTAAATGGTTTTAAGTTTGACGAGTCTATGTGGCATATGCGAATCGCTGAGCTTTCTGGAGGGCAAAATACACGATTAGCGCTAGCCAAAATGCTCCTTGAAAAGCCAAATCTCTTGGTTTTGGATGAGCCAACCAACCACCTGGATATTGAAACGATTGCTTGGCTAGAAAACTACCTTGTAAACTATAGCGGTGCTCTCATTATCGTCAGTCACGACCGATATTTTTTGGATAAGGTAGCAACAATTACCTTGGACTTAACCAAACATTCTTTAGATAGATACGTAGGGAACTACTCAAGCTTTGTGAATCAGAAAGAACAGAAGTTACTGACTGAAGCTAAGAACTACGAAAAGCAACAGAAGGAAATTGCTGCTTTAGAAGACTTTGTTAACCGAAATCTCGTTCGAGCATCGACAACCAAGCGTGCCCAATCTAGACGTAAACAACTGGAAAAGATGGAGCGTTTAGACAAGCCTGAAGCTGGGAATAAATCAGCTAATATGACCTTCCATTCTGATAAAGTATCTGGTAATGTCGTTTTGACAGTTGAAAATGCTGCTATTGGCTATGATGGGGAAATCTTATCTGAACCGATCAACCTGGACCTTCGTAAGATGAATGCTGTTGCAATAGTTGGTCCTAATGGTATCGGGAAGACAACCTTTATCAAGTCTATTGTTGATCAGCTTCCTTTTATAAAGGGTGAGAAACGTTTCGGTGCAAATGTTGAAGTTGGCTACTATGATCAAACTCAAAGTAAGTTGACACCAAGCAATACAGTTTTAGATGAACTTTGGAATGATTTCAAATTAACGCCAGAAGTAGAAATCCGTAATCGCTTGGGGGCATTCCTTTTCTCAGGGGACGATGTCAAGAAATCAGTTGGCATGCTTTCAGGTGGAGAAAAAGCTCGCTTGTTGCTGGCTAAACTGTCCATGGAAAACAATAACTTTCTGATACTTGATGAGCCGACAAACCACTTGGATATCGATAGCAAGGAAGTCTTGGAAAATGCCCTGATTGACTTTGATGGGACTTTACTCTTTGTCAGTCATGACCGTTATTTTATCAACCGAGTAGCAACTCATGTTCTTGAATTATCTGAAAATGGCTCAACCCTCTATCTTGGTGATTATGACTATTATGTCGAAAAGAAAGCAGAGATAGAAGTTAGCAAAGTAGTGGCAACGTTAGTTGATAGCAATAAAAATGAAGAAACTCCAGTTAATGATTACCAAGCACAAAAAGAAAGTCAAAAAGAACTTCGTAAGTTAATGAGACAAATCGAAAACCTAGAGGCAGAAATCGAAGAATTAGAAAATCAAGCCCAAGCTATTTCTGAACAAATGCATACAACCAATGATGCGGATGAACTCATGCAATTGCAAGCTGAACTAGATAAGATTAGTCAGCGCCAGGAAGAAGCTATGCTTGAGTGGGAAGAATTGTCGGAGCAGGTGTAAGATGGAAAATCTTGGAAAAGTTTTTCGTGAATTTCGAATCAGTAAAAATTATTCTCTAAAAGAAGCTGCAGGAGATGCCTGTTCGACCTCCCAATTATCCCGCTTTGAATTGGGGGAGTCGGATCTGGCTACATCTCGTTTCTTTGAAATATTAGATAATATTCACGTGACGATTGAGAATTTTATGGATAAGACTAGAAATTTTCAACATCACAAGCATGTCGGATTGATGGCTCAGATTATTCCACTTTACTACTCAAATGATATTGCAGGTTTTCAAAAACTTCAAGAAGAACAACTTGAAAAGGCTAAGAGTTCAACAAATCCCCTCTATTTTGAGCTGAACTGGATTTTGTTACAAGGTTTGATTTGTCAAAGAGATGCTAGCTTCACTATGAAGCAAGGTGATCTGGATAAGGTAGCAGATTATCTTTTCCAAACAGATGAATGGACCATGTATGAGTTGATCCTCTTTGGCAATCTCTATAGCTTTTATGATGTGGAATATGTTACTCGGCTTGGTAGAGAAGTGATGGAAAGGGAGGATTTCTACAAAGAAATTGGACGCCATCGAAAACTGGTCTTGATTTTAGCCCTTAATTGTTACCAGCATTGTTTAGAACATCTTGCTTTTGAAAATGCCAACTACTTTGAAGCTTATATAGAGAAGATCATAGGTAAGAGCATCAAACTCTATGAGCGTAATGTTTTCCACTTTCTTAAAGGCTTTGCCCTTTATCAGAAGGGGCAAAAAAAAGAAGGTTGTAAGCAAATGCAGGAAGCAATGCATATTTTTGACCTGCTTGATCTTCCAGAGCAGGTAGCTTACTATCAGGAACATTACGATAAATTTGTAAAAAATTAATTTCCCAAATAAGGGAAAAATGAGAAACTCCTTCAAGTTTTGATACAATAGTTTCAAAATTTGAGAGGAGTTTTTATGAATCGATACGCAGTACAGTTAATTAGTTGTGGAGCTATAAACAAGATAGGAAATATGCTCTATGATTATGGAAATAGCGTCTGGTTGGCATCGATGGGAACGATTGGGCAAACTGTTCTAGGGATTTATCAGATTTCAGAACTCGTTACATCCATTCTAGTCAATCCTTTTGGTGGAGTGATTTCAGATCGTTTTTCCCGTCGCAAGATTTTGATGACAACAGACTTGGTTTGTGGAATTCTTTGTCTGGCTATTTCTTTTATAAGGAACGACAGCTGGATGATTGGAGCTTTGATCTTTGCTAATATTGTTCAAGCCATTGCCTTTGCATTTTCTCGAACTGCCAATAAAGCTATTATCACAGAAGTTGTAGAAAAAAACGAGATAGTGACTTACAATTCACGCTTAGAGTTAGTTTTGCAGGTAGTTAGTGTTAGTTCTCCTGTGGTTTCTTTCCTTGTTTTACAATTTGCAAGTCTCCATCTGACGCTCTTATTAGATGCTTTGACCTTTTTCATCGCTTTTGCCCTAGTGTCTTTACTTCCCAAAGAAGAACCAAAGGTTCAAGAGCAGAAGAGTTTTACAGGGAAAGATATTTTTGCAGATATCAAAGATGGCTTGCACTATATCTGGCATCAAAAAGAAATTTTCTTTCTCTTGTTAGTGGCTTCCAGTGTGAATTTCTTTTTTGCAGCTTTTGAGTTTTTGCTCCCTTTTTCAAATAAACTCTATGGTGTAGAAGGAGCCTATGCAACTATCTTAACCATGGGTGCAATTGGCTCAATCATCGGAGCACTGATAGCCAATAAATTTAAATCGAGTATGAATACACTTTTGTTCTTATTGATCCTCACAGGAGTAGGAGTTTTCATGATGGGCTTACCACTGCCTAATTTTCTTACTTTTTCAGGAAACCTAGTTTGTGAACTCTTTATGACAATTTTTAATATTCACTTTTTCACTCAGGTACAGATCAAGGTTGATGGAGACTATCTGGGGAGGGTATTGAGTACCATTTTTACACTGGCAATTCTCTTTATGCCGGTTGCGAAAGGTTTGATGACATTTCTACCAAGTGTGCAATTAGTTTCCTTTTTAATCATCGGACTTGGAGTTATTTTACTTTCGTTGGTATCAATGATCTATATTCAAAGACAAGATTAATATAGAAAAAAGCAACGTAAACCGTTGCTTTTTCGTTTATATCTATCCACCCTGAGGGAATCGAACCCCCATCTCAAGAACCGGAATCTTACGTGATATCCATTACACTAAGGGTGGAAACTTCCCTCATTATATCAAAAAAGATGGTGTAACTCAAGAGTCATCTAAACATTAATTTTCCCAATAAAAAAGGATTTAGACAATATCTAAATCCTTTTAAATGTTTATTTTTTTTCAAGAAGTGCTTTGATTTCTTGAAGAACTTCCAATTCAGTTGGACCAGCTGGAGCTTCTTCAGCAACTTCCTCTTTCTTACGAAGGTTTTGAGCTTTCTCAATAACTTTAATCATGAAGAAGAGAACAGTACCAATTACAACAAAGTTAATAACAGCGCTCAAGAATTTACCATATGTAACACCATTCCAAGCAAGCTCAGCAATGTTTTGTACATGCGCAGCTTCCAAGGCTGGGTTCAATAGAAGTGGAGTGATGATATCATTAACAAATGAATTGATGATAGCACCAAAAGCAGTGGCGATGATCACACCGACAGCAAGGTCAACGACGTTGCCACGGAGCAAGAAATCTTTAAGATCCTTTAACATAATCTTTTTCCTTTCGAAATTTTTCAGTCTAAATTATATCGTAAATCTATGTTGAATGCAAGAAAAGCGCTCATTTATTTTTAAAAACAAAAAGCTTGCTAAATAGGTAATTTAAAACAACAATTGTAACTTGAGCAAACCCTATTTCAATTGTGTTAATTATATTAATATCATCACCTACAAATTGACCAATAATATGAGGAAATTCAGTGACAAAGATAAAGGTTAATACCATATCAAGTAAGAAGGTAAAAAGTCTAGCTCCTGAGAATTTGATAAGACGTCTAAACCAATTTGCTCGTTTTTGTTTAAAAACAATAGTGTCATTCGTGAAGAAAGCAAATAGGATACCGGTTATATTACCTAGAGCAGTAGCTGTTAATTCTTGCTGTGTCAAGTAAAAAATAATCATGCGAGTCCCTACAGAAACAACAGTAGTAGCAACGCCGAAAAATAAATAAGACAAAATTTCATTATCGAAGAATTTTTTAATGTATCTTTTCATAAGATTAGTATAGCATAAAGCCTTTAAATGTGCTATACTAATAAAGTTGACTTGTTCAACCCTTGGTGCTTAGCTTCTTTCACCAAGCATATTAAACGCGGGGGAGCCGCTAAAGGAGAAAACATGAAAAAACTTACTGTCCGCGATTTGGCTGACATTGCCATTGTCGCAGCTATTTATGTGGTTTTGACTATCACACCACCACTCAATGCTATCAGCTACGGTGCTTACCAATTCCGTATTTCTGAAATGATGAATTTCCTAGCTTTTTATAATCCTAAGTACATTATCGGTGTTACGCTTGGATGTATGATTGCTAATTTCTTCAGTTTTGGACTCATTGATGTCGCTGTTGGTGGCGGCTCAACACTCGTCTTCCTAAGTTTAGGAGTTTTGTTGTTTAGCAAATACAGTAAAGACTATCTATTTAATGGATTGATTCGTAAAGATCATTTCTTCTTTTCAATTCTTTTTTCAATTTCAATGGTAACAATTGCTGCTGAATTATCAATTGTAGCTGAAGCACCATTCTTCTTTACATGGTTTACTACTGGTATCGGGGAATTCGCATCACTAATTGTCGGAGCAATTATCATTGGTAAAATTGGTCAACGTATTGATTTGACTAGATAAAGATATCTTATCAACAATTCGTAAAAAAGGCTGAACTTTGTTCAGCCTTTTTTCTTTGTCTATAAACCTAGCCTTTCAACAAAAGTGGTATAATAAAGAAAAAAGGAATTATTTTAATATGTATGGTTATCGTATTTCAGTTTTTGAAGTCCTTTGGAAAAATCAGGTCATTAGATTTTTGTTAATTTTTTTAGCACTATTTTATTTCTATCTTTTTTTCCAAAGAGTTAAGACATCTTTAAAAAGTGGTGGGAGTATGTTGGATCCTTTTCATATTGCAAAGGGAAGATTATACATTCACACGATTATTCTTTTTAGAAAAAGGATTGTTCCTCTAGCTGAAATTAGACAGATTGATATTGATTACGTTCGAGGGAGAAGAATGAATGGGGACAGGTATCATCTGTACTTTACAAGGAAAGATGGAAAATCTTTTACTTTTCATTTTGGAAAAAGCAAAAGAAACGAGGAGTTATTGAAAAATCTTGCCAATGTGGCCAAGAAGTGCCATATTAAAATCTATTATTATTATTAAGAGTCGATTGCTAAAATTGGATTGTTGTCACTTGTGACAGTTGTCAAAGCTAGGAGAGTAGCTAATATGAATCAACTACAAGTAATAAGAGAAGATAAACAACTAAGAATTTTATTGATGCAAGAATGCGATATTCTCTTTTATGACCAGTTGAAAGAGGTTGAATTTTCTCAGAACAATGAAGTTTTTTCTCTTTGGCCCATAGCCTTTGCTAAAGACGGTAGTGGGGGAGAATTTGTAATTCTTGAGGATCAGAGTATTGGCTTTATAGGGAGTGAAGGCCAAGTTGGTCGGGTAGCAGAAAGCCTTGATGACTTGCTTACTTTCTTACTTCATGCTGGTTCTATCTCAGACTTTTCCTGTCGGTTACTCTATCAAAACAAGGATTTGTTGTCAAAATTCTGTCAGGGATTTATTAACAAAGCACGAGAAAACTACCAGTCAAAAGGTGAATTGTGGGATAAAGTGAGAGCTGGACTTGCACAAGAGTTGGGACTTGAATTTCAGCCAGAAAAACTGCAAGAGTTAGCCTTCAATTTTTATCAATCAGCGATAAGAACTCCTCTATTCACTTGTAAATATGGTCATGGTGAGGATGAATATCTTTGTGATTCTATCTTGTCAGATATTGTCGGTTTATGGGTTTCAGATCTTGTTGGAATGAGTAGAGAAAAAATCATGGACTTTGGCAACTAATTCATTTCTAGCATGGATAAGAGTTTCCATATCTTACTTTAATAATCCCAAATAAGAAAAAATCTTTATTTTCTTAAAGTTTTTTATATTATAATAGTAACAGAAAATTTTTAGGAGTTTTTATGAGTTCTTCAGAGTTCGTTTTGAAGATAGATTATTATTGTCGTAAGAAGGAAAGTCTTTTTAATCAAAGCAAGTTCAAATATGCTATCCGTTCAATGTTTGCAGGTGCTTTTTTAACCTTATCCTAACTTCAATCTTAGTCAAGGATGCGTCTGCAAAACTTTGGATTATATTGTCAGCAATTTCTATGTGTGTATTTTTATCAAACGAGCACATTGCTGCAAATTTTGCGTCATTTAGTATTGTTAAATTTAGCATTGTTTCTAATTAAGTTCAGCATTTCGAAATCGCAAATATTCTCCGTCATTGGGGTGTCACCTTTGTTGCTAACTTAATAGGTGGTGGTTTCTTGATTGGATTACCATATGCCTTTTTAAATAAAAATGAAGAGACTTATGTAGACTAAAAATTATCAAATGAAGTGGGGAGAAATGCTAGGTTTCTCTCTTTTATTTTAGTTAAAAATATATTAATTATAATAAATAGTTCTAGAAGTTCAGGAATTGTTTTCAGTGATATTAGAAGTCTAAAACCTTAAAACTACAAGAGTGTAAACGATTCCGATAATTTTAAAAAATATTAGTGATTGATTTAGGAAAGCCTTCCCATTATATCGATTTTATGTTATAATATTCACAAATAAAAGTTTTAGGAGTTTATATGGTCTCATCAGAATTTATTTCAAAAATCGAATTTGCTTGTAAGAAAAAGGAAAGTCTTTATTCGAATAGTAAATTTAAGTATGCGATTCGTTCAATGTTTGCAGGTGCTTTCCTTACCTTCAGTACAGCAGCAGGAGCTGTAGGTGCTGATTTGATCAATAAGATTGCACCAGGTAGTGGACGTTTCCTCTTCCCATTTGTTTTCGCTTGGGGGTTGGCTTACATTGTCTTCTTGAATACTGAATTGGTAACGTCAAACATGATGTTCTTAACAGCGGGTAGTTTTTTGAAAAAAATTAGCTGGAGAAAAACAGCTGAAATTCTTCTATATTGTACTTTCTTTAACTTAATTGGTGCACTTATCGCTGGTTGGGGATTTGCTCATTCAGCAGCTTACGCTAATCTAACACATGATAGCTTTATTTCTGGAGTTGTAGAAATGAAGTTGGGACGCTCTAATGAACTAGTTTTACTTGAAGGTATTCTAGCTAATATCTTTGTAAACATCGCCATTCTTTCATTTGTTTTGGTTAAAGATGGTGGTGCAAAACTTTGGTTGGTTCTATCAGCCATTTACATGTTTGTATTCTTAACAAATGAGCACATCGCCGCAAACTTTGCTTCATTTGCGATTGTGAAGTTCAGTGTTGCTGCTGATTCAATCGCAAACTTCGGTATTGGAAATATTCTTCGTCACTGGGGTGTAACCTTTATTGGTAACTTTATAGGAGGTGGTCTACTGATGGGATTGCCTTATGCCTTCTTAAACAAGAACGAAGATACATACGTAGATTAAAAGTTGGATTGATTCCAACTTTTTCTTTTTGTTTATCCATGCTATAATGAATGTAGTAATGTTAAATACAGAGGAAAATCATGAACGAAATTAAATGTCCAAATTGTGGGGAAGTTTTTACAGTTAATGAAAGCCAATATGCAGAGCTGATTTCTCAAGTTCGAACTGTAGAGTTTGATAAGGAATTGCATGAACGCATGAAGCAAGAGTTGGCCTTGGCTGAGCAAAAAGCCATGAATGAACAGCAGACAAAACTAGCGCAAAAAGACCAAGAAATTGCCCAGTTACAAAACCAGATTCAACAGTTTGATACCGAAAAAGAATTGGCGAAAAAAGAAGTAGAGCAAACCGCTAGCCAAAGTTTGCTAGAGAAAGAAAAAGAAGTTCAAGCACTTGAGAACCAGCTGGCTACCTTACGTTTAGAGCATGAAAACCAACTGCAAAAGACACTGTCTAATCTAGAGAAAGAAAGAGATCAGGTCAAAAATCAGCTTCTTTTACAAGAAAAAGAAAACGAGCTTTCTCTTGCTTCGGTGAAACAAAACTATGAAGCACAGCTCAAGGCGGCTAGTGAGCAGGTTGAGTTTTACAAGAATTTCAAGGCTCAACAATCAACCAAGGCCATTGGGGAAAGTCTGGAGCAGTATGCGGAAAGTGAGTTTAACAAGGTCCGTAGCTTTGCCTTTCCAAACGCTTATTTCGAAAAGGACAACAAGGTTTCTGCTCGTGGGTCTAAAGGAGACTTTATCTTCCGTGATTTTGATGAAAATGGGCTAGAATTCATTTCCATCATGTTTGAGATGAAAAATGAAGCGGATGGAACTGAGAAAAAGCATAAGAATGCCGATTTCTACAAGGAGTTGGACAAGGATCGTCGAGAAAAGAACTGTGAGTATGCCGTATTAGTGACTATGCTTGAAGCTGATAATGACTACTTCAACACAGGGATTGTGGATGTTAGCCACGAGTATGAGAAGATGTACGTCGTTCGTCCTCAGTTCTTTATCCAGTTGATTGGTCTCTTACGCAATGCGGCTCTTAACTCTCTTAAATACAAGCAAGAACTAGCACTTATCCGTGAGCAAAATATTGACATCACCCACTTTGAAGAAGACCTAGACGCCTTCAAGGTTGCCTTTGCTAAAAACTACAATTCAGCATCTGTCAACTTCGGTAAGGCTATTGACGAAATCGACAAGGCCATCAAACGCATGGAAGAGGTCAAGAAATTCTTGACCACATCAGAAAACCAACTCCGCCTCGCAAACAATAAGTTGGATGATGTTTCTGTAAAAAAATTGACTCGGAAGAATCCAACTATGAAAGCGAAATTTGAAGAACTAAGGGGAGAATAGGAGGATCCTATGCAGATACGAAAAGCAACCATGAAAGATGCTGAGGCCCTACTGTCTTTATACGAAGACTTGGGCTATCCAACGACCGCTTCTAAGCTGTCTCGACGTTTAGAAATGATTCTTTCTCAACCACATTATGGCTGTCTTCTAGCTGAAAAAAACGGAGAAATTTTAGGTTTTTTAGGTTATGCAAAGCTCTTCTTTTTTGAAGCAGATGGATCTTACTATCGTATTTTAGCTTTGTCAGTTGCAAAAGAAACGAGACGGCAAGGAATTGCTAGTAGGCTAATCGATGAATTGAAAAAACAAGCGATAAAAGAAGGAGTTGAGGCACTGGCTTTAAATAGTGGATTAACCGCTGAACGAAATGCTGCACATCATTTTTATCAGGCAGTTGGATTTGAAAAAGTGACTGCCGGCTTTGCCTTGCATTTAAAAACTCCACATAAATAGATTATGATAAAATAGTAGAGGGAACGAAGTAATGTCTTCAACAAAAGGGAAAACCTTATATTTTAATGATAAGAGCATGGACTATGTGATATTTGGAAAAGGAAAGAAGCCTCTAGTGATCGTACCAGGCTTGGGGGATGGGTTACAGACAGTTAAGGGCATGGCTCAAATGCTAGCTTTAACTTACCGAGAATTTGCCAAGGTTTATAAAGTTTATGTTTTTAGTCGCATCAATGAGTTGCCAGAAAACTATACAACACGAAATATGGCAGCAGATGTAGCGGAAGCAATGGAGATATTAAATATTACTGGTGCTTATGTTATGGGGATTTCACAAGGTGGAATGATTGCTCAATGGTTAGCTGTGGATTTTCCAGAAAGGGTTCAAAGACTCATCCTAACTGTGACAACAGCGAAGCCTAGTCAACTTGCTAGAGAACGAATTGAGCGTTGGCAAAAACTCAGTCAATCTGGAAATTTTAAGCATCTCATGCTGGATATTGCAAAGCACTCCTACACGCAAAAGAGCTATCAAACGTGGCGGTTACTTTATAATGTCATGGGAATATTTGGTCGCATTAAAGATAAACAACGTATTTCTATTCAGGCTGTATCTTGTTTAAAACATGATAGTCTGGTTGTTTTGGAAAGAATCAGCTGTCCTACACTCATTATTGGAGCAGAAAAAGATAATGTTCTAGGCGTTGAAGATTCGCTTGAATTACATCAACATATCAAAGATAGCCAACTCACCCTTTTACCAGAATGTGGGCATGCACTTTATGAGCAGAATAAGAATTTCCAAAATAGAGTTTTAGTATTTTTAGAAAGTTAATGAATGAACGGTATTATCAATTTAAAAAAAGAAGCAGGGATGACCTCGCATGATGCGGTTTTTAAATTACGTAAGATTTTAGGACTGTAGTAGAAGATGCTATTAAAAAGAAAGGCTATGATTTATCTGTATTTGATGCTGAAGATCAGCCATTGGCTAGCCCAGGTTTTCAAATATCACGTTCATTTAGAATCACTTCTTTTCTTAAAGAAAAAGCAGTTCAAAATCAAAAGTCATCTAGTCCAGAAAAACAAGCATTTGGAGGATATGCAGCAATTTCTCTTAAAGATTATATGAAAGAGGGAGCCTTTCGTTTACGTTTAAGAATTAGTGAAAGTGACAAATTGAAGTTAGAAGACATTGATTTTTCAAGACTTTCCGATGGACACTACAAGATCAATAATGACTATTTTATCGTTAACAACGGAATGTATACAATAGTTGAAGATGAAGATGATTTTGAAAATTTTTTACTTAGAGAATCTAGTAAACAATTTTATTTGGAGGATTTTTATAAAATTGAAAAGCTTGATTAAAATATTTGCAAATAAAGATGTAAAATTTTAGTTTCAAAAGCTACACCAGTATTAATAAGCGCATTTCTATGTTTAGATTCTACGATTGAGGATGATGATGAAAAGAATAGTCAATAATTATATTTTAAAAATTTCTGAATTTGAAATTCCTAAGTTATATAAACATACCAAAAAGGTTTACGGTTACTTAATTCCTATAGTTTGTTTATCATTTATAGGCATGCTTCTAGAATTATTTAAGGGTGGAGATTTAGACTTTATAAAATTCCTTTTTTGGACCATTCTATGTTTTACTTTTGAAACATTAATCTTACTAAATAATAAATTAGTTCAAAAAGCTGTAGCAAATTTCCTTTTAAACGATATTAACTTTGAGAAATATGTAAATTATTATAAATATATCGCTGATCGCTCTTTAAAGGGGCAACAACTGTTCAATAATGTAAACTATTTAATAGCTGTTTCTCAAGTTTTTTTCTACCAAGGGAAATTTAAAGAAACACTTGATAATTTAGAGTGCATCAGTCTTGAGGATATGAATTTTAATAAGAAATTTGAGATTCAAATATCTAAAATTTACTTTAGTATTCTTTCTCTAATTCACTCTAATAGAACAGAAGATGTTTCAAACCAGATTGAAGTTTTAGCTCATTTATATACGAGGACGAATTCTCAAAGTAGTAGGTTAAGGGATGCTTTAAATACAATAGAAGCTATTAGGGATATTATTAAAAAGAAGAGTCCAAACGACTACTTCGACACTGCTGAACCAGAAAATAAATTAGCCCGAATCATGTTTTCTTATTACGGAGCTCTCAATGCTCAGCTAAAAGGAGATGAAGCTCGTACTCGTAGTTTGTTTGAAAGTATCGCCCATGAAAATCCAGAACTCTTTTATGTTCAGGAAGCGAAGAAATATTTAGGAGCAGAGGAATAAGAGAGTAATATATGAAATTAATTGAAAAAATAGTAAGTAGGGCGACAGAGAATATTCTTCTACAAATTGAGACTATTAGTCAAATTAGCTCAATTATTACACTTGTTTTGGATGTGTTGGCTGTGTTTTTAATTTTCCAAAGTGATACGAAAAAGTGGGGAGTAATATTATTATTAGTAGTAGTACTACTTGCTAGTCTAGTTTTATACTTACGTTTTGTCCTAAACAAGGTTGTTTATCTAATGTTAAACGATGCTATTAATCTTAAGCTCTATGTGGACATGTTCAGAGTTCAATCAGAAAAATCTATTAAGCCTTTTAGGGCAACATATCGTGAGTATTACCAATTTATCCAAGGTCAAGTAGCTTATCTAAAAGGAGATTTTCAAGCTGCCAAGGAAAATATGTCCAAGTATAATTTGAAAAAAATTTGGGGCAGATTAAGAGACTATACATTTTTAATATCAACCTATGAACTATTAAAAGTTTCCATCCATCTTCAAGATGCGCGAGACATTGCTTTCTTTGAGGAACAATTGTCCAAGGCACCAGATTCGAAAGGTGGGAAGGCCAAACTCGTTGCTCAAACTCAAGCCATAAAAGATATTGTGTTCAATCAAGAAGTGAATGACTACTTCGACACTGCCGAACCAGAAAATAATCTAGCTCGAATCATGTTTTCTTATTACGGAGCTCTCAATGCTCAGCTAAAAGGAGATGAAGCTCGTGCTCGTAGTTTGTTTGAAAGCATCGCCCATGAAAATCCAGAACTCTTTTATGTTCAGGAAGCGCAGAAATATTTAGAAGAATGAGCTGATATAGTTTTAAAATCTGTCTAAGATAGAGTATGTTGATATAAAGTGAAAAGGAAATTAGAAAGCAAAAATGAACGGTATTATCAACTTAAAGAAAGAAGCAGGGATGACGTCACATGATGCAGTCTTTAAACTGCGTAAGATTTTAGGAACCAAGAAGATTGGTCATGGTGGGACCTTGGATCCGGATGTTGTTGGCGTTTTACCGATTGCAGTTGGTAAAGCTACGCGCATGGTAGAGTTCATGCAGGATGAGGGTAAGGTCTACGAGGGGGAAATCACTCTGGGATATTCTACAACGACCGAGGATGCTAGTGGGGAAATCATTGCAGAGTCACCTGTTTTGTCACCCTTGGATGAAAAAGTTGTTGATGAAGCAATAGCCTCTCTGACTGGACATATCACACAGGTTCCTCCTATGTATTCTGCTGTCAAGGTCAATGGTCGCAAGCTTTATGAGTATGCGCGTGCTGGTCAGGAGGTCGAGCGTCCAGAGCGTCAGGTAACGATTTATAGTTTTGAAAGAACGAGTCCCATTTCTTATGAGGATAGACTTGCCAGATTTACCTTTCGCGTGAAATGCAGTAAGGGAACTTATATCCGTACTTTGTCTGTTGACCTTGGAGTAAAACTTGGTTATGCGGCCCATATGTCTCAGTTAACACGTACCAGTGCTGCAGGTTTGCAACTAGAGGACTCTCTGAATTTAGAAGAAATTTCCGAAAAAGTAAAGGCTGGACAACTCGATTTTCTACATCCGATTGAGATTGGGACAGGGGATTTAGTTAAGGTTTATCTTACTCCGAAGCAGGCAGAGGAAGTCCGTTTTGGACGTTTTATCGAATTAGAGCAAACAGAAAAACAATTAGCTGCTTTTGAAGGCGAGAAGCTATTAGCTATTTTAGAAAAGCGTGAAAATCTTTATAAACCTAGAAAGGTTTTCTCTTAAAAATTTACCAAACCGTTGATTTTTACCTACAATTTAGAAGATGAGTTTTTCTCATACATTTCAAAAAATGGCCGTGAAAATATTTTAGAATTTTATGTCCTAAAAAACCATTGAAAATACAGTGTTATTTGACAGTTCGGTTTACTTATGATAAGATTTAATTTAAGAAAAGTTAGAGAATAATAGAGGATATTATGAGTATTGAAATGACTGTCAGTGAGATTGCTGAGGTCTTGGGGCTATCCCGACAAGCAATCAATAATCGTGTCAAAGAATTACCTGAAGAAGATATTACAAAAAACGACAAAGGTGTCACTGTTGTTACCCGTAGTGGATTGATCAAACTTGAAGAAATCTACAAAAAGACTATCTTTGAAGATGAACCTGTTAGTGATGAAGTTAAGCAACGAGAGCTCATGGAGATTCTTGTTGATGAAAAGAATGCCGAAATCATCCGTCTTTATGAGCAATTAAAAGCTAAAGATAAACAACTGGCTGAAAAAGATGAACAGATGCGAGTTAAAGACCGCCAAATCGCTGAAAAAGATAAACAACTGGACCAACAACAACAGTTGACTCTTCAAGCAATGAAGGATCAAGAAACACTTCAGTTGGAGTTGGATCAAGCTAAGCAAGAAGTACAAGCATCGAAGAAAGGCTTCTTTGCTCGCTTATTTGGAAAATAAGAAAAAACTGCTTGGTTTCTATAAATAGACCAGGTGGTTTCTTTTTACAAATCAATAAGGATTGAAAAGATGGAAACATTAAGAGATTATATCTCATTTGATTTAGAATTCAATAAACACCAGGATAAGACTCATTTGATTCAAGTATCGGCAGTACACTTTAAAGAAGGTGAAGAAGTAGGAGCGTTTGACTCTTATGTCTACACTGATGTTCCTTTGAAAAGTTTTATTAATGGTTTGACTGGTATTACTTCTGAAACACTCAAAGATGCTCCAAAGGTAGAAGAAGTTCTCAAAAAGTTTCAAGATTTTGTTGGAGCCTTGCCACTTGTTGGTTATAATGCAGCAAAGAGTGACTTACCGATTTTACTAGAACATGGGTTTGACTATCGTGAACAATATAAAGTCGATCTTTATGATGAGGCTTTTGAACGTCGTAGTTCTGATTTACACGGAATCGCTAATCTAAAATTGCAAACTGTGGCTAGCTTTCTAGGATTTAAAGGGCAATCTCATAATAGTTTAGAAGACGCTCGCATGACTGCGCAAGTTTATGAAGCTTTTCTGGAGTCGGATGAGAGTCGGCTTTTACTCAATACTCAGAGCAACCTCAATTCTAATCCTTTTGGTGGTTTAGATTTATCACAACTTTTTGATTAGGAGGTTTTTTATGAAACCTGAAAAACCGAAAAAATTGGGTTTTAAAAAGATTTACCTAAATCTAGATAAAATCCTCTTTCTATTCTTTCTAATCTTTATGCTGGTAGACTATATTTGGTTGCCATTAAACTCAGTCATAGCTGGATTTTTACTAAGTCAGACTGGATATTTGTTTATTTCTTATAACAATATTTTTTCAATCATAAAAAATGCTCCTATAGTCAGTCTTGGTTTTGTGGTTTTGATAGCCATTAATCTACTGGTAGCCTATTTTCAACTCAGTATTCTCTTTATTGGAGCCCGTCATCTTCTTTATCATGAAAAAAGAACTCTCATAGAATATAGTCGAAAAGTATTCCGTGAAAGCCTTGCTTTTATGAAGGAATTGACTATTTCAAAAGCTTTGTTCATCTTTATATTTGTAGCAATGCTATTTCCGTTTATCAGAAAGATATTTAAGATTTATTATTTCAATAAAATCGTAATTCCAGAGTTTATTCAAACCTACATGGAAGATAAGTACTGGATGTGGTGGGTAGCCATTATTATCTTATCACTCTTATTCTTCTATGTTTCAGTTCGCTTGATATTCACTCTGCCCAAGGTCTTTTATGAAAAGATGACGGTTAAGGAAGCAATCATTTATAGTTTGGATAAAACTAAAGATCACTTTTGGTTTTACGCTTGGCATTTATTCTTAATTATTGTAAAAACCAATCTATTCTTCTATCTTCCTCTCATCCCAATATTATCTACTCAGTATATAGTGGATAGCCTTACTCAGAGAGAGTCTCTGGTTCTAGCTATTTTGAATTTTGTTCTTATCAAGAATTTCCACTATATGGCATTAACCTATTTCCTTGTAAAATTTACGTCCTTTTTAACAGGAGAAGAACTTGATATTATGCCAAGACGCGAGAAGGACCATATCATGAGGTGGGGTGTCATGGTGTGTGCATGTATCTTCTTTGCGATTGAAGGCTATAATTATCTAGAAGCTCCTGTAGTCAATCCACCACTTGTGATTTCACACCGTGGTGTATCAAATGGCAATGGTGTACAAAATACCATTCAATCCCTAGAAAAAACATCTCAATTAAAACCAGATTTAATCGAGATGGATATCCAGGAAACAAAGGATGGACAATTTGTCATGATGCATGATGCTAATCTTAGAGGATTAGCTGGTATCAATAAAACACCACAAGATTTGACCTTAGAAGAGTTAAAGCAGATTGACATTCATGAGAATGGTTATGATACAAAGATTTCAAGTTTCGATGATTATCTAACTCGCGCAAATGAACTGCATCAGAAACTACTCATTGAAATTAAGACCAGCCACAAAGATAGCCCGCAGATGATGGAACATTTTCTCGAAAAGTATGCTGCAAAAATTAAGGTTTATGGTCATCAAATGCAATCCTTGGATTACCATGTTGTTGAGAAAGTAACTCAGTATGATAAGAATATTCCAATCTATCTTATCCTTCCCTACAATTCTGTTTTTCCTAGAACGGTTGCGACAGGCTACACAATGGAGTACTCTACTTTGGATGAATATTTTGTCACGAAACTATGGAATACTGATCAAAAACTCTATGTATGGACAATCAATAGTTCCGAATCTTTTAATAAGTCTTTTCACCTAGGTGTTGACGGAATAATTACGGATGACTTGGAAAAAATAAAAGAAGAACTAGAAACTGCTCAGGAAGATCCTGAATATAGTGACTTATTGCTAAATAAAGCAACTGAATTATTTGCTTTTTAACATAAATTAAAATAGGCTGTGTACCAGCCTATTTTTGATAATCTAATTAAAATGGTAACTTACCAGCAAATGCTCCAAGTTTCTTCTTAGTAGTTTCATCAATTTGTTCGAGCGCAGCATTGAGAGCTTGAACAGTCATATCTGAAAGAGTTTCAATGTCTTCAGCATCCACAACTGCGGGATCAAAATCAATTTTTACAACTTTTTTATCACCTGTTAAGGTAGCAGTTACGAGGTTTTGAGCAGAAGTCCCAACAAATTCTGTGGCAGCCAATTCAGCTTGGCTTTGCTCCATTTGTTTTTGAAGTTTTTGAGCTTGACGCATCATGTTTTGCATATTCATCATGGCGGTAGTTAGCTTCCTTTTCTTTTATTTTCCATTTTATTTTAACAATTTTAATTGGAAAAGTCTAATTAAAATTTCAGGATTGCTATATATATATCAACCAATGGTTTAAGGTTTCTTTAAGCTTTCTATATTATTCTGAAGAACTCTATATTAACCGAGAGTTAATAATGCAAGGATTAGTTTTAAATGTTCAATGCATGAAATGCTCTCATCATCAGTTTCTAACTAGAGAGAACTAGTATTTATTTCAAGATAGTGCTAGATTATGATATAATACTAAAGAATGAGTTTTTAAAACAAACCAAAGGAGAATCAATATGATTTACGCTGGAATTTTAGCAGGTGGAACCGGCACGCGTATGGGTATCAGTAATTTACCTAAACAATTTCTTGAGTTGGGAGACCGCCCAATTCTAATCCATACAATTGAAAAATTTGTCCTAGAACCAAGTATTGAAAAAATTGTTGTTGGAGTTCATGGTGACTGGGTTACACATGCTGAAGATCTAGTTGAAAAATTCCTTCCACTTCACAAGGACCGCATCATCATTACAAAAGGTGGGGCTGATCGTAATTCTAGTATTGAAAAGATTATTGAAGCAATTGATGCTTACCGTCCACTAACAGAAGATGATATCGTAGTGACGCATGATTCGGTTCGTCCCTTTATCACACTTCGCATGATTCAAGACAATATCGCTCTTGCTCAAAAACATGATGCTGTTGACACTGTGGTTGAAGCGGTGGATACCATTGTTGAAAGTACAAATGGTCAGTTCATTACAGATATTCCAAATCGTGCTCATCTATACCAAGGACAAACTCCACAAACCTTCCGTTGTAAAGACTTTATTGACTTGTATGGTTCTTTATCAGCAGAAGAAAAAGAAATTTTAACAGATGCATGTAAGATCTTTGTCATTAAGGGTAAAGATGTAGCCTTGGCTAAGGGTGAATACTCAAATCTTAAAATCACAACAGTGACAGACTTGAAGATTGCTAAAAGCATGATTGAGAAAGACTAGAGACATGATTAATCAAATTTATCAACTGACAAAACCAAAGTTTATTAATATTAAATACCAGGAAGAAGAAATTGATCAAGAGAATCATATCCTCATCCGACCAAACTATATGGCTGTTTGTCATGCGGATCAGCGCTATTATCAAGGTAAACGAGATCCAAAAATTTTAGCCCAAAAACTACCAATGGCTATGATTCATGAGTCTTGTGGTACAGTTATTTCTGATCCAACCGGTACCTACAAAGTTGGTCAGAAGGTTGTTATGATTCCAAATCAACCACCTATGCAAAGTGATGAGGAATTCTACGAAAATTACATGACTGGAACATATTTCTTATCAAGTGGCTACGATGGATTCATGCGAGAATTTGTTTCTCTTCCTAAGGATCGTGTGGTTGCCTACGAGGACATCGAAGATACAGTTGCTGCCATAACAGAGTTTGTCAGCGTGGGTATGCACGCTATGAATCGTTTCATGACAGTTTCTCACAGTAGACGTCAACGAATTGCAGTTATTGGTGATGGAAGTTTAGCTTTTGTCGTGGCTAATATTATCAACTACACCTTGCCTGAAGCTGAAATTATTGTCATTGGCCGCCACTGGGAGAAATTGGAACTCTTTTCATTTGCTAAGGAACTCTATATTACGGATAGCATCCCAGAGGACCTTAGTTTTGACCATGGTTTCGAATGCTGTGGTGGTGATGGATGTGGACCTGCTATTAATGACTTAATTCGTTACATCAAACCGCAAGGTACCATTCTGATGATGGGTGTTAGCGAGTATAAAGTTAATATCAACACTCGTGATTCATTGGAAAAAGGTTTGCTACTAGTCGGCTCTTCTCGTTCTGGGCGAGTTGACTTTGAAAATGCCATCCATATGATGGAGATTAAGAAGTTTGCCAATCGTTTGAAGAATATCATCTATCTTGAAGAACCAGTAAGAGAGATTAAGGATATTCATCGAGTATTTGCAACAGACCTTAATACTGCCTTCAAGACAGTATTTAAGTGGGAAGTCTAATGAGGGATAATTGTGAAGGAAATTGTTAAAGAAAAGATCGCCTCTTTATTATCAGGTGATGAAGAAATTCTAAGTGTGGAACAGTTAGGGGGAATGACCAATCAAAACTATTTGGTTCAAACATCCTCAAATCAGTATATCGTTAAATTTTTCGGTAAAGGTACGGATAAATTAATCGACCGTCAGAATGAAAAGTTCAATCTTGAATTGTTGAAAGATTTGAAATTAGATGTCGAAAATTATCTTTTTGATATTGAAGCTGGTATCAAAGTTAATCAATACATTGAAAATGCTGAAACACTTAATTTAGATACCATTAAAACTAGATTTGAGAAAATTGCTCCCATTCTACAAACCATTCATGCATCTGGTAAAGAATTAAAAGGAGAGTTTGCTCCTTTTGAGGAAATCAAAAAATATGAATCCTTGATTCAAGGAGAGATCTATTATCCAAACTATGAAGCTGTTAGAAAATCGGTGTTTTCTCTGAAAGAAGAGCTTGAACAAATCGGAATTGAGAAGAAGTCTTGTCATATTGATTTGGTTCCTGAAAATTTTATTGAAGCACCAGATGGGCATCTTTATCTGATTGATTGGGAATATTCATCCATGAACGATCCTATGTGGGACCTTGCGGCACTCTTTCTAGAGTCTGAATTCACTCCAGAAGAAGAGGAAAACTTTTTGGCTCATTACGAGAGTGAAAAGACTCCTGTTTCGAAACAGAAAATTCGAATTTATAAAATTTTGCAAGATATTATTTGGAGCCTTTGGACTATTTACAAAGAAGAAAATGGTGCAGACTTTGGTGATTATGGAATCTCTCGTTACAATAGAGCAGTAAAAGAATTGGATTTTAAGGGAGGTTCTCATGAAAACTAAAAATGGAGTTTCTTTTGGATTACTTTCAGGTGTATTCTGGGGATTAGGATTAACCATTAGTGCCTATATTTTTTCAATCTTCACAGATCTTTCGCCTTTTGTAGTAGCAGCTGCACACGATTTTCTGAGTATTTTTATCTTGCTAGGATATCTACTCGTTAAAGAAGGAAAAGTTCGCTTTTCAATTTTCTTAAACATTCGAAATGTCAGTGTTATCGTTGGAGCACTATTAGCTGGGCCGATTGGTATGCAGGCTAACCTTTATGCTGTCAAATACATCGGTAGTTCCTTAGCTTCGTCTGTTTCAGCGATTTATCCTGCAGTTTCTGTCCTTCTTGCCTTCTTTATTCTAAAGCATAAGGTTTCTAAGAATACAGTATTTGGAATTTTGTTAATCATTGCAGGAATTATTGCTCAGACCTATAAAGCAGAGCAGGTCAATTCTTTCTACATAGGTATTCTTTGCGCCTTGATTTGTGCCTTTGCTTGGGGAAGTGAAAGCGTTCTGAGCTCCTTTGCTATGGAAAGTGACCTCAGTGAAATTGAAGCTCTCTTGATTCGTCAAGTTACATCCTTCTTGTCTTATCTTGTTATTGTGCTCTTCTCGCATCACTCATTTGCAGAAGTGGCAAATGGCCAATTGTTTGGTCTATTAATTGTCTTTGCGGCATTTAATATGATTTCTTATCTTGCCTACTATATGGCTATCAATCGATTGCAGCCAGCAAAAGCTACTGGTCTAAATGTCAGTTATGTAGTTTGGACTGTCCTGTTTGCAGCAATGTTCTTGGGGACACCTCTGACTGTTTTGACCATTATAACTTCATTTGTCGTAATGGCTGGTGTTTATATTATCATTAAAGAATAAAGGAGAAAACGCGTGAAAGCGATCATCTTAGCAGCGGGATTGGGAACTCGTTTACGTCCTATGACAGAAAATACTCCCAAAGCCTTGGTTAAAGTCAACCAAAAACCTTTGGTTGAATATCAAATTGAATTTTTAAAAGAACGTGGAATTGATGATATTATCATCGTTGTAGGTTATTTGAAAGAACAATTCGACTACCTTAAAGAAAAATACGGTGTTCGTTTGGTCTTCAATGATAAGTATGCTGATTACAATAACTTTTATTCTCTCTACCTGGTAAAAGAAGAGTTGGCCAACAGCTATGTTATCGATGCGGATAACTATCTTTTCAAAAATATGTTCCGTAATGATATCGAGCGTTCAACTTATTTCAGCGTTTATCGTGAAGACTGTGATAATGAATGGTTCTTGGTTTACGGAGATGATTACAAAGTTCAAGATATCATTGTCGATAGCAAAAACGGACGCATCTTGAGTGGTGTATCATTCTGGGATGCTCCAACAGCTGAGAAAATTGTTGGTTTTATCGATGAAGCCTATGCAAGCGGTGAGTTTGTTGACCTTTACTGGGATAATATGGTTAAAGATAATATCAAAGAACTAGATGTTTACGTAGAAGAGTTGGAAGAAAATTCTATTTACGAAATTGACAGTGTCAAAGATTATCAAAAATTAGAAAAGATTCTTTCTTCACAAAAATAAGCAGTTTTTATGAACTGATACCTGACCTATTTTTACTTGACTTTTTAGGCTTGATGCAGTATACTAGTGAAAATTTAACCTTTAAGGGAAGTCCAGAGAGACTCACAAGGTGTCAGAGAAAAGAAACTACGATAGAAGCAGGTAAGCAAGTGCTTATTTGCTACTTTTTGTAAATATCTTAACTGAAACCTTGCAATTGCAAGGTTTTTTCTTTATCTGATCCCCTTAAAATTTAAGGAGGAAAAGTTATGAATTCAAATTGTAAAAAGCGGATGGGAGCTATTCGCTTGGAGAATATGAAAGTAATATCTCAAGAGGAAATTGCGCCAGCAATCTATGAGCTAGTACTAGAAGGAGAAATGGTGGAAGCTATGAGAGCTGGACAATTTCTTCATTTACGAGTTCCTGATGATGCTCATCTCTTGCGTCGTCCAATTTCAATCTCATCTATTAATAAGTCTCAAAACCAATGTCATCTCATTTATCGTATTGAGGGTTCTGGCACAGCAATATTTTCGACCTTAAAAGCAGGGGATAGCCTAGATGTCATGGGACCTCAAGGAAATGGTTTTGACTTATCAGATTTAGACCAACGTAGTCATGTTCTTCTAGTTGGAGGGGGAATTGGAGTTCCGCCCTTACTTGAAGTAGCTAAACAACTAGATGATCGTGGAGTAGAAGTTACAACTGTTCTAGGATTTGCTACTAAAGATGCTGTCATTTTGGAAGCCGAATTATCCCAATATAGTCAAGTCTTTGTGACGACCGATAATGGCTCTTATGGGATCAAGGGTAATGTCTCAGTTGTGATTAAGGAATTGGACACTGAATTTGATGCTGTTTACTCATGCGGAGCACCTGGTATGATGAAATACATCAATCAAACCTTTTACGAACATCCAAGAGCTTATCTATCTTTAGAATCGCGTATGGCTTGTGGTATGGGTGCTTGCTATGCTTGCGTCTTAAAAGTGCCAGATAGTGAAACAGTTAGTCAACGTGTCTGTGAAGATGGACCTGTATTTAAAACCGGAACAGTAGTTTTATAAGGAGAGTGTCATGACTACAAATCGATTACAAGTTTCTCTACCTGGATTAGAGTTAAAGAATCCTATCATTCCCGCATCAGGCTGTTTTGGTTTTGGTCAAGAGTATGCTAAATACTATGATTTAGACCTTTTAGGGTCTATCATGATTAAAGCAACTACACTTGAGCCACGTTTTGGGAATCCTACTCCAAGAGTGGCAGAAACTCCTGCTGGTATGCTTAATGCTATTGGTCTTCAAAATCCTGGTTTAGAGGTCGTTCTTTCTGAAAAGTTACCTTGGCTTGAAAGAGAATATCCAAATCTCCCTATTATCGCCAATGTTGCTGGATTTTCAAAACAAGAGTATGCAGCGGTTTCCCATGATATTTCCAAGGCAAATAATGTAAAAGCTATTGAGCTCAATATTTCATGTCCTAACGTTGATCATGGCAATCATGGGCTATTAATTGGACAAGATCCTGATTTAGCCTATGATGTGGTAAAAGCAGCTGTTGATGCTTCAGAAGTACCTGTTTACGTCAAATTAACACCAAGTGTGACTGACATTGTAACTATTGCTAAGGCAGCAGAGGATGCTGGAGCTGCTGGACTCACTATGATCAATACCCTCGTTGGTATGCGTTTTGATCTTAAAACTAGAAAACCGATTATCGCAAATGGGACAGGAGGCATGTCTGGACCGGCAGTCTTTCCGGTAGCTCTCAAATTGATCCATCAGGTAGCCCAATCTACTAATCTTCCAATTATCGGTATGGGGGGAGTTGATTCAGCTCAAGCTGCCTTAGAAATGTATCTTGCAGGTGCTTCAGCAATTGGAGTCGGTACAGCAAACTTTACCAATCCTTACGCCTGTCCTGATATCATAGAAAACTTACCAAAAGTCATGGACAAATATCACATCGAAACTCTGGAGCAATTGAGAAAAGAAGTTAAAAGTAGCCTATAGTCTTTTTAAATTCGTAATATTTTGAATGCCTTCTTCTTTTTGGTATAATATGACTATGATTGTAACAATACCTATAAAAACTGAAAAAGACATTGCAACTCCAGGTCCAACCGTCCTTGTATTGGGATATTTTGACGGTATTCACCTAGGACATCAAAAATTATTTAGCATTGCTGGGGAAATAGCTGCCAAAAAAAGATTGAGTGTTGCCTTAATCACTTTCCATGAATCACCAAAATTAACCTTAAAACCCTATTCACCAGAAAATTTACTTCATATCCTGAATGCAGAAGAACGTGAACGTAAGTTTAAACGTGCTGGTGTTGAAAATCTTTATTTAATGGACTTCTCAAGTCGTATCGCTAATATGACAGCTCAAGAATTTGTAGATACCTTTGTCAAAGAAGTTAAAGCAGATACCATTGTAGTTGGATTTGACTATAGTCTTGGTTCAGATAGAAAATCAGCTGAAGACTTAAAAGAAATCTTTGATGGAGAAGTAGTCGTAGTACCTCCTGTAGAAGATGAAAAAGGGAAGATTAGCTCTACCCGTATTCGTCAAGCTATCCTTGAAGGGAATGTGAAAGAAGCTGGTCAGTTACTAGGAAGTCCACTTCCTACAAGAGGAATAGTCGTACACGGCAATGCTCGTGGTCGAACAATCGGCTATCCAACTGCCAATCTGGTGCTCTTGGACCGTACTTATATGCCGGCAGATGGTGTCTATACTGTTGATATCGAAATCAAGAGAAAACTTTATCGAGGGATGGCAAGTGTCGGTAAGAATGTCACCTTCGATGGGGAAGAAGAACGTTTTGAAGTGAATATCTTTGATTTTGATGAAGATATTTATGGCGAAACAGTGACCGTCTATTGGTTAGATCGTATCCGAGATATGGTAAAATTTGACGGCATTGAACAACTGGTCAAACAACTCGAAGAAGATGAAAAAGCTGCAAGAAAATAATAATGAAGTTCGAATGAAAATTCGAGCTTTTTATTTTGTTAAAATCTCAGAAAAACAAGGATCAGAGATGAGATATATACTTAAGTCTGGTATAATTCTAATAAGAGATTAAGGGAGATTATGATGTTTAAAGAAAAAAGAAATAAGGGTTTTATTTCTGTACTGATACTTTCGCTAGTATTCTTTGCGATTGCTTCTATTTCAGGATTCTTAGGTCAAATGCACAAGAAGCCTACAGAGAGGTTTGCAGATACGACTGATACTGGAAAAGAAGTTACTATGCCAGTCTACGGTATCTATCCTGAACCTGTTGGTGAAGTTGATGGTGGAACTGTTGTTTATATTGTGCAATATAGCAAGGAAGGTGAAGGAAAGTTTGCTGTAGTTGAGTCTAAAGTGAAAGATGAGTCAATTAATAAACTTCTTGAGAACGCAGACAATCTTGCTGATAATCCTGGAACTCTTACAGGTATACAGTTAGAACCCCTCACTAATACCAATTTTGTCAATACTTCTAAGAACACTAAGATTATCAATCTTGATGAATTTATTAGCTCTATTCTCCCTGCTAAATCGGTTGTCGCTCGTAATATGAATACAAGAATTTATCTCAGTCTCAGTGAATATTCTAGGGATAGTTTGAGCTATATTTTTGGTATTGTGATTTTTTCCGGCATGGGGCTAATGACTTTAATAGCAGCCTTTATCATGCGAAAGAAAACAGTTGATTCATTCAAAGAGCTGTATCGTCTGTACCCTGAATTAGAAGGAAATCTCGAACTGCTTGATACTCAAGCTGAATTTTACGACCAGGACTTGAAAGTTATTTTGTATAAAAACCATCTCATTACTTATTACAAAGGAACCCAAGCTCTAAATCTTAGAGATGTGTGGAGGATCTATCTAGTACGAACAGGTTATAGCCGTTTTACAAAAGTTTATCAGTTTGTCTATACTCGAAAGGATAGTTCTAAGAAATATAGCTTAACTATTCGAAATACTAATAGAGTAGAAGAACAATTAGAAGAATTCTGGAATCTTCTTCCAAAAAAATTTCCTGAGATCAACATTGGTAGTTTATAAGAAAGCATCTTTTAGGGTGCTTTTCTTTTGGGTAAAATTTTGTAAAAAATGAATTTATAACTTGACATCTTAAATATTAAGGAGTAGAATATTTACTGGTTAATTAAATGGTTAAGTTTATGAATCCAATATATTTGGCTAAACAATACTAAAAACCTACAAAAAGGTTTAGAACATTTTAATTGTTTTTATAAATATTTCTATTTATAAACTTAACTGGTTAATGACACAGAACTTATAGTATTGCCTAAATATTATATTTAGTAGTGAAAATAGAAAGTGTGTTTAGATGAAAATCAATAAAAAATATGTTCTTGGTTCTGTAGCTCTTTTAGCCTTAAGCCTTTCAAGTTATGAATTAGGGCGTTATCAAGCAGTACAGACTGGCAAAGAGTCTAATCGTGTGGCTTATATAGATGGAAATCAGGCTAGTACTAAGACCGAAAATTTGACGCCAGATGAGGTAAGTCAGCGAGAAGGAATCAATGCGGAACAGATAGTCGTTAAGATTACCGATCAAGGCTACGTAACTTCACATGTAGACCATTATCATTACTTTAATGGTAAGGTTCCTTATGACGCTATTATTAGCGAAGAACTCTTGATGAAAGATTCGAATTATCAACTTCGAAATGAGGATATTGTCAACGAAATCAAGGGTGGCTATGTCATTAAGGTTGATGGTCACTATTATGTATACCTCAAAGATGCTTCTCATTCCGAAAATATTCGTAGTAAGGATGAGATCAATCGTCAGAAGCAGGAACATGGACATGGTGGCGGAGTAAAGGTTAGTAATGAAGTCGCTGTAGCAAGGACTCAGGGACGTTATACGACGGATGATGGTTATATTTTTAATGCTAGTGATATTATTGAGGACACGGGTGATGCTTACATCGTTCCACATGGCAATCACTTTCATTATATTCCCAAAAGTGATTTATCAGCTAGCGAACTAGCTGCTGCTCAAGCCTTCTTATACGCTAAAGGTGGTCAAACAAGCTCAGTTGGGTATCGACCGTCAACAAATTCTTCTAGCAGCTCATCAGATGCTTCGAATAGTAGTACATATAGACAAACGAATCAAAGCAATGTTGAGGCAAATACTAGAAGATGGACCCCAAGTGTTAGCCCACAAGTGGATAATAGTTATCAAGCAAGTCCAAGTGAAGATGTATCTAGTCTTTTGAAACAACTTTACGCCTTGCCACTCAGCCAACGTCATGTGGAATCCGATGGTTTACTCTTTGATCCAGCGCAAATTACAAGAAAAACTGCGAATGGTGTTGCAGTGCCACACGGAGATCATTACCACTTTATCCCTTATTCTCAAATGTCTGATTTAGAGCAGAAGATTGCGAGAATGATTTCTGAAAATTATCAAGGAAATCATACTACTGCAGGTGGTAAAGAATTAAAACCAATTCCGACTCCAATCCCTGCTCCAGAGCCTACCCCAATACCAAGTCCACAACCTGTACCAAATCCTCAACCAGCTCCAGTTCCTATTCCTGAAAATCATTCTAATGAGGAACTTACCAAGCAAGTAGTCAGAAAAATTGGTCAGGGTTATGTCCTTGAAGATAAAGGAGTATCACGTTATGTCTTGAGTAAGGATTTGTCTAAAGAGAATCTTATAGCTTTTGAGAAAAAACTAAATAATGTGGCTACACCATCTCATACCTTAGCGGAGAAGAAAAGCACAATAGCTCCTAGAGATCAGGAATTCTATGATAAGGCTTATAGTTTGTTGGAGCAAACGCATAGGAACTTACTTGAAAATAAGGGACGGCTATCTGACTTCAAGACTTTGGATCAGTTGTTAGAAAGATTAAATGATGAGCATGTTAATAAGATAGCTTTTGTAGATGATTTGCTTAAATTTATTGCACCGATTAGTCATCCAGAACGTCTTGGTAAGCCAAACTCACAAATCGAGTATAGTGACTATGAAGTTCGTGTAGCCCAGCTAGCGGATAAGTACACAACATCGGATGGTTATATCTTTGATGCCCATGATATTATCAGTGACGAGGGAGATGCTTATGTAACGCCACATATGGGTCATAGTCATTGGATCGGTAAGGATAGTTTGTCCGAAGCTGAGAGGGCAACTGCTCAGGCTTATGCCAAAGAGAAGAGGTTGACGCCTCCTTCGACTGATAATCAGAACTCAACAAAATCGGAAGCAAAAGGGGCAGAAGCTATCTATAATAGGGTAAAAGCTGAGAAGAAGGTACCGCTAGATCGCATGCCTTACAATCTACAGTATGCAGTTGATGTCAAAAATGGTAACTTGATTATCCCTCACTTTGATCATTACCATAATATCAAGTTTGAATGGTTTGATGAAGGGCTTTACGAAGCTCCTAAGGGATATGCGCTCGAAGATCTTTTTGCGACTGTGAAGTACTATGTCGAGCATCCAAGCGAGCGTCCGCATTCGGATAGTGGTTGGGGAAATGCAAGTGACCATGTTCTAAGAAACCAAAATGGACAACATGACCATTCGAATAATGAAAAAACTCTTGAGGAGAAACCGCAAATGGAAAAGCCAGAGGATACTAATCCAGCTGATGAACCAGAAGAATCTCCAGAGGAAGAACCACAGATTGAAACTGAAAAGGTAGAAGCTAAACTACAAGAAGCAGAAGAGTTATTAAAGAATGTGACAGATGCAGGAGTGAAATCCAATGCTAGCGAAACCTTGGCTGGTTTACGAAATAATCTAACACTAGGTACTATGGATAACAATGGTATTATGGCTCAGGCTGAAAATCTTTTAGTCTTGCTAAAAAATAGTAAGCCTATAACAAACGAAAAGAATTAAAAGTCAAATGATAAAGATGACTAGTGAGAACTGATAATGAAATCTAGTTCTCACTTTTTTCATGAAAATCCATAAAAAATATTGACATTTTAAGTTTTTAGGAGTAAACTATTTACTAGTTAATTAAATGGTTAAATACTAGTTAAGGAGTTGTTATGAAAAAAAGAAGTATTCTATGGGTCATGATTACCTTCTTTGTTCTCGTTTTAGGAGCATGTGGACAAAAGGCTAATCAAGACAATCGTAATGAAACTAAGGGAATGAAGATTGTGACTAGTTTTTATCCTGTCTATGCCATGGTCAAAGAAATTTCGGGTGACCTAAATGATGTTAGGATGATTCAGTCTAGTTCAGGTATCCATTCATTTGAACCTTCTGCGAATGACATTGCAGCCATTTATGATGCAGATGTTTTCGTTTACCATTCTCATACCTTGGAATCATGGGCGGGAAGTTTGGATCCAAGCCTGCAAAAGTCTAAGGTAAAGGTCTTAGAAGCATCAGAAGGTATGACCTTGGAGCGCGTGCCTGGATTAGAAGATATGAAAGCTGGAGAAGGAATTGATGAGAAGACCTTGTATGATCCTCATACTTGGCTTGATCCTGAAAAGGTTGCTGAAGAAGCCCAGATTATCGCTGATAAGTTATCCGAACTAGACAGCGCTAATAAGGATACTTATCAAAAAAACGCACAAAGTTTTAGTGCCAAAGCTCATGATTTGACCAAGAAATACCAACCCATTTTTGAAAAAGTCAATCAAAGAAATTTTGTAACTCAACACACAGCTTTTTCATATTTAGCGAAACGCTTTGGATTAAATCAACTTGGAATAGCTGGTATTTCACCAGACCAAGAACCAAGCCCGAGACAGTTAACCGAAATTCAAGAATTTGTAAAAAATTATAAGGTCAAAACTATCTTTACAGAGAGCAATGCTTCGTCTAAAGTTGCTGATACACTTGTCAAATCAACAGGTGTGACTCTTAAAACACTCAATCCTTTAGAGGCCGACCCACAAAATGACAAGTCCTACTTGGAAAATTTAGAAGACAATATAGCTATTTTAGCTGAAGAATTGAAATGAGGAGTTTATGAAAATTAATAAAAAATATCTAGCAGGATCTGCAGTGGTCCTTGCATTAAGTGTCTGCGCTTACGCTTTAAATCAACATCAAGCGCCTGAGAACAAAGAAAATAACCGTGTATCCTATGTTGATGGGAAAGAGTCTGATGCTAAAAAGAATGAAAATCTGACACCTGATCAAGTTAACCAAAAAGAAGGAATAGAAGCTGAACAGATTGTTACTAAGATTACAGATCAAGGCTATGTGACTTCCCACGGTGACCATTTCCATTTCTACAATGGTAAGGTGCCTTATGATGCCATCTTTAGTGAAGAATTAGTCATGAAAGATCCAAACTATCAACTAAGTGATGGAGATATTGTCAATGAGATTAAAGGTGGCTATATCATCAAGGTGGATGGCAAATATTATGTCTATCTGAAGGATGCTAGTCATGCAGATAATATTCGTACCAAAGACCAAATCGAGAAACAAAAACAAGAACACACATCAGATAGTAGTAGTACAAGTAATGAAGTTATTGCTGCCAGAGCACAAGGTCGATATACAACTGATGACGGTTACGTCTTTAATCCTGCAGACATTTTAGAGGATACAGGTGACGCTTATATCGTTCCTCATGGTGGCCATTATCATTACGTTCCTAAGAGTGCTCTATCTTCAAGTGAATTGGCTGCCGCTCAAGCTTACCTTGCTGGAAGAGGAAGTCAACAAAGTTTAACAGACTACAAACCGATTCCAAGTGTTGAACCAAGTCATCAAGTAGAGAAACCAGCTACAAGCAATCCAGTACAAGAAGAAAATAATCTTCAAAAACTTCTAGACCAACTTTATGCTTTACCAGTTAGTCAACGCTATAAAGAATCTGATGGTTTGGTATTTGACCCGGCTAAAATTACCAGTCGTACGCCTAATGGAGTTGCTATCCCTCATGGAAATCATTACCATTTCATCCCTTATAGTAGTTTATCTGCTTTGGAGCAAAAGATTGCACGCTTGATACCACTTTCAGGTCTAGTAACACCATCAAATCCTGTAGAAACTCCAAGTAAACCAAACGAAGACCATGGCCACGAAGATGTTGATCATCAACACGAAGAAGACCATGGCCATGACTTCGCAACTGATCGAGTGATTAGTGAGGACGACCAAGGTTTTGTCGTTTCACATGGAGACCACAATCATTATTTTTACAAGAAAGATTTGACGGCTCAACAGATTAAAGAAGCTCAGGAACACTTGAAAGGTAAAACCGAAGTTAAACCTAATCCATCAGATGATCACCATGATGAAGACGGACATGATCACCACCATGGTGAAGACCACGATCACGGATTCGATGCTGACCGAGTGATAAGTGAAGATGAGCAAGGTTTTGTAGTTTCACATGGAGACCATGCCCATTATTTCTTTAAGAAAGATTTATCAGCAGAGCAGATTAAGGCTGCACAAGACCATCTTCATGGCCATCAGCAGACAGAACCTGTTAAACCTCTTGCCAAGACGGTTGAAAGTTTCTCTCGAGATGCCAGCGATGAAGAAAAAATAGCTTATATTTCTAAAACATATGGTGTTCCACTTGAGGCTATCAGAATTTCAAATGGATTCTTTGTATTTGGTAATCCAGACCAGGCTTATGACCCAACTCACATTCACCCTTACGCTGTTCGTAAGGAACACGTTCGTATTCCGATTCAAACTGGAGATGCAGAGCTTGATTTTCTAAATGAACTCTATACAACCGCTCTACGTGATGGAGTCTCTCCTTATAGCTTGCAGGTTGAAAATGGTAGCTTTGTTATCCCTCATGGTGATCACAACCACTACATCAAGGTTCAAACCAAAGGTTATGAAGTCGCTTTGAAAAACAAAATTCCTGCATTACAGTCAACTTACCAACCTGGTGCCTTTGATGAAAAAGCAGTCCAGTATAAGATTGATCAACTCTTGGCAGAAAGTCGCGAAGTTTATAAAGATAAACCAATTTTACAAAGACAAATTGAGCTTGCCTTGGGTCAATTCTCTGAAAATATGAAGAAGCTATCAACCAACTCTACTGCAGGTTATTTGGCAGCTTTGGATTTGTTTGATAAGCAGTATATTCACATTGACTCAAGTGTCAAACCAACAGAAATCAGTCCTTTAGACAAGAAATATCAAGCTTTAGTAGATAAGATTAATACCTTAGACACAGATGCTTATGGACTTCCTAAGAAGGATTTATTGACTCAGCTCCAAGAAAATAAACTGGCCCAAGATGAAGCAGGTTTAGATGCAGTTGAAGCTAAGTTACAAGCTTTGCAAGATTTTAATGACCGTACTGGAGTTACAACAGTAGAATACATCAAGTATTTCTACCAACATCTATCTGACGGTCGCTTAAATGACACTCTTAGAAATAAAGTTGCCAACCTAACGTGGACACTTTATCAGTCACAATCCTTCCTTAAGGCAACTGACTTGAACAAACTCTTCCCAGAAATCTACCAAACAAAACTGGAAGTAGAAGAAGCACTGAAAAATGAGCCAGTTGCAAGCAAGACTTCTGAAACAATCTTAGATACAGAAAAAGTGGATGGTCATAGTGCTAAAACTGCTGTTTATGAGTTCTTGAAAGGTTTGTATGACGATATCAAACCTGAGGAACAAAGTAACCATGTCTTAAAAGGGCAGGTAGAAGGTCTCTTAACAAAAGCTGATGAATTAGTGGCTCAAGTCAACGAGGAGGGTGTTAAGGCCTCACTCGCAGACGAAGTGAAAAATCTGAAAGCTGCTTTGGAGAAAGAAGATGCGGATCTTGATGAATTAAATACACAAGTCCAAGATCTTCTAAAACGTATTTCACAGACTATTCAGAATGAACGTGAAAATGCAAAACAAGATCCAGAGGTCGTGGCTCTCTATCAACAACTATACAACGGAGTCCTTGCCCTTCATACTTATTTGGAATTGAATAATGGTTCAGATGCTGACTTTGAAAAAGTCGATGCCTTGTTTGATAAACTAGCAGCGGCAAGTAAAGACAAGCAAGCTTTGCTGACGGTTGCTCAAGAAATCGTTTTGTTAAATCAAGAGTTCCAATCTAAAGGAAAGCCAGCTGAAACTAGCACTTCACAAACAAGTGAAGAGTCAAACTCACTTTTAAAAACGACATCTCCTGAAACAAGTGAGAAAGTAGTAAACTAAAAAAGAAGTAGCCTAGCTACTTCTTTTTTAGTCTTTGTAGGATACGATACCAATGATAGTATCAACTGCACGTTCCATGGTTTGAAGGCTAACGTATTCAAAACGGCCGTGCATATTTTCGCCACCAGCGAAAATATTTGGCGTCGGAATTCCCATAAAGGAAATCTTAGAACCATCTGTTCCACCACGGATTGGTTCGATGATAGGTGTGATACCAAGGTCCTCCATAACCGCTTTCGCAATGGTTACTGGTGTCATATCCTTTTCGATAACTTCCTTCATGTTGTAGTACTGGTCAGTTAATGTTAAAGTAACACGATTGCTACCCAGTTCTTGGTTCATCTTATCAGCAATAGCTTGCATAGCTTCCTTACGCGCTTCAAAGGCATCCTTTTCAAAGTCACGAATGATGTAGCTAGCACGCGCTTCCTCGACCGTACCTGTCACATCCATGAGATGGTAGAAGCCTTGGTAACCCTCAGTCAGTTCAGGTCGGTCACCAGCTGGAAGTTGGTTGTGGAAATCGATTGCCAACTGAAGGGCGTTAACCATCTGTCCTTTAGCCGTTCCTGGGTGAACATTGCGACCTTGGAAGTGAAGCTCTGCACCTGCCGCGGAGAAGGTTTCATACTGAAGTTCACCAAGAGGTCCACCGTCAACTGTATAAGCAAAGTCGACATCGAAATCTTCTGCATCGAATTTGTTGGCACCAACACCGATTTCTTCATCAGGTCCAAAGCCGACACGAATTTCGCAGTGTTTAATCTCAGGATGAGCAGTTAAGTATTCGATGGCTGTCATAATCTCAGCAATACCAGATTTGTCATCAGCACCTAGAAGGGTAGTCCCATCTGTAGTAATTAAAGTTTGGCCATGATATTTCTTTAAGCTCTTAAAATCTACTGGATCAAGCTTGAAACCAGAATTACCTAGTTCGATAAGACCACCGTCGTAGTTTTCGATAACTTGCGGGTTAACACCTTCAGCATTAAAATCAGCCGTATCCATGTGGGAGATAAAACCAATCTTACGAGTTAAACTAGGATCATTAGCTGGAAGTGTACCGATAGCAAAACCGTTTGGCAAATAATAGACATTTTGCAAACCGACACGTTTCATTTCTGGGATGAGGACATTAGTCGCAAAGTCTACTTGACTTTGAGTACTTGGTGTAGTAGTAGAATTTTCGTCTGAACGTGTGTTAACCTTAACATAAGTTAAAAAACGCTCTAGTAATGTTGGATATTTCATTATAACTCCTTTTTTTCCTTCTTTAAAACCATTGTATCATAGAAAGAAGAGAAAAACAAAAGTCGGAAGGGAGATAAAATTCTTATGTTACGTTTACTTATGGCTTCTTTAGTGATACAATAAGAAAGATAAAAATATCACAAGGATGCAGAGATGAAAAAAGCAATTTTAATGATGACATTTGGTTCACCAGAAGAGATTACCTTTGAAGGAGTAGCTGACTTTTTTACCAACATTCGTCGAGGAGTTCGACCTCAAGACCACGAGATTCAAACCCTTTATGATAATTATGTTCGAATTGGAGGAACTCCACTTCAAAAAATTACCCGTGAAGAAGTTGCCTTGGTAGAAGCTAGGTTAGAAAATGAATATAGTGTCTATTTTGCCAATAAATTTTCACCCCCTTTTATTCCAGATGTAATTCGGCAAATGGAAGCAGATGGTATTGAGCAGTGTATTTGCTTGATTTTGGAGCCCCATTATTCTTTTTACTCTGTTATGGGGTACGAAAAGTTTCTGGAAAGCAAACAAATTCAGTTTTTAGTCATTAAGGACTGGTATCAAGAAGCAGCGCTCTTAAACTATTGGGCGGATGAAATTACTAAGATTTTAAATGAAGAAGTAAAGCAGGATAGCTTTAAAGTCATCTTTTCTGCCCACAGTGTGCCCATTTTTGCCTTAGATTTTGGTGATCCCTATATCGATCAAATTTTTGAAAATAGCAAGTTAATTGCGAAGAAATTAGACTTGGATCCAGGGCAATATACCAACACTTGGCAGAGCGAAAGTGATATTGGTATTCCGTGGATTAAGCCAGATGTTTTGGAGTATCTCAGAGAACAGAAAGAACATCCAAATCATTATATTTTTGTACCTATTAGTTTTATCAGTGAGCACATTGAAGTCTTGTTTGACAACGATGTGGAATGTTATGAATTGTGTCAGGAATTGGGGGTGAACTACCATCGTCCACCAATGCCAAATACAGATTCTCGTTTGATTGATGCCTTGGTTAATACTGTCCGAGCTAACGAACATAAAGAATTTAGAGAATTCCTCCCAGAAGAAGAAACCTTTGATGAATTAGTTCCTTCGGAGGAAACTAAGAATATTCTAGATGAATCACAAGACTTACAAATGCCAGAATTTGTTAAAAAATTGATTGAGAAAAAAGGTCGTGAAAATGTCAAGATGCCTTATTTAATCAAAAAAATGCTTGAAAAAGCTGGCAAATTACCTAAAGACTAAGTGAAAATAGGAAAGAACTAGTAATACTCTTCGAAAATCAAATTCAAACCGCGTCAACGTCGCCTTTTCGTATATATGTTACTGACTTCGTCAGTTCTATCTACAACCTCAAAGCAGTGCTTTGAGCAACCTGCGGCTAGTTTCCTAGTTTGCTCTTTGATTTTCATTGAGTATAATGTTTGTTTCAGCTATCCGCTAAGGTAGGATCTAATTTAGAAATTGTAAGAAAAATAGAGTGGGACAGAAATCGGTAATTCGTTAGAATTCGATTTCGTTGTCCCACCTCCGCACAGTTGAGTAGGGCTGTAAAAGCTGATGCAATCAGCATAGTAGAGCCCACTCAACCACTGCGTCTTGCTCGACAATCCAAAGACAATTGAGAGGCTAGGACTTTTGTCCCAGCCTCTTTTTAGGTGACTAGCATTCTTTTGACCTAGTTTTTATGTTATTTACCCAGACAAAATTGGCTGAACAATTGAGTAATAAGTTCATCTGGCGCTGCATCACCAGTAATTTCTCCAAGAATTTCCCAGGTACGGGTCAAATCAACCTGAAGCAGGTCAACTGGCATACCCAGTTCAAGACCTTCGTTAACTGCTTGTAAGCTTTCAACAGCCTTTTCGATTAATGAAATATGACGGGCGTTAGATAGATAAGTAGCATCTTGCTCAACAAGGCCTGCATTTTCGAAGAAGAGCTCATTGATTCGTTCCTCAATCTTATCAATGTTTTGATTCTTGAGGACTGAAATCCGGATAATATCTTCTGGAAGTTCTTCAGTTTCGATGGCCTCTGGTAGGTCAGTTTTATTCAGTAGGATAATACGGTTGGTATCTTTGCTGATTTCAAGAAGTTGTCGGTCTTGAGTAGTCAGAGGTTCACTAGCATTTAGTACTAGTAGAACTAAGTCAGCTTCCTTGAGGGCTTTTTTGGAGCGTTCAACCCCGATTTGTTCCACGACATCATCTGTTTCACGAATACCAGCAGTATCAATCAACTTCAGTGGAACACCATTGATATTGACGTATTCTTCAATAACATCTCGAGTAGTCCCTGCAATATCCGTTACAATGGCTTTATCTTCACGAAGGAGGTTGTTGAGGAGACTTGATTTCCCAACGTTTGGGCGACCAATAATAGCCGTTGAAATCCCTTCGCGGAGAATTTTGCCACGACGGGCTGTTTTTAGAAGATTGGTCAAAAGTTGTTCAAATTCTAAGGTCTTTTCACGGACAACAGCAGTAGTGGCTTCTTCCACATCGTCGTACTCAGGATAGTCAATATTGACCTCAACTTGAGCCAAGGTATTGAGAATTTCCTGACGAGTATTATTAATGAGGTCAGACAGGGAACCATCAAGTTGTTTGACTGCTATATTCATAGCCTTGTCAGTCTTAGCACGGATGATATCCATAACAGCTTCAGCCTGAGTCAAGTCCACACGACCGTTGAGGAAGGCACGCTTGGTAAATTCACCAGGCTCAGCCAACCGAGCCCCTTCACGGATAGCTAGTTGAAGGATTTCATTAGTTACGGCGATTCCACCGTGAGTATTAATTTCAATAATATCTTCACGAGTGAAGGTTTTTGGAGATTTCATAGCACCAACCATGACCTCGTCCATAACCTTACCTGTCTGAGGATCAACGATATGTCCGTAGTTTAGAGTGTGACTAGCAACCTTGCTCAAATCCTTGCCTCTAAAAATTTTCTGGGCGATAGTAAAACTATCCGTTCCACTTAAACGAACAATCCCAATAGCCCCTTCACCAAGCGGAGTCGAGATTGCTGCGATGGTATCAAATTCACGTGTAATCATTTCATTTCCTTTTTACAATTTATATACAAATATCATTTAAAATTGTATCAAAATATAGCGTTTTATTCAACGAATGCCACTTATAAAGAAAAGCCTAAGCAGATTGCTTAAGCTTTATTTAGTGCGCATTTCACCTTGTGGGAAATAAGTTCCTTCAGGCATATCGTTAATAATAACGTGAACAGCTGACTGAGGTGCTCCTGTGTTACGAACAACAGCTTCTGTTACTTCCTTAGCTAGGGCTTTCTTTTGCTCTAGAGTGCGTCCTTCAAATAAATCAATGCGTACAAATGGCATAATTGCGTCCTCCACTAGTTATTTGATTTCTTCTATTTTACCACATTTTGCCATTTAAAGCTTTGAGAAATTATGGTATACTAGAATGTAGCAAAAATTTAGAAATGGACGTGAAATAGAAGCATGGCACAGTTGTATTATCGTTATGGGACCATGAACTCTGGCAAAACCATCGAGATTCTCAAGGTTGCCTATAACTATGAGGAGCAAGGAAAAGGAGTTGTGATTATGACTTCAGCTCTGGATACACGTGACGGTGTTGGCTATGTTTCAAGTCGCATTGGGATGAAAAGACCAGCAATTGCTATTGACGAAACAACAGATATCTTTGGATTTATCCGAGATTTACCTGAAAAACCTTACTGTGTACTTGTCGATGAAGCCCAGTTTCTCAAGCGTCACCATGTTTACGACCTAGCTCGTGTTGTCGATGAGTTAGACATCCCTGTCATGGCATTCGGTTTGAAGAATGACTTTCGCAATGAACTTTTTGAAGGTTCCAAACACCTCTTGCTTTTAGCAGACAAAATTGACGAGATTAAGACCATTTGCCAGTATTGTAAGAAAAAGGCGACTATGGTTCTTAGAACCTTAGACGGAAAGCCTACCTATGAGGGCGAACAAATTCAGATTGGAGGTAATGAAACCTATATCTCGGTTTGCCGTAAACATTATTTTGCCCCTGAAATCAATAAGGAGAATGAAGAAAAATGAACATCTATGATCAACTACAAGCTGTGGAAGACCGTTATGAAGAACTAGGAGAGTTGCTGAGTGACCCATATGTGGTGTCTGATACCAAGCGTTTCATGGAGCTTTCAAAAGAAGAGGCTTCAACCCGTGATACGGTGACAGCCTATCGTGAGTACAAACAAGTCCTTCAAAACATTGTTGACGCTGAAGAGATGATTAAGGAATCAGGTGGAGATGCGGACTTGGAAGAAATGGCCAAGCAAGAGCTCAAGGATGCCAAGGCTGAAAAAGAAGAATACGAAGAAAAACTAAAAATCTTGCTCCTTCCAAAAGATCCAAACGACGACAAGAACATCATCCTTGAAATCCGTGGAGCAGCTGGAGGTGACGAAGCAGCGCTTTTCGCTGGTGACCTCCTAACTATGTACCAAAAATATGCTGAAGCCCAAGGCTGGCGCTTTGAAGTCATGGAAGCTTCTATGAACGGTGTCGGTGGTTTCAAAGAAGTCGTTGCCATGGTTTCTGGTCAGTCTGTATACTCTAAACTCAAGTATGAGTCTGGTGCCCACCGTGTGCAACGTGTCCCTGTGACAGAAAGTCAAGGCCGTGTTCATACCTCGACAGCTACAGTTCTAGTCATGCCTGAAGTGGAAGAAGTAGAATACGATATTGATCCAAAAGACCTTCGTGTTGACATCTACCACGCATCAGGTGCTGGTGGACAGAACGTCAACAAGGTTGCGACTGCTGTTCGTATCGTTCACTTGCCAACCAATATCAAGGTTGAGATGCAGGAAGAACGTACCCAGCAGAAAAACCGTGAGAAGGCTATGAAAATCATACGTGCGCGTGTGGCAGACCACTTTGCACAGATTGCCCAAGATGAACAAGATGCTGAGCGTAAGTCTACTATCGGTACCGGTGACCGTTCTGAACGTATCCGTACTTATAACTTCCCACAAAACCGTGTCACGGACCACCGTATCGGTTTGACTTTGCAAAAGCTTGATACAATCCTTGCTGGTAAGTTGGACGAAGTGGTGGATGCCTTGGTTATTTATGATCAAACACAAAAATTAGAAGAATTAAACAAGTAATGAAATTAGCTCAACTATTTAAAGATTTTGAGGAAAAGTTAATAGTACAAGGAGAGGAAGCAGAAAGCCTCTCTTTTGTCTATCGTAGCCTGAAAAATCTATCTTTTACAGACTTCATCTTTACCCTTCAGCAAGAAGTCACTGATGAAGATTACAAATTTGTAGAGAACATTTTCATCAAGCTAGCTAGCCATATTCCTGCCCAGTACATTATCGGTCATGCTGAATTCTTTGGGATGCAGTTAAAAGTAGATGAGCGGGTTTTGATTCCTCGACCTGAAACAGAAGAGTTGGTGGAGCTTATCCTAGCTGAAAATCCTAATGGAAATCTCAAGGTCTTGGATATTGGTACAGGAAGTGGTGCAATTGCCCTTTCTTTAGCTAAAAATAGAGCAGATTGGTCAGTCACAGCTGCTGATATTTCACAAGATGCATTAGACCTAGCAACGGAGAATGCAAAGAGTTTAGATTTAGAAATCACATTTATCAAATCTGACTGTTTCTCCGAAATTTCTTCAAAATATGATATAATTGTATCCAATCCACCATACATTTCTCGAGCAGATGAGGAAGAAGTTGGTTTGAATGTTCTGCATTCAGAGCCACATTTAGCCCTTTTTGCAGACGAGGAAGGTCTAGCGATCTATCGCAGAATCGCAGAAGAATCAAAGGACTATCTAAATGACGGTGGTAAGATTTATCTTGAAATTGGCTACAAACAAGGTCAAAGTGTACCCGCTCTCTTTATGGAAAATCTTCCTGAGAAACGAGTTCGAACGCTCAAAGACCAATTTGGCCAAGATAGGATGGTTGTCATTGATGATGGAGAAAATTAAGCAAGAGTTGGAAAAGGGTGGAGCAGTAGTTTTGCCAACTGAGACAGTTTATGGCCTTTTTGCGAAAGCTTTGGATGAGAAGGCTGTTGACCATGTTTATCGGCTCAAACGTCGCCCTAGAGATAAGGCTCTCAATCTCAATGTTGCTAGTTTAGACGATATCTTGAACTTTTCCAAGAATCAGCCACCTTGTTTACAACAACTTGTTAAAAGTTTTTTGCCAGGACCTTTAACCATTATCCTAGAAGCTAATGACAAGGTCCCTTACTGGGTCAATTCAGACTTGACGACTATTGGATTTCGCATGCCCAGTCATCCCGTCACTCTAGAATTGATTCGTGAGTTTGGTCCCTTAATCGGCCCGTCTGCTAACATTTCAGGACAGGATAGCGGTGTGACCTATAAGGAAATTCTGCAGGATTTTAACCAAAATGTTCTAGGTTTGGAAGACGATGCTTTTTTAACTGGTCAAGATTCGACTATTATAGACTTATCTGGCAGCAAGGTGAAGATTCTACGCCAAGGTTCGATAACTCGAGAAGATATCCTTGCCAAGATACCTGAAATTCCTTTTGAGGAGGTATGATATGCTACGTGAATTAAAAGCGACAGATGTCGAAACAATTTGTGTCATTAACAAAGAAGCGCTAGGTTATGCTTTTAGTCCAGAGGAAACGGCTGGTCAACTAGCTAAGTTGACACAAGACTCCCATCACTTCCTACTTGGTTTTGAGGATTCAATTAGCCATGACTTACTTGGTTATGTTCATGCTGAGGTTTATGAATCCCTTTATTCAAAACCAGGTTTTAATATCCTGGCTTTAGCTGTTTTACCTCAAACACAAGGTAAAGGAATCGGTAAAACATTGCTTGAAGGATTAGAACAGGAAGCAGAAAAACGTAGCTATAACTTTATTCGCTTAAATTCTGCAGACCATCGTACAGGTGCGCATGCATTTTATGAAAGAGTTGGTTATACCTGCGATAAAATGCAGAAACGTTTCATTAAATTAATAAAAGGAGAAGACCTATGATTTTTGACAAAGATGATTTTAAAGCCTATGACGCGGATCTATGGAATGCCATTGCCAAAGAAGAGGAACGCCAACAAAACAATATTGAATTAATCGCTTCAGAGAACGTAGTCTCTAAGGCTGTTATGGCTGCTCAAGGGTCTATCTTGACTAATAAATACGCCGAAGGTTATCCAGGACGTCGTTATTACGGTGGAACTGATGTAGTAGATATTATCGAAACTCTAGCTATTGAACGTGCGAAGGAGATTTTTGGAGCAAAGTTTGCCAATGTCCAACCTCACTCAGGAAGTCAAGCTAACTGTGCAGCATACATGGTCTTGATTGAACCAGGTGATACAGTTATGGGGATGGATTTAGCTGCGGGTGGGCACTTGACTCACGGAGCTCCTGTAAGTTTCTCAGGTCAAACCTATAACTTCGTTTCATATAGCGTTGATCCGGAGACAGAGCTATTGGACTTTGAAGCCATCTTGAAACAAGCCCAGGAAGTGCAACCAAAACTTATCGTTGCTGGTGCCTCAGCCTATTCTCACATTATTGATTTCTCAAAATTCCGTGAAATTGCGGATGCTGTGGGAGCAAAACTCATGGTCGACATGGCCCACATTGCTGGCTTGGTTGCAGCTGGTCTTCACCCAAATCCAGTTCCATATGCACATATCACAACGACAACGACCCACAAAACTCTTCGTGGACCACGTGGTGGATTGATTTTGACGAACGATGAAGGCTTTGCTAAAAAAATCAATTCCGCTATTTTCCCGGGTATCCAAGGTGGTCCTTTAGAGCATGTTGTTGCTGCTAAGGCTGTAGCCTTTAAAGAAGTATTGGATCCAGCCTTTAAAGAATATGCTGCTAATGTTATCAAGAACAGCAAGGCTATGGCTGAAGTATTCCTGCAAGATTCTGATTTCCGTATTATCTCTGGCGGTACTGAAAACCATCTCTTCTTAGTGGATGTCACGAAGGTTGTGGAAAGTGGAAAAGTAGCCCAAAACTTATTGGATGAGGTCAATATTACCCTTAATAAAAACTCAATCCCTTATGAAACGTTGTCACCATTCAAGACAAGTGGTATTCGTATCGGAGCGGCAGCAATTACTGCTCGTGGTTTTGGTGAAAATGAAAGCCGTCAAGTTGCTGAACTTATTATTAAAGCCCTTAAGAATGCAGAAAACGAAACTGTCTTAGAAGAAGTGAGAAGTGCAGTCAAATCCTTGACAGATGCCTTCCCATTATATGAGGACTAATATTTTATGGATATTTATATTAAGAAAGCCATTATCCATCAGTTCAGCCCTGATGACACAGAGTTGTTCTTGGCGGATAAGTTTCTCAATATCACTCCTAAAATCGAGGAATACTTACGTAAAAAAGTGGAACGTGTGTATTCGGATGATGCCAAAACTGGTATTTTTGAAGAGGATAATCCTTTTTTCAATCACATCACAGAAGATTTAATGGAAACATCTGTTACAATTGCTAATCTCTGGAAAGAGGAATTCTCTGTATCTGAAAATCAAAAGACTAATGACTTGGTTTTTGTACAGTTTTCAAAAGAAGGAGTTGAACACTTTGCCTTCCTGCGAATTGCATTGCGAGAAACCTTAACACACCTAGGTGGTGAGGTTGACAATCCAATCAAACTGACTCAGAATAACTTACCTGGATTTGGAACTGGAGCAGATGAAGCCCTTGTGGTTAATCTTCAAAGTCGCAAGTATCACTTGATTGAAAAACGCATCAAGTACAATGGAGCTTTTTTGAACTATTTTTCTGAGAATCTTATTCAAGAACAACCAAAGATTTCACCTAAGAAATCTATTAAGGAACTAGAAAAAACGGCTCAAAAAATTGCCGAAACCTTCAACACAGATGATTTTCAATTTCAATCAAAGGTAAAATCGGCAATTTACAATCATCTTGAAGAGAATAATGAGCTCTCTCCAGAAAAATTAGCCAATGACCTTTTTGATAACAATCTGACGGCTCGTTTAAGCTTTGTTGACCAAGTGAAACAAGCAGTACCTGAGCCAGTTCAGTTTGATGAGATTGATGCCAGTCGTCAATTAAAGAGATTTGAGAATCAGAAACTTTCCTTGTCAAACGGGATTGAACTCATCGTACCAAACAATGTCTATCAAGATGCAGAATCAGTTGAGTTCATTCAAAATGATAATGGAACCTATTCTATCTTAATCAAAAACATCGAGGATATTCAAAATAAATAATGTTTAAATTTATACGAAGAGTGCTAGTGCTAGCAATCTTCCTTTTCGTTGGATATAAAGCTTATCTCATTCGTCAGGATGTTAAACAAGTCATGACCTACCAACCCATGGTTCGCGAAATCTTAAATGAAAGAGATACCCCAGCAAACGAAGAGCTTGTGCTCGCCATGATTTATACAGAAACTAAGGGTAAAGAAGGAGACGTGATGCAGTCAAGTGAATCTGCTAGTGGCTCTACTGATACCATAAACGATAATGCAAGTAGTATTCGGCAAGGGGTTCAAACCTTGACAGAAAATCTCTATCTAGCTCAAGAAAAAGGAGTGGATGTCTGGACAGCCATTCAAGCTTATAACTTTGGACCTGCTTATATCGATTTTATCGCCCAGAATGGGAAAAAGAATACTCTTGTCCTAGCTAAGCAATATTCCAGAGATACAGTTGCGCCTATATTAGGAAATACAACAGGGAAAACCTATCGCTACATTAATCCCATTTCTATTTTTCAAGGTGGAGAACTTTATGTAGATGGGGGAAACTATTATTACTCTAGACAGGTTCAGCTAAATCTCTATATTATGAAAATTTTTAATCTATTTTAAGCATCTAGAATTTCTAGGTGCTTTTATAAGTTTTCTTTAAGGATACTTTAATATGCTAGAGTAGAAAAGGAGGAACGTCTCATGCGAAAGAAATTCTTTCTAACTAGCGGTGCAGTTCTTTTAGCAGTTGCAACACTGCAAAACGTTCAAGCAGCAACTGATGTTCAAAAAGTAATTGATGAAACCTATGTTCAACCTGAGTACGTCTTGGGTTCTTCACTAACGGAAGATCAAAAAAATCAAACACTGAAAAAACTTGGCTATGATGCCTCAAAAGATACTAAAGATTTGAAGACCATGACACCAGATGTCTACTCAAAGATTATGAATGTAGCTAATGATTCGAGTCTTCAACTTTATTCTTCAGCAAAAATCCAAAAATTAGGAGAAAAATCTCCACTTGAGGTGAAGATTGAAACACCTGAAAATATCACGAAAGTGACGCAAGATATGTACCGTAATGCGGCTGTTACCTTGGGTGTAGAGCATGCGCGTATTACCGTTGCTGCACCAATCCCTGTAACAGGCGAAAGTGCCCTGGCAGGTATTTACTATTCCCTTGAGTCCAACGGTGTCCAACTTCCACAAGAAAATAAAAACTTGGCACAGGAAGAGTTAAAAGCCTTGTCGGACATCAATGATGAAAACAAGGACAAATCTGGCTATGATGCTAATAAACTTAATGTAGCCCTTGCTGATATTAAGGCTGCAATTGCTAAAGCCAAAGAGTCTAAAGGCGAACTTACTGAGGACGATGTTCGTAAGATTGTTGAAGATACCTTGAAGAACTACAAACTGGATCAAGTTGTTACAGGTAATCAAGTTAATGTCATCATCAACTTTGCCTTCAATCTTTCAAAGAGCGACATTCTTAATAACGAAGACTTTACAAAGACGCTAAAAGATTTGAAACAAAGTATTGTTGCGCAAGCAGGTGATAGTTTCAGTAATATCGACCTAAACTTTGATGCCAATAAAGCTATTCAAGACGGTGGAAATATCCTGAGCTCAATTTGGCAAGCTATCCTTGATTTCTTCAAGAGTTTTGGTGCTTAGGTCAATTCATGGTATAATAGATGGTAACAGGATTGTTGCCGTCTTTTTTTGTCGGCTCATAGAAAGTGAAAAATATGTTAAAGAAAAATGATATTGTTGAAGTAGAGATTGTCGATTTGACCCATGAAGGAGCAGGAGTTGCCAAGGTAGATGGCTTGGTCTTTTTTGTAGAGAATGCTCTTCCGACTGAAAAAATCCTTATGCGTGTCCTTAAAGTCAACAAGAAGATTGGCTTTGGTAAAGTCGAGGAATACCTAACACAATCTCCTCATCGTAATCAAGGCTTAGATTTGGCTTACCTACGTTCAGGTATTGCCGACTTGGGGCATCTAGCTTATCCAGAACAACTCAAGTTTAAATCCAAACAAGTAAAAGATAGCCTCTATAAAATTGCTGGAATCACGGATATAGAGGTCGCAGATACACTTGGCATGGAAAATCCTGTCAAGTATCGTAACAAGGCTCAGGTTCCTGTTCGTCATGTAAATGGTGTTCTGGAGACTGGTTTCTTCCGTAAGAATTCTCATGACCTCATGCCTCTGGAAGATTTTTATATCCAGGATCCAGTTATTGATCAAGTTATTGTGGCTTTACGAGATTTGCTTCGTCGTTATGACTTAAAACCTTATGATGAAAAAGAACAGTCTGGCTTGATTCGTAATCTTGTTGTTCGTCGTGGCCATCATTCAGGTCAAATCATGGTCATTTTGGTCACCACTCGTCCCAAGATTTTCCGTGTGGACCAGTTGATCGAACAGCTGATCCAGCAATTTCCTGAGATTGTGTCTGTCATGCAAAATATCAATGACCAGAATACCAATGCAATTTTCGGGAAAGAATGGCGTAGGCTTTATGATCAAGATTACATTACGGACCAAATGTTGGGGAATAGCTTCCAAATCTCTGGACCAGCCTTTTACCAGGTCAATACTGAAATGGCAGAGAAGCTTTATCAGACAGCTATTGACTTTGCGGATTTAAGAGAAGATGACGTCGTGATTGACGCCTACTCAGGAATTGGGACCATTGGCTTATCAGTTGCCAAGCATGTCAAGGAAGTTTATGGGGTCGAGGTCATTCCAGAAGCTGTAGAAAATAGCCAGAAGAATGCTAGTATAAATGGCATTACCAATGCTCACTATGTCTGTGATACAGCAGAAAATGCCATGAAAAATTGGCTCAAGGAAGGTATCCAACCAACTGTCATCTTGGTCGACCCACCACGCAAGGGCTTGACTGACAGCTTCATCAAAGCAAGCGCCCAAACAGGAGCTGACCGCATCGCCTATATCTCCTGTAACGTTGCTACCATGGCGCGTGATATCAAACTCTATCAAGAGTTGGGCTATGAGTTGAAGAAAGTACAGCCGGTGGACCTTTTTCCGCAAACGCATCATGTTGAGGCGGTAAGTTTGCTAGTCAAGGAGTAAAACGACGAAGATTAGCATTTACTTCCGCCCATGCGATAGCTGTCCGTGATTGACAAGTGCTAGCACGCAGACAGAACGGAGATAGCGAACCGCTGAGTGTGTCGCTCTGCTCGTAAAAGCTTAGAAACCTTTGAACGAAAGGGATAATGAAAGCCTTGATTGCAAGGCTTTTTGCTTTATGGTGGGTAAGTATCAGAGTGAGAAAATTTTTGGAATGAGTAGAAGTGATAGCTAGAAATTATCAGTTTCTATTTCCATTTACCCTGTGGGTACGTGTTTGTTTCCATTGACAAGGAGTTTGTGGGAATAGAAATGTACCCACCTTGTTTGAATCAAGTGAAGTGTAGTTGAAGGAAATCTGTTGAAAGCAATACTTCATTTTACCGAATAAGTAATAATTTAGGCAACTTCAAATCGATTAAAAAAAACTATTTTAAAGGTTAAGAGTAGACAAAAATTGTCCACTCTTTTTTGCAAACTCAATTTATCAATAAATGAAATGAGGGAATGTAAAATGAAATATTTTGAGGTTGAGTTAGAAAATCCTGATGAATTTTTAAAACTACAAACAGAAGATTTTGTGAAAGCTAATCGCTTGCTACTAAGGAAGATAATCCAGAGCGTTACAGTCTATGAAGAAAACTTCGTCATATCCTTTAAATCTGGCATCGAATTGGAAGTATGAGTCTCATTCCATAACTTTTATATTGAACATATCATCTTGTTGTGTTATACTATAAATTGATATAAACAAAGATGTAGGAGGAACCGAAACTATGACAGCCTCAATGCGTTTAAGATAAGCTGGCAATAAAAAAAGCAGAATCTATACCCGATGATAGGCTTTTTTGTTGTGCTTATTTATACGATATTGAGCATTCATTAGTTACGGTGAGGATATTGGTTATTTAACTATACCTTTATTTAACTATGTCTTTAATATGAATGTTTCCAAATTGTATGTATGCAGACCAAAAGCCACATTGTGGGGTTTGGCCTGCATTTTTTATTGCCTAGAATGCTATTCAAAATAGAAATTCAAGCAAAATAATATGCAGGAGATAATATAAATGGAAAAATACAACAATTGGAAACGAAAATTTTATGCAATATGGGCAGGGCAAGCAGTATCATTAATCACTAGTGCCATCCTGCAAATGGCGATTATTTTTTACCTTACAGAAAAAACAGGATCTGCGATGGTCTTGTCTATGGCTTCATTAGTAGGTTTTTTACCCTATGCGATTTTGGGACCTGCCATTGGTGTGCTAGTGGATCGTCATGATAGGAAGAAGATAATGATTGGTGCCGATTTAATTATCGCAGCAGCTGGTGCAGTGCTTGCTATTGTTGCATTCTGTATGGAGCTACCTGTCTGGATGATTATGATAGTATTGTTTATCCGTAGCATTGGAACAGCTTTTCATACCCCAGCACTCAATGCGGTTACACCACTTTTAGTACCAGAAGAACAGCTAACGAAATGCGCAGGCTATAGTCAGTCTTTGCAGTCTATAAGCTATATTGTTAGTCCGGCAGTTGCAGCACTCTTATACTCCGTTTGGGATTTAAATGCTATTATTGCCATCGACGTATTGGGTGCTGTGATTGCATCTATTACGGTAGCAATTGTACGTATACCTAAGCTGGGTAATCAAGTGCAAAGTTTAGAACCAAATTTCATAAGGGAGATGAAAGAAGGAGTTGTGGTTCTGAGACAAAACAAAGGATTGTTTGCCTTATTACTCTTAGGAACACTATATACTTTTGTTTATATGCCAATCAATGCACTATTTCCTTTAATAAGCATGGAACACTTTAATGGAACGCCTGTGCATATTTCTATTACGGAAATTTCCTTTGCATTTGGGATGCTAGCAGGAGGCTTATTATTAGGAAGATTAGGGGGCTTCGAAAAGCATGTATTACTAATAACAAGTTCATTTTTTATAATGGGGACCAGTTTAGCCGTTTCGGGAATACTTCCTCCAAATGGATTTGTAATATTCGTAGTTTGCTGTGCAATAATGGGGCTTTCGGTGCCATTTTATAGCGGTGTGCAAACAGCTCTTTTTCAGGAGAAAATTAAGCCTGAATATTTAGGACGTGTATTTTCTTTGATCGGAAGTATCATGTCACTTGCTATGCCAATTGGGTTAATTCTTTCTGGATTCTTTGCTGATAAAATCGGTGTAAATCATTGGTTTTTACTATCAGGTATTTTAATTATTGGCATTGCTATAGTTTGCCAAATGATAACTGAGGTTAGAAAATTAGATTTAAAATAAACAATATTGGAGGAATATTTATGTATCTTATTTTCATGTAACTCTTCCTGCTAAAATCGCAGGGTTTTCCCTGCATACAAGCAAATGAAAGCATGCGATTATAGACAGGAGGAAATGTTATGGAATTAATATTAAAAGCAAAAGACATTCGTGTGGAATTCAAAGGACGCGATGTTTTAGATATAAATGAATTAGAAGTATATGATTATGACCGTATTGGTTTAGTAGGAGCAAATGGTGCTGGAAAAAGCACTTTACTCAGGGTACTTTTAGGAGAATTAACTCCCCCAGGATGTAAAATGAATCGTCTGGGTGAACTTGCCTATATTCCCCAGTTGGACGAAGTAACTCTGCAGGAGGAAAAAGATTTTGCACTTGTAGGCAAGCTAGGTGTTGAGCAATTAAATATACAGACTATGAGCGGTGGTGAAGAAACAAGGCTTAAAATAGCACAGGCCTTATCGGCACAGGTTCATGGTATTTTAGCGGATGAACCTACGAGCCATTTAGACCGTGAAGGAATTGATTTTCTAATAGGACAGCTAAAATATTTTACAGGTGCACTGTTAGTTATTAGCCATGACCGCTATTTTCTTGATGAAATAGTAGATAAAATATGGGAACTGAAAGATGGCAAAATCACTGAGTATTGGGGAAACTATTCTGATTATCTTCGTCAGAAAGAGGAAGAACGTAAGAGCCAAGCTGCAGAATACGAACAATTTATTGCGGAACGTGCCCGATTGGAAAGGGCTGCGGAGGAAAAGCGAAAACAGGCTCGTAAAATAGAACAGAAGGCAAAAGGTTCTTCAAAGAAAAAAAGTACTGAAGACGGAGGGCGTTTAGCTCATCAAAAATCAATAGGAAGTAAGGAAAAAAAGATGTATAATGCTGCTAAAACCCTAGAGCACAGGATTGCGGCCTTAGGAAAAGTAGAAGCTCCGGAAGGCATTCGCAGAATTCGTTTCAGGCAAAGTAAAGCATTGGAGCTCCATAATCCATACCCTATAGTCGGTGCAGAAATTAATAAAGTATTTGGGGATAAGGCTCTGTTTGAAAATGCATCTTTTCAAATTCCGTTAGGAGCAAAAGTGGCGTTAACTGGTGGTAATGGAATCGGAAAAACAACTTTAATCCAAATGATCTTAAACCATGAAGAAGGAATTTCTATTTCGCCTAAGGCAAAAATAGGTTACTTTGCACAGAATGGTTACAAGTACAACAGTAATCAGAATGTTATGGAGTTTATGCAGAAGGATTGTGACTACAATATATCAGAAATTCGTTCAGTGCTAGCATCTATGGGGTTCAAACAGAACGATATTGGAAAAAGTTTATCTGTTTTAAGCGGTGGAGAAATTATAAAATTGTTGCTTGCTAAAATGCTCATGGGTAGATATAACATCCTAATAATGGATGAACCCAGTAACTTCCTTGACATACCAAGTTTAGAGGCTTTGGAAATACTAATGAAGGAGTACACCGGAACTATCGTGTTTATCACCCACGATAAACGATTACTCGAAAATGTAGCAGATGTAGTTTATGAAATTAGAGATAAGAAAATAAATCTGAAACATTAAATTTAAGGTAGTCGCTGGTCAGTATAGTCTGTTCTGGTTGGCGACTCCATTGTTAAAGAGTATAAAGACTTTAGATTTTATGAATATTAAAAATAGGAACAGTCAATTGAACTGCTCCTATTTTTCTGCTAAATATATTGTAGTTTTCTTATATGTATAATGATAGATTAGCGGATTCTCATCTACGGTACTTACTTCAAATATGAAGAAGTGATCGCGGTTATCTCTGGACTTTTCCTTATTGAGGACAAAGTAATTCTTACGTGAAGTCGCCATTGTTTTTAGGATATCATCAGTTAGGAAGGTCAATGGAATATTCATGTTAGAGTAGCGGTAGAAGTCACGTTCAAAATCTTGGTAGCTCTCGCTATAATAGTCCATTTGTAGGTGATTACGCTGAAACTCAAGCTGATTCATAGAGCACCTCCTCGACAAGTTCAATACTAATAATGTCTTTTAATTTCAAATTGATGTGACCTGTTGTAGTTTTTATCAAAATGAAATCTTTGGTCAGACTTGGTATTGTTCCAGTGTAGGAAACACGCTTGTTTTTTTCAATCACTTGAATGCGTGTGCGTAGCTGCCCGGCGTATACTTGACTGAGGAGTAATAATTTCTTCTCTAGTGATAAGTCAGACATGTACGTTACTTTGTTTGTATCATCAGAGAGTGCTGATGCATGTTCAGATAGGAAAAAGCCCATCCATTTTTGCATCTTTGTATCCTGGTACTCTCTTGCTGATTGAAATGGTAAATATGAACGGTCAATCATATCAAATCCTTTCTATGCAGAGGCAAGGGTATTTTTATCAAATTGAATCGTAAAACCTTGAATTCCCCCACCTGTGTAACATTCTTTAAAGCGATTGATTACCTCAGTATAGATTATCACAGATGAGCTTGTTGGCTTAATGCTAAATGTAAATTCCAATGGTAATCGGTTTTCAGATTTAGCATGTACTAGTCGTATCGATATTTCAGTTGTTTTGAGTTTTCTCTGACGAAGTTTTGAAGTTGCTGTTTCAACGATTCCATGTAAAAATCTTTCAAGCATTTCAATATCATTACATCCTTTGCTACGGATTTCTGAAAATTGTACTGTATTTTTTTCTTGTTTCATTTTAATCCCTCCAATCCACCCGCGGAATGACCACCGATAAGTTTACTGCGTTCAATATTTCTGGAACCTTCAGTTAGGACGGTTCCTTTTTGTATGGCTAAAAAACCAAACTGTTCTCTGACAACATCAATAGCTGTCTGAAGTCTATTATCTTTTTCAATTTGTTCTACATCATCAAAGAGTGATAGTAGAGTATAGCTTTCATCTACGAAGCCACTATAAGATACACCAATTTGTCTCACTGCACCAGAGGTGTATTTTTTCGGAATAATACAAGTACATGACTCACCATTGTTTTGGGGAGATTTGCGGGTTCAATTTTATTCTGAGCATTTATAGATTTTTTCATCTCAGTCCTAGAATAGCCAATATGAATAGAAACGACAGTAGTCAATACTAGGGCTACTGTTCCGTTCCACAGTATCATTTAAAAATCATTTTCACACCCTTTCGTCTATTAGTATAGAAGAAAGCTCTCAGCACATGTTGAGGCGGTATCACTACTTGTACGAGCTACATAGTAGCGAAGTAGAAGTAGATGCTCCGCCCATGGGATAGGACTCGTAGAATGAGGAGGGGCACCGACGCGATGATACGGTAAGTCCGAACCGCTGAGTGCGTGGCTCTACTCTTCCGATCTGAGACAGTCGAAAAGTAGAAGGGGATGGTATTGGTATCAATCAATGAGTAACAAAGTAACAGCATGATTCGTAACATTTGCTTGTAATTCGCGGAGGAACATCAATATGGATGGAATAACAAAAGATTCTATAAAAACGGCTAAATTAATGAAACAATTATGGCCCCAATTGACCGATAAAGAAGCTATTGATGAAGTAAAGAGATATACGAATGGCAAAAATACTGCAATCTTTACTGAAGTTGAAGGTGACACAATTATAGGTCTAGCACTATGTTCACTCAGATTTGATTATGTTGAAGGTTGTAAATATAGTCCTGTTGGATTCTTAGAAGGGATTATTGTCGACGAGGAATATCGTTTAAAGGATATTGCTAAAAATCTCTGTACAAAATGTGAGGAATGGGCGAAAAATAAAGGATGTAAGGAATTTGCAAGTGACTGTACTTTAACGAATACCGATTCTATAAAATTTCATCTCAATATTGGATTTCAGGAGGCAAATAGAATTATCCATTTTAAGAAAGAATTATAATTTCAGAACGTGGTAAACACTTATGTATTTTTTAGAAAGTGTGAAAGATTGGACGAACAAATTTTTTTAATGGGTGGAAATCCGCCGATAAAGAACCATACGATTGTTAATAAAATTGTGTCATCAAGGAAGATTGGAAGAATTGTTATTTTTACAGTTTTTCGAGATAATTGGCAACCCTATATGAAAAAGTACACGGAAGTTTTCCAAAGTCAATTTCCTAATCTAAACACTGATTACTTACTTTTGGACTCTTAGCAGATTGATTTTGATAGCTATTTAGATGCTGATCTAATTATCATTGGTGGTGGAAATACGGAAAAATATATAGCTACTTACGTCAATCAGGAGTTCAAAAATTATATCGATCACATGATTAATAAAGGGGCGAAAGTTATAGGTTTTTCTGCAGGAGCCCTATTATTAGGAGAAAAAGTCTATGTCTCACCTAATGATAATTCAGATCATCAGATAAAGATAAAAAATGGATTAGGAATCTTTAGTCAGTTTTTAATTAGTGTCCATTATGATTCATGGAATGATAAAGCAAATAAGGATATAGCTGAAGGACTTGTTGATGTTCCCATAATTCCACTAAATGATCATTCATGTCTTATATTGAATAAACTTGGAAATATCATAGAGAAAATTGACTAGTTTTTATCATGCGAATCTGAATCTACGAAACTAAAGTATTGACGAAATGAATAATGAAAAGCCTTGATTGTAAGGCTTTTTTTGTGTTTTTGTGATAGAATATAGGTAGTTATAATCGAGAGCAACTAAGAAGCAGTAACAAATATTACATATAAAATAATCAAAATAAGGAAGATAAAATGACAGAAATTGACAAAAAGAATTTAAAAAATTATCTTTATTTTACTTTTGGGATTACTTATATAGCTTGGGGGCTTCTTGCTATATTTACACAATCTTATATTTTTGGAATAGAAACTTTTATAGGGAGAACATTACAAATAATAGGTGCACTCGGACCAGCTATTGCAAGTGTGTTTTATTTGAAAAGTAATAATATAAAATTTAAACATTTTTTATTTAATAAAAGAGAAAATAGTAGTATTTATTTCATAATTCATATGTTAGCAATTTTGATACTATTTTCTGTATCTTCCTTAGAATTAAATGGAGTATCCATTTATCTAATGCCACTATTCTTTATTCAATTAATTTTTTTTGGTGGTGGACATGAAGAATTAGGATGGAGAGGAATCTTACAACCATTACTTGATAAAAAATATACTTATTGGCAATCTAATTTGATTGTAGGTTCAATCTGGGGAATTTGGCATCTGCCTTTATGGTTTATAGTTGGAGAAAGTCATCAAGGATTTCCTTTTATTTTATTTTTTATATATACATTATTTTTAAGTTTTGTTTTAGGGCTTCTTTATCGTCAAACGAAATCTGTGGGATACTGTATATTATTTCATGCGTTTGCAAATTTGTTAAATCTCTACTTTGTGTTAAAAATTAATGTTATTTTTATTATCATTTTTATTGGTTATTTGATTTATACTATATTGGCGAGTTATAGAATTAGCAATAAAAAGAATTTGTATCCAAAATAACTGGATATACTCTAGAAAATGAAGATGATTTTGTTCAAGGTTATAAAGTAGAAATAACGAACATTTAGATGAAAGGTATAGAGTAAAAATGAATCTCTTATTTGAAGAATTTAAAACCATTTGTTTCCATTTAAATCGAGTCGGAATTACACCGACACTGATGGGGTCTTTGGGATTGGAGTTTAGAACGAAAGAAAATTGGGGGCCGTCTGACATTGACATTCATGTGTCTGGTGACCCTAGAGGTTGGGAAGCACCTGATCATCTCAGAATTTATGACTGGGACAAGATAATGAAAGTGATGAAAGACTTAGGCTACGTCTTAATAGATATTCATGAGCATGAATTCCAAAAGGATAGAGTGAGTGTTGAATTTGGAAGTATCGATTCCTTACCTGATTTTGCAGGAGTTTCGGAATTGGATATAGAGCTGATTCATCTCGATGACATCACTTTTCGTCTACCAAGTCTGGAGCAGTATCTAAGTATTTACAAAGCTTCTTCTCAAGACTCCTATCGAAATGATCATAATAACAATAAGGATTTTAAAAAGATTGAGTGGCTGGAAAGACATTTGTAAATTATCATATGAAAAGTAGTAAGTTGTAAGACTGGTTGTCATGTTATTTTTATTGGTTATTTGATTTATACGATATTGGCTAGTAATAGAATTAGTAAGGAAACAACATTTTAAAATTTTGATCAGGATATCCATTATTAAAAGTAACGTGTGGTCATTCTAGATAATCAATGTTAGAGACTTTTTATTTGATGAGTCATCACTACTTGTTCAAACTGATTGAACAAGTATATATCTAGTGAAAGTCCTTTAGTAAGGAGTTTAAATATGAAATTCCATGAATTTGGTGATAATAATTTGCCTTCTATCTTGCTCATACATGGCGGTGGCAGTTCTTGGTGGAATTATCTTCGTCAAGCACGGATCTTGTCGGAGGAGTATCGTGTCATTCTACCCACCTTGAATGGCCACGGCGAAGAATATCAACTTGATTATGTTTCTACTGAAGATTCTGCTTTGGAGATTCTAGACTATATAAAAGCAAACTGTGGTGGGAAATTGTTTGCAATCGGTGGCGTTTCACTTGGTGGTCAAATTGCTATGGAGCTTTTGTCATTAGACAGCGAGATAGCTGAGAAGGTCATCATAGACGGAAGCCTCTGTATTCCTCAACCAAGATTAGCTAATATCAGCATTTTTCTTGTACGTCTATTTGGCAAACTGATGTTTAGTAAATTCTCTTGTAAACTTCAGTTAAGCATGATGAACAAACTCTATCCTAAACTGGCTTATCCAGAGGAAATAAAAGCTTATTTTTTGGAGGATTTGCCAAGAACGCCTATAAAAACATTAGTGACTATTTACAAAACCTATATGGGGCGTTACAAGCTTAAGGATACGATTTCTGCTAGCAAGGCTCAGGTTCTGTATATCTACGGTGAAAAAGAATTGAACTATGTGAAAGAGTCAGCTAGATTATTTCAGCAGCTCCATCCCAATACGATCCTGTATGAAGCTAAGGGCTATAACCACGGCTATTTATCAGCTTACCTGCCTCAAGAGTGGATTAATTTGGTGGTGCCATTTTTAAAGAGTGATTCATTGGAAATATGTAATGAATCTGATATATCATAAGGAGGAATCTGATGCTAGGAGCAATAGTTGGAGATATTGTTGGTTCTGTTTATGAATGGGACAACATTAAAACGAAAGACTTTCCATTATTTCGTGAGGATTGTTTTTTCACAGATGATACGGTTATGACCTGTGCCGTTGCAGAAGCCATTATGAATGGTGGTCAGAAGGATGACTTTATTGATGCCATGAAAAAATATGGTAGGATGTATCCCGATGCAGGTTACGGTGCAAGATTTGGGAATTGGGTTGATGGCGACGATCGAGAACCTTATAATAGCTTTGGCAATGGCTCAGCAATGCGTGTTTCTCCATGTGCCTGGACCATGGATTGTAGTTTTTGTGCACGAACGGGAGCCTGGCCGTCCAGAAGAGCTCTTGCACGACTTTCTGCAGAGGTGACTCATAACCATCCAGAGGGGGTCAAGGGAGCTATGGCGACGTCTGATGCTATCTTTATGTGTCGTTATTACTTTGGAGGTTACAGTGGCGACTATGGAAAACCGATCAACGATAATCCTACAGAGTGTAAGAGACTCATCAAGGAACACATAGAACAAGAGTATGGATATAATCTTTCTCAAACACTAGATGAAATTCGTCCTACTTATCGTTTCAATGAAACGTGTCAGGATACCGTTCCTCAGGCCATCGTTGCCTTTCTAGAAAGTACAGATTTTGAAGATGCGATTCGAAATGCGATTTCTCTTGGTGGGGACAGTGATACTCTTGCTGCTATCACAGGAAGTATCGCCGAAGCAGCTTATGGAATCCCTGATTGGATAAAGGACAAGGCCTATACCTATCTAGATGAGCCTTTGAAAGAGGTGCTCAGACGGTGGGAGAAAGAAGTTTCAATATCACAACGGATACTAACTAGTCAGTATTAAACTCTAAAAATAAGATTAAGGAAGTTGAGCAAATACTAGGGTAAAGAGTTATCACCTTTTGAGAAGAAAAGGCAGAATCAAACTTAACCAAGTCATGAGCTTGACCCCTGAAAAACAGCAAAGCGACGAGATAACAAATAATCTCGTCGCTTTTTTCTTTTAAATTAATGGTGTAATTAATCCATTTTGCTTTATTCAGCTATTTACTCAGATTTTTGTTTATTCATTAGTAAAATGCATGTTATTACTGCTATACAAGTTAGCAGAATCAAATACCATAGATTTGCAAGTCGAAGCCCTTTATCTAACATCAAACGGTATCCCCAATAAGCCGGAAAAACATGGCCTATTACTTGAAGAAAATCAGGTAGCAAACTAATTGGAAACATAATCCCTGAAAGCATAATTGAGGGTAAAAATACAAGTTGCGCTATCATGGTCAGCTTTGCTTGATTATTAACAGTAAGGCCCAGTATACTTCCGATACTCAACGATACAAAAATGTAGATGGCAAGCGCGAGAAAGAATAAAAGAAATTGACTTGGTAGATTTGCTTTAAATAAAATTGGAGCAAGTAGTAGGATCACCATACAGGTAATCATCAAATGAATAAAGGCAGAGAGAACCATTGTCACCAATCCTAAATGAATAGGCACACCATTTGCTTTATAAATCTTTTTTATGTCGCTTCCGTATGTTTCAATCAAGGAAGGCGGTAAACCGAGAAAGGCTCCCATTGAAACACTCATGACTATCATTGACTGTATAAGTGTGCTACCCATTTCAGGCATAACGGAAGTAAAAATACCACCCATGAGAAGAAAGAAAATAAGCGGTACAATATAGTAAGTAACCAAGAGAGACTTACTTCGTATGTCCAATTTCCACTGTAATGTTAGGCTATATAAAAAACCATTCATTCCGAACCCCTCCTTGCCATTTCGATGAAATGCTGCTCCAGTGTGCCACGATCAACCTTGATATCCAATATCTGGATATTTTTTTGTTTGCATTCTTCCAATAATGAAATTAAGCTATCCTCGATCGTATCTGTTTCATATGTATCCTCCCCTTCCTGGGTCTTTAAATGGATGAAATATTTTCTTCCAAGTTTTTCTGTCAGTTCTGAAGGAGTACCACAAAAAACGATCTTACCACTATTCAAAATGGAAATGCGGTCACATAGGGTTTCAACTTCGGCCATATCGTGGCTTGCCAAGACGATTGTCTTTTCCTGTGATTTGAGCTTTCGGATTTGTTCATGGAGAGATAGTCGTCCTTCAACATCAAGTCCCGCTGTCGGTTCATCGAGAAAAATAATATCTGGATTACTGATAAGTGCAAGAGCAAGATGTAATCTTCTTTTTTGGCCAGTGGATAATTCTATGTATTGCGACTCTTCAATTTCTTTTATGCCAAGGGACTTTAGCATAACATCATCAATGTGTGTATGATTCCATTTTGCAAAGAGTTTTATGGCTTCCATCGGTTTGATGTGAGCGGGTAGAGAGGAGGACTGTAGTTGAATTCCCATTTTGCCGTTTACAACAATAGTGCCTCCATCATATTTTCTCAGTTCTTCGATACATTCAAGTGTTGTTGTTTTCCCAGCTCCATTCACACCGAGTAAAGCGAAAATTTCTCCTTTTTCGATTTGAAGATTAAGACCTTTTAGGACCATCTTACTTCCGTAGTTTTTCTCTAATCCACGAACCTCTATTGCGTATTTCATGCCTATACCTCCTCAAAGGGATTGGTTCCAAGTCTTGAAAAATAAACTTGCAAAGCGGGCTCTAAATATGAGTTAACGATTTTTTGCTTTTCCTCCCAAGCGTTAGTAGCGGTGTCAATATTACCGACTTCCATCAACTTCGGAAGCATAGTCAAATCTCCATTTGTAAACTCCATGATCAAGCTCCAGTATTCTTGTACAACTTGTTGGCACTGTTCACTTTCAGCGGGCACCTTTTCTTTTTGGAGTCGCACAATCTCATCACTTAGGCGATTAAATCTGTCCATAAAGTCTACTCCGCTTTTCTTGTCAAATCGACTGCGTATGCGGTCTAGCGTATCATCATCAAAACGTTTAATCAGAGAGTAAGATTCATTCTTCATTTGTAAATTGACAATAATATCTGCATACTTCTTAAAGTCAACCGTCTGTATTTGTAAAACTTCAACTTTTAACTGCTCTATTTCTGACAATGATGCCTGAAGCTGTTCTATTTTTTGGCGAATATCATCTGCTTGCTCTGTAAGAGCATTTGCAACTTCAGCTGGAGTTTTCAAAGAGTTCAAACTTCCCTTTATGTCCTTAAGAGAAAAACCAAGTGATTTCAAGGATATAATCTGATGAAGCATAACTAGATCTTTATCGGTATAAAGCCTACGTCCTCCCTCGCTTTCTGCAGACGGGGAAAGCAATTCTTCTTTATCGTAGTATTGTAGAGTTCGGACTGTAACTCCCATTTTCTTGGCAACTTCCCCAACTGTCATAAACCCTTCTGGTATTGCTCTGAATTTTGCCATCATTCTCACCTCCTAATATATATTATACATCATGACGTAAGGTCATGAGCAAGCGCTTTATAAAAATTATTGATAAAAGATTTATTCTAGTGTTCTCGTTTACTTAATATAAATAAAAATGCTTCTGAAAAGAGCTATTTAAAAGTGACAAAAAGGAGTTGAAAGAGAAGAACCAAAACAATTACTTGCATTTAGTATATCTTTTTGCTTTGTTCAATGATTGGTGCTATAATGTAGTTAAAAAGTAAAGAAAATATAGGAGATATATGATAAACTCAACTTATATTATTGTATTTTTTCTTGTCCTTTGGCTCTTGCTTTTTGTTGGATTTATGATTGTATATAGCAATAGAAAGAAAAAAGCTGTTAGCTTTGTTAGTGATAATAATGATAAAGCTATTGTTCATTTATACTGTTCAAAAACTAAAATTAATGGACGGAATCTTGCTGACTTTAATCCAATAACTGGAGAAAACCTAGAAAGGGTAGTTGCTTTAGTTCCAGGGAGATATACAATCGAGGGCGTTTATAAAACGACTGAGACTCGATTGAACAAAACAATCAATATCAAATCAGAAAATATCAGTATGGAACTTGACTTGGAGGCTGGAAACACCTATTCAATAGCTATGTACCTATACTCTCCTGAAGAAAGACAAGAGTATGAGAATGGCAAAACTGATGAAGTTGTTTTGAGTGTTCCGCTAACCATTGTTGTGGGTAGTGATTTCATCAAAGCATACATTATTTGCTACAAAGAAAAATGATTATCTAAGAGGCTGGGCTTAAGTTTGTTACTGGCCTCTTTTCATAAAATTAAGTCAAGCAATGTTCAGTATCATTTTGTTAAGTAGACTTGCCAATCAATCCGAATTTGTGGGGGAGATAAATGTTATGAAAAAGAGTACCCATAATCTATTAACTAAGATTCCTATATATGGAATTTTATTAAAACAATCTAGTAAAGGTGAGATGAGGTTATGCAGTCCATTCCTTCAGGATATGGCAGAAGAAGGGATTAGACCAATTGAAATTTATGAACTTCTAGAAGAGAAATATCCAGGTGAAGTGGTAACAAGAGAACGTTTTTATGAAGGTTATAATAAGATGCTTGAATTAAAGTTTAAGCAGAAGATTAACAAAATTTAATGTCTTACTTTTAATTTTCAACAGAAGTAGCACAGGCTGAGATAGTAATAACGTAAAAATGATGAGAATTAATAGAAACAGTTAAGATTAGAGGATGATAGATGATTATATTGGAATTGTATCAAAATCATTATTCAAAAGATATAGTCGTTTTTGATTCTTTAGAGGAGGGTAAAGCTTTTGTAGCTCAAATTCCTGGATACACTCTCGAAAAAGAAGATGGGTTTGAAGTGGAGTATGTGAACCCTAAACAATTGCCGGATTATATGGAAATTGTCTTCAATGGAAATATTGTCCCTTTATCTAGATTTTCGTTTGAACCCGAAGAAAATGTGGACATTATTTGGAAAGAAATTTCGAATCTGTCCCTTAAAAATGATAAAGTAATCGAAGGAGCTACAAAAATCGATGCTTATGTCGTGAATAACGATGAAGTGAAAGCTTATGTCGAAGCCAGAGAAGCAAACTTCCGCAAGGCAAAAGCTTTCTTAGAAAATAAAGGATATGAAGTCGATAGAAGCTTTTTGGGAAGTGAAGACGGTGAAGCGATTCTCTACAGAAAACGCGGCACCGAAGATTGGCACTTCTTATGCCACTTAGACCCGCTGTTTGTAGAGATTGAAGATGTAGACGAATATGTGTAAGAAGAGATGGAAGATATTCAATAGTCAACCAAAGTTCTTTGTGAGTGTATGCCACTGCTTGCATAGACGACTTGAACAGTAAAGGGAAACATCTAGCCCTTTCTGGTTTCTTAAGGAGAAATATCTATCATGAAAATGGAAATCGGGAAAACCTATCTTGTAAAAAAAGATGTTTTTGGTTTAAAAAAAGATGATCTTTCGACATTAGTTGACAAGGGTTATCAGGCTTTTTTTGGTGAACATAATTTCGTATTTGTCAATGATGATAAAGTGAAGGTATTTGCAGTTTTACAAGATAGTTCAGAAGAAGATATGCAAATCTTCCATCATCTGGATGACTATCTTGAAGAAGTCGCTCATGAGAATTTCTAGAGGATGTGAGTTGCAAATTGAAAATGCCTACTTTTAATTAAGCTTAGACCTAATGAATCAATTTTAAGTTAAGGGTTTATATTTGAAATAGAGTCTTCATAGAGACTTTTTCGTTATAAAAAAACTAGACTGAAACCAAGGTGAAAACCGTCTGGTTCGGTCTTTTTTTCTGTTTATGTAGTATAATAAAAGGTGTAGGGATTCAATTTTTTAATAGGATTATTCTAGGAACGAAAACCATCTAGAAAGAGGAGCAATATGAAGCAATCACTTGAATTTTTAAGAGAAAGAATCACCGATAAGATGCCCTTAGAGGAAATGGTAGCAATATTTGAAGACTTGTGTCGTGAGCCTATTGATGATGAGATGATTTTATTTGAAACAGGGACATTTACAGCTATATCTGATAAGCCAATGTTTCAACTATCCTTAGTAAGGCAAGTCCCAAATGAAGATGAAGAGTTTTATCAAGTTCACCTCGATATTTTCTATGAAGCATTTCAAGAGAATGAAATATTTCATGAATCGATTTGGGATGAAGATTTAGAGGAAAATATTTTTGACTACATTAGAAAATCAGAAGTATTTGCCTATGCTAAAGACCAGGAATACCAAGCGGTCAAGATTTATCTGGAAGAAACTTGAGATGGTAAGTTAAAGTAAGAAAATCTAATGACAGGAGAATTATAAATGAAAAAAATTATGGTAATCATCAATCCAACCTCTGGAGGCGAAAAAGCCTTGGATTATAAAGTCAAACTGGAGAATAAAGCTAGAGACTATTTTGAAGATGTGGAAATTAAAATTACGGAGAAAGCGCAAGACGCCACAAACTTTGCAGAAGAAGCTTCTCGTGAGCGATATGATGCTGTTCTTGTTTTTGGTGGAGATGGGACTGTCAATGAAGTAATCTCTGGTATCGCGGAAAAAGACTATATTCCTAAACTCGCGATTATTCCAGGAGGAACTGGAAATCTCATTACGAAACTATTAGAAATCAATCAAGATATTGATGGTGCCATTGACGAACTCGATTTTAATTCTACGAATAAGATTGATATCGGAAAATCAAATGGAAATTATTTTGGTTATATCTTTAGTATTGGTTCGCTACCAGAAGCCATCCATAACGTTGGGATAGAGGATAAAACGAAGTTTGGCATGCTTGCCTATGCGATTAATACCATGAAGTCAGTGGTTACAGATCAAGCATTTAACATTAGAGTTGAAACAGAAAATGGAAATTACATTGGCCCAGCCAGTCATGTCTTGATTCTCCTTACCAATTATTTCGCTGACAAAAAAATCTTTGATGAAAATAAGGATGGCTATGCCAACATTTTGATTCTAAAAGATGCCTCAATCCTGACTAAATTATCAGTTATCCCTGATTTATTAAAAGGTGATGTTGTCGTGAATGAGAATATCGAGTATATCAAAGCTCGGCATATAAAAATTTCTTCAGATGCTGCATTAGAAACGGATGTTGACGGCGACAAATCTGATGACCTTCCAGTAGAAATCAAGGTACTAGGGCAGCATATCGAAGTCTATTCTCAACCGAAAGAATAATAAACTTTTGACAAGAATAGTGGATAATAAAGGAGGCGATGATGACGAAGATTTTAGCAATTAATTCTATTTCGTTAAAAAAAAGAATGATTGAATTACTATTTGATTATCTTTTCATTCTAGCTTATTTAGCACTTCTGTTTTTAGGTTGTATGCTTTTTTACATTATTTTTTTTAATGGTATCCCAGAGTTTACAGAAATTCAGTCGCAGTGTCTTGTATTTTTTACCTCTGTTTTGCCAATCATTCTACTTTTTACATTCTTTGATTATACAAAAAATGGGAGTTTCGGGAAGGCGAAAGCAGGACTTCAATTGGTTTACAAGAAAAAAACAGTGCAAGCTAGCTTGCTTAGAAACACCATTAAATTTTTTCCTTGGCAAATAGGTCATATGGGCACGATACATGGTTTCTATAGTGAGTTTGATTCCTTATCTATTATTCTCTCGTTTCTAGCTACTCTCCTCGCAGTTGCCCTACTTGCAATGATGGTTTTCAGGAAAGACAAACGACATCTAGGTGACCTGCTAGCTCATACACAGGTACAGCTAAAAGGTGACTAAAATTAAATTTTTCATAGATATTTCACTTATTAGGGAGCGTGCCATGTGCCAGCTTCCTTTTTAATGATTTAAAATCTACTTTACTTAGCAAAATGCTTGGACTTAAAATAAATTTGAACTATAATATAAGAGAAGCTTATCGACCTGAAAAATCTTAGTTAAAAAGGAAACATTTTATGAAAGTATCTAAAAAAATCAGATTAATGAGCTGCTGTGTTTTAGCTATCTTTACTTTAGCTGCCTGTGTTACAAACCAAAACCAATCTACGGAAAAACAGAATAGTTCAACTACTAAGTTGGTTAGCTCAAATAAAGAAATCTACAAAGGAACCTATAGCAATCTCAATAGCAAGGAAAGCGAAGAAGAAGTTCGAAAAGCCTTGGTTGCGCATTTGGATAAAGACAGTGTCGATGCATTTTTCAACCTAGTAAATGATTATAACGCGACTGTAGGTTCAGTTGGGCTCACTGGGGATTTTTCTACATTTACCAAAACAGACTATGATGTTGAAAAGATAAGCAATCTTTGGGCACCGAAGAAAGGTGATTTTGTTGGGACCAACTGTCGCATTAACAGTTACTGTTTATTGAAAAATTCTATCGAAATCCCTAAGTTAGAGAAAGATGATTCCCTCTTGTTTGTCGATAATGATGCTATTGACAAAGGTAAGGTCTTTGATGCAGAAGACAAGGATGCTTTTGATATTTTATTCTCAAGAGTCAAGACCGAAGCAACGACAGATGTTAAGGTTCATGCTGCAAAGATGGAAAAATTCCTTTTTCAATTCAAGTTTAATGAAAATGCAAGAATGCTGTCCGTAGTCGTCCATGATGACTTGGATGGGCAATCCCTCTTTATTGGCCATGTCGGCATACTTGTACCAAGTGAGGATGGCTATCTCTTTGTTGAAAAATTAACCTTTGAGGAGCCTTATCAAGCCATCAAATTTGCGACCAAGGAAGATTGTTACAAATATCTAGATACAAAATACGAAAACTATACAGGTGAAGGTTTAGCGAAACCCTTTATTATGGATAATGATAAGTGGGTTCAATTCTAAAGGATGGTAATGAAATGGAAGTAGTACTGGCATTCATAATTTTTGTCTTAATCGGAGTATGGGCTGTTTGGGTTATCAAGGGAAACCAGCAGAGACCAAGAAGAAATGAACGATTTATTGGGTATATCAATCGATACGATGAAGATGGTGATCCTTACCAAGCAGAGGTTTGGGAAGTGACAGAGGATGAGGAGTAGACATATGGAATTACAAGATTTTACGAAACAAGAACAAGAAATGATTAAAAAGGGGTTAACTTTCTCTAAACCGAGCGATAAGGAAACAGCTGATAAGATTATCGCCCTAATCCCTCAAGATATGATTAAACGGATTCCATTTTTTGTTAGAAAACATGCTATTACGCGGACTATTAAGAGAATCTCTCTTGAGTATCCGGAATTGTACGCTGTTGCTGAACAAGAAGGGCAACTTCCAGAAAAAGAAGCTCAAGAATTACGCCAAATTCTGACAACTATTTTCCAAGAGAAAATGAACAAGCATAAGATTAAATAGGAGTTGAGAATGGCTATTGATGGCGTTAAAATCATTGACAGTGATCAAGCTTATGACATTTACAATGAAGTAGTTGGTCGCTATAGAGACGGTGAACATGTAACGAATATTATCAAGGAAATCCTTGATACGGAGAAAGATGACTGTCAAACAGACTTTTTTACAGAAATTTATTGGACTGCATTTGCCTACTCACTGTGGAAGATTGGTCACCTGACTGACGATATCAGAGATAAAACCTTAGAGATTATTAAAAAAGGTCCAGATCCATTTTGGTTGGAAATAGACTCAAAGGCATTGAAGCAAAGGCAAAAGGTCTTGGAAAAACTTGCAGTTCAATTGCAAACTGAAAATCCTAGACCTCTAAAGGTTCCTAAAGCAAAGGCTAAACGCAAACCTTACTTTGAAGAAGGAGATATCCTTGCTGTTAAGTTTGAAGATGAGTATGGTCTTGTATTTGTATCTATGATTGAGCAGAGTCCTAGAAAACTTGAGTACCATCTAGCTTGCACACGCCTCTTACAAACAAAAAAGCCCTCCATAGATGATTTTTTGACCAGTCAAATCTCCTGTAAGATGGACAATACAAAGTTTGCTCTCGTTACAGATTGCTGGTTCAATCACAAAGATTTAGGGCAATTATTAGAAAATATTGAAAAAATTGGACAGGTGAAGCTTAGACCTTTTAGTCTTTGGATGATGGCACCTACCCAAAATTTAGAAGACATTTATGAAGAAATCACTAGAGATAAAGGCTCTTCTGGCCTTCGGTTCATCGAAACCTATAAACTTGTAGATGATATTTTTTCAGTCTAATGTCTATCTGATAAGAGGAAAATAAAGGGTGAGTCATTCCCACATGCTGTGTTGGGCTCTGACTCCATAGCTATCAATCGAACCATCTGAATTGAACTTGGATTCAATACGGTATCTTTTCCAGAGATCGTAATCTGCTGTTTGAATAGTCAGAATGAAGTTGGTATCTTTATCAGAGACGTTATAATCAGCTGGATTGACTTCAAAGATATCGATTAATTTTCGTGTTTGAAAATCTTGGAGCTTGAGATTTGCTAGCTTGACATGATTGATGAAAACTTCTTCTAGTTGATTCTTATCCTTAGGTGTTCTGTAATAGGTGATGACGCAGTTTTTGAGCTGATCAGTATCTTTACCTGTGGGAGTAAGGCTCATAAAGCCAAAGGACTGATTATCCCGCTTGACTTCGAGAAGCTGACCGTAGTAGAAGTGGTCGTTTTTGGGATTGGTGATGGAACTCTCTGCGCTTTTATCTCCAAAGGTATAGCCTTGCTCTAAAAGCACGGAAGCCTTGGTCTCCCCGATAATGATAGTGGTATCTTGAATGGTTACTGGAACAGGTTGAGCTGGAAGGCCACTCATCATCATGCAAAACATAAAAACATAACTCGTTAAAAAAGCTGTCCCGACAAAAGCATTGGTTGATGCATAAGCATGACTGTTATGAAAGTTTTTTCTTATAGCTAGTACAACAAATTTTCCAATACTTTTTAAAACCATACTAACAAGTACGATAAAAAATTGTTTTTTCAAACATTCATAAATGGCTTGAGGAAAGCTATTACCATGATAGTAGAAGCCAGCCAATACGAGTAGATTTACGATTAAATAGATTAGCAAGAACCAATGAATCTCTTTAAGGGCATTAGCATCAGTGATTTCTTCATAGTCAACGTGAATTCTTCCTTGAATGGCATGGCCAAGTTTATAAATCCATTTTGGGACATCTTTCCCTTGTCTGACAGCGACTACAAGTCTGATATAGAGATAGATAGTAAAGGACAAGGATAGAAAGAAAAGAGCATAAAAACCCAAAACAATACTAGTGAACATGACTGTTCCCCCTATTTAACATTCAATAAAACAATTTCTTAGCTCCATTATAGCATTTTCTATAGAAATAGAGCTAGAAACATCAGTATTATCCTACAAGATTCAAAGGAGAAAAATCATGGGAATGATTGCCAATTATCAATATTTACCAGACAATGAATTAGAACAAATAAAAGCTCTTTCTAACCAAGAAGATGACTTGTTAGACTTTGCTGAGGACTCCGCTGATACTCATGATATCTTACTAGATATCGACAAAATGTGGGATGCTCTTCTCTTTGTCATGACAGGATTTAGTAGTTCAGAATTTTTGGATGACAATCCCTTGAGAGAAGCTGTTTTAGGGGTGACTCCTCTAGAGGATGTATCTGACTATATCGCCTATACTGAAAAAAACAAGATAGCCGATATTGTAGAAGCTTTAGAAAGTTTTGACATGGACAGAGCTATGGCTGACTTTAGTATGGAAGCATGTAAGAAGGCTGACTTGTATCCTAATATTTGGGATTATCTTGAGGAAGAGGAAGAAATCAAGGATGAAATCCGAATCAGCTTTGAAAATATGAAAGAGTTTTACAAAAAGATTCTGGAGCTCAATGGAAATGTCTTGGTCACTATTTGTTAGAAAGTTTATTAAACATTCCTAAAAGAATAAAACTGCTTGAGGTAATAAATGAACAAAGAAGATTTATTGGCATTATGGAAGGGAATAAACTGGGAAAAACATGATTCGGGGATCTATTTTCTAGGGCGATATCTAAATAAAGACATAAATATTTATTTTACAGGTTACTGTGAACAGGATTTAGTCTTATTATCAGATGATTTGATGACTAGTTTATATAGAAACTTGGAACACCTTGATAAAAAAGCTCAAAAGGTTATCCATGATAATTGGCCTGATAAAGCAGTTACAGAACTGGAATTAAGGGAGTTAATCTTGGATAAAAGTAGTTCTTATGGCGAATTTGCTCTAGGTTATGATGCTGGTGTCTCTCCAGCTGGATCCCTTTTTCTTTTAGTAAAATTCGACAAACAGTTTCAAGCTGACAGAGAGCTTGTCTATGAAATTTACTAACTGTACCATTTGTTAATCAGAACTTATCCATAAAAGAAAAGGTAGCCAGATGAATCCATATTTACAAGAATATATCACCCTGACAAGGCAATACCATGCTCAAGATGGAAAGCCTTCAAGTGTCTCAGCTCTTTATGATTTGGCTGATGAATTAGCTAAGTCTGATGATTTAGAAGCGAAAAAAGTCCTAGTTGATCTCTATGAGCAATTGGGGCTCTACGCAAGTGCATATGATTTATTTACAAAAATAATCACTAAACCGGATCGTAAACAAATTAAAAAGTTAGCTCGCTTAGAAGAGATGAGTCAGAGCCATGGAGATCGCTTCGCCCTTCCTCGTCCTCTAAGAAAAGAAGTGAAAAAGCAGAGGCAGGACTTATTAAAGACCTTGCCTCATTTTCTCTATCATCCAAATCCCTTAGCTACAGGTTCATTTGTTGAAGGAGAAGCCAAGCTTTGTCCATCTTGTGGGAAAGAAAGCAATGTTTATTATGCTCTTAGACCCTACAGTATTGAAGAGGTAGAACATCTCTGCCCATCTTGCATTGCAAACGGTCAAGCAGCTAAAAAATTCAATGCAGAATTTATCCAAGATGCCGAGTGCCAGGGTGAATTGGATCCAGAAAAGAATCAGTTGCTTTTTTGTCAGACTCCAGGCTACTCTAGTTGGCAGGGAGAATATTGGCTTTCTTGTTGCCAAGACTACTGTGCCTATTTAGGAACAGTAGGCACTAAAGAACTAAAGGAAATGGGAATCGCTGAGAAGGTCTTGGCAGACTATGAGGCGCGTGAAGAATATCAAGAGGTAGAAGACTACTTGGTCAAAGACGGGCCTATCTGTGGTTATTTGTTTAGATGTCTACATTGTCAAAAATACCAAATCTGGGTTGATGCAGATTAAATCGAAATGTGATTAGCTATGAAAATTAAAGAGAAGACTATGGAAGAACTAGAATTATTCGAAGCAGCCTCCAAAGATTTATTTGATACTATACAGGGATTTAAAGACAATCTATCTGTTCAATTTCCCCTATTAGATAGTGATAACTGGCAGTATAATAAGGGTTCGATAAAAGTTTGTAAGGCTGATGAGTCAGGATTCAAAAAAAGATGTAGAGTCGGAATCAGCTATAACTTGAAAGTCTCCCTATTAAACGAAGATGCAGAGCAAATCTGGTTACTGTTTAAAGACTGGTTCAATACTAGCAGATTGGGTCAAGTTGAAAGAAATCCTAATAATGAGGATTTGGGAAGATATGTCTTCTCAGCAAGTTCTCCTCTTGGAGATCAGGTAGATTGTTCCATTTATTTGCCTAATGAGTGGAATATCCCTCAGATTAGCTTTTCAGGCTATATAACAGCTCGTTATAGGGCTTGTGATCTTGATAAATTGCGAGAATAAGAAGGAGGTTTTTAGAGATGAGAAAGATTGATTGGGACAAGATAAAAACTCGCTTAGATGCCTTGCTGGTCATTGATGAGTATCTAACAAATCCGAGTGAGAATTGGCTTAGGCTCGTGATTAAGATTGAGGAAGACTATGGAGTCCGATATCTTATTGACAATGGCTCTGGTGATTCTTTAGATGTGATTTTGACTGATAAAATGATCCTTATAAAAGGCTTTGATCATGAAAGTAGTTTAAGCCAGTTTGCTGCTGACGAGTGGAATCAAGATATCATCGATAGTTTTTATAAAGGACTAGATGAAAAGTATGTCTCACTTTATTCAGAAGAACAAAAAGATGAAACAACCTTCTTTATCTGGTATGATGGTCACGCGCATCAACAGACTTACCAAGATAAGGAGGGCGGAGAATGGTTGCTATCTTACCTTTTTGATAGCTTTGAGAGATTTCATGAGTTTGTGACTGACTATTATGAAATTACTGTAGATAAAGATTTACTTAGGAAACTCTACATGGATGGACAACTTTCAGACATAGAAGTAAAGCAATTAATCCAGGAGAGTTAAGAGAGTTATCATGAGAGTGAACTATAAAAATACCCCTGAAAACTATCGAGCTATGGCGGAAATAATCATCCCACCCTTGCTTGATTTACTCAAAAGTTTAACCTTGTTAGAAGAGGAAATTTTTGAGCGTAACAGAGCACTGGATAAGGAAAAAGAAGGCCTTGGCATCCCAGCAAATCAAATTCATCCCAAGTGGAATGAACTTATGGATGACTATTTTCAGAGGCAAATGCAATTTCTAACTGGACGAGTGACTCAAAATTACTTGGAAGGAGGAGTTCGAATTTCTTATAGCTCCCCAAGTGAGTATAACTATGTTAAAACGAATGATTTTTCTGTAGATTTTATCATGACAAAAGCTGAAGAAGCAAGAGTCATCACTCATTATCAAGAAGCTTTAGAAATGAAGCATCAGTTTGTACTTAGATTGGTGGATGGAATTTGGCTACTTGATGAGAAATTTTACGGTTTTGAGGATGAGGAAACTTGGTATGGCGACTTACTTTGAGTAAGAGAGCTTTGCTTTCCAACTGATATGAGAAAAAGGAGAAGTCCTGTGAATTTTTTAAAAAATCTATTTACTAGTAAGAAAGAAAAGTCAGAGAAGAAAAAACAACTGAACCTGTCCATGCCTCTCTTCAAAGGCCAGCAAGCCTATTCTTTAGACCAGGTTGTTCAGGAATTGAAATCTCACTGGGGGCTTGAAATTTCTGAAGTTTCTGGGGATGATTCTAGTGCAACCTTTGTGATTGATGGTGCTCTTGTTGCGCTGGCTTTAATGGATTTACCTATCCCAAGTCAAGAATTTGAAGAATTGTATGCCTATTCTTACCTCTGGCAGGATGTTGAGAAGGAAACACAGGAGCACACACAACACGCCATTGTTTCTATTTTGTCTGACAATCTTTCGCCAGTAGAAACTTATTCCCTATTAACTAAAGTCAATGCCTCTATCCTAAAAACTAGTCAATCAGCTATTGGTATTTATCAGGGTTCTACCACCTTGCTCTTACCCAAAGATCTTTATCTAGACCTGGCTGACCTTTTGAAAGAAGAAATGCTTCCCCTTCAACTCTGGATTTATATGGGAATTATCAACCAGGGAGATAAAACTAGTATTTACACTTATGGTTTGAAAGAGTTTGGAAAAATTGAGATTGAAATTATCGAGTCTCCTATGAATAGCGATGACTTATATTATTTCCTCTTGTCTATTCTTCAGTATGTTTTAGGCAGTGATGTCACCTTAAAGGACGGTGAAACCATTGGTTTTTCAGAAGATCAAAAAATCAAAATCACTGAGTCAAAAGCAGTTTATTTGGAAGGCAATTCCTTGAAATTAGATGTTTAGACCATGATTTATAATTGAATGTCCTTCTTAGATTGGGGATTTTATGAAGCGTGATATAAGAAAGTATTATCTCTACCGATTTCTGGTCTATAGATTTGAAAAACTCTCTTGTAAGAATCCAAGTCTAAAAAAAATAAAGCCAGAGAAGAGAGAAAAAATCGTTCTAGAGGCTACTCGAACTAGTCAAAAGATTATTTTAGTTCTTGGAATTCTCTACATCCTTTTAAATTCAGCCCTCTTCATTTACCTAAGGATAAGTGATTTTCACCCCCCTTTATTTACTTGGTTTACTGACTACATCGATTATTTGGGCGGACTGATAAACGGAGAATGGGGCGGTAGTTGGCGTCAAAAGAAAGCTAGTTTTTTGATGATTGCTATTTTGGCTATGCCTATTGTGGTCATAGAAGGCGGCCCCTTCTTCTTACTAGTTTTATTAGTTGGGAATTGGGAATTAAAGAGAAAGATAAGATTTGAGAGAGAACATAAAGGAGTAGAGAGCAATGGGTAGAACGGTGATTATAGGTACTTTAATAGTTTTTGCAATCTTTAATCTGCTACTCGGTCTGAGCTTTTATCTCTTTCTAAAAAAGAGGAAAGAGAATGGGCAGTCATTGTACGAAACTCCTGTAAATCAACAAACTCGAACAGAAAAACTAGGTTTAGGTGAGATTTTGGTCTACCTGACACTGATTGCCATCGCTGGGATCTTTGCTTTTCAGACCTTAAATCGAGGTGGTGTGGGGAATTCTATTTTAGCTAAAATGATCCTCCTACCTGCTATAATGGCCCTTTTCAATGCAAGAAAAAGGACTGGAAAGTCTTTACTTGCCCTCCTTATAACCTTTATGGTCTTTCTAGTAGGAGTTATGTTTAATCTCACGATTGGTTTGCCACCTCAAACACCAATTTTGCAAATTAATGAAAGTAAAATCACGTTAGCAGAAACAAAAGCAAGTGATCTGATGGAAGCTGGATTTGATATCTATGTCAGACAAGGTGATGGTGGTAGCGACTACGAAGACCTCCTGACAGATGGTAATTACCAAAAGTATTCAGGAGATAAATCAGTCACTATCGAAAAAGGTTTCAGACTTGATAGCAATGCGATCCCTTACGCTCCCTATCTTCTTGCAAAAGATGGCATAGTACTGGGTAGTATTTCCTTTTACGGTGCTGAGGACCAGAATGTGGCTTTAGAAGATTCTAAGATTATTCAGGTTAGATTTAACAAGGAAAGTATTGAGGCGGCAAAAAAACATTCTATCACTTTGAAATTAGATGAACTTGACTTGACTACTAGACTTGATATCCCGCTTGTTCAAGAAACTTTCAAAAAGCATCTATGGTCAATCCCCCCATCACATACAAGTGATGTCACTCAATTGTGGTATGGATTACAGTGGTCAAGTAACAGTGACTCTCTATTTTGGAATGAGTATTACAGTCTTATCCGTCTGGATGAAAATTACTTGATGACTGATTTTGAGCTAGCTGTTCAAGTAGCACGAGATGACTAGATAGGATTTTGAATAGTTGATTATTCTTATGATTCATTAAAGAAACTAATCTATTTAGTTTCTTTTTTGTTTTTTGATTTAAATTTAAAACGATTTCCATTTTTAAGTTAAATAAATTTCACGAACAAAAAAATGAATTTATTTAAAAAAGTTTCTAAAAATACTTTACAAGAATACGAAAACATGATATAGTAATTAAGCTTAGAAAATGAGATGATGTTTTCTAGCAAATATAAACCCGAGTAAAAAATGCCTACGGACAGGCAGGGTTGAATGCCGAAGCGTGGTTGAAAAGCCACATTATTGATAGGGTTAAAAGCCTACTTTTATAAGTTGATGTTAGGACATTAGTTCTAATTCGTATAGATTTGTTAGTGTGGTGAAAGCACACGTCATCTTGTGAAACGATCAATAAAGTACGTAATATTTGCTACTAGAGAGTTAGGAAACATCAGGAACAGACATACTCAAAAGAAACAAACATAAACACGTCAGTAGATTGTAGAGCAGGTGCCAACCTGCTCTTTTTTCATAAGTATCCTTTAGAGCCTTACATGGTTAAGGTGTAAAAAATATGATAAAGGAGTATGTCTTTATAATGTTAAATCAAAACCAAGCTCCCATCTATGAGGGGTTGGTCAAGTTACGAAAGAAAAGAATTGTACCATTTGACGTACCTGGTCACAAGCGTGGCCGCGGTAACCCAGAGTTGGTTGAACTTTTAGGGGAAAAATGTGTAGGTATAGATGTTAACTCTATGAAGCCCTTGGACAATTTGGGACATCCCATTTCGATTATCCGAGAAGCTGAGGAACTGGCTGCAGAAGCTTTTGGTGCTGCTCATGCCTTTTTGATGATTGGTGGGACAACTTCATCCGTGCAGACCATGATTCTTTCTACCTGTAAATCAGGTGATAAAATCATACTTCCACGAAATGTCCATAAATCAGCTATCAATGCTCTCGTTTTATGCGGAGCTATTCCGATCTATATCGAGATGAGTGTAGATCCAAAAATCGGTATTGCTTTGGGGCTTGAGAATGACCGTGTTGCCCAAGCAATCAAGGAACATCCGGATGCCAAGGCTATCCTCATTAACAATCCAACCTATTATGGGATTTGTTCAGATCTTAAGGGTTTAACAGAGATGGCACACGCAGCGGGAATGAAAGTCTTAGTAGACGAGGCGCACGGTGCTCATCTGCACTTTACAGATAAACTTCCTCTGTCTGCTATGGACGCAGGAGCAGATATGTCAGCTGTATCCATGCATAAGTCCGGTGGCAGCTTGACTCAAAGTTCCCTTCTTTTAGTTGGCGATCAGATGAATCCTGAGTACGTACGTCAGATTATTAACCTGACACAGTCGACATCAGCATCTTACTTGCTAATGGCTAGTCTAGATGTTTCTCGTAGAAACCTAGCCCTTCGTGGAAAAGAGTCCTTTGAGAAAGTCATTGAGTTATCTGAGTATGCTCGTCGTGAAATCAATGCCATCGGTGGCTACTACGCCTACTCAAAAGAACTAGTAGATGGTGTCTCAGTTTGTGATTTTGATGTAACCAAGCTGTCAGTTTACACACAAGGTATTGGTCTAACAGGGATTGAAGTTTATGATCTCTTACGGGATGAATATGACATTCAAATTGAGTTTGGTGATATTGGGAATATCTTAGCCTACATTTCGATTGGTGACCGTATCCAAGACATTGAACGTTTGGTTGGTGCTTTAGCTGATATCAAGAGACTTTACTCACGAGATGGGAAGGACTTGATAGCTGGAGAATATATCCAGCCTGAGTTGGTGCTATCCCCTCAGGAAGCCTTCTATTCAGAGAGAAGAAGCTTAATATTAGACGAGTCCATTGGCCAGGTATGTGGGGAATTTGTCATGTGTTATCCTCCAGGAATTCCAATCCTAGCGCCAGGTGAACGGATTACACGAGAAATTGTCGAATATATCCAATTTGCAAAGGAACGTGGTTGTTCCCTCCAAGGAACGGAAGATCCAGAGGTCAATCACATCAATGTTATTGAGAGAAAGGAGAACTAAATGGATTTATGGTTTTCTGAAGTTCATACTCCAGATGTGAAATTATCCCTGAGAACAGCCAAACAACTCTACGCTGGTAAAAGTGAATGGCAGGATATCGAAGTTTTAGACACACCAGCTTTTGGAAAGATTTTGATTTTAAATGGGCATGTCTTGTTTTCAGATGCAGATGATTTTGTCTACAATGAAATGACAGTTCATGTTCCAATGGCTGTCCATCCTAATCCAAAGAAAGTTTTGGTTATTGGTGGTGGTGACGGAGGTGTTGCCCAAGTATTAACGCTATATCCTGAACTGGAGCAAATTGATATCGTGGAACCAGATGAGATGTTGGTTGAGGTTTGTCGTGAGTATTTCCCAGACTTTGCTGCAGGGCTTGATGATCCTCGTGTTACCATTTATTATCAAAATGGTCTGCGTTTTTTGAGAAACTGTGAAGATGATTACGACATTATCATCAACGATGCGACAGATCCATTTGGCCATACAGAAGGGCTCTTTACCAAGGAGTTTTACGGCAATAGTTATCGAGCCCTTAAAGAGGACGGAATCATGATCTATCAGCATGGGAGTCCATTCTTTGACGAAGATGAGTCAGCATGCCGTAGTATGCACCGTAAGGTCAATCAAGCATTTCCAATCAGCCGGGTTTACCAGGCCCATATTCCAACTAGTCCTGCTGGCTATTGGTTGTTTGGATTTGCTTCGAAAAAATACCACCCTGTCAAAGATTTTGACAAGGAAGGCTGGAAAAAACGCCAGTTATTCACTGAATACTATACTGCAAATCTACACATTGGTGCCTTTATGTTGCCTAAGTATGTAGAAGACATTTTAGAAGAAGAGGAAGGAAAAAAATGAGTCGTTTATTAGTTATTGGATGTGGGGGCGTTGCCCAAGTTGCTATTTCAAAGATTTGCCAAGACAGCGAAACTTTTAAAGAGATCATGATTGCAAGCCGTACCAAGTCAAAATGTGATGACTTGAAAGCTAAATTAGAGGGCAAAACAAGTACTAAAATTGAAACAGCTGCTCTTGATGCCGACAAGGTAGAAGAAGTGATTGCCTTGATTGAGAGTTACAAACCAGAAGCTATTTTGAACGTAGCTTTACCATACCAAGATTTGACCATTATGGACGCTTGTTTGGCGACGGGAGTCCACTATATCGACACAGCCAACTATGAGGCTGAAGACACAGAAGACCCTGAATGGCGTGCTATCTATGAGAAACGCTGCAAAGAACTTGGTTTTACGGCTTACTTTGATTACTCATGGCAATGGGCTTACCAAGAAAAATTCAAAGAAGCAGGCTTGACTGCTCTACTTGGATCTGGTTTTGATCCAGGGGTAACCAGCGTCTTTTCAGCTTATGCACTCAAACATTACTTTGACGAAATCCACTATATCGACATTTTAGACTGTAATGGTGGTGACCACGGTTATCCATTTGCAACAAACTTTAACCCAGAAATCAACCTCCGCGAGGTTTCTGCGCCAGGTTCTTACTGGGAAGAGGGAAAATGGGTAGAAGTTGAAGCAATGTCTATCAAACGTGAGTATGATTTCCCTCAAGTTGGGCAAAAAGACATGTATCTTCTTCACCATGAAGAAATTGAATCGTTGGCTAAAAACATCCCAGGTGTTAAACGCATTCGCTTCTTTATGACTTTTGGCCAATCTTATCTAACGCACATGAAATGCTTGGAAAACGTTGGGCTTCTTCGTACAGATGCTATTAATTTTAACGGACAAGAAATCGTACCAATCCAATTTTTGAAAGCCTTGCTTCCAGATCCTGCAAGCCTTGGCCCACGTACTGTTGGTAAAACTAATATTGGATGTATCTTTACAGGTGTCAAAGATGGCGTTGAAAAGACAATCTACATCTACAATGTTTGCGACCATCAGGAATGCTATGCAGAGGTTGGTTCACAAGCCATTTCTTATACAACAGGTGTTCCAGCCATGATTGGGACAAAATTAGTGATGGATGGCACTTGGAAACAACCAGGAGTTTATAACCTTGAAGAATTGGATCCAGACCCATTCATGGAAGCTTTAAATAAATACGGTTTGCCATGGGTTGTGGTTGAAAATCCACAAATGGTGGACTAATGAAGTTAGAACAAGTACCAACGCCAGCTTATGTCATAGATTTAGCAAAACTAGAAGAAAATTGTAGTATTCTGCACCAGGTTCAGGAAAAGGCAGGTTGTAAGGTTTTACTAGCTCAAAAGGCTTATTCTCTCTATAAAACCTATCCTTTGATTAGCCAGTATCTATCAGGTACGACAGCTAGTGGACTCTATGAAGCGAAGTTAGCTAGAGAAGAATTTCCAGGGGAAGTCCATGTATTTGCGCCTGCTTTCAAGGAATCAGATATGGAAGAGCTACTGCAAATATCGGATCATATTGTTTTTAACTCAGAGAGACAACTACGAAAATATGGTCAACGTTGTCGTGAAGCTGGTATCAGTGTCGGTCTTCGGATCAATCCTCAATGTTCAACGCAGGGTGACCACGCGCTTTATGACCCTTGTGCTCCTGGCTCTCGTTTTGGAGTAACTTTGGATAAGATACCAAGTGATTTATTGGAATTGGTTGACGGACTTCATTTTCATACTCTCTGTGAGCAAGGGGCAGATGATTTACAAACGACTTTGAAAGCAGTAGAAGAGCAGTTTGGAGCCTATTTGCATCAAGTTAAATGGCTCAATATGGGTGGTGGTCATCATATTACGAGAGATGACTATGATGTGGACTTACTGATTTCTGAGATTAAACGCATTCGAGAAACTTATAACCTTGATGTCTATATCGAACCAGGTGAAGCCATTGCACTTAATGCGGGCTATCTAGCGACAGAAGTCTTAGATATTGTTGAAAATGGGATTGAGACCTTGGTTCTAGATGCTTCAGCAAGCTGCCACATGCCAGATGTTCTTGAGATGCCTTATCGCCCACCATTGAGAGATGGTTTTGAAGCGCAAGAAAAACCCTATACTTATAGACTTTCTTCCAATACCTGTCTAACAGGTGATATCATTGGGGACTACAGCTTTGAAAAACCGATAGAAATCGGCGATCGCCTCTATTTTGAAGACATGGCAATCTACTCATTTGTCAAAAATAATACCTTTAACGGCATTGGGCTTCCAAGTTTGTATCTCATGGATAAAGAGGGTGAGTGCAGTCTAGTTAAAGCATTTGGCTATCAAGACTTTAAGGAGAGATTATCATGATGGACAGTCCAAAGAAATTAGGTTATCGTATGCCTGCCGAGTATGAACCCCATCATGGGACTCTCATGATATGGCCTACTCGACCAGGCTCTTGGCCTTTTGAAGGCAAAGCCGCTAAAGCAGCTTTTAGCCAGATTATCAAAACGATTGCTCAGGGGGAAACAGTCTACCTTTTGGTTGAGGAGGACTATCTATCTGAAGCAAAATCCTATCTTGGAGACAAGGTCCTTTATCTAGATATCCCGACAAATGATGCCTGGACTCGTGATACTGGGCCGACAATTCTCCTCAATGATAAAAGGGAAAAGTTGGCAGTAGACTGGTCTTTCAATGCTTGGGGTGGTGCCGTTGATGGTCTCTACCAAGACTATGAGGCAGATAACCAAGTAGCCAGTCGCTTTGCAGAAGTATTAGAGATACCTGTTTACGATGCCAAACCTTTTGTACTAGAAGGCGGAGCTATTCACAGTGACGGTCAGGGAACGATTCTTGTTACAGAAAGCTGCTTGCTCAGTCCGGGTCGCAATCCTCACCTGACTAAAGAAGAGATTGAAAAGACCTTACTAGAGACCCTTGGTACCGACAAAGTTATTTGGTTGCCTTACGGTATTTATCAAGATGAGACAAATGAACACGTCGACAATGTTGCTGCCTTTGTTGGTCCTGCAGAGCTTGTTTTAGCTTGGACAGACGACCAAGATGATCCTCAGTATGCCATGTCTGCAGCTGATTTAGCTCTCTTAGAGAAGGAAACTGATGCAAAAGGCCGTAGTTTCACTATTCATAAACTTCCAATCCCAGCTATTCATCAAGTAGTTACAGAGGAGGATTTGCCGGGCTATACTTATGAAGAAGGCGAAGAGGAGCGTTATGCAGGTGAAAGACTAGCAGCTTCCTATGTGAATTTTTATATCGCCAATAAATCTGTCTTGGTGCCGCAATTTCAAGATGTAAACGACCTAGTGGCCTTGAATATTCTGAGCCAGTGTTTCCCAGACCGTGATGTTGTCGGAATTCCTGCAAGAGATATTCTATTAGGCGGTGGAAATATCCACTGTATTACCCAACAAATTCCAGAATAGGAGAAAAAGATGAGAAATGTAACGGTTGCAGCTATTCAGATGCAATGCGCTAAGGATGTGGAAACGAATATCCAAACAGCTGAACGTCTAGTTCGACAAGCTGCTGAGCAAGGAGCCCAAATTATTCTCTTGCCTGAATTATTTGAACGTCCCTATTTCTGTCAGGAGCGTCAGTATGACTACTACCAGTATGCCCAGTCGGTGACAGAAAATACGGCTATTCAGCATTTCAAAGTGATTGCCAAGGAATTAAAGGTCGTTTTACCGATCAGTTTCTTTGAAAAAGATGGTAATGTCTTATACAATTCCATTGCTGTCATTGATGCGGATGGAGAAGTATTAGGAGTTTATCGTAAAACTCATATACCAGATGACCATTATTACCAAGAGAAATTCTATTTCACACCTGGAAATACTGGATTCAAGGTCTTGGACACTCGCTATGCTAAGATTGGTATCGGGATCTGTTGGGATCAATGGTTCCCTGAAACTGCCCGTTGTCTTGCGTTAAATGGTGCAGAATTACTCTTTTATCCAACAGCCATTGGTTCAGAGCCTATTTTGGATACAGATAGTTGTGGTCATTGGCAACGTACTATGCAAGGACATGCAGCAGCAAATATTGTGCCAGTTATCGCAGCCAATCGTTATGGTTTGGAAGAAGTCACTCCTTGTGAAGAAAATGGGGGACAAAGTTCCAGTCTAAACTTCTACGGTTCATCCTTTATGACCGATGAAACAGGAGCTATTTTAAGTCAAGCCGAACGACAAGAAGAAGCAATCCTCTTAACCACTTATGACCTGGATAAAGGAGCAAATGAACGCCTGAATTGGGGTCTCTTTAGAGATAGAAGACCAGATATGTATAAAGATATCGTGAAATGACAAAAAGCCTCTTGGAGGCTTTTTCTTTATATACTATATTAATTTTTGATAAAGTAATAGAAATCTGATAAAATGAACATAGTGTAAGAAGGATAAGAGAGATTGGAAAGCTCTCAATCAATTTTTCCTTGAAGAATTAAGTCGTGACTGAGGTTAGATATGGGAAAATGGACTTGTAGATGTGGTCAAGCAATGAACGACCACAAAGCCCCTGATCCAAATGCTTATTCGGTATACTCGGATGAGTTGTTTGAAGAAATTTTTAACAATACTGATGAACATGATAGAATTTCTTATGAAGACATTTCAGAGGCTTCCTTTTATATGTGGAAATGCCCAAATTGTGGTAGTTTTATGGTCTTTGGTGAAGAGAATGATAAAGATTGTTTCACATTTTATGAGCGCCAGACCAATGCAAAAGCTGAACCACTTTTCGATCCTGTTCAAGAGTTGAATCTCGTAGTTGTTGAGTTTCAAGAAGGTGGAAATGGTTATACTTATATCTGCGATGATCCAACTATTCATGTCGGGCATGCTGTGATTGTCCCAACTGGGAAGGAAAATATTGAAAAAACAGCTCTGGTTGTACTAAAATATCATGCGCTACCAAAGGATATCACCTTCCCGCTAGAAAAGTTAAAAAGGGTTATACGGAGGTATACAGATTTTGATCCACTGACTTCTACAATAGTTTGTGCAAATATAGTTAAACATGGGAGGATTTTAGATGCTTGCTTGAAAAAAGTGAGAGTTGACTCTAAACAAATCTACAATGGAATCAAAAATCCCTTGGGGCACTTTTGGTTAGAGTTAAATGGAGTTCCTATTCCTATGAAAGTTTCACAGATGCAAGCCAGAGATAAAAAGTATCAGGTTGACGGTGCCTTTTATATTAAACCCGCCAAAGTAAACTATAGAAAATTCTTTACTCTAGAGTTATGTGCAGATTTTGATATTGATGCCTCTCGTTGGATTGACGTTCTATCAGATGAAAATGTTTGGGGAAATACTTGGGAATTGAATGGTCTTCAATTTGGAATTACCGCAGGAGAGTCTCCAGAATTTGAAGACGAAGTTGTTGCAAGAAAATTTAGTCGTATCCCACTTTATTATGACTGGCATCCAGAATTTGAAGACTATTATGGCTTCAGTTTAGCTTGGAAAAAATACGAGTCTGATAGTGATTTGTCAATTGATTTCTATACAACATAAGTTAGAGGAGAATAAGCATGAATCAAGCCTGGGAATTATTGTTTGAGGGGAAGATTGAAGAGGCCAAGAAATTAGTCTCAGAAACGTTCTCGTTAGAAACTTGCAAGGATTACAGCCTTCTCAATTTGCTGGGTTATATCAAGCTCTTTGAAAAAGACTATCAAGAAGCTTTACTGATTTATCAAAAATATCTTGAAATAGCAATATCAAGTCAAGATAAAGAAAATGAACATATAGGATATCACCAGTTAGCCATGGTCTATCGTGAAATGAATGATTTTCAAACAGCCCTTAGCTATATAGAAAAAGAGCGAGAAGTTATTGAAGATTCTTTTTCAGAGGATGCACTCAAATATTCCGTCAATAATTATGAGCAAGGTTATTTACGATTAAAACTAGGGGAAATAGCAAAAGCAATCATGTATATGGAACAGTCCTTAAAGCAAGCATTACAAACAGATGATCTGATAGCTCAAGCCTGTTCCTATAGAGGTTTAGGTGAGATTTATTCCGCTGAAAATTCAGAAAAATCGCAAGAGAATTTTTTACAAGCTATCGAACTTTTTGAAAAAGCTGGCGATCAGGTCGGAGCCCGAGAAGTTAAAAACTTACTAAACAAGAAAAAGTAGCCCGCTAAGGCTACTTTTTAAAATTCTTTGTAAACATAAGTATTTTCGGGTTTGTCTACTTTGATGAAGGACTGGACTTCAAGGGTTGGGAGGACTTGGTTGAGTTCTTTGTGATAGTGATTCCTAATCTTGCCTTTGACTCTGACCCAAGTGTTATTTTCGTACTGATTGGTGTTTCCTGTAGTCAAAAGGCCAAAAACTCCTGAATCAGCGATACAGTGCATAATACCAAAGCGAAAAACAAATTGACTATTTGTATGATTTGGATCGTTGTAGACAAAGCCAATAAACTCGATTACCTTGCCTTCAAATTCGTTTGGAAAATCGTAGATAGCTTCCATAACTTCCAGGTAATTTTCATCATTGATAACTATACTAGATTGAGATAAGTATTTATCAGCAGTTTTCCTAACAATATTTTCATAAGAGGACTTTGAATAAAACCTACTTGTATCTGGTTTGAGATACTGACTGCTAATGCCTTCTCTTTCCTGAATGGCCTTATCAATCCCTTCAGACAGCGGGAAATAATAACCTTTTGCCGATACTGTTTGTGAATCCAGAGTGACAGTTGGAAAAGTAAATCCAACTAGCAAGGGCAAACTTAAGAGGGCAAAACTAGCAAGCTTGGCTGAAAAACTATGCAAGTGACTATGTTCTTTCAAACGCTTGAAGCAAATATAGGCTTGAACAATGGCTAGTAACAAAGATAAAAACATAGTGATATAAGCCAGATATGAGTAGTGGAGGTTTAGATATTGATTGAGCTTACCTGAAATATGTAGATAAAGAGTCAAAGAGAAATAACCAAATAAAATGAGAAAGCGTATCATAGGATGACCCCGACTAGGTAAGAATAGATAAGAACAACAAGAGTCACAATTGTCATAAACTGCCAAATAAATCGCGTTTTGAGATAATTCTTCATCATGAGTAGATTTTTGACATCAAGCATTGGTCCAATAACCAGAAAGGCAAGGACTGGCGAAAATCCGAAACTAGAGAGCAACGAAGAGCCAATAAAGGCATCCGCTTCACTACAAAGTGATAGAAGGAAGGATAAGACCATCAAGAGAACGATTGCAAGTAGAGGTGTTGCGCTGATAGAAGTCAGGATCCGAGTTGGTACATAGACTTGGACTATGCTAGCAAAAATACAGCCAAAAACCAAGTAACGCCCCATATCGAAGAACTCATCAATAGCTTGGATGAAGACCTGAAGGATTTTTTGACTTTTACTTAAGTGAGAAAAATCATGCTCATGGCAAGAGATTCTATTTTCTTTTTGAATCGATTCTTCCCAGAAAAATCCAAGAAAGATACCCAATATAGTAGCAACAAGAATCGCGCCCAAAGCGCGGAGTAAGACCATTTTAAATGAATTACCAAAGGCTGAATAAGTCGCAAAAAGTACGATGGGATTGATGATAGGAGCCGTTACTAGAAAAGGTACCGCTGTGTAGCTAGGAACCTTCTTTTCTAAAAAGCGATTGATGATCGGAACTATTCCACACTCACAAGAGGGAAAGAGAAAACCGATGAAGCTACCAAAAAAGATTCTCCCCAAGCGATTTTTAGGGAGAAATTTATAAACCTTCTCAGGTGTGACATAGACTTCAATGGCACCAGAGATGATACTACCAATTAAGACAAAGGGTAAAGCTTCAATGATAATTGAAAGAAAAATTGCGCCAGCTTGTAGCACACTAGAAGGTAAACTTTGAAAGAGTGTCATCTATTTTTTCTTTTCTGCCTTATCTTTCTTTTCTTTGTCATCTGGAAATGTTACTTGCTTTAAATCAGGGAGTTTAGCGAATTCTTCGAACATCTTATCTAAGTCATCAGTTTTTGTAAATTTAACAGCCATAAGGCATACCTCGATTCTTTTAGTTAACACTATTATACTATTATTTCTAAGAAATGTTTGGATTTTAAAATAAACATGGCTTTTATCTTTATAAAGTTGAATGAAAGCAACAAATTAATGAAAACAAGCTTTCTTCCTTATGGTATAATAGTTTCATGGATAAAAAATATGAAAAAATTTCCCAAGATTTGGGTGTAACCTTAAAACAAATTGATACTGTCTTATCTTTGACAGCTGAAGGAGCAACTATTCCTTTTATCGCTCGTTATCGGAAAGACATGACTGGTAGCTTGGATGAAGTGGCCATTAAGGCTATTATAGACCTTGATAAAAGTCTAACTGCTCTTAATGATCGTAAAGAAGCTGTCTTAGCCAAAATCAAAGAACAAGGCAAGCTAACTAAGGAGTTAGAAGAAGCTATTTTAGCAGCTGAAAAACTAGCTGATGTAGAAGAACTCTATCTTCCTTATAAGGAAAAACGTCGCACCAAGGCAACCATTGCGCGTGAGGCTGGACTTTTTCCACTTGCTCGCTTAATCTTACAAAATGTTTCTGACCTAGAAAAAGAAGCAGAATCATTTGTCTGTGAAGGATTTGCTACACCTCAAGAGGCTTTAGCAGGTGCAGTTGATATCTTGGTTGAAGCTCTATCTGAAGATGTCAACTTGCGTTCAATGACTTATCAAGAGGTCCTTAGACATTCTATGATTACTTCCCAAGTCAAGGACGAAAGTTTGGATGAAAAGCAAGTCTTTCAGATTTATTACGATTTCTCAGAAAAAGTTGCCAATATGCAGGGTTACCGTACGCTTGCCCTTAATCGTGGTGAGAAGCTAGGCATTTTAAAGATTGGATTTGAGCATGCAGTTGATCGTATTCAAGCCTTCTTTGCTGCTCGTTTTAAGGTTAAGAATGCTTATATAGACGAAGTGATTCAACAATCTGTTAAGAAAAAAGTATTGCCAGCTATCGAGCGTCGTATTCGCACTGAATTGACAGAAAAGGCAGAAGAAGGAGCTATTCAACTGTTTTCAGAAAACCTTCGTAATCTCCTTCTTGTAGCACCGCTTAAAGGGCGTGTGGTTCTCGGTTTTGACCCAGCCTTTCGTACAGGGGCTAAGCTTGCTGTTGTAGATGCGACTGGGAAGATGTTGACAACGCAAGTCATTTATCCAGTCAAACCAGCTTCGGCTCGTCAGATTGAAGAAGCTAAGCGTGATTTGGCTGATTTGATTGGCCAATATGGTGTTGAAATCATTGCTATCGGTAATGGTACTGCTAGTCGTGAGAGTGAAGCCTTTGTCGCTGAAGTACTTAAAGATTTTCCTGAGGTCAGCTATGTTATTGTAAATGAGAGCGGGGCATCTGTCTACTCAGCTAGTGAAGTTGCCCGTCAAGAGTTTCCAGAGTTAACTGTTGAGAAACGATCTGCTATTTCTATTGCTCGTCGCTTGCAAGACCCCCTTGCTGAATTGGTTAAAATTGATCCCAAATCCATCGGTGTTGGTCAATATCAGCACGATGTTAGTCAAAAGAAACTGTCTGAAAGTCTTGACTTTGTTGTGGATACAGTTGTTAACCAAGTCGGCGTTAATATTAATACGGCTAGTCCAGCCTTACTTTCACACGTAGCTGGTCTTAACAAAACGATCTCTGAGAATATCGTTAAGTATCGCGAAGAAGAAGGTAAAATCACTTCACGCGCCCAAATTAAGAAAGTTCCTCGTTTAGGTGCTAAAGCTTTTGAGCAGGCTGCAGGTTTCCTCCGTATCCCTGAAAGTAGCAATATCCTTGATAATACAGGTGTTCACCCAGAAAACTATGCTGCTGTTAAGGAACTCTTCAAACGTTTGGACATTAAAGAGTTAAATGAAGAAGCACAAGCCAAACTCAAATCTATTTCAATCAAGGAAATGGCACAAGAGTTAGACCTCGGTCAAGAAACTCTTAAAGATATTGTTGCAGACCTTCTCAAACCAGGTCGTGATTTCCGTGATTCTTTTGATGCTCCAGTCCTTCGTCAGGATGTCTTGGATATCAAGGATTTAAAAGTTGGGCAAAAACTTGAAGGAGTTGTTCGCAATGTCGTTGACTTCGGTGCCTTTGTGGACATTGGTATTCATGAGGATGGCCTGATTCATATCTCTCATATGAGCAAGAAATTCATCAAGCATCCGAGTCAAGTCGTTTCAGTTGGTGATTTGGTAACCGTTTGGGTTAATAAAATCGATGTCCAACGTGAAAAAGTAAATCTGTCGCTCCTTGCCCCAGATGAATCTAACTAATTACGTTCGACAAGTTTCTTTAGAAGACTTTGGAAAACCTTTCAAACACCAAGCTCAATGGAATACTCGCCTACGGTCGACAGGTGGGCGCTTCTTTCCAAAGGATGGGCATTTGGATTTTAATCCCAAAGTCTATCAAGAACTTGGTTTAGAGGTTTTTCGGAAAATTGTTCGTCACGAACTCTGTCATTATCATCTATACTATGAGGGCAAGGGCTATAAACATAAAGATTTAGCCTTTAAAAATCTGTTAAAAGAAGTAGATGGGCTCCGCTTTGTTCCTCCCTTATCAAGTGTCAGTCAAAGACCAGTTCTAGTCTATACTTGTCAAACTTGTAGTCAAACTTATCAACGAAAGCGACGAATGGATACCAAACGTTATCGATGCGGCCTTTGTCGTGGCAAACTGATTTTGCAAAATACGCCTAAGGACTGATGCAAGTACTTTTGGTTCATGTTATACTGATTTCAAGAATAGCGAAAGAGGTAGAAATCATGAATACAAAATTTTATAAAATGAGACGAAATCGTATGATATCAGGTGTACTTGCTGGACTATCTGATAAATGGGATCTTGATGTTACTCTTGTACGCTTCATTTTTGCGATCTTTACAATCGCAAACTTCGGACTTGGAATCATCATCTACATCATCCTAGCCTCTATCTTGCCAACCAAGGAGGATATCGAAGCAGAAATGTACGGAACAGGACCACGCAAAATAAAAGAAGCTGAACCAATCAAAGATGACGAAGGTTGGTTTTGGTAATTAGTTTTTAATCTTAACATTTTGATAAGTAAAAAAGATACCGAGCGGTATCTTTTTTAAATACTAAACAACTGTCCAAATAGGTAGGTAACCCCCATGGTCAACAAACCGATACAGAGGTTACGAATCATGGCTGTTTTTGTTGGGGCTTTTCCAAGTTTAGCACTGGTATAGCCAGTAACTAATAGAGAAATCGCTACGATAAAGACAGTAGCAGGGATTCTGTATTCGCTTGGGAAAATAATAATCGAAAGCATTGGTGGCAGGCTACCAAGTACGAAGGCAATAAAGCTAGATGCAGCAGCATGCCAGGGATTAGTGAATTCCTCATACTCGATTCCGTACTTTTCCTCAACTAAGGCTTTGAGAGGGTTTTTAAGAAATGCCTTGTTGGTTAAGAGCTGAGCTGAAGTTTCACACTCACCATTTTGTAGATAAGATGCATAGAGGGATTTCTTGGCAGCATCCATATCTTTATCCAAAAGTAGTTGTTCTCGAGCTACAGCGGCTTCCTCCGTGTCTTTTTGAGTAGATACGGATACATACTCGCCACCAGCCATAGAAAAGGCACCAGCAAGAATTGCGGCTAATCCTGAGAGGAAGATAATCCAGATATTAGTTGTAGCACTCGCTACCCCGATAACAACTCCAGCGATAGAGATGATTCCATCATTTGCTCCCAGTACACCAGCACGCAAGATATTTAAACGTCCAGCAAAGTTTGCATCGATTTCATGTGTAATTTCTGACATAGTTTTCTCCTTCCTGTCCATTATAAAGTAAAGAGGAAGTGAATACAAACTTTTTAAACTATCTGAAAAAAGTTCTACAATTCTAATAATAGCCATAGCTATTTCTTATGCCAAGATATAACAAAGTTGTATTTGTAACCTAGTGAAATAGGTGATACAATGAACCTAATGAAATCTTTGGAGGTCTAAATATGACTCGTGAATTTAAATTTGAAACTCTGCAATTGCATGCAGGTCAAGTGGTAGATGCTACTACCAAGTCTCGTGCTGTTCCAATTTACCAAACAACATCTTTTGTATTTGAAGATACACAAGAAGGTGCAGATCTTTTTGCTCTTCAAAAAGCTGGAAATATTTATACTCGTATTACCAATCCAACAACATCAGCCTTTGAAGAGCGCATCGCTGCCCTTGAAGGTGGTGTAGGTGCTCTTGCAACTGCGTCAGGTATGGCAGCTATTACCTACACAATTTTAGCTCTAGCTCACGCAGGAGACCACGTCGTTGCAGCGTCAACCATCTATGGTGGTACCTTTAACCTCTTGAAAGAAACCCTTCCTCGTTATGGAATCACAACGACATTTGTTGATATTGATAATCTAGAAGAAGTAGAAGCAGCGATTAAAGACAATACTAAACTTGTCTTGATTGAAACCTTGGGTAATCCAGTTATCAATATTCCAGATATCGAAAAAATTGCTGAAATTGCTCATAAATACCAGATTCCTTTAGTTGCAGACAATACTTTTGCAACACCATATCTTATCAATGTCTTTTCTCATGGTGTAGACATTGCAGTTCACTCAGCTACTAAATTTATCGGTGGTCACGGTACAACTATTGGTGGTGTTATCGTTGATAGTGGGAAGTTTGACTGGGCAGCTTCAGGGAAATTCCCTCAATTAGTCGAAGAAGATCCAAGTTACCACAATATCAGTTATACTCGTGATGTTGGTGCTGCAGCCTTTATCGTTGCTGCTCGCGTGCAATTGCTTCGCGATATGGGAGCTGCCCTTTCACCATTTAACTCATTCTTGCTCCTACAAGGTCTTGAAACACTATCTCTCCGTGTTGAACGTCATGTTCAAAATGCTGAGAAAATCGTTGATTTCCTGGTGAACCATCCAAAGGTTGAAAAAGTTAACTATCCAAAACTTCCAGATAGTCCATATCATGCTTTGGCGGAGAAATATTTACCAAAAGGTGTTGGTTCAATCTTTACCTTCTACGTTAAAGGCGGAGAAGCAGAAGCTCGTAAGGTGATTGATAGCTTAGAAATCTTTTCAAACCTTGCAAACGTAGCAGATGCCAAATCATTGGTCGTTCATCCAGCAACTACAACTCATTCTCAATTGTCTGACTCTGATCTAGAAGCAGCAGGAGTAACTAAAAATCAAATCCGTCTATCAATTGGACTAGAAAATGTCGATGATTTGATTGAAGATTTGCGTCTTGCACTTGAAAAAATCTAAAAATATCTAGTTTTTATCTAATTAAGCATCCTTCTCACGAATAATAAAGTGAGGAGGATTTTTATGTATAGTATTTCATTTCAAGAAGATTCACTTTTACCAAGAGAGAGATTAGTAAAAGAAGGAGTAGAAGCGCTCAGCAACCAAGAATTACTGGCAATATTACTAAGGACAGGCACAAAACAGGCCAATGTTTTTGAAATAGCACAGAAGGTCTTAAATCAGATGACATGTTTAACTGACCTCAAAAGAATGAGTCTACAGGAATTGCAGACTCTATCGGGTATTGGACGTGTTAAGGCTATCGAATTACAAGCCGTTATTGAATTAGGCTACCGTATCCATAAAAGGGAAACAGTGGAAATGGAGAGTATTCTTAGCAGTCGTAAATTAGCTAAAAAGATGCAGTCTGAGCTTGGAGATAAAAAACAAGAGCACCTAGTGGCGCTCTATCTGAATACTCAAAATCAAATCATTCACCAGCAGACTATTTTTATCGGGTCTGCCACGAGAAGCATTGCTGAACCCAGGGAAATTCTCCACTACGCTTTGAAGCATATGGCAACATCTGTGATTCTGGTTCATAATCATCCATCAGGAGCAGTAGTTCCTAGCCCCAATGATGACCATGTTACAAAGCTTGTTAAAGAAGCCTGCGAATTAATGGGATTGGTCTTATTGGACCATTTAATTGTCTCTCATTCTGATTATTTTAGTTATCGTGAGAAGACGGATATGATATAAAAAACCTGTATATGATACAGGTTTTACAATTTATTCACAACATAGTTAAAGAGTTCTTTATCCTTAGGACGATTTTCAAAAAGGAATTCTGGATGCCATTGAACACCAAGATAAGGGAAGCCGTCTGTAGTTGTAACAGCTTCGATAATACCATCTTTAGGATCGTGAGCTACAACCTTTAGATTCGGAGCTAGATCCTTAATACTTTGATGATGAAAAGAGTTGATATGAGAAATTTCCCCATATATTTCTCGGAGAATCGTATCCGGTTCAGTAACCAGTCTCTGAGTTGTATACTCAGCAGAAGTATCTTGCCAATGATCCTCAATCTCTTGATAGAGAGATCCCCCCATAGCTACATTAAAGAGTTGAGTGCCACGACAGACAGAGAAAATCGGTTTCTTTTGTTTGATGGCCTCTTTGATGAGTGCTAGTTCAAAAATGTCTCTTTGAAGATGGTAGTCATCACTATCGATAGATTTAGGTTCACCATAGAATTTTGGGTCAACATTTTGCCCACCTGTTAGTATGAGTTTATCAATTAGGCTGATGTAGTAACCAGCCATTTCTTCATCACCAATTGGTAGGATAATGGGGATACCTCCAGCTTCCTTAACTCCTTCAACAAAGCCTTTGGCAGCATAACTCATCATAAGATCATCATCTGGATGCGGGGTTTCATTTCCTGTAATCCCAATAACTGGTTTTTTCATAAATCAATTCGCTTTCTAATCCTCTTTTCGCATGAAATAGAGGAGGGTTTGAAGTTCGCTAGTAAGATCGACATACTGAACAACTACGTCTTTAGGAAGATGTAGGTGAACAGGAGAAAAACTGAGGATACCTTTGATACCAGCATTAACCAAAAGTTCCGCAACTTCTTGAGATTTAACACTAGGAACAGTAAGAATAGCAGTTTTAACATCACTATCCTTAATTTTGTCCTTTATTTGAGAGATTCCATAGATTGGAACACCGTCGGGTGTTTTGGTACCAACCTCTGGATGATCATCTAGGTCAAAAGCCATGATAATTTTCATTTTGTTGCGCTCATGAAAGCGGTAGTGGAGGAGGGCATGTCCCATATTTCCAATACCCACAAGCATAACATTGGTAATAGAATTATCATTTAAAAGATCAGCGAAAAAGTTCATGAGCTTTTTGACATCATAGCCAAATCCACGACGTCCAAGTTCGCCAAAGTAAGAGAAGTCACGACGAACAGTGGCAGAATCAATTCCAATTGCTTCTGCAATTTGTTTGGAATTAGCTCTTTCAATTTTCTCGGCATTAAATCTTTTAAAAATACGGTAATAGAGAGAAAGTCTCTTTGCTGTTGCTTTAGGAATAGCAGACTGTTTTTCTTTCACAAAATCACAACCTTTCTATCTACTATTTTATAGAAAGCTTGTGAAAATTGCAACAATAACGAAAAAAAACTAAGAAAAAATCTTAGTTTATCTTGGTTTCGTGGTAAGTCCTTAAAAAGCGGTAGAGGTTACCTAGGAGTCCTTGATAGATTTCAACTCCATCATGTGTTAATGAAGTAATATGAGTAGTATCAGGGAGAGTTACACAACCCGATAGAGAGAGCATAAGAGCTTCATAGTCTTCATATTCTTGCACTCGCTCTACTTGATAGGCATCTTTATAAGTTAATCGAAACATAATGACCTTCTATCTTTCACTTTTTGTAAATACGCCACGTTCAACTAGGCTATCCATCAAAAAGTAGAATTTCTCTTGGTGGATATGAGTTTCTTCTGATTTAAAGATATCAACCAAACGTAGACCAAATTTATCAGTGATATTGATTTTTACACCAGTTAAGTCTTTGTTGATGATAATCTTAAGTTGGAATCCTTCACCGCTATTTGGAACTTTTTCAAGTAGACGCGTTAATTCATAGTTACCAACTTTAGTTTCAAAAAAAGTATTATCCTTAAGCGTAAATTTTTTTACAGTTGGACTAAGTGTGTATTCATAACGACAATTTTTAAGTTTAATCGTTTGTTCAAATGCCATTAAGTTTATCCTCCGATGATATTTTTAAGAGTTTTAGCAAGAGTTATCATTTCTTGTTCAGTATTTTGAGGTGAAATGCTGACGCGTACAGACTCGTGTAAGCGAGGGGATTCTTCTCCGTAGAAGGCTTGAAGAACATGACTGACCTGAACAACACCAGCTGTACAAGCAGAACCTGTTGAAATAGAAATACCTTCAAGATCTAAACGAAGTAGTAGTAGATCGTTGCGTTGTCCCGGAAATCCGATATTTAGGACATAAGGGAGTTGCTCTTTACCTTGATTGAGATAATAGGTTGATCCAGCCATTTCAGTTAGAAAAACTTTCTGTAGTTTTTGAACTTTATTAAAGTTAGTCTCTAGATGATCTATATCGTCCTTAAGAGCTGCAACCATACCTATAATTGCGGGAAGGTTTTCTGTCCCTGCTCTTTTTTTCTGTTCTTGATCTCCACCATGTAGGTAAGAATCAAAATCTGTAGAAGCAGCGTATAGGAAACCGATACCCTTTGGACCGTGAAATTTATGAGCAGAAGCACTGAGGAAATCTATTCCTAGTTCTTCAGGAAGAATTTCTAGCTTCCCGACAGCTTGAACAGCATCTACATGATAAGCAGCTGAATGGACTTTTAAAATCTGACCAATTTCAGCGATTGGTAAAAGAGTACCTGTTTCATTGTTAACATACATAGTTGAAACGAGAATAGTATCTTCACGCAGTGCATTTTTGACTTGATCTGCAGTGATTTCTTGATTGTCGGGTTTTAAAATAGTCACTTCAAACCCAAAATTTTCCACAAGATATTCAATCGGTTCAAGTACAGCGTGATGCTCGATAGCAGTAGTAATAATGTGTTTTCCGCGATTTTGATGACGAAGACAGTAGCCGATAATAGCTGTATTATTACTTTCTGTACCACCAGAAGTGAAGAAAATGTGTTGGGGCTTTGTGCCTAATAAACCTGCTAACTCTTGACGGGCTTCACGTAATAATTTTCCTGCTTGACGCCCATGACCATGAATGCTAGAAGGATTGCCATAAGTCTCCTGCATGACTTGAGTCATTGCTGAGATAGCTGCAGATGACATGGGTGTCGTAGCAGCATTATCTAAATAAATCAAAAACTCACCTAATTTCTATTTAAATTTAAATAGTGGACTAACTGGTTTTCTTTCATGAATACGAACCATGGCATCACCAATTAGTTCGCTTGCGGTAATATATTGTACATTCTTAGGTTTTTTACTTTCTGTCAATACAGAATCTGTAACCAAGACTTCCTTGATATTAGCTGTATCCAACAACTCTGCAGCACCGTTGACGAACAATCCATGGCTGGATACCGCGTAAATTTCAGTAGCACCATCGCGTTCCAAAATTTTAGCAGCTTCAGAGAAAGTACGGCCTGTATTAAGAATGTCATCGATTAAGATTGCTTTCTTGCCTTCAACCTCTCCGATAATGTAACCTTGGCTACGTTCAGAATCATCTTGAGCATAGTCAATGATAGCAATCGGAGCATCAAGGTATTCAGCAAGGCTACGAGCACGTTTTACACCTGAGTTTTTAGGGCTAACAACAACCACATCTGGACCAGTTAAACCTTTATCAATGTAGTGTTTTGCAAATAGCGGAATTGTATAGAGGTTATCTACAGGAATATCAAAGAAACCTTGTACCTGAACAGCATGAAGGTCCAGTGTCAATACACGGCTAACCCCAGCTTTTACTAACATATTTGCAACAAGTTTAGCCGTAAGAGGTTCTCGAGAAGAAGCAATACGGTCTTGACGAGCATAACCAAAGTATGGAAGCACAACGTTAATGGTATTTGCACTAGCACGAACACAGGCATCAACCATGATTAATAGTTCCATCAAGTGGTTATTTACAGGGTAGCTTGTTGATTGGATGATATAAACATCATATCCACGAACACTTTCTTCGATATTAACCTGGATTTCACCATCGGAGAATTGTCGTGATGATAATTTTCCTAGTGGAACACCTGCAGCATCTGCAATCTTTTGAGCTATTTCATGATTGGATGAAAGAGAAAAAAGCTTCATATTTTTTGTATCTGACATTGATAAACCGTCCTCTATAAACTAAGTAAATCGGTGAAAAAACATTTTTAAAGGAAAGTGTTTTCTTTCACAGATTCTATTATTTTTTATCTCTTCTATTTTATCAAAAAAAGAAGATTATTTCAGTTATTTTTCATATTTTCTATAAATCTCACTAATTTTGAAGGTGCTTTCTTGTATTGGATCTCATTTACCTGTAAAAACTCCTGAAAATCAAGACTTCCTTGGTCACCATTTTCAACTTCTAGCTCTAGTTCATGATCTACAATATCGAAGTAGTTGCTTTGATCAAGCGCCATGAGTCCAATAGCTGTTTCTTTTTCGTAACGAACAGTAGTTAGGCAACCTAAAACCACCCAACCACTTGATGAAAGTCCACGGCTAGTTAATTCTTCTAGAATCATCCCCTGAGGAAGTTTACAATTTTCAAGACAATATTTAGCTTCCTCAAGAGTAAGGGATTGGTTGTATTCCATATTTCCGACTTCTTGAGGAATCTTAATAGTCAGTTCGGCGCTTGTATCAAACGTACGAATGCGCATAGCGATTTTATGTTGGCGAAGGTAAAAATCAGGCGTATCTAGGTAGTAATTTTTTTGTGTAACAGGAGTGACTTCTGAAAATTGAGCTAGCAATCGATTATATTCTTCTTCACTGAGAAGTGTTTTCATTTCTATTTCTAAATGTTTCATTTTTACAACCTTTTCTTTATATTTGAAAGCGATTTATGGTATAATAAGCATTGTATTTATTGTATATGATTTTCATGAGAAAATCAAAAACTAGATGAATGAAACTGCTTAAAGAATTGGATGTAATAGTTATATGATTACAGAATGGGAAGAATTTTTAGATCCTTACATTCAAGCTGTCGGAGAGCTAAAAATAAAACTCCGAGGAATTCGAAAACAATATAGAAAACAAAACCGCCATTCTCCCATTGAGTTTGTCACAGGTCGGGTGAAACCGATTGAAAGTATCAAAGAAAAAATGGCACGCCGGGGTATTGGCTACGATACACTCGAACAAGATTTGCAAGATATTGCAGGTTTACGTGTCATGGTTCAATTCGTAGACGACGTAAACGAGGTTGTTTCTATTCTTCGTAAAAGACAGGATATGAGAGTTGTTCAAGAACGTGATTATATTACTCATCGAAAGGCATCGGGTTATCGTTCTTACCATGTGATTATTGAGTATACGGTTGATACCATTTACGGTGCAAAAACCATTCTAGTTGAGATTCAAATTCGTACCTTGGCTATGAACTTTTGGGCTACAATCGAGCATTCTCTCAATTATAAATATCAAGGAGATTTCCCAGAGGAAATCAAGGAACGACTTGAAATTACAGCCAGAATTTCACATCAGCTAGACGAAGAAATGAGTAAAATACGTGCTGATATTCAGGAAGCACAAGCGCTCTTTGATCCTTTGCACAGAAAATTAAATGACGGGGTAGGAAACAGTGACGATACCGATGAAGAATATAGGTAAACGAATTGACCTAATTGCCAACCGTAAGCCTCAGAGTCAGAAAGTTCTATTCGAATTAAAAGAACGATTAAAAAAGAATAATTTTATCCTAAATGATAAAAATCCAGATATCGTTGTCTCTATTGGTGGAGATGGGATGTTGTTGTCTGCTTTTCATAAGTATGAAAACCAACTGGATAAGGTTCGTTTTGTTGGGGTTCATACAGGACATTTAGGTTTTTATACGGATTATCGTGATTTTGAGTTGGACCAATTGGTTACAAATTTACAGTTGGATAATGGAGCTCAAGTTTCTTATCCACTCTTAAGTGTCAAAATATTTCTCGAAAATGGTGAAGTCAAGTCTTTCCGAGCATTAAATGAAGCTAGCATTCGTCGAGCGGATCGAACTATGGTTGCTGATGTCATTATTAACCATGTTCCCTTCGAACGCTTTCGTGGTGATGGCCTAACAGTTTCAACGCCGACTGGAAGTACTGCATATAATAAATCCCTCGGTGGAGCAGTCCTTCATCCGACTATAGAAGCCTTGCAATTAGCTGAAATTGCTAGTTTGAACAACCGAATCTACCGCACACTTGGTTCATCAATTATTGTTCCTAAAAAAGACAAGATTGAATTGATACCGACTCGAAATGACTATCACACAATCTCAATCGATAATAGTATTTATTCTTTCCGAAATATTGAGAAAATAGAGTATCAGATTGATCACCACAAGATTCATTTTGTAGCCACGCCGAGCCACACCAGTTTTTGGAATCGTGTCAAAGATGCCTTTATTGGTGAGGTGGACGAATGAGGTTTCAGTTTATTGCCGACGAACATGTCAAGGTCAAAACTTTTCTGAAAAGACATGAAGTTTCTAAAGGTTTACTTGCCAAGATTAAGTTTCGAGGCGGTGATATTCGAGTGAATGGACATCCGCAGAATGCAACCTATCTTCTAGATATTGGAGATGAAGTTGTCATTGACATTCCTCCAGAGGAGGGTTTTGAGACTCTGGAAGCAATTGATTATCCTCTAGAGATTCTCTTTGAAGATGATCACTTCTTGGTTATAAACAAACCTTTTGGGGTTGCGTCAATACCTAGCGTCAATCATTCCAATACGATTGCAAACTTTATAAAGGGTTATTATGTAAATCAGAATTATGAGAATCAACAGGTTCATATCGTGACTCGGCTTGATCGAGATACCTCTGGTTTGATGCTTTTTGCTAAACATGGCTATGCACACGCCAGATTAGACAAGCAGTTGCAAAAAAAAGCAATTGAAAAGCGGTATTTCGCTTTAGTCAAGGGAAATGGGTATCTGGAACCTCAGGGAGAAATCATAGCACCAATAGCTCGAGATGAAGATTCCATCATCACTAGACGGGTCGCAAAAGGTGGGAAATATGCGCATACTTCCTATCAAATCGTGGCATCTTATGGGAATATTCACTTAGTTGATATACGTCTACACACTGGAAGAACCCACCAGATTCGGGTTCATTTCTCGCATATTGGATTTCCATTGCTCGGAGATGACCTTTATGGTGGAAGTTTAGACCACGGCATAGAGCGTCAAGCGCTTCATTGCCATTACTTATCGTTCTATCATCCATTCTTAGAAGAACAGTTAGAGCTAGAATGCCCACTGCCGGATGATTTCGACACACTTATTACACAGTTATCAAATAATAATTTATCTTAAAAGGAGTCAAAACTCATGGAAGTTTTTGAAAGTTTGAAAGCCAACCTAGTTGGTAAAAATGCACGCATCGTTCTACCTGAAGGTGAAGAACCACGTATCCTTCAAGCAACCAAGCGTTTGGTAAAAGAAACAGAAGTTATCCCAGTTCTCCTAGGAAACCCTGACAAGATTAAAATCTATCTAGAAATCGAAGGAATTACAGAAGGTTACGAAATCATTGATCCAGAACACTACCCACAATTTGAAGAAATGGTAGCTGCGCTTGTTGAACGTCGTAAAGGAAAGATGACAGAAGAAGAAGCGAGAGAAGTGCTTGTCAATGATGTTAACTACTTTGGTGTAATGTTAGTCTATATGGGCTTAGTAGATGGTATGGTTTCAGGTGCAATCCACTCTACAGCTTCAACAGTTCGTCCAGCTCTTCAAATCATTAAGACTCGTCCGAATGTGAGCCGTACATCAGGTGCCTTCCTTATGGTTCGTGGAACTGAACGTTACTTGTTCGGTGACTGTGCTATAAACATCAATCCAGATGCTGACGCCCTGGCTGAAATCGCGATTAACTCAGCGATCACAGCTAAGATGTTTGGTATCGAACCTAAGATTGCTATGCTTAGCTATTCAACTAAGGGATCAGGCTTTGGTGAAAGTGTCGATAAGGTTGTTGAAGCAACAAAAATCGCTCATGAGCTTCGTCCAGACCTTGAAATTGATGGCGAATTGCAATTTGACGCTGCTTTTGTTCCAGAAACTGCAGCTCTTAAAGCACCTGGAAGTAATGTAGCTGGACAAGCTAATGTCTTTATCTTCCCAGGTATTGAAGCAGGTAATATCGGTTACAAGATGGCTGAACGTCTCGGTGGATTTGCTGCAGTTGGACCTGTTTTGCAAGGTCTTAACAAACCTGTAAACGACCTTTCTCGCGGATGTAACTCTGACGATGTTTACAAATTAACTCTAATCACAGCAGCACAAGCTGTTCATCAATAAGAATTTTATCCCTCTTTTCCTCTTGGGTAAAGGGGGATTTCCCTTTTATTGAGATATCATTCAACTGCAAAAATAGCCAAAATATGGTAAAATAGTCAGTAATCATCTATGTTTAATAGAACAAGTTTGTATGAAGAAAAGGAAATAAAATGGCAACTATTCAATGGTTTCCCGGACACATGTCTAAGGCACGTCGTCAGGTTCAGGAAAATTTAAAATTTGTTGATTTTGTGACAGTTTTAGTAGATGCACGTTTGCCCTTGTCTAGTCAAAATCCGATGCTGACTAAAATCATCGGGGACAAACCAAGACTATTGATTCTAAACAAAGCAGACCTTGCAGACCCAGCATTAACAAAAGAGTGGCGTCAGCACTTTGAATCACAAGGTATTCAGACACTTGCTATCAACTCTAAGGAACAAATAACAGTAAAAGTAGTAACGGATGCTGCTAAGAAACTCATGGCAGATAAGATTGCTCGTCAAAAAGAACGTGGTATTCAAATTGAGACCTTGCGTACCATGATTATCGGGATTCCAAACGCTGGTAAATCGACTCTGATGAACCGTTTAGCGGGTAAGAAAATTGCTGTAGTTGGAAACAAGCCTGGTGTGACAAAAGGCCAACAATGGCTTAAAACCAATAAAGATTTGGAAATCTTGGATACTCCAGGGATTCTTTGGCCAAAATTTGAAGATGAAACTGTTGCACTCAAACTTGCGCTTACGGGAGCAATCAAGGATCAGTTACTTCCAATGGATGAGGTAACGATTTTCGGTCTCAATTACTTTAAAACGCATTATCCTGAAAAGCTTCAAGAACGTTTTAAACAAATGAATCTGGACGATGAAGCTCCTGAAATCATCATCGATATGACACGTATCCTTGGTTTCCGGGATGATTACGATCGTTTCTATAATCTCTTTGTTAAGGAAGTTCGTGACGGAAAACTAGGTAACTATACCTTAGATACATTGGAAGACCTCAATGACAACGATTAAAGAAATAAAAGAAGAAATAGCAAAGATAACTGAACTTGATAGTCCCTTGTTTAAGAAATTTGAAAAAGATTCTCGTACTGGTGTACAAAAGGAAATTAAAAAGCGTAAGAAAGCCATTCAAGCTGAAATCGATGAAAATTTTCGCTTAGAGGCTATGCTTAGCTATGAAAAAGAGTTTTACGCACAAGGTATTAGCTTAATTGCAGGTGTAGATGAGGTCGGACGCGGTCCTTTAGCTGGTCCTGTTGTTGCTGCTGCAGTTATTTTACCTCAAAATTGTAAAATTAAAGGTTTAAATGACAGCAAAAAAATTCCTAAGAAAAAACACGAGAAGATTTTTCAGGCAGTCAAAGAGAATGCCCTAGCAATCGGTATCGGGATTATGGATAATCATGTCATTGACCAGGTCAATATCTATGAAGCGACGAAACTAGCCATGAAAGAAGCTATCTCTCAGCTTGACCCTCAACCAGAACACCTTTTGATTGATGCAATGAAGTTGGATTTGCCGATTTCTCAGACATCCATCATCAAAGGAGATGCGAATTCCCTATCCATTGCAGCAGCATCGATCATTGCTAAGGTTACCAGAGATAAAATCATGGCAAACTATGATCAGGAATTCCCAGGTTATGATTTTTCTCAAAATGCTGGTTATGGTACTGCTAAACATCTAGAAGGTATTGAAAAGTACGGAGTTACACCCATTCATCGTATAAGTTTTGAACCGATTAAATCTATCATTTCAGAAACTAGTAAAAGATAATTAAAGGAGAGAATTATGGAGGAACAGTCGGAAACACTTAGTTCCAAGAAAGAATTTGCCTTTGCGTCAAGTACGATACTTTCTCAAGTAGGACGAGGTATCATCGTTGGATTAGTGGTGGGACTTATTGTAGGTTCTTTTCGTTATTTGATTGAAAAAGGCTTTCATATCGTACAAAAACTTTATCAAGATCAGGAGAATCTGATACGGAATCTAGTAATCATTTTCCTTCTTTATCTTTTTATCAGCTGGCTTAGTGCTAAATTAACGAAGTCAGAGAAAGATATCAAAGGTTCTGGTATTCCTCAAGTTGAAGCAGAGTTAAAAGGTCTCATGTCTCTCAACTGGTGGAGTGTCCTCTGGAAGAAATACATTCTAGGTATCTTGGCCATTGCGAGTGGGCTCATGCTCGGTCGTGAAGGTCCCAGTATTCAGCTAGGTGCCGCTGGAGGAAAAGGAATTGCTAAATGGCTCAAGTCTAGCCCTGTTGAGGAGCGTTCTTTGATTGCAAGCGGAGCTGCTGCTGGACTTGCCGCTGCCTTTAACGCACCGATTGCGGGGTTATTATTTGTAGTAGAAGAAGTTTATCACCATTTTTCACGATTCTTCTGGGTTTCTACCTTGGCTGCTAGTCTAGTAGCAAACTTTGTTTCTCTTCTTATCTTTGGCTTGACACCCGTGCTTGATATGCCTGATAATATCCCTCTTATGAGTTTGAGCCAGTATTGGATTTATCTGCTTATGGGCATTTTTCTTGGTTTTTCAGGTTTTCTTTATGAGAAAGCGGTTCTGAATGTCGGCAAAGTTTATGATTGGATTGGGAAAAAGGTTCACATTGACAAAGCTTATCATCCAATTTTTGCTTTTATCCTGATTATTCCTGTAGGAATATTCCTACCTCAAATACTTGGTGGGGGAAATCAGGTTGTCTTATCCTTAACAGAACAAGATTATAGCTTCCAAATTCTCTTAACTTACTTTATCATTCGCTTTATCTGGAGCATGATTAGTTACGGAAGTGGTCTCCCAGGTGGTATTTTCTTACCAATTTTAGCTCTAGGTTCCTTACTGGGTGCTTTAGTAGGTGTTATTTGTGTCAATCTAGGACTCATTACCCAGCAGCAATTTCCTATCTTTGTTATCCTTGGAATGAGTGGCTATTTCGGGGCTATATCAAAGGCACCATTGACGGCTATGATTCTTGTGACCGAAATGGTCGGAGATATCCGTAATCTTATGCCTTTAGGGATGGTGACTCTTGTTGCTTACATCGTTATGGATTTGCTAAAAGGAACACCAGTATATGAAGCCATGCTGGAGAAAATGTTACCTGAAACCGCAAGTGACGATGGAGAAGTTACTCTTATTGAAATTCCTGTTTCTGATAAAATAGCAGGCAAGCAAGTACATGAACTTAATTTACCACATAACGTTCTGATCACAACCCAAGTTCATAACGGAAAACGTAAGACGGTTAACGGTTCAACAAGAATGTATTTAGGAGATATGATCCATCTTGTTATTCCAAAAAGCGAGATTGGGAAAGTGAAAGATTTGTTACTATAAAAACATAAAAAAAGTTATGTATTTTTAAGAACAAAAAGATAAGAGAATATATTTGTTGCATAATATAATTTATGTACAAATATATTTTTTAGGATATTTTTAAATAATTAAAGGGAGTTGCTATGAGTAGAAATAAGGCTCTTTCAGTTTATTTGGTAGGAACTTTTAGCCAATTGTTATTAGTTTGTTTAGTTGTATTTTTCTTTAATTATTTCGCTATTCGTTCTGATCTAGTAAATATTCTCGGTATAATGATTGGTGGTATCTCTACAGCCTTATGGGGTAGCATTGTTGCCATTTTCTATTATAAGATTGACTTAAAGAAAATAATAAAAGATTTTTTTAATATTCAGACCAGTTACAAAAATTATTTATTAGCATTTTTTCTTATTATTCTTGATTTCTCTTTTCTATTTTTTGGAGGGGAAATCGTACAATTTATCTGGTATCTTCCTTTTCTGATGTTTTTCAAATTTATTGTATTTGGTGGATTGGAAGAAATCGGTTGGAGATACGTATTTCAGCAAATTTTACAAGAGAAGTTACACTATTTTCAAGCAACATTTTTAACATTTATCATTTGGTCAATTTGGCATTTATTGTTCTTCTATATAGATGGCTCCCTAATCAATCTTCAATTAGTACCTTTTTTATTTGGGTTGCTGACAAATTCCTTCATTCTTTCAGCTCTTTATTTAAAAACAAAAAATCTCTGGATTTGTGTGATGACACATTCAATAATCAATGTGTTCTCTCAATTAACTATTAGTGACGCTCATTACGAAATCTATCTAATCAAAATTATTGTTATTGTTGCATCGTGTTTTATAGCAAAGTCCAGCAAAGTTAAATATAAGACAAAACGTAGTAATTAGTATTTAGAATAATTTTAAATATCTATCAAATACTTAAAAAATCCAAATTAACAAAAAGATTTGGATTTTTTTGTTTTAAGGTTATGTAAAAGTTACTTAGTAAGTGTTGAATAAACATTGGTAGAAAACTAAAAGTTAATGTACATTTGAACAATTTCTAGTTTTCACTTAAATAAAGTACATAATTGAGGATAATCAGCTCTAAAAAAATTTTTGGTTAATACTAAAAGTTTATGTACAATTGACTAAACTAGAGCTAAAATATTGATACAACTGAATTAGAAGCATAAAGTACATTCTTTAAGGAGTGTACTTTATTTTTATTTTGTACATTATTTTGAAGTGTTATTTTGTATATTTTCTAGTTCATAACATCATCTGATTTAAGGAATTGATTTGTACATTTTTACTCTAATAGGTGCAGAAGAAGTATTGGTTCAATTGTACATTTTTTGCTACTCATTTAAGGTCTTATTGATAGATAGTCCGTCTCATAGCCATTAGTTTCCAATGATTATGTTGTTTAGTTCTTGCCATATTTTGACGTAAAGGCACCCAAAGATGGTAACCTTTCTGTTTCAACTGTTCTCTGAGTTCATAGCTAAGATAAGCTAAATCAGCTAAAATATAGGATTGAGAACAATTTTCTAGTAAGTCATCAACTGCCTTGACCGTCGATTAAACCGACTTCTTTCAAGGAAAACACCCACTAGGATTCTTGTTTAGAAGCACTGAATCAATCAAGAAGGATCACCCAGAGGTTCCAGCATTTGAAGAATATGACGAGCTACTTGAAGCAATCAAAAAATCCCTATAAAGGGATTTTTTTATACCTATAATACCTTGTGCAAAATAGTCGTATATATCAAAATCAGAGTCACGTTACCTACTATTAGACCAAAAGTCGCAAGCAAGGTCTTTGCTGTACCCGGCTTAAAATCTGCACTAATCAAATATGGCCAAAAGCATATCATTGGGAAAACGGCTATTAACACGCATACATAGGTAGGAAAGCTTGTCCAAAGAAAGCGTGTCGTCTCTAACCAGTGACCCCATGAAGGTATCATTATTTTGCTTATAGTGAAAAGTATGCATATAAGGTGGACCACTAGAAGATAAATAGCATACTTTGTCTTACTTAGTACTTTTTTCTTTTTCATTTTGCCTAATTATCCCTGCAAATTCTTCTATCGCTCTGCTGCAATATTAGAACTAAAATTAAAATTAACTATATCATTATTCGAATCAAGGTCAAAATTCATAAAATAATGATTCCAAAAGAATTCATTGTTACCTGCTCCCCACTGCACACCATAATGACCCAAATATTCATCTCTTGGCTCTCTTGGAGTCAGCCATATTTTTTTCCCAAATACTTTCGTGAACTCGTTTTCGTCAAGCTTCTTTAGCAAATCTATACCATCTATATTATATGAAATTCCATGTTTTTTGGCAACAGCTGTGCACTCAGAATCGAAGCAAACCTGCGTAACTACACAGTCCTTCAGCTCCGTACTCTTCCTCTTATCTCCGTAAACACCTATACATCCGAGAACTACATTCTTCTTTACAAGAAGATAGGTAGATCGCGTAACTGCTGAGTCATATGACTTAAAGCCGTTTGGTACGCTAACCCCAGCTCCTTGGTATTTAATATAGCTTCCCGATGTCAAAAGCTCATCATACTCGGGGTAGTCCTGTTTACTATTTGATACATATATATCATACCCCTTATCCATCAAATCCGAAATCTTAGTCTCTGTAAGATGAATTTCAGTTCCGTCAATTTTAAGTGGAGGTGCGTTATCAGGTAGACCTATAATTATATATACAAACATCAAAAACACGAATACCATAAGCACTGCAACGATACCCATCCAAGATTTCCCAGTTCTCCTTCGTGCATTGAAAAGCGACATTATAGAAGGTGTGATTATAGCAGCACCAATTGGCGCCGCCCCATGACGGAACATGCTCATGACCTTAAAGGCAATTACAGCGCTAATTAGTATTAAAATTATGTGCACTGCATACTCTCCTACGCTTAGCTTACTGGTCCTAGTCTGATTATTTGCTGGGGCATCGTACATTGGAACACCGTTCTCAAAGGTGTTCTTCATTCTAAAACGAAGCCAAAACAATATTCCAATAAACACAATTGCCAAGAAGACTAGCATTCCGATAAAAACTAATTTTTCCATCTATAACCTTTTCTCTGACCTAATTATCGTCCATCAAAATTCATATCTAGTCTACCACATTTTGAAATTGTTTTACAATATTTACATACTTGTGCACGAATCAAAAATGTATACAAGCTTTTCAGAGTATTTATTCTTTACACCTCTTTTCCGCAATGTTAAAATTGTATTAAGTTTAATACTTGTGTTCAATTCCAATTAGAAGAGAAGTGCCTAATACTTGTCCATATTGCAATAACGAACAAGCATTAAAAGGCTATAATACAATTTCAGATATTTATCCTGAATTATGTGATTATTGGAGTAGCAAGAACTTATTAAAGTCTGATGAGGTAACATTTTGTTTATTTAAAAAGACTGCAAAAGGTTATAACGATCTTGAAACAACACATCCTTGGTTAATTAAAGAATGGTCAACATTAAATAAACAAGAAATGTCTTCAGTAAGAGTTAATTCAATATATATCGCATGGTGGAAATGTCCTGTATGCACTGGAGATTATCAGCAAGTTATTAAAGAAAAATTTTACAGAGAAAATTCTTGTCCATATTGTAGGAATCAAAAAGTTTTAAAAGGATTTAACGACTTAGCAACGACACAACAAAAGTCTAATGCATGAGTGTGATTATTTAGATAACATCCTAATAGCAAATCCAACTGAAATCACAGAGTTAAGTAATATGTCTGTATGGTGGATATGTCAAGAAAATCCAGAACATCGTTATAAAATTCAAGTTAAAGAAAGAATGATGTACAGAAAGAGAAATAAAAAGGCATGTTCGATTTGCAAAGGATACAGAAGAAAGCAAGAACATTTTGTACAGTTTAAAAAAGATATAAAAAAATAAGAACACTTTAAATAATATAAAGTGTTCTTATTTTGTCAAAATGTACATTTGAAAGGTTTTTAGTTTTCACTTAAATAAAGTACATTTTACAGAAGATGAACATCTTTAAAAATTTCCAGTGTTCACTTAAATAAAGTACATAATTGACAATGATTAGCTCAAAAAATTTTTTTGGTTACTTTAGAACTTATCTATATAAAATTAGGATATCCATTCCTATATAGCCCTCTATAACATCTTTCCGAAAAACTATAATTTTCTTGAAAAAAATATATAGCTATGCTATACTACTAGTATAGAAAGATTTGGAGAAAAACATGAAACGCGAGATCTTATTAGAACGTATCGATAAACTCAAACAAGTCATGCCCTGGTATGTTCTAGAATACTATCAATCGAAACTGGCTGTTCCATACAGTTTTACGACCTTGTACGAATACTTAAAGGAATACGATCGATTTTTCACCTGGGTCTTGGAATCTGGCATATCAGATGCTGACACCATGGCCGATATTCCCTTAGACGTTCTGGAGCACATGACCAAGAAAGACATGGAATCTTTTATTCTTTACTTACGTGAACGTCCTCTGCTCAATGCCAATACGACGAAAAATGGGGTCTCTCAAACAACCATTAACCGGACCCTTTCAGCACTTTCTAGTCTTTATAAGTATTTGACTGAGGAAGTTGAAAATGAGCAAGGGGAACCTTATTTCTATCGGAATGTCATGAAGAAGGTTGCGACCAAGAAAAAGAAAGAAACCTTAGCTGCTCGCGCTGAGAATATCAAGCAAAAGCTCTTTTTAGGTGATGAGACAGAAGGTTTCTTGAACTATATCGACCAGGAATACCCTCAAACACTCTCAAATCGCGCCTTATCTTCCTTTAATAAGAATAAAGAGAGAGATTTAGCCATTATCGCACTTCTTCTTGCCTCTGGCGTCCGTCTCTCTGAAGCAGTCAACCTAGATCTTCGAGACCTCAATCTCAAAATGATGGTGATTGACGTTACTCGAAAAGGTGGAAAACGAGACTCGGTTAATGTCGCTGCCTTTGCTAAGCCTTATTTAGAGCAATATCTCGCTATTCGAGACAAACGTTATAAGACAGAAAAAACCGATACAGCCCTTTTCTTAACCTTGTACCGAGGTGTTCCTAACCGTATTGATGCTTCTAGTGTTGAAAAGATGGTGGCCAAGTATTCAGAAGACTTCAAAGTCCGGGTGACACCCCACAAACTCCGCCATACTCTTGCTACCCGTCTCTATGATGCCACCAAATCCCAAGTTTTGGTCAGTCATCAACTAGGACATGCTAGCACACAAGTAACGGACCTGTATACCCATATCGTTAATGATGAGCAAAAAAATGCCTTGGATAGTTTGTGAGATACATAATATAAATTATGTAATGTTTTAGTATTAATAAAAGAGCGTAGGATTTTTTATGGAATCTTACGCTCTTTTATTCTTTCTATAAAAATTCGATCCAATAATTACGGTGCGGCTCAATAATGACTGGTTTTCCCCAAAATGATTTTAGATAGGCCAAGTTTGCAGGGGTGACCGGTCTTTTTTCATCATTGAATCTCTCTGCACTCTCCTCCGTTAGAAAGCATTTAACAGCTTCATATGGTGTACCATCGCTCGCTATTCGATCAATTCCTAAATAAGCAATTTCATCACCGTCTTTTGGAATATCTGTAAATAGTTTACCAATAAAATAAACCGTCTTATCTTTCATTAATTCATAAGCCTTACTATTTTCCAGTCTGTTATTCGCTGCAGCGTACATAATACAAAAACTGTCCACAATATCTTTCATAGGCATTAATTCTTCTTTGCTGACTATAATTTCGTCGGGAGCAAGCCCACCAATGATTAAGTTTTTATAATGAGGTTGCTGAATGATATTATCTAAAGCCATTCCTAATGGTAGTTGGACAGCTTGGTAGCCTAATGGTTCTAGCTCTTGCTTTTTCTGGTCAAGGTGTTCTTGTGTAATACTGATATTCAAATCATATGGACTTGAAGGTTGTTGCTTGCTAAAAAAAGCCACTACTATACGGTCTAACTGTTCAAATAGACCAAGTTTTTCCATTGGAATTTTCATCATCGAATATGATCCCCTTTTTTGTTCAGATTTCCTCTTTATTCTACTCTCATTATTTTTGAATATCAAGTCTAAGATAAAAGATATCCATGTTAAATGGATATCTTTTACTTTATTCCACCACAGCTTCAGCAATTTCTTCTGCAGTAATTCCTGCGAAGTAACGACCTAGGTTAATGGTTTGAAGGGCTTTGAGGACATCTTCACGTTCGTATTTGACACCACGAAGGACATCTTCTACTGCTGCAACATCTTCGATACCGAAAAAGTCACCGTAAATCTTAATATCTTGAATTTTTGACTCAATAACATTAGCAAAGATTTCAACCTTACCGCTTGGGAATTTAGTTCCACGACGGATGTTATACTCTGGTGATTTACCATAGTTCCAGTCCCAAGTTCCAAACTTAGTTTCTTTGATGCGATTGATTTCAGCCAATTCTTCATCTGAGAATACGTACTCAGTCATCTCTGGGTATTCTTTTTTCATGTATTCCAAAAGTAAGTCACGGAATTCTTCAACAGTGATCTTTTCTGGCAACTCATCGATAATATTAGTTACTCGAGCACGGACTGATTTAACCCCTTTTGATTCAAACTTGTCTTTAGACACTTTAAGTGCATTAGCTAGGACTGACAAATCTACGTCAAAGAGAAGACAACCATGGTGCATGATACGGCCATTGATATAGGCTTGTGCATTTCCACAGAATTTCTTACCGTCGATTTCTAAGTCGTTACGGCCTGTGAATTCAGCTTTAACACCAAGTTCAGCCAAAGTATTGATAACTGGGGTAGAGAAGCTCTTGAAGTCAAAGGCCTTGTTTTCATCTTCTTTTGAAATGATGGTATAGTTAAGGTTGTTCAAATCATGGTAAACAGCCCCACCACCACTGATTCGACGGACTACTTCAATACCGTTTTCGCGTACATAGTCACGGTTAATTTCTTCGATGGTATTTTGGTGACGTCCTACAATAATAGATGGTTTGTTGATCCAAAGAAGGAAGATTTGATCTTCATCAAGAAGATGTTTAAAAGCGTACTCCTCTAAAGCAATATTAAAGGCAGTGTCGTTTGAATGATTGATAATGTATTTCATAAGATACCTTCTAATACGATAGAGACTGGAAAATAATTCCAGTCTAGTCTATCTATTTTTATTTTTTCTTAGGTGAATGGATAGCCATTCCAAGAACATCAGCAAATGCTTCGTACATAACTTCAGAGTATGTTGGGTGTCCGTGGATTGTCTTCAGCATTTCTTCTACAGTGATTTCCATTTCGATGATACTTGACGCTTCGTTGATCAACTCTGCAGCTGCAGGGCCAATGATGTGAACACCGAGGATTTCACCATATTTCTTGTCTGCAATAACTTTAACAAATCCTTGAGCTGCATCTGATGCAATTGCACGTCCGTTTGCAGCAAAGTTGAATTTACCGATTTGGACATCGTATTTTTCACGAGCTTGTTCTTCTGTTAAACCAACTGCTGCTACTTCTGGAAGTGTGTAGATAGCTGCAGGAGTCAAGTTCAATTTGGCAACAACGTGATTTCCTTTAAGAGCATTTTCAGCTGCTACTTCCCCCATACGGAAGGCAGCGTGAGCCAACATCTTAGTACCGTTGATATCGCCAGGCGCATAGATACCTGGAACAGAAGTTTCCATGTATTCATTAACCTTGATACGACCACGTTCTAATTCAAATTCAACATCACCGATACCTTCAAGGTCTGGAACACGACCGATTGAAAGAAGAGCTTTGTTTGCGATAACATCATCTTTTCCTTCAACTTTGATACGAAGTTTGCCATCCTCTTCAATGATTTCTTGCAGTTTAGTACCTGTCAAGATAGTCATACCTTTACGTTCTAGGATTAGACGTAGGTTCTTAGATACTTCCGCATCCATAGCTGGAACAATACGGTCCATCATTTCGATAACAGTAACTTTTGAACCAAAGGTCATGAAGGCTTGTCCAAGTTCGATTCCGACAACACCGCCACCAATAATCACAAGGCTTTCTGGTACTTCATTCATTTCAAGGATGTCATCACTAGTCATCACAAGAGATGATTCCATACCAGGAACGTTGATTTTGCTTACTTTTGAACCACCAGCAAGGATGATTTTCTTCGTTTCAAGCAATTCAGAACCATTTACCAAGACATTCTTATCTTTAGTAATAGTACCGATACCTTTATGAACATCAACTCCATAGCTACGAAGAAGTCCTGCAACACCACCTACAAGTGTATTGACAACTTTAGATTTTGTTTCTAAAAGTTTGTCCATATCAACTGTGAAGTTAGGATTTTCAATCACGATACCACGATTTGCAGCGTGACCGATATTTTCAATAATTTCAGCATTGTGAAGGTAAGTCTTAGTTGGGATACATCCGCGGTTCAAGCAAGTTCCACCAAGTTCAGATTTCTCAACAAGAGCAACCTTACCACCTAATTGAGCTGCTTTAATAGCAGAAACATAACCAGCAGGTCCACCACCGATAACAACGATATCATAAGCATCATCACTCTTACCATCATCGTTTGAAGCGCTAGCTACAGCAGGTGCTGGACTAGCTTCTGGTGCTGATCCAGCAGTTGGGATATTTTCCCCTTCTTCACCAAGATAACCGATAACTTCAGTAACAGGAACAGTTTCGCCGTCACCTTTCAGGATAGCGATCAAATAACCATCTTCTTCTGCTTCCAATTCCATGCTGACTTTGTCAGTCATGATTTCCAAAAGGATTTCTCCTTCTTTTACAAATTCTCCGACTTTTTTATTCCATTGGACGATTTGTCCTTCTGTCATATCCACGCCGGCTTTTGGCATAATTACTTCTAAGGCCATATCTTACTTCCTTTATCTATATTTCTAAAACAAATATTTTAAACCAACATTGAGATTGGGTTTTCAATCAAAGCTTTCAAGTCTTTCATAAACTTAGCACCAGCCATACCATCTACGACACGGTGGTCAATTGTCAATCCAAGACTCATAATTGGACGAATCACGATTTCACCATTAACTACAACTGGTTTCTCAACTGTTGAGCTAACCCCGAGAATTGCTGAGTTTGGTTGGTTAATGATTGGACCGAATGATTGAACACCAAACATTCCCAAGTTACTGATGGTGAAAGTTGAATTTTGCAATTCGCTAGGAGCTAATTTACCGTCTAAGGTACGTCCAATAACGTCTTTGAAGGCTACTACTAACTCAGACAAGCTCATTTTTTCTGCATTATAGACAACTGGTGTCATCAATCCATTATCCATACCAACTGCCATCGCAAGGTTGACATAGTTGTGAGTGATAATTGTCTTACCATCTTCAGTCAACGAAGCGTTGATGTATGGATGTTTCATAAGAGTCTTAACAACAGCGAGAGAAAGCAAGTCTGTCACAGTGATTTTCTTACCAGTTGATTCCATAATTGGATCAAGAACTTTCTTACGAAGGGCAAGCAATTCAGACATATCTACATCATAGTTAAGCGTAAAGGTTGGAGCAGTTAAGTATGACTCAACCATACGTTGAGCAATAACCTTACGCATAGGAGTCATCGGAATGCGTTCGATTTCTCCATAAGGCGTTACGTTGTCTGGAACTTCTTCCACTTTCTCAATTTGAGAAGGTGATTTAATGGTGTCATTTTCGATATTTTCAGGAAGATAGGCCAAAACGTCCTTCTTCATGATTTTACCACGATGACCTGTTCCTTGGATTTCTTGCCAAGCAATATTATGTTCTAATGCAATTCGTTTTGCGAGTGGTGAAATGCGAACCACGTTAGTGTCTTTATATGTTTCCACGTCTTCTTTGTGGACACGACCGTTTGCGCCTGAGCCAGAAATGTCATAGAGATTAATTCCTAAATCATCCGCTAATTTTCTAGCTGCAGGAGTCGCTCTTAGCTTATCATCAGCCATGACCTCTCCTATTCTATTTATGATGCAAAGGGCGTTTAAAAGCGACCGAAAAATAGGAAATCAACACAGACTTCGATGAAGTCAAGGAGATTTATCTTTTTTCCGAGCTTTTAGCCCGTGCTCTAATCTAAGATACTAAGGACGCAGAGAACTCTGTACCTAAAAGATACAAAGCTTCTCGTCTGATTTATCATATATTACATAATTTATGTTATGTATTATTGTTTGTTGTGAGTTTTACGGATTGCATCTTTGATGCTTTCAACTGTTGGAATCATTGCATTTTCAAGATTTTGTGCGTAAGGCATTGGTACATCCTCACCTGCACAGCGACGGATTGGTGCATCCAAGTAATCAAATGCTTCTGATTCTGAGATAATAGCTGAGATTTCACCGATAAAACCACTTGTCTTGTGGGCATCGTTGACAAGAACTACTTTTCCAGTCTTCTTAACTGAATTAATGATGATGTCTTTATCAAGTGGAACCAAAGTACGTGGGTCTACAACTTCTACTGAGATGCCTTCTTCAGCCAATTCTTCAGCTGCTTGCATGACACGACGAAGCATCTTACCGTATGTTACTACTGTTACATCAGTTCCTTCGCGTTTGATTTCTCCAACACCAAGTGGGATAGTATAGTCTGGATCAACAGGTACTTCACCTTTTTGGTTAAATTCTGATTTGTATTCAAGAATAATAACAGGATTGTTGTCTCGGATTGAAGACTTAAGAAGGCCCTTCATATCAGCAGGTGTACCTGGAGCTACAACCTTCAATCCTGGGATATGAGTAAACCAAGATTCCAATGATTGTGAGTGTTGAGCAGCAGAACCTACCCCATTACCAGCGGCACAGCGGATTGTCATAGGCACTTGACCTTTACCACCAAACATGTAGCGAGTTTTAGCTGCTTGGTTGACGATATTATCCATGGCAATAACTGAAAAGTCCATGAAAGTCATATCAACGATTGGACGAAGTCCAGTCATAGCAGCACCAGCAGCAGCACCAGAAATTGCAGCTTCTGAAATAGGACAGTCACGAACACGTTCCGGCCCAAACTCCTCTAACATACCTACAGAAGTTCCGAAGTCTCCACCGAAAACTCCGACATCTTCACCCATCAAGAGTACATTTTCATCACGACGCATTTCCTCAGACATTGCAAGGATAATGGTATCGCGGAAAGACATTAATTTTGTTTCCATATTTCTCTACTTCTCCTTAGTCTGCGTAAATATCTTCAAAAGCTGATTCTAGCGGAGGGAATGGACTTTCTTCTGCAAACTTAACAGATGCTTCCACTGCTTCCTTGACTTGAGCCTGAATTTCTTCAAGTTCTTCTGCACTAGCAATCTTGTTTTCAACAAGGTACTTGCGGAGGTTTTCGATTGGATCTTTTTCCTTCCACTCATCGACTTCTTCACGTGTACGATATTTACCAGGGTCTGATGAAGAGTGACCAAGCCAACGGTAAGTTACGCTTTCGATTAAGACAGGGCCTTTACCAGAACGGACATGGTCAACTGCTTTCTTAAATCCTTCGTATACATCAATTACATTGTTTCCGTCAGGAATAAACATTCCAGGAATGCCGTAAGCAGCGCTACGCTCGTGAATATGCTGGACATTAGTCATTTTCTTAATATCAGCAGAAATTCCATAACCGTTATTGATACAGTAGAAAATAACTGGAAGATTCCAAATTGAGGCCATATTAACAGCTTCGTGGAATACACCTTCGTTAGTCGCTCCATCACCAAAGAAGCAGACAACGATTTTACCAGTATTTTTCATTTGTTGAGTAAGGGCAGCACCTACTGCAATCCCCATACCACCACCAACAATACCGTTGGCACCAAGGTTACCTGCATCAAGGTCGGCGATGTGCATTGATCCACCTTTACCTTTACAAGTTCCAGTATACTTACCAAGGATTTCAGCCATCATACCATTAAGGTCGATTCCTTTAGCAATGGCTTGTCCGTGACCACGGTGGTTCGATGTTATGAGATCATCTTCGTTTAGAGCCAACATAGCCCCAACGTTAGCAGCTTCCTCACCAACAGAAAAGTGCGTCATACCGGGCACTTTTCCTTTTTTTACTAATTGAGCAATTTTTAAATCCATACGACGAATTTCTTCCATCTTACGGAACATCTCAAGCAAAAGATTTTTATCTAAAGTTGACATAATCTTGCCTTTCTAAGTTTAATTTCTTATAGTTCTATTCTAACTTATAGGTTAATGAGAGTCAAAGAATATGCTTGCTATTTTTTCACAATATAAAAAAAGAAAAGTCAATGAAATCAAGACTTTTCTTTACATAAAACGACTATTTCACAAACTAATTTTTAAGGATATTTTCATCAAATTATTTGAATCTTTTCATAATAACTTGTAAACGCCACTGATAGAGTAATCCACTGACAACTAAACTTACAATAAGACCTATCCAATATGAATAAGCATCGAGATTTGTTGAATAATCTAGAAACAAACCAAGAGGTATAGCAACTCCCCAGTAACCAAGGAGACCGAGATAGAAAGGTATGACTGTATCTTTATAACCTCGTAAAATACCTTGTAACGGAGCTGCAAATGTATCAGCCAACTGGAAAAATAGACTATAGGTCATAAAACTAGCTGTCAATTTAATGAATTCAGGATCATAACCGTAAAGTCTCGCAACATTTTCTCGGAAAATATATAAAAAGGAGAGAGTCAAAACTGCGAATACCATAGCAGATAGACGCCCAATTTTGATGTATTTCTTAGCATCTTCTAGCCTTTTGGCTCCAACTTCATAAGACACCACAATCGCCATTGCTGATGAAATACTCATCGGAAAAGCATACATGAGTGACGAAAAGTTCATCGCGGACTGATGGCTAGCAATAATCAACGATGAAAATTTTGCCATAATCAAACCAACTGCTGAAAAAATAGCAACCTCTGCAAATACGGTTCCACCTATCGGTAAGCCTAATTTGATTGCTTCTTTTATTTTATCGCCGTCTAAGGGTAATCGTTTCTCTAAATGCAGTTCTTTCAATTTTTCCTGTTTAAGAAGGACTAGTATGGAAATCCCCAACAACGCCCAATAAGCCAAGGAAGTCCCGAGCCCTGCTCCAGCCCCTCCTAACTCAGGGAAGCCAAAAGCTCCGTAGATTAAGAGGTAGTTAAAACCACTATTGAGAGGTAGCAATAAAAGCATTAAATACATGGATAGTTTGGTCAGTCCCAGCGCATCGAGTAATGAACGAATAACACTAAAGAGTAATAGAGGAATAATTCCAATAGCTAAAAGCCAGAGATAACGAATTGCTATATCTGCTACTGCTGCTTCTAGCCGCATATTGTTTAGAATTAGTGGCGCAGCAAGAAAAACTAAAACAAATAGAAAGATGGATAATCCAAGCGAAAGATAAAGAAATTGATAAAAATCAGAAGCCACTTCATTTTTCTTTCCTCGACCCAAATGATGTCCAACTATAGGAACCAAGGCTGAGACAATACCAGTTAGAAAGGTGAAAAAGGGATTCCATAGACTTGTCGCCATTGATACCCCAGCCAAATCTATAGTATTATACTGGCCAGTCATAGTCGTATCTACAAATGAAGCTGAGTAATTCGCGAATTGATAAACTAAAATTGGAAAGAAAATCTTAAGAAATAAGACAAATTTGTCTTTAAAATGATGGGTTGGGTACATATCGTCTCTCTCTAATTAATGATTCGAAAGAGCAGATTTCACCTAGTTCTTATAGACAATCTGTCCATTACAAATGGTGTATTTGACTTGCCCTTTCAAAGATTCACCGATAAATGGTGAATTCGCTGCTTTAGAAGCAAAATGACTATCCACGATTCGGTCCACTTTATCATCAAAAATTGTAATATCAGCCGGACCATTTTCTGATAGATAACCTGCTTCAAAGTTATAAAGTTTTGCTGGGTTGTAAGACATTTTTTCTAATAATTCCATCAAGCTCAGCTCACCAGCTTCGACTAAGTAAGTTAAACCAAGTGACAAGGAAGTTTCCAGTCCTGTCATACCTGAAGGAGCTTTGGTGATATCCTCGACGTTCTTTTCATCAGCATGGTGAGGCGCGTGATCTGTCGCAATTACTGAAATGACACCTGACTTGAGTCCTTCGATAATTGCACGGCGATCAGATTCCAGACGTAGAGGTGGATTCATCTTAGCATTACTTCCCTTAGTCAAGAGAAGCGCTTCAGTCTTAGAGAAATGTTGCGGTGCTACTTCGGCTGTTACATTTGCTCCTAAACCTTGAGCAAACTCCACAACCTTGACACTTTCTTCCTTAGATAAATGCTGAATATGAACATGAGCCTTGGTTGCATAGGCAATCATGACATCACGAGCAATCATAGCGTACTCTGCAACCCCAGTAGCACCGCAGATATGAAAGTGCTCTTTAGCGATATTTTCGTTAAAGCCAAGCGTACCATTTAAACCAGGATCTTCTTCGTGCAAGCTGATAAAAGTGTTGAGTTTTTTAGCCTCTTCCATAGCTTCTTTAACTACTTTACTACTTTCAAGAGGAATACCATCATCAGAAAAACCAACGGCTCCAGCTTCTAAAAGCGCCTTAAAGTCAGTCAAGTCTTGGCCATTAAAGTTTTTGGTAATCGTTGCTACAGACTTAACGTTAATCTTTTCCTTTGCTGCTGATTGAAGAACTTCCTCTAAAGTCTCAACATCTGAGATAGTTGGATTTGTATTAGCCATCATTACAACAGTGGTAAAACCACCCGCTGCTGCTGCTAGTGCTCCTGTATGAATGTCTTCTTTATGAGTCTGACCTGGTTCACGAAAATGAACATGGATATCTACCAATCCAGGCGCAACTACAAGACCAGTAGCATCTATTACTTGAGCGCCTTCTTCCTGGATTTCAGGAGCAATTTGAACAATTTTACCGTCTTCAACCAAAACATCACACACTCGATCCAAACCAGACTTAGGATCCATGACTCGACCATTTTTAATTAGTAACATCTGCTTTCTCCTTTATTCGTAGAAATCCACTTGGGTATCCAATAACTTATCACCATCATAAACAAACTTGGCTGAAAAGAAAGGCTTATCTTCTAAAAGCCACTCTACGAAGGTGTGGTCTCCTTCCCAGGTTGGTTTGCTTAAAACCTTATCATAAGGAACCCATTCTAAGGTCCCTTCATTACAATCAATCAATTCACCCTCAAACTCCGTCACCTTAAACACATAGGTGTACCAGTCCAAGTCAGGAGTGAATTCAGGAAAAGTGATAACTCCCTTTAAAACCGGCTTAGCTTTCAACCCTGTTTCTTCTAAAATCTCGCGTGCAGCACATTCTTGAGGAGTTTCCCCACGCTCTAACTTTCCACCTACACCAATCCATTTTCCTTCATGGACATCATTAGGCTTTTTATTGCGATGAAGCATGAGTAATTCTTTTCCGTTATCAATGTAGCAAATCGTCGCTAACTGAGGCATATTCTCTCCTTATCTAAGCCAATCGATTGGCTCTTGTCCTGTTTCTTTTAAGAATGCATTGGCCTTGGAAAAAGGCTTGGAACCCCAAAATCCTCTGTAAACGGAAAGGGGACTCGGGTGAGCTGATTCAATAATCAGATGTTGAGGATTAGTTACCAATACCTTCTTCTTACGTGCATAAGCACCCCAGAGGACAAAAACAACTGCTCTATCAAGTTTATTGACAACCTTGATCACAGCATCTGTAAAAGGCTCCCATATCTGACCAGCATGACCATTAGCCTGGCCAGCAGGGACAGTCAAGCAAGCATTGAGAAGCAAAACACCCTGCTCCGCCCAAGAGGTCAAGTCATGAGACGGTTTTACCCCAATATCATCCGCAAGTTCTTTTAAAATATTTTGCAAAGAAGGAGGTGCTGGAATAGAATCTGGAACTGAAAAACTCAAGCCCTGAGCTTGACCAGGACCATGATAGGGATCCTGCCCCAGAATCACTACCTTAACCTCTTCCAGAGGAGTTGTCAATAGAGCCTGAAAAACTTTTTCCTTGGGCGGATATACAGTTCCTTGAGCGTAAACCTGCTCCATAAACTGATTGATTTTCCCAAAATAACCCTCAGGTAATTGCTCCTTAATCAAGGCATGCCAAGATGAATGTTGCATCGCCAACTCCTTTATCGTATCCATCTAAAGGCACGTCTTAATTCATCCGTACCATTTTTAAAAAAGCATAAACCATGTGCAAGAATGATCTTATCCGGTTTCCAGTTTAACATACGGGCAAAGGAGACCTTTGCTTCCCTTTGCCTTCCTATAAAAGTCATCCGATAGTCAATAGGAGTTTGACCATCAGGAGCTGTTACACGAGCTAAACGATAGAATCTTCTGCGAATTGGACTAGCTATATTTTCAGGTTCAAAATTCTCTATAAGGTCTGTTAAAATAAGTGTTTTAGTTGATTTATGAAAAAACACCACCTCTTCGATGACAGAACTTCCCTTAAAAATAAGCTGTTCAATCTCATCAGACCATAAGTCAGGAGCCATATCTGTTAAAGGAGCATCAAATTCTACCTTGACATTCTGACTTTTCGCTCTCTCTTCAACTCCTGGACTAGACCATGCTTGCGCATGAGGATATCTTTTTCTCCAATCTGAAATATAGGCGTAGTGAATCTTATTTGGTGAAATCAGGTAAGCGACTTTGCCCAAAGCGTCTAGTTCAGTAAACAGTCCCTCATTTGGCGCAATCGGAGAGTGAATCCAAAGTTTGCCATCATTTAACTTAACCACCGTCATACGTGTCTGAAAAGGAAGCTTGAAGATCTTCACGTCCATTTGAATCAAATCACCATCTACTATCCAGATATTTTGATCAACTTCCTTTAGTGTATACAACGGTTCATAAAGAGAAAGAATTGGCCTAGACATCATTTACTGCTACCGCTCCTTCATTTATACTGCCTCTATTATAGCAAAAAGTGGCTATGGAAACCACTTTTTACAGTTTATCTAAGAGTTCTAGCAGAGCCTGATAAGAGTCGACTTCGTAAGTTGGCTGGGCTTGTGTGTGATTTTCGAGGTGATGAGGATTGTACCAGATGGTATCAATGCCAGCATTATTTCCACCCTGAATATCAGCTGACAAAGAATCACCAATCATAAGGGCATGATTTTTATTAAATTTAGGAATTCGAGCTCCAATTTTCTCATAAAATGCTGCATCTGGTTTTTGGGTATGGAGTTGCTCTGAAATGAAGATTTCCTTGAAAAATGGTGCAATACCAGATTGTTCCAAACGACCTGTCTGAATGGCAGTTATCCCATTTGTCGCAGCGTAGAGTTCATAACCACGCTCAATGAGGTTATCTAAGAGTTCTATAGCACCAGAAAACACCTGTCCCTGTTGAGCTAAATAAAACTGATAGCGATTAGCTAAATAGGTACCATCTTTCTCGATCCCAAAATGCTCAAACAATTTTGAAAAACGAGTGTTAACCAAGTCTGATTTTGTAATCTTCTTCTGTTCTAAATCCTTCCAGAGAGCCTTATTCATAGGAACGTAATAATCTTTGTAGGCTTGAATATCCGTAACTCCTTCTTCTTTAAGGAGTTGTGTTAAGGCTACATTCTCAGCAGCATCAAAATCAAGCAAGGTGTGGTCTAGGTCGAAGAGTAAAAATTTATAAGTCATGTATTTGTTGCCCTACATTTAATAGTCTTTATATATTTTAAAGTATAGCACAAACAAATAGAATATAAAATTCCCACACGATGATTTATCAAATAAATGATTAGAGAAATATAATAAATAATTAAATTTAATATAAAATCACCAGTAAAAATAATATCTTTACTTAAATTTTTTGTAAATTGTTGCGATAGAATTTTCAATCATTTCATAAAACACTTAAAATTCAAATCTGATAAAACAAAGAATGTAAGCGTTTTTATATTATTTTTATTCTTAAGAGACAGATAATTTCTAAGTTTTTGTGAATTTTTTAATTTATAGCAAATTTCACATATTTATTATTGATGTACATATTATAATGTGATATAATTCACCTATAGGATAGTTTTAGTAAAAGACTAGGAGGAGGGCCAGTACTAAAGGTGTCTATAAAATTATCCTATGTGACTTACTTGTTTTTTAGTAAATGACGTAATTTTAAATTATGTCTTGAAACTATCTAAAATTTATTAGAAGGAACTATAAAATGAACAAAAAGAAAAAGTTTAGTATTTTCTCATTTTTGATATGCGTATTGACGACTATTTTCGTATTTAGTTTGAATAAAACTTTTGCTGAAACTCCTGAGGTTTCAGTATCTGGAAAATTCGTAGATACAATCCAAAATATTAAGGTATCAAATAATGAAGGCGGAGTTCTCGACTGGGAATTAAAGCAATGGGCTACATTCCGTCTTAATGCAGATTTTGATTTATCTGGAAAAAATGTTAAGGCAGGAGATCAAACGATAATTACGGTGCCTGATGCTATAATCATTAACTCTGATAATATTGAAATCAAGGATATCAATACAAATGAGGTGATTGCACATGCAAAACTAAGTGCTGATAACAAGTCCCTTACTTTAACTTATACGGATTATGTTGAAAAACACTCAGATACTCACGGATCTTTCTTCTTCTATGCTCGTGTCGATTTCAAAAAACACCCTCAACAAGGAGAAATTCCAGTTGAGATTACGATTAATAAAGAAACAATACCTGCTGGTAAGGTATCATTTACTGGTATTGGCGATGGTGATCCGTCTCTTTTAACAAAGACTAGTTGGGTTAACGAGGGAGACAAAAGAGAGGTTCAATACACTATTTCAGTCAATCGTACAAAACAAAACGTCAAGAGTGTAACAATTGAAGATCACTTGAAATTTACAAATGCTAGCTATGTAAAAGATAGCATTAAGGTTATCAAAGGTAAATTCTCTTATGAAACCGGTGAATGGGTATTCTCAAACCGTGTTGATGTAACAGACCAACACAAGATTACAGTTAGTGAAGATGGACAATCTTTCGTTGTCGAATTAGGGGACATGACAGAAGAAGACCAATATCGTATTTCTTATAACGTACGTTTAAATTATGAACCCGTTGATGGTGAATTATTAAAGAATGATGCTACATTAAAAGGTGAAGGTGTCGTTGTTACAGAATTTACAAATGCTGCTTTAGTTCAAATTGCTGGTGGTGCTGGTGTTGGTTATGTTTACTCAATCAATATCCATAAAGTAGATGAAGCGAATCAACCACTTAAGGGTGCTAAATTTAAAGTAGTTCGTCAAGCTAATAACCAAGTTATTGGTGAGTATGTATCAGATGATAATGGTAATATTGCTGTTAACAAACTGTTGAAAGATAAATATATTATCACCGAGGTTGAAGCACCTTCCGGCTATGTCATCAAGGATGCAGATACAGAAGTTAACGTTGAAGATTTTGGAGCTGATTATTCAGTAACTAAGACAATTGTGAATCCAAAAGAAGAAACTACTACTACGACAACAACTACGACAACAACTACAACAACGACTACAACTGAAGAGCCTACAACTACTTCAACAACAACTACAACTGAAGAACCTACAACTACTTCAACAACGACTACAACTGAAGAGCCTACAACTACTTCAACAACAACTACAACTGAAGAACCTACAACTACTTCAACAACAACTACAACTGAAGAACCTACAACTACTTCAACAACAACTACAACTGAAGAGCCTAAGACTACTTCAAGTACAACAACTACAACTGAAGAGCCTAAGACTACTTCAAGTACAACT